>CALLRP010000028.1 GCA_938014335.1 uncultured bacterium
CATTGCCCTGCTGAAAAAGGGATAGAAACAAAAACAGCATCCTTGAAACGCTTTCTTATACTTACAAAATGGCTGTTTATCTCATTGCCCTGCTGAAAAAGGGATAGAAAGCCTTAGCCAGGCGGGCATTGTTTTATTCAATCCTCGCCCGTATGGCTAATACATCTACGCTTATGCAAATTAAAACACACATACTTATTCATCCAACCAGATAGTCGTTAGAAAAACATTTCAAAACCTCGCCCGTATGGCTAATACCTCTGCGATTGTATAAGTTAAAACACACATACTTATTCACCCAACCAGATAGTTGTTAGAAAAACATTTCAAAACCTTGCCCGTATGGCTAATACCTCTACGCTTATGCAAGTTAAAACACACATATTTATTCACCCAACCAGATAGTTGTTAGAAAAACATTTCAAAACCTCGCCCGTATGGCTAATACCCCCGATGGAAAAGGGATAAGGTCAGGAATTAGGAAAATAAATTTAAAAATTTTTGTAGGGGTTAGACCTATGCGTCTATTCTATACATTTTTGTGGTAAATCTATGCATCTGATCGATTTTATAAAGCGAACGTGTAGGTTTGCCTCTATTTTACTTCGGAAGGATGCTGATAGGAGTATATGATGAAAATAATAAAAAATTTTTTGTTTTTATGTCTTAAAAATAAGTTATACTTAATAAGAAGTTTTTATATTTACTTTGGAGATTAGATGATGGGACATGTTGTTAATTCGGAAAGAGAATATCGTCTTCTTCAACAGCAGATGGACCACTTTATGACAACGGTTCCTCCTTCACCGGTATTAACAGAAATATTAAAGATTTTGTTTACTCCGGAAGAAGCCCATCTTGCCCGTCAATTACCTACAAGACCCATGTCTTTGACAACGCTTGCAACACGATTGAATATGGACCCAACTGCACTGGAAGACAAACTTTCTAATTTAGCACTTCGGGGACTTGTAGTAGATGTAAATGTGAAAAATGAACGATATTTTGCCTTGGCTCCTGTTTTGGGGGGTGTATTTGAGTTTGTTATGATGCGTGTCCGCGATAATCTGCCTATACCGGAATTAGCAAAACTTTTTGACCAATATATAAAAAAGAACAAGGATTTTATATATAGTGCTTTTGATACAGATTTTCCTTTTGCTCGCACATTTGTTAGAGAGGAAGCCTTGCCATCAGAACCTACCGAAAAAAACAGCACAGAGATATTGGATTGGGAACGCGTTTCAAAAATTATAGAGACCTCATCGAATCTAAGTTTAGGCTTGTGTGCATGTCGCCATAATAATCACCACTTAGGCAAGGCATGCTCCGCACCGTTAGAAACTTGCATCTCCATCAATGGTGGTGCCGATGCGATGCTCCAGATGCAGATTTCCAAAAAAATCACGGCTAAAGATGCGATGAAAATTGTGGAAGAGTGCAAATCTCAGCACCTGGCTCAGATAGGTGATAATGTTCAACAGCAGGTTACCTATTTATGTAATTGTTGTTCGTGCTGTTGTTCTCTATTGAATGCGATTCGCACTTACAATATTAAACACGCGATAAAGACATCCAACTGGATAATGTCCGTTAACAACGAGCAATGTAAGGGGTGTGGAAAATGCTCGCAAGTGTGTCCTGTGAATGCTATTGATATGGAGAATTCACCCCGCCCAGAGAGAATGCCTACTCAAAAAACAGCACGATTAGATGAAACAGTATGCTTGGGTTGTGGGGTATGTGCTACGGTATGTAAATCAGGAGCCATCACTATGAAACCCCGTCCTCAACGAGTATTACCCCCCGAAACTGCTTTCGACCGCATGGTGCAACGGGCTATTGAACGAGGAAACCTTTCTGATTTAGTTATGGAAAATCCTGAAAAATTATCATACCGAGCCTTTGCCCGCATATTGGCGCTTCTCGAGAAGACAGCCCCCGGCAAAGCCCTACTCGCAATAAAACCCCTTCAATCACTCTTTTTCCAGCAAGCCATTAAAATTCTCCGTTCCTAAAGTGTGTTGCCTAAAGATGTGACTACAGGTAGCATACCCGAATTACGATACAGAGAAAGGTACTCTTTTCTACATTTAAAATAAATTAAAAGAGGCTGAAGATATATGCGTGGTTGAATTTTTGAATTTCTTTTTCCTAATATACAACTAAGAAACAACAGAAAATACGAGGCATAACTTTGCCATCAGGAAATGAAATGCAAGGAAAAAAAATAGGAACGGTGTCGTGTCATTCTTGGGGGTGTATAAGTAAATATATATGGGTAGTATTTATATTTAATGTAGTAGGTATTAGACTTGTATATGGGGAGGAAATTATAAGGCTGTATTATTGGGGAAATGAATTAGATTTTTTTGCAAGTGAAACGGTACGAGATTTTGAGTATATTTATAATGGTGAGAATGGGAAAGCCAAAATAAAGGTAGTAATGGGACAGAGTGCATCACTAAATAAAACCGATGACCCGCAACGATTACTCTGTGCAGTGGCAGGAGGTGACCCGCCGGATGTAGTTTTCTTTGACCGATTTGCAGTGGCACAATGGGCATCACGCGGGGCATTTAAGTGTCTGCAAGAATTTTATGAGCGTGACCTAAAAGAGCGTCCCGATGACCCCTTAACATTAAAGGAAGAATATTTCTTCCCCCCATGCTGGCAGGAAAGTCAGTATCAAGGGAAACTCTATGCAATACCCTGTGATACAGATAATAGAGCCTTGTATTACAATTTAGACTTGCTCGAAAAATATGCGGAACAGTTAAAAGCCATTGGTTGTGTTGACCCAAATAATCCTAACAAGGTAGGTCCACCGAGAACCTGGGAGCAACTGAAAAAAGCAGCGGTCATCATGACGGAAAAAGATGCTAAAGGGGATATAAAACAAATTGGCTTTATTCCAAATTATGGGAATTCGTGGCTATATATCTATGGTTGGTTGAACGGTGGCGAATTTATAACCACAGACGGAAAGACCTGCACACTCAATAGCACAGAAATTGTAGAAGCCCTTGCATTTATGTCGGAAATATATGATGTTATGGGCGGTGCCGAAAAAGTCATGGCCTTTCAGTCTTCGATGCTTATCGGAGATCTCGACCCATTTGTGGCAGGGAAAGTCGCCATGAAAATTGATGGCGATTTTGCTATGATACCTATTGCCAATGCACGCCGTTCTATGCGTTTTGGCGTTGTCCCTGCACCTGCGCCCGAAGGGAAACAACGCGTCGGCTGGACAGGGGGTTTTTCGTATGTAATCCCTGCAAGTGCTCGCCATCCTGAGGAAGCATGGATATTTATCAAATATCTTATGTCGAAAAGGGCTATTCGAATACGCAATGATGCGGAGGCGGAGAAAGTACGAGGGAGTGGGACTATTTTCATTCCAAGAATGAGCGCTCGTCGCGACCTAACCGATTGGATAATGGACCACTATTTATATTCCGACCCCACAGTGGAAAATACATTTAAGGAGGCAATGAAAACTTTTATCGCAATGATGCCTGAAGCACGATACCGTCCTGTAACACCTGTTGGACAATTACTCTGGAACGAACATGTGCGGGCAATGTGGGAGGGGATATATAAAAAATATGATGAAGACTACATGAAGAACGCAAAACAAGCATTAGACCGAAGCACCATCATAGTCCAACGAGAATTGGATAGGATAAATTACCCCGTTGCCCATCCAGAAATTTCGTGGACCCCTGTGGTAATTATATATATTTTTATAATAATTATTATTCTTATTATTATTACTTATGTTTTGTTTAAAAAATCTAAAGCAAGAGGTTATTTCCGGAAAGAATATTATGCGGGTTATTTTTTTGCAAGTCCCTGGTTTTTAGGATTTTTGATATTTGGAGGAGGTCCTTTATTATTCTCGCTGATTATGAGTTTTTGTAATTATGATGTTCTTTCCCCGCCGAGATGGGTTGGTTTTGAGAATTATCGCTTTATGATAAATGACCCGTTATTTTATAAATCTTTATGGAACACGATATATATGACATTGAGCGTGCCTCTGGGGATGATAATAAGTTTAGGTATTGCCCTGCTTCTTCAAAGAGAATGGCGAGGTATGGCAACCTATCGGACTTTATTTTATCTTCCCGCTATTATGCCGGGCGTTGCTGCCTCTATTCTCTGGCTCTGGATATTCAATCCGCAGGAAGGTATGATGAACGCTATTCTAAATCAGTTGGGAACTACAGGACCCAATTGGTTACAGGACCCAAAATGGTCAAAGCCTGCTTTGATAATCATGAGTGTATGGTCTGCGGGGGGGAGCATGATAATCTGGTTGGCGGGATTAAAAACGATACCCGTGCAATTGTATGAAGCGGCGGAGATAGATGGTGCGGGAGTTTTCCGCAAGTTTTTCTATATAACACTACCTATGTTAAGTCCGTATATTTTATTTAATCTAATAATGGGCTTTATTGCAACTTTCCAGATTTTTACTCAGGCATTCATTATGACTCAGGGAGGTCCTGTGGATTCCACCTTATTTTATGCATATTATCTATTCAATAATGGTTTTCAATACTTGCGAATGGGATATGCATCAGCGTTGGCATGGGTCCTTTTTGGGATTATTCTATTTTTGACAATATTACAATTGAGATTATCAAAAAAGTGGGTATATTATGAGCAGGAGCAGTAATGCTTTGAAAAAGATATGGCAGGTACTTCGTTTTGGAGGTTACCATGTCATTTTACTGACGGGTGCTGTGATGTTTTCTGCTCCTTTTGTATGGCTCATAGGCACAAGTTTCAAGTCGCCGGATGAATTATACCCACCCAGTTGGTTTCCGCCGATGCCTGCAAATGTTATTACTTCCCCCTATTTTGGTGCCAATGCAAATGAATTACCTATAAAACCTGTGGATATTGATGATGAAAAATGGGAAATCTATTTGTCAAAAGGGAGAGAAACCGTACAAAGCAAATTATTAATTATGAAAGAGAAACTTCCCGATTTTATTCAATCTCAAGTAGAAGAACCTTACCTGATCGATTTTATTTTAGGCAGTTTTTTCAGACGTATGCCAAAGGAATTATGGTCTGCGGGATTAGATTCTTTTTCAGAGTGGATAGAAGCAGAAATACACAATGAAGTTGTAATTAATGCTTTTGATGCGGTTTATCGCAGGGTGTCTTTGGGGGAACTAATATTAAAAACGTGGGATGCGGAATTAGTTAAAATAGGGGATGCGGAAACATTAAAATGGAGGTTGGAGGGAGATTGTGCCAGGTTCGTTCCCCGATTGGATTATTTCAGCCGAAAAGGGATAGAGGTGCATTATGATTTTTCCAAAGGTGACCATTTTATTATTGAGACCATAGCGAATTGCAATGTAACTGCCGAAGAATTTAAACGGTTGCGTTTGAGTCTTCATGGGGATAAGTCCTGGTATAGTATTCATGCGACCATTGATGTAGGAGGGAAGCGATTTAAATCCATAGAGCCTATATATTTACAATATAATCAGTGGCAGGATTGTTTTTGGCAGGTATATAGTCATGAAGATAAAAGTATCATGATGAAAAGTTGGTATACTGTAAAGGAGGTAGGAAATAGTTCCGAGACGCCCAAGGATAAGTTAAGGCTTCGATTGGAAATCAGGAAGACTTCTTATCCAGTAGTTCTTGCAAGAAAAGCATGGGGCAATTATCGGGAGGTATTGCGAGAAGTTCCACTTGTAAAATATACATATAATAGTTTATTTTTAGTATTGATGAACATTATAGGTCAGGTTTTTTCTGCATCATTTGTAGCATATGCTTTTGCCCGTCTTCGCTGGCCCGGTCGGGATTATTATTTTATTTTGATTTTAGCTACACTGATGATACCAGCACAGGTAACGCTGGTTCCTCAATTTCTTATATGGAAAAGTTTAGGATTGTATAATACCCTTGTTCCCTTATGGGCAGGTTCGTTTTTTGGGAATGCGTTTTTCATCTTTTTGTTAAGGCAATTTATGTTGAGTATTCCGAAAGACTTAGAAGACAGTGCCTTGATTGATGGTTGCGGATATTTGCGGATATATCGGCATATAATACTTCCGCTAATCAAGCCTGCTTTGGCAACGGTGGCAATTTTTACCTTCCTTTGGGTATGGAACGACTTTATGGGTCCGCTGATATTCTTAACAGACCAGGAGAAATATCCATTAAGTTTAGGTTTATTTGCTTTACATGCTTTAATGATATGGTTAGCACGGTTTGAACTTATGATGTCGGCTGCTGTATTGATGACGATACCGGTGATAGCATTATTTTTCTTTGCACAACGACAGTTTATACAGGGTATTACTCTAACAGGGCTGAAAGGTTAATTTAAGTTATTGCTTTTTAATAATTTAAAAAAATGTTCCATGTGAAACATTGGAGTAGACAAGAAACAGGTTCTATTTGCTATATATCAATTAAATTTCAATAATTTAGTGAAAAATGTTCCATGTGAAACATGGTATATTATATAAAAATTAGTAAAGTACAATTGTAACTATAAGGAGTACTTTTATGAATTATAAACCTGTGGTCAAACGCGTTGCTATTATTTTGTTTTTTTTAATTTCTATTTCCAATGCGGTCTACCCATGGCAGCACCATCCCATTTTTACTAAACTGGTTGTGGAAACAATGCCTGAAGTGAAAGATGCGAGCCCCGTTCCAGCGGAGCCATTAGAACAGTTTCTCATCGCTGAGGGACAGAACATAGCACAGGCACTTACAAATATAGAAAATTGGGCAAAGAAAAATATAACTATGTATGCACCCTGTCCACCTGATTTATTATTTTCTCCTACAAACGATACAACAGAAATCAGAACTCGATTTTTCAATGCTATCCGAATTAATCCGAATACAAAAACACCCCTTTATTATGTTGGTTTCGCCAGTAATCCACCCGAAGGGAAACCCTTGTTAGATGTAAAAGATGTTTGTATCTTAAATAATACAAAAGAGTTTGAGGTGTTTTGTTTTGTGAAATTGAATAATGGAGAAACAGTATCCCCCATAAATATCGTTGCTTCTGCTGTTAATGAACCTGATTATGGCATGGATACAGGACTGTTTTCAGATAATCAAACGGAATTTGGAGCTATTTACGGGTTTGGTGTTCAACCATTTGGCAATCCGAACCTTGATTTTGGGTCACAAGCACCTTTCCACATGGGTTTTTATCATGAGAATCCAATAATAACCTTTTTTGCTTCGTTCTTGAAGCAGTCGTATGTTGAATATCGGATATACTTATACAAAGAATTATCAAAACTTGCTTTTGCAACAGGACATGATTACTGGGGTTGGCGATTTATGGGATGGGGCTTGCATTATTTAGGTGATTTATCTATGCCTTATCACACAACCGCCCTGCCCGGCTACTCCACTTTGAGAATGTTATGGATATACTTCCTCGATATTTTGGGGTGGTCAACTCCAAAAAATAATGCGGTCCAATTGTCCTCAAATCGTCATTTAGCAATAGAAACCCTGATGGGCACACTTTATTTAAATGCAGTTCGTGATGGAGAAGACCCATTCTACATACTCGAAAGGTATAAATATAATAATAGTAATAATATCAATAAATTTGGATTTGCTTTTGGCTGTCCTTTATATGAAGGAAAGATACCTGAATATAGTGACGATTTGCCCCGAAAATGTCTTGCCTTACGGTCACATAATTGGTCGAGACCTTTAGACCAACTTATCAGCAAAGTCCTGCCTGACCGTTTTGTAAATGACCCATCGGTTGAGTTAAATGATTTACCCGAACGGGAGAATATCCTGAGCCTTACATTAGCAGAACAAAACTTTGAAGTAGTTCGTAGCCTGGTAGATATGGCGAATGCATCTTTATTTTTGTTCAACTATTACGGGAAGAGTTATATTTTAGATATAATCAAGTAAGTTTTTTTAAGGATAGATGAATTTATGAAAAATGCAGGGACTAATATTTTGAATCCCTGCATTTTATTGTCATTTAAGATTTTATATGCGTCCTTTTATAATCTTACACCAATTCTTTGCGATGAGCCCAGACTTTCTGAAATGCTTTTATATATTGCTCAACCAGTTCAGGGACTTCTGTGGTGAAGTAAGGTAGAGCAATGTTTGTATCGTTTGCTTGTTTAGAGCCCGGTAATTCAGGAATGACAGGCTTGTGGTGCCACCATTCATCTTCCGCATATACGGGTAATTCATGTTGAAGAGTATAATGGACCCCATCCGCACGCACACCTTCTGCTCTTAATGCTTCGACGAGACGGTTTCTTGGAACACCTGTTTTCTTTTCATCTACAAAGAGCATATTCCACTGATAATAGAGTCTTTGTACATCTTTTCGGCCACTGGTCTGCTCGGAAAGTCCTTCTAATTCTAATAACGGGTCATTAAGTTTTCGTATCTGACGAACACCTGCATTGTTCCTTTCTTCTAATCCTACCAATTGGCAACGAGCTAATGCGGCTGCCATCGGATGCATGCGTAATTTTACACCTAAGCCTGAGCCGACGTATTTGGCATAGGGATTATCATTGGGAAGGTTTGTCACTTTGTAATCACCCAAAGCAACCGCTCTTCCCCAATCCTCTGCATTTTGATATATACCCATACCGCCTTCGATGGCAGGTAAGGGTTTACTCATTTGATAACTGAAAATTGCCATTCGACTCCATGTGCCCATGAGTTTTCCTTTTAGTCTGGCACCGTGGGCATGTGCACAATCTTCAAGAACAATCAGTCCTTTTTCTTTCGCCCAGTCGTTTATTTCGTCCATATCAGCAGGTAAACCAATCCAGTGTACAGGTAAAACTGCTTTTGTATTAGGAGTGAGTCGCTTTTTTGCATCGTTTAGATCAAAATTCAATGTTTTTGGGTTGATGTCTACAAAGACGGGGACCAGCCCAAATAACCGCATGGGTAGAATCGTTGCAAAGAAAGTGTAGGATGGAACCATAATTTCACTTCCCGGTGGCAAATTGAGAGCAAAGAACATAGACAGAAGCGCACTTGTTCCGTTAAAATGTGCTTTCACATAAGGTACTTGCATGTAATTCTTCCAGTCTTCTTCTAATTTGTCGATTGGATTGTAAGAAGGTTTTCGGACTAACTCCAGAACGGCCTCTTCCTCCGCCTGGCCATAGCGAGGCCAGCGGGCAGAGTCATCTTGATTGATAGTGACTGCGGGTTGTCCACCGAATAGAGCCAGTTTTTCGTTGGCTCCCCATGCTTTTTGCACTGTTGCTGAACCAGCCACAGCAGTCATGACACCAGCCGATTTTAAAAATTCACGACGCGTAGAAAAAGGTTTTTCTTGTTTAATGCTCATAAACCATCTCCTGTTTTTAGGTTTCTACTATTGTAAAGTATTTTTATAGAGAAAAAAAATTATACTTAATATTTTACTTTTTTTTTAAATTTAGTTTTGTTTCTCATTTGTGTAAGTACAGTTTAATAGTTTCAGAAATTGAGGTCTTCCGCTTCTTTTACTTCATCGTTTGGAAGCCGTTACCCGAGATTCCAGATACGATGCAGGGGGTTTTTTCATGCCTGCTCGCTTGTTGGGCTAATTCTTGGGAATTGGGATGGTCGGAACCTTCTTTTCCTAATCGAATTATGAGTGTATACTGAGCATATGATGCGACATAATCTTTTTTGCCTGTTAATTCGTAAAAGATAATAATCAACTATTCGCAGTAATGCTTCTAAATGTCTTTTTCCATATATATTTAGGATAGGTTATTCCTTTCTTCTTTATGAAATAAATATGTTAGCCCTAATTTGAAAAATATTGGTAAGAAAAGAGAGATAATTATAACGAAACAAACATAACGATGTTTATATCAATTAGGTATAACAGGTCCTATAATCGCTCTCTATATTATATTTTACATTAGTGTGTGTTTTTTTAAGTTTGTGGTCGGATAGGTGAAACAAATCCGACATGTCGGATTTGTTCGATAGAAACAAATTTTAGGAATCGCCCTTTAGACACTCAATTGCCTTCTCTAAAACAATATCTTTCCCATCTACAAAGATTTTTTGGATATTTTCTGCATTGATGGGGATTTTGACAGTAGGAATAATTCCCCCTTCACCCTGTGCATTGCCTTCAATCTGGATATTCCCATCTTTATCTAACGAACGAGCCACAGGATAGGAAACGGTTATCCCATTGGGCATCCGCACATCACCACCGGGAACACCCATTGCACCCCTTGTATTCGATATTCCAATGATATGGATATTTTTCTTCTTACTTAATACTGAAACAAAACCTTCTGCACTGCCTGCTGTTCCATAGTCCACAAGAACAACCACATCCCCACGATACTGTAATGGGAACGGTTTAACGACCTGCCTATCTCCAGGACTTACTTTAAATCCTTTTTCTTTCTTACTATAAAACGCAAGGTCCTGAAGGAATGTTTCCTCTTCAACAAAATATCCTGCATATCGCGGTATTAACTCCGGGTCACCGCCTGTATTCCCGCGCAGGTCCATGATAAGACCGGGGACACCCTCACGAATAAAATCGCTAATTATTTTCTGGAACGCTTGAGCCGGGAAGGGAGTATTGATACTGGGCGAGAAGAAAAGAATACGAACATATCCATAGTTGTCTTCTAATTTTTTCTTTTGGAAGGGGCTATCCATTGGACCTATACTGACTTTGTTCCAGAAGGGTGTTTTTAATGTGGCGTAATCATCTTTTTCAGCAGTTAATTTTGTAACTATTGGATTTGCTTCCGATGGATTTATGAAAGAGACTTCAACTTCTGTTCCTATCGGTGCTCTACCTAAAAGTTTGCATTGTTCGTAGGTCTTTCCTTCATGTGTTGCAGGGGGCGTATCTGCCCAGAGAATAGGGACTGCCTGTATAGCCTGTTCGATGGGGATATGATTCCATTGCAGAAGTTTTGCCCCGATTTTCATGCCTGCTTTATCTGCGGAACTTTCCGGGTGTATGTAGAATACAAGATACTGTCCGTCCTCTGTCCTTGTCATGGCAAAGCCGTAACCACCACCGACCGCAGATTCACGAAGGGTTTCATTCATCTCTATGCGCACATTGGCATCGGGGAAGGAATACATGAACTCACGCAAGGCGAGGTAGTAGGCATCGCGGTCTTTTTTATCTTTTGCTTGTTCTACTTTTTTTGAAATTTGCTCTCGCAGATTATCCCAGTTTATATTTTTCCACTCTGTATAAGGATATTCCCGTTCCATCTGGTCACAAAGCCGATAATATGCTTTTTTCCATGGTAAAAGCCGATAATCACCCTCACCACTCATAAGTAATGGTATTTTAGGTAAAGGGATGGGTAATTCCGGAAGAGGGACTGCTACCATAGGAACCTCTATCTTTGTTAGAGGGATTCGTGTTCGTGTGCAACCGAGGAGAGAAATTAATATACAAACATAAACAAAAAGAATGGAAAGTTTCTTTTGGCTATTCATACGCCTAAACCCGATTTAATTTTTTTGGACTTATAATTATTTATGGGAAATTTTCTATTTTCGTTCCCAAAAAATTTTCTTTAATTTACTAAATAGAATCATCCTTAATTCTTTATTTATTGTATCACCTCTTTTTTATACATCTCATCCCCTTTGTCTGTATCTTTCTTGGCTCTTTTCTATTTTGTTAATTTACATTTATCTATATGATAGAATCTTTTCTCTTAACTGTTTGACGGAAAGTTGTATATTATTTGCTTCGGTTACAGCGGTTACGACGGCGATGTGTCTTGCTCCGCGGGTAAGGACTTCATCAAGGTTATCTAATTTAATTCCTCCCATACAGGTGAAAGGAATTTTTAAATGAGGGGTGATTTTTTCCAATGTTTCTACACCTAACGGTAAAACGGAAGTTGTTTTTGTTTGTGTGGGGAAAAGGGGACCGATATTTACATAACTTGCTCCTTCTTCCTGTGCCCGTAGAGCCTGTTCCAAATTATGGGTAGAAGCACCGATAATCAAATCGGGTGCTATTCTTCTTGCTTCATATATGGGTACATCGCCCTGCCCTAAATGAACACCATCTGCATCTACCATTAAAGCAAGATCTAAGCGGTCGTCAATAATAAGCAATGCACCATAATCATTTGTAATTTTACGGAACTGTTTCGCTCTGTTGTATTTGTTCTTATCTTCGCCTTCCTTTTCACGAAATTGCACTAAACACACCCCTGCTTTTAAGCATTCTTCAAGTACAAATGTAGAAGGTCTCCCTTTGCACATTTTTTCTGTAATAACAACATATAAGTCCGTCTCATGAAATTTTTTCATTCGTTCGCTATAGGTCATATTATCCTCCTCCGACAATACGGACTAATTCCACACGGTCACCCTCATGTAGAATTGTATTTTCATACTGAGTATGTTCAATTATTTCATCATTCACAACTACGACCATCGTTTTTCTATCCAGATCCATTTCTTTCAATAATGTTTCTATAGAAGCATTATCAGAAAGATTTTTTTCTTCGTCATTTACTATTATCTTTATCATGATTTAACATCTCCTTAATTAAAAAACAAGAGAGATAAAATTGATTATAGGGATTTATAGTAAAATAATAATTACATTAACATAAACTAAGGATTTTATTTATGGATAAAAAATGTCTGTTCACTATTATAACATTGTTTTTACTTTTAACTATTCCTGCCATACTGGGATTTGCTCAGGATAGTATATCCAATTCTCGACGCAATGCGATTGTAACAGCGGTAGAGAAAGCCTCGCCCGCTGTAGTGACGATAAATGTAGTTGAATATCAGGCAAATGATTTAGACCCCTTCTTTGAATTATTTGGTTTTCCTATTCGTCGCCAGCAAATTAGTTCAATAGGGAGTGGGTTTATATTCCATCCAGCAGGATATATTTTGACAAATTATCATGTATTAGAGAATGCCAGTAAAATAACTTCTGTTACTCTTTCCAGTGGCGAAAAATTGGATGTAGAATTTATTGGAGCAGACCCTCGTACAGACATTGCGGTATTAAAAGCCAATGGAAAGGATTTTCCCTATATTTCTTTGGGCGACTCGGAGAACCTTTATATTGGTGAGTGGGTCATAGCAATAGGAAATCCATTTGGGTCTTTGATGAAAGACCCGCGTCCTACGGTGAGTGTTGGTGTTGTATCTGCGGTGCATCGGAAGGTGAGCCGAAGTGCTTCGGGTGATACGCGATTGTATCAGGATTTAATACAAACGGATGCCGCAATCAATCCGGGGAACAGTGGAGGTCCACTGGTCAATAGCAAAGGTGAGGTTATAGGTATTAATACCATGATTTTTTCTAAAACAGGGGGGTACCAAGGATTGAGTTTTGCTATCCCTATCAATCGTGCCCGTCGCGTAGCAGAGGAAATTATAAAATTTGGTAAACGGAGAGACCCATGGTTCGGATTTAAAGCAGAATCGCTGGATTCTATTGATGCTCGACTTTTGCGTGAGTTGGGTATTCAAGTGGATAAAGGTGTATTTGTTACACGGATACTGAAAGAAAGTCCTGCATACCAGGCGGGATTGCGTCCCGGCGATGTAGTTGTCGAAATAAACAAGCAACCTGTCGAAGACCCACTTGATGTAGATTTTATCAATTGGGATTTATTTATTGGTGACCCGGTGGAAATGAAAGTATTTCGTGAAGGGAAAATAATTAATATGCAATTTACCGTCCGTGAAGTCGGCGGGAAGTAGATAGTGTTCATCTCCCTGGATTTCGGTTAAAGGGCAGGTAGTCAATAGAATTTGTTAAACAACTGCGGTCCCTTGCATTTAGTTCCCGATGATGGCGCTGGGAACAGAGTTCGCTTATACAAGGTTATCCAAAGTCACACAGACCCTATTTCTGTAATTCTACATGATAGACAGTTATGTGTATCCTGTGGAGGTATTCAGGGTGATGCAAATTATGCGTATAAGTGCAGGTAGAGAAGAAGAATACAGTAAAGATGTGCCGAAAGGGAGTGTTATTCGCACGGAACCTACTACAGGTGCTGAGGTGGATAAGGGCTCTGAAATTGTATTGGTATTGAGTAAAGGAGCTAAGAGACAATTTATCGTATCTTGTGGTGAAAGTTCTCATTCAAGGAGTTTAAATATAAGTGACTTGTTTATTATTGCAATTCTATCTTGTTTCTTATTAGCACAAAACAGGCGGATAAAAGACATCTGTAAGAGATAACCTTAAAAAATACTCATTGCTTGACCCTATGGTATAAAGCCTTCTGACCCAAACAGAGGGCTTTATTTTTTTTTCACATTTATCCTAATCAGAGACGAAAAAATTGACTACTCTCTCCCAATTGTTTTAAAATAGAAGATGGGAAGGTATAGGTGATAGAAAACCTTATGTCCTTGGGAAATGAGAGTAGAAATGTCTTCCGTGTGGGATGCGGTTGGATTTTTTTCTGCTCGATAATGTTTAAATCGGGAGCTTTTTATGTGTCTGAGAAATACTTTCCCTGTATTCCTTGCCTTTATTTTTCCTTTATTTCTTTTTTCCTTCTTTCTAACAGGATGTGAGTCGGGTTCGTTAGTCCCGGAACGTGTCATTCCGGATGAATATGCGAGTGGAAATCATCAAACAGGATTACATGGCGAAGAATTGTCGAAACCTTTCCGTGTAACAGTGGAAAGTGCTATTCAGAAGGGCATGTTAGGGGGACAGGGAAGCCGTTCCGGTGTTGGGGGTGTACGTGTTTTGTTCAAAGTAGTTAATCCTGATACAGGTGCTGTTTTTGTAAAGACCAATGCAGATAAAGAAGAGGTAATTACCGATGCAGGGGGTTCTGCCAGTGCTAAATTGAAATTAGGGAACTGGTGCGGAGATATATGGGTAGAAGTAGGTTTGCCTGATTTTCCTGATGTAAAACCTGTTCGATTGCGAGCTATTGGAGGTGTAGAAGAAATTTTATCTACAAAGGAAACTGTTGCGGGTGGCATTGTAGATTCTTTTGGTGTGCGGTTGATAAATAGTGATGGAACACCTGCTCAGGGAGTTGAGGTGTTTTTCCGAGCAGAAGGGCCTTCCAAAGGTGCTTCGATGAAAAATTCCTATATGGTTACAAACAAAGAGGGAAAAGCGGTTACTTCCTGGAAGTTAGGCACCGACACGGGTTTGAATTATGCATCTATTGAAATTCGTGATACACGCCCCAATATTACACCCCGCGACCGATTTGATGCTCGTTCTTTAGAATTTAAAGTGATGGGGATGAATAAGTGGGGATTATTAATTACTCTGTTAGGGGGGTTAGCGGTATTTATATACGGTATGACGCAGATGTCCTCAGGGATACAGTTAGCAGCAGACCGTAAATTAAAAGCCATATTACAGTTTATGACACAGAACCGAGTTGCAGCACTTATAGCTGGAACGATTGCCACAGCCCTTGTGCAATCTTCTTCTGCAACAACGGTTATGACGGTCGGTTTTGTGAATGCAGGACTTATCTCTCTCAAACAATCCATTGGCGTTATTTACGGTGCCAATATTGGTACAACTGTTACCGCCCAATTGATTGCTTTCCGGTTGGAGAATTTAGCATTACCTGCCATAACGATTGGTTTTCTTATGATTTGGATTCCAAAGAATGTGAAAGCAAGAGCATTTGGGCAGGCAATACTCGGTTTTGGTTTACTATTCTTAGGTTTAAACATCATGTCGGATGTATTAAGACCGTTGCGATACAGTCCTGAATTTATACAGTGGTTCCATAAGTTTGATTGTTCTCCGGATGCGAACGGGGTGATGCCTCTTACACCTACATTAATGTGTATCCTGGTGGGGACTATTGCCACATGTGTTATCCAATCCAGTAGTGCTACTGTAGGTCTTACCCAAGCGTTATGTGCTCAGGGGCTCATTAATTTCTACACAGCAGTCCCTATCATATTAGGTGATAACATCGGGACAACGATTACTGCCAATTTAGCCGCTCTTTCCGCTAATCGAAATGCAAAACGAGCCGCATTAGCACATACCTTTTTCAATGTAACTGGGACATTAGTTATGTTTGTTCTTTTCTTTATCCCCTTGTGGAATCATCAACCGTTATTTTTAGGTTTTGTTGATTGGATTACGCCGGGAAATGTTTTTTCAGAGCATCCGGAAAATATCGTGCGTCATGCAGCAAATGCTCACAGTTTCTTCAATATTATAAATGCTTTTCTTTTCCTCCCCTTTGTTAGTTTACATGCAAAACTTTGCATGCTTATTATTCCTGCAACACGGGAAGATCGGGAAACTGTACTTGAATATTTGGAGCCGAAACTACTTAGTTCTCCACTGATAGCATTAGAACAAGCGGTAAAAGAAGTTACTTATATGATTCGTAAAGGACAAAATTCGTTAAACGATGCCTGCGATTTATTCTGTGATGGGAATGAGGGTCTTATCGAACGGATTCAAGAGAGGGAACAGCTTATTGACCGCTTACAACATGATATTACAGAATATCTCGTAGAACTATCCCGCAAAGAATTGGAACCTGCTGAATCAAAATTAATTCCCGCGTTAATCCATGCAGTTAATGATGCGGAACGATTGGGTGACCATGCAGAATCGTTTATTGAATTACATAAATTGTTAAAAGGTAATGAACTTGCTTTAACCCCTTCTGCTTTGCATGAAATTCGTGAAATACAACGGAACCTAAATACTCAATTGGAGTATCTATTCCAGACATTTGAAAAGCATGATTTAGATGCATCCAATAAGTCCATTTTTATGGGTGGAAAAATACAGGAACTTATCTATGAGTTTACAGAAAATCATGTGCACCGCCTTGACAAGGGTGAGTGTTCTGTGAAGGCAGGGGTGGTATTCTTAGATGCATTAGGACATTTAGAACGCGTCAGTGACCATATAGTTAATATTGCAGAACGAGCTGAAACTATTTTAAATGTTATTAGATAAAAGGAATAACAAAGTAAAAAAATGAAATGTGCATGCTGGCTTGGACCGCGTCGAATAGAAATTATCGAAAGACCTAAACCGGAGATAAAATCGGGGGAAGTCCTCATTCAAGTGGAATCGGTCGGCGTTTGTGGTTCGGATATTCATTATTATCTTGAGGGGAAAATTGGTGACCAGGTGGTAATTCCACCTCTCGTATTAGGACACGAGTTTTCAGGAATTGTATGCGACACGCGGGAGGGAAAATATAAACATCTTTTAGGAAAACGGGTTGCAGTAGAGCCAGGATTTGCTTGTGGAACATGTGAGTTCTGTAAAACGGGGCATTATAATGTGTGCACGAATATGCGTTTTTTGGGCGGACCGGGCTGTGATGGTGCTCTATCCGAGTATATAGCGGTGCCAGCAGAATATTGTTTTCCTGTCCCACAATTTATGCCTGCGGATATTGCTTCTATGGTAGAACCTACTGCAGTGGCACTCCATGCGGTAGAGTTAGCCTCCCTTTGTCCCGGGGAGACGGCTCTTATTGTAGGATTAGGTTCTATTGGTCTTTTAACTGCACAATTTTTACTTAATTGTGGTGCTTCCCTTGTCGCAGGTATCGATTTAATTCCGCATCGCACCGATGTTGCCCAAAAATTAGGTGTTCATCAAACTTTTACCGCTTCCATACAAAATAGCATTGAAGAAAGTATATCGTGGATTAAGCAAATAACGGGAAGTCGTGGCTTTGATGTTACTTTCGATTGCACAAATCGCTCAGAAGGTATTATTATTGCCTGTCAAGGCACACGTCCAGCAAGCCGTTCCATACTTGTAGGTATTTCCGGTGAAGATTATGACCGTATTCCCATTAGTATTGCCCGACGACGCGAACTGAAACTTCAATGGTGTAGACGCTTCCGATATAATTTTCCATCAACCATAAAATTAATCGAACAAGGAAAAATTCAATTTGACCTTATATTGACCCACCATTTTCGTCCTGAACAAACCCAGACTGCCTTCGAGATGGTTTCTAAAACAGAAGGCAATCTTATTAAAGCCTCTATTGACTGGGTATAGTTTACCCGAGTCTTTAATTCTTTTCTTTCTTCCTTTTTTCAATTTCTAATTCCTAATGTACCACCCCTATACATAATTTATCCTTTACTTCATTTAATTTTGAGGGAAAACTCTCTTTTATATTATAGGGGTGGGACTTTGAGCCAACGTCGTTCGTGCCAGCTCTGGTATGCAAGTTCAGCTAATTGCACGCCTTTTGCACCTTCCAATAGGTTCCATGGGAATGGGGTGTTTTCTACAATATGAAGAAGGAATAGTTTCCATTGTTCTTTGAAAGCATTTTCATAGGTTTTTCTATCTGGAATTTTCATCCACCCTTCGTAAAAATTGATAGGTTGGGGTATGTCGGGGTTCCAGACAGGTTTGGGGGTGCTTTCTGCGGGTTGGATATAGCATTCTCTTAAACCTGCGACAGCAGACCCGCGGATGCCATCTACCTGTACTGTGAGTAAATCGTCTCTACGGACGCGTGTGCACCATGATGAGTTAAAGTGACATAGAATGCCTTTTTCTGTGAGAAAAGTCGTATAGGTTGCGTCTTCTACATCACATATATACGGTTTTCTCATTTCGTCCCATCGTTGTGGGATATGGGTCATTGCCATGCAATTCACATCGGTAATGGTTCCGAAAAGGTTATCTATAAGATAACGCCAATGGCAGACCATATCTTGAATGATTCCACCTCCTTCGGATTTTTTATAATTCCATGAAGGACGCTGGGCAGGCTCACATTCTCCTGTGAATACCCAGTAGCCAAATTCACCGCGGACTTCGTGAATTCTTCCAAAAAAGTTTTGTTGGATAAGTTGGGATAGTTTTAATATTCCGGGTAGCCACAATTTATCTTGCACAACTCCATGCTTTACCTTTTTTTCTTCTGCAAGTTTATATATTTCCAATGCTTGAGTGAGATTGGAGGCAGAAGGTTTTTCGCAATAGATATGTTTTCCGGCGAGGATTGCTTTTTTTACGGAGGTATATCGTAGACCTGTGGTTTGTGCATCGAAATAGAGGGTATATTTTGGGTCGGACAAGACATTATCCAAATCGGTTGACCATGGGAGACCGGAATGTTGAGCAGAAAGTTCCGCAAGTTTTTGTGAGTTTCTACCTACAAGGATAATTTCGGGGATTATTTTTTTACCTTCTTTTGTTGTGAGACCTCCTTCCTGTATTAAACTCATCAAGGAGCGTTCTAAATGTTGATTTTTTCCCATCCGTCCCGTAACGCCATTCATAATAATGCCTATACGGATATTGTCCATTGGAAAGTCTCCTTTTATTAAGGCTCATTATTTTTGTTTTCAGGATTATCGTTTATAGAGTTAGACAATTTTTGAAATTTTTTTTTGGGGCGTTTCGTGATGCCAGGATAGAGGTCTTTAATTTGGTCGCGATAGATTTCCCGGATGCGTGACCATAAGTAATACACCAGTTTATTTCGCAGTTCAATGGGGTTATTTACAAAACGCACACCCATTCGTAGAGGGATACCTAATCTTGGAACGGGCGGGATCTTACGCACAATAACCCCGTTAAACATGTATATTTGTCCATTCATGGGCAGGTAGATTCGCAGGGGATTTGATAAAGGGAGCAGATGTTCCACAGCGAAGTAAGCCCCTGTGCTACTAATATCCAATAAGGTGGCTTCAAAGGCTATGCGGTTTTCACCGTATTCCATCCGAACGGGCTCATTTGCAATAACGCGCCACGCCTGTCGTCTCTCTATGTAGGTTCGGCTTGCAGCACGGCGCAGGAATAGGATGTCGTTGAATTGACGGGGGATATTCAGTGTGAAATAGTAGTAAGTCATTTTGAACAAATCGTATTGGACTTGCAAATCTATATAAATACCGGGTCCGATGGGTTCTTCTAAAGGATAGCGTAAAGAGACCCAATCATTTCCCATTTCGCTAATAACTACCGGAACAGTCCATTGTCCCCAGATAAATTGTGCCTCTGTCCCTTCGGTTAAAATATACATCTTGTTTATCCATTAACATTTGTCAATTGTTGATTTGCGAAAAAGTTCCAGGGTGGAATCCCTTGATTGGATTGCCATATCCAAAGTAATAATTCTAAGAGATGATAATCGCCCCAAAGACAGGATTCACCACAAGGTATGTTTCGCCCGGGGGGAATGTAATCCCAGCCATTGGGACGATGATAAACTGCGTGCAGTAGTAAGCCTTCATGATTCGTATCGATGGATAGAAAGTTTTTCATCAGAATTGTCTTTGTTGTGGTTAATCCTGCTTGATAATATTTTTTACCTTCGGTTTCTTTTCCGAGGTAAGCGCCTAAGCGCAGAAGTGCCTGTGCAGATATGACCGCAGAAGAGCTGTCTAATGGTTCTATGTCGTTGTAGGGGTCGGCAGGGAGTTGCTGATATTTACCAATATAAGATAATCCGGGTGCTCCTGTATCCCAGAAAGGGATGCCATCTTTTGTTGTATGTTCGATGTAAAAATCGGAGGTAGCCATAGCAGATTGTTTTAATAAATCTAACCAGTCCATCTCCTTTGTATATTTTTCCCATAGATGTTTGGGGAGAGCAGAAAAAAATTCTAATTGTTCTGCACATCCTAACATTGCCCAAGCGAGACCGCGTGTCCATGTGCTAAACGGGGAATATCCCTGCTGAGTGGAGGCACAGCGGAATTTGCCGTTTTTTACATTGAATAGAGATTCATGGGCGACCCGACCGCGGACGTCATAAATATCCCGCCCATTTCCAAAATAGATGTTGTATCTTATTGTATTTCGAATATGTTGAATTGCCCGTTCCAGAAGTGAAACTTCTTCATCCCCTTCTGTTTTTAATACTTGGCCTAACATCCATGCCAGTTCCAGGACGCGACAGGTGCGGATAGTATCTACGAACAAGGAGTGGGCACCATTAAATGAATGGATAAATCCCGTTCCATCTTCAATCTTTGTCCAGCGGTGTGCTTGGACTGCACCGGAAACACGAAGGGCTAACTGATAGCATGCTAATTCCTCCGAAGTGCATGGATATATTTTCTGCGAACCCATTCTCCAGAGGTGTCCATACGAAGAATAAATATTAAAACCGTGGTCATGCACGCCTGTGTGAGTCAGGTAAGAGTCTAATTTATGAATATACATTCGAATATTATCGAGTAGGGAGAAGTCTCCTGTCATTTCGGATAAAAGTACGGGCATTCCGAAAAGAAACCCGCGTGTCCATTCTGTCCAGCCCCAGGTACGATATTTGCCCGCATGTGTAAATACGGGTGCAGAATCCTGTTTTGCCCAGTTTTTAAAAAGGACTCCACCTTTATACTTTGCGACAGGCAAGAAAAGTTTTATTATGGGGATAAGCTCTTGCTCTTTAAGAGAATCCTCGACTTCCATAAGTTTATAATCTTATTGTATGATAACAGTTTAACTTAACATGATAAAATACACTATATACTAATATTATTCTATTGAACATCCACTACGCAAAGTTTAAGTTGGGCATATACTTTATAAGAAAACTATATTATGGAAAGTAAAGAAAAGGATAATTGGTTAAAAATCACCGATATTGTGCCGGAGCGTGCTACACCCATGCTGAGGCAATATTTGCGTGCTAAAGCGGAGTGTGGCGATTCGTTATTGCTTTTTCACATGGGTGATTTTTACGAGATGTTTTTTGATGATGCTTTTGAGGCATCACAAATTTTAGGGATTGCCCTGACTTCGAGGGATGGTGAGAGTAGAGAAGGGAAAGTTCCGATGTGTGGTGTGCCGGTTCGTGCGGTGAACCATTACCTTGCACGGCTCATAAAAGCAGGGAAAACGGTGACGATATGTGAACAGATAGAAGACCCGAAGTTGGCAAAAGGGATTGTAAAGCGGGCTATAGTGCGAACGGTTACCCCCGGCACTATTATTGAGGGGGAACTGCTTGAAGAAGGAGCAAATAACTATTTGGGGGCTCTATGTGTGGGTGAGCAAAAGGCAGGTCTGGCACTGGTGGATATAAGTACGGGACAGTTTCTTGCTTCGGAATTAGTCCCACCGTATGAACGGACTTTATCGGATGAATTAACTCGTTTGACAATTTCGGAGTTGCTTATCCCTGAAAATATGGATAAAAAGATGGAGCAATTATTGGTTTCTTCTTTCCCTCATTTAACACTTACACGAATTCCTCGGGATAAATTTGATACGGAACTTTGCACGGAAAATATCCTTCGTCATTATGGATTGACGACACTTCGTGGACTGGGTATAGAGGATAATCTGGAACTTACCTCAGCGGTAGGAGTGGTGCTTCAGTATGTTTTACAAACCCAGAGAGAATCCACGCCTTTTATTGATTTGCCTCGAATTTATAGACCTTCTGATTTTGTCATTCTGGATAGCAATACGCAGAGAAATCTCGAATTAACAGAGTCATTATTCGACCGTTCTAAACAAGGTACTCTTTTAGGAGTATTAGACCGAACACTTACTCCGATGGGCTTGCGAAAATTGCGTCAGTGGATACATTATCCCTTGCAGAAGATAGATGAAATTTCACAGCGATTGGATGCGGTTGAGGAACTTAAAGATAATGCGGGGCTACGAACTCAATTACGGGAACAACTTAAAGGTTTTGGGGACCTGGAACGACTGCTTGGTAGAATTACCGCTCAAACTACGAATCCTCGCGATATTAGAGCCTTATGCAGTTGTTTGAAAACTTTACCACGATTAAAAATGTCTTTAGGAAGTGTTTCATCGAGATTGCTGGAAAGTATTTACAATTCTATTGATGAACTTCCGGAACTGGTTCGATATATTGAAAGTGCTATTATGGAATCTCCTCCGGCTACACTTGCGGATGGGGGAGTTATCAAAGATGGTTATAATGTCCAATTAGATCATTTGCGTTCTTTGATGCGGGGAGGTCGTGAATGGATTGCTACTCTTCAGAAAAAGGAACGCGAACGCACAGGGATACAAACCTTGAAAATTGGATATAACAAAGTATTCGGGTATTTTATTGAAGTCAGTAAGGGGCAGAGTTCGTTTGTGCCGTCGGATTATATTCGTAAACAGACGCTTGTTAATGCGGAACGTTATGTAACTCCGGAACTTAAATCTCGTGAAGAGGAAATACTCACCGCTCAGGAACGAGGTGTTGCTTTAGAAGAAGAATTATTTATAGAAGTTCGCAACCATGTTTCTGAAGAAGCAAAGAGCATCCAGAAAAATTCGGAAGCGGTCGCCCTGTTGGATGTGTTGCTTTCGCTGGCGGAGGTTGCCAGTTCTCAAAATTATGTAAAACCGCAGGTCAACTCTTCGGATGAAATTGATATTGTTGGGGGTAGGCATCCGGTAATTGAAACTCTATTGGGACCGGGTTCCTTTGTTCCCAATGATACCTACTTGAACACACATGACAGAAGACTTATGATAGTTACGGGTCCGAATATGGCGGGGAAATCCACTTATTTACGGCAGGTAGCCTTAATTACCCTTATGGCTCAAATCGGTAGTTTTGTCTCTGCGGAAAGGGCAAGGATAGGTGTTGTGGACCGTATTTATACTCGTGTGGGGGCATCGGATAATCTTGCACGGGGCGAAAGCACTTTCATGGTAGAGATGATAGAGACTGCTAATATTTTGAACACAGCTACTCAACGAAGTTTGTTGGTGCTGGATGAAATAGGTCGGGGGACCAGCACTTATGACGGCATCAGTATTGCATGGGCAGTGGCGGAGTATATACATGACCGAATAAAGGCACGGGCATTGTTTGCGACGCATTATCACGAATTAACCGAACTCACACAGTCTCTGCACGGTGCGGTAAATATGAATGTGGGGGTGAGGGAATATAAGGATAAAATCGTTTTTTTGTATCGTTTATTTGAGGGGGCTGCAGACCATAGTTACGGTATTCATGTGGCGAAGTTGGCAGGGTTACCTCCACATGTAATTCGTCGTGCTCATGAAATTATGGATTCGTTAGAAAGTGGTCAGTTTGGGAATAAGGAGGAAGTTCAACAACTACTCCTTTTTGATACACGTGAAATTCACCCTCCTTCACCTCTGGAAGAGGAACTCAGTAAAATAGAGCCCGACCACCTTTCACCGAAAGAGGCCTTGGACATTCTTTATCATCTAAAGCGAATGATGAGCACACCTCGTCATCAGAAGTAAATAACAGTAGATAGATAGAATAGATGCTGGTCAACATCCGCATCCGTTGCGACAAACCCGAAGGTATCTTTTCGGACATCATTTCCCCAGCGATAGACATACGCTGTGTCTATATTGATACGGTTTTTGATAAGGCAACCTGCACCCAGAGTAATACCATAATATTTATCTACAGAGCCATCGCCTTTGCCCAATCCGAACCAGCGATCGGGTCTGCCACTGGAAGGTTCGGGGTCGTAGAAAGCACCTACACGAATGCTCGGTAAAATAGCACGACGCGGTTTGTTTGGATTAAAGAATAAATATTCCGCACCGATACGAACGGTATAGGTCGCATCATGAGGGCTCCATTCCACAGGCAGATTGGAAATACCGGAACGCTTACGCATGAGCCAATTGCGATTTTCGGGGTCGTGAATAACAAACTGGTCCCATTCACAACGAGTAATGTCAAAACTCAATGTTAGCTTATCGTTCGGAAAACGATAAGCAACACCCATACCGTAGGAAGCGGGGAAGGTGTATTTCAAGGGACGATGACTATAGAAAAATCCGGGGAATCCAATACCCCGATTGATTATCCACCATTCTTCGTAATCTACATCCGCTGTAAACTTGGAGTGATATACTGCCCCGATTTGCCATCTTTCGCCGAGGCGATATAAAGCACCTAAGGTTACATTTGTTCCCTCGAAGTCACGGTATTTTTTTCGGATAATGGTATGAGAAAAAGAGGCACGGGTGGTCTGACCATTTATCTGCAAGGTGCGGTATTCCTCCTGGTCCACATTCCATTCATTATTCTGTATTAGGGATTGATTCCAGAGGTTTAACACGACACCGACCGATAGTCGGTCGGTTATCTCAAACCCTAATGCAGGTGATAAGGTAGCCAATTGTCCACTTTGTTTATATTTCACAAGGGAATGGAGTCCTGCACGATTACCTAAGGCGAGGGCAGATATATCCCGATAATAAAAATCCAGTTCCCGTGAGAAGTCGTACTTTGCCTGATAATTCAGGCTCAAAACGAGGTTGCGACCTTTGATGGTCCGCTGGAAGGGATAAACGAAACTCATGTAGTTTAACTGACTGAAATCAACAGAGTAGTTTCCTTCCAATTCGGGATGGGGTAAAGATTGAAAATTCTCACCAATATATTTGTAAGTGTAGACCATAGAAAATTCGGGGCGTTCTAATTGTGTTAATCCACCGGGATTCCAGGATGCGGAGGTTGCATCATCGGCGATGGCAATGAATGCACCGCCCATACCGATAGCACGAGCCCCACTCCCGATAACATTCGGGGAAGAATTTATCGGTATCCCCTGTGACGAGGCGTCGTAAGGGAGAAGAACAATGACTGTCAAAATGATAACACTACATAGTAATTGAAGGAAGACCTTTTTCAATGGCTACGCCCTCCGAAGGTTTAGATGTGTCTGTGATTACTTGCCCGCGAGCACTGGTCGGTGAGACATTTACAATGCGGGTTTTGTAAAGAATGCCATAATCGGCAGGTTGTGTTATTTCGCCGGTATCGGGGTCAATCCAAGCAGGTGATGCTTCGTAAAGAATGAGTGCGTAAATGCCCGGTTTAATGCCATCCTGCTCTGCCCAGTTGAACAATACTTCATATTTAGGAGCTGCACCACGGAAATCCAGAACCTCACCGGACAAACGCGGGAAGAAATCTGCCAATTGGCGGGCTAATGTTTCGCATTTGCCGAGAATTAAGTGTGTATTGTTGACGTCGTCGATGAAGCCATCGAAAATAGCAATGACTTCTGAGGTTTCTGTATTAATCAATCGTAATTTTACTTCGGCGGATTGTTCGCCTCGTGGGAAAACTTCACCTATGACAAAAACTTGTGCAGGCACCATTCGCCCGATATCCAATGCCCTGTTTGGGTCTGCCAAGCCTGCAGATAATTGCTGTTCGTTTAATATGTTCTGCAAATAAATTCTGTCGAGAACGTAGAACCGTCCTTGTTTTTTCAATGCTCCTTCTAATACCGTCCGTAAATCACTTCCGAAAGTGTCAGCAGGATTTCTCCCAGCAATAGCCAATAGAGCAATACTCATTTTGGTTTCATTTTTATTTATAAGAACAGGTTCTACTTTTACATTCATTTCCTTACGGGCTTTCTCCCCCTGTGAATCCTGTGCCTCGATGGCTAATTTTACTGTTCCTATGCCGGAATCTACTATATCGGAGGGCAACGGAATGCGTTTGTTGAAAGCCTCTTTTGGGGCTCCTGTCAACTGGGTATATGGTTCGCCATTAATCGACAAAGATTGTACCGCAGAGGAACTTGTAATTTCTCCTGCAACGCGAATAGCACGGTTATGACGGTAGGGTTGTTCTGGCTTGGGTGTTTTTATATTAATATCTATACCTGTTTCTTTTGTTTGGGTAAGTAAGACTTCGTTGAGTAGGGGTCCTGATACGGATACAGATGCTAATGTGTTATTTAAACGATGATGTTTTTGGGCGAAACGCCATAACATTGCGGATTGGGAGCGAGGTTCACCTTTGAAAGTTTTTATAGTGGTGCGGGTTTCGTTTCCTGCGGTATCGAGAGCAGATATGATGAAGACATTTTCACCCTCTTTTAATGTTAATACCGTGTGAAATTCTTTTCGTTGTTCTCCTGCTCCTTCTGAAATAATCAAGTTATTTAATACAATTTGGGCAATTCCTGTCTCATCAAGGGCAACCCCTTCTAAAGTAATTTCTGTGTCATTGGTAACAAGATAATCCATAGGCTTGAAAATACCGATATTCGGTCCTGTCAGGTCAACCTGAGTAGATAAATTGAAGGTGCTTTCTTTCCCTGCAAGGTCACGAGCAGTAACGATAAATTCCTGTTTCCCTTCTTTTGTTTCGATAGGTTGTTCAATAACGATTGCTTTCTCGCCATGTCGTAAAAAGATTGGTTGCTGATTTACAAAAATTTGTTCGATACCCAAATCATCGGAGCATTCGATTCTCAAACGGTTATTGATTTCCCTAATTGTAGTTGATGTGTTTTTCTGACCCCTTTCTTTTGTTATCTCTGCATTCATTTCTATTAGTTCCGCTTTTACCTTTGGGGGTTCACTATCTTGTAATTCCCCTTTAGAGATACGCTCCTTTATAATTAAGTCCAAGTAATATCGTGCTCGTTCTGTATCCACTTGCGACAACGAATTTTGCAAATAAGTCTCCGCTTCTGCCAATTGTCCTTTTTTAAAGAGTGTAATACCTAATTCTCGATTGGGGAAGTACTCTACAAAATGCAAGCCATAAGTCCGTGCTTGCCATGTATCGCGTGAACGACTTTGTAATGCTGTCCGCAGATCTTGTTCTGCTTCGTTTAGAAAGCCGCCAGCTAAAAAGGAGCTCCCTCGCTCGTAATAATTCCACCATCTGCCATGAAAGACACCCGAAGTTACGCCATAGGCTTTCCCTTCAACGGTGTAATTGTCCGAGGGCGATGTTTGACATCCTGCAATAATACCCAGACTGACGAAAAGAGATAGTAAAAATAAATATCTTGTTCTCACAAATAACTCCCTGAACTTTGTTCTTATATTTCCGTTCCTTTATTATTATTTTACCATTTTATTATAGATAAATGAGATAAAATTTCAGCACAATTTTTATTTAGCATTACAC
>CALLRP010000029.1 GCA_938014335.1 uncultured bacterium
AATCCCTATGGGTGGCAATAAAACCTGTCCCAATCCACGCTTAATTCGTTCCAATCCGCGTGCCTATACCTCGATGGGGCAATGCGCCGATAATGTTGCTAATGATTTTGGTATTACACGCGAAGAATGCGACCAATGGGCACTTCGTAGTAACCAATTAGCATCAAAAGCCATCCAGGAAGGAAAATTCAAGGAAGAAATTGTCCCGATAGAAGTAAAGGGGTTAGATGGAAAAACTTTCATTTTCGATACAGATGAGGGTCCGCGTCCCGACACAACTCTTGAAGGTTTAGCTAAATTAAAGTTGGCATTTCAAGGCCCTGCAGGGAAAGGTGTAACCACAGCAGGAAATGCAAGCCAAACCAGTTGTGGTGCTGCTGCGACAGTTATAGTGAGTGAAGATGTTGTGAAAGAGTTTAACTTAAAACCGCTGGCACGGTTAAGGGGATACGCAGTTGGCGCTGGGGACCCGGGTTACTTAGGACCTGCTCAAATTCCAGCAATTAAAGAAGCTTGCCGTCAGGCTGGAATTACACTGGACGATATAGGCCTGGTCGAATGCAATGAAGCCTTTGCCTCACAAACTCTTTATGTTATTAAAACTCTCGGTCTTAATCCCGATATCGTAAATGTCAACGGTGGCGCCATTGCTCTCGGACATCCTCTGGGGTGTACGGGTACAAAATTGGCATGTACTTTGATTTATGAAATGCGTCGTCGTGGCGTTAAATGGGGTCTTGAAACCATGTGCATCGGCGGCGGTATGGGCGGTGCTGGTATATTCGAACTCTGCGAATAATTATATAAACTCAAATCCTTGATTGCCATCAACCTTTGCCCTGTAAAATACAGGGCAAAGGTTGATTTTTTATATACTGGAGTATCTTGAATAGCCGGGACCTGTAAAATAATGATAGAATCGGTTGTTTTTTTGCATACTTAAGTAACTTTAAATGACCTCCCATTTCTATTATCCTATTAGGGGCTAAAAATTTTTGTGGCACAGCGATAATGTAGTACAGACATTCCTGTCTGTGCCTTATCCTTTTCTCTGTGTATCTCCGTGTTCTCTGTGGTTAAAAATTTTTTCTTCTCACCACAGAGAGCACAGAGAAGCACAGAGGATTTACGCGGTAGGAAATGGTTATTGCCATTTTAAAACACGGATTTACATGCCGAGTTGAAAATAAGTTTAGAGAAAGGAGTTCCCTTTGCATCTCATTTCCCTCCGTGTTCTTCTTCTCCGTAAATCTCTGTGTTCTCTGTGGTTAAAATTTTTTTTTCTTTAAAGTAGCCCCGACATTCCTGTCTGTGCTCTTCTCTGTTGATGGTATGGGTGGTTAGAGATTTTTATGCTGTGACTTTGCCTTTCCTAGGTCAAGGAGAATTGGGGGCAGGAGTGCTCGACTTATTTAAAAGTAAGAGTGAGCCTTGTCTTACATGTTTTGCTTTGTTTTTTTATGTGTATCGGTGAATTAATTTTTTAGAACGAATATGAGATGGGTAATTTTATGTTCATGTATTAATAAGCGATTTCCCAGAGGTATCTCATAATATCTTTGTTTTGAATTTCTTGCCATTCGGTTAGTTTTTTCCAATATCCGGGTTCATCTCCCAATAGAAGGCAAGTATCCATCAGGTTAAGCCACGCGGGTGCATAGTAAGGAAATATTTGAACCGCTTGTTCTAATATTATATTTGCTTCATCACAATTCCCAGCCAATAGCAATTCCTCTGCTTTTTTTGTAAAAAGGCGAGTTAATTCATAGTAACTAAATAGATTATCTGGCGAAACAGAAATAGATTTCTGAAACATCTCAATAGCGGAGGTAATATTATTTTCATCTTCAAACATATGAGCCATGAGGATATAAGGTAGGGCAGATTTCACATTATTCTGTATCATCTCTGAAAGGATTTCTTTGAACATTTCTCTTTCTTGTTCATTTCGTATTTGTTTGAATACATATTGGAAGCTATCGAACGACCAGAGATTCTTTTGTAGTACTTCTTTCCACTTTGCTAATTTCTCCGAGAAAGACAAATTATTCTCTTCATTTATCAACACGCAGTGTGCTAACGCTTTATACATGGGTAGTGCTAAAGAAAAAGAAACTAATTTTCGGCTCATTTCCACTGCTTTTTCTTTCTGTTCTTGTTTTATGGCCCATCTCAGTGCATGATATGTGTAAATTTCTTCCGGGAAATCAAATACTTCTCCTATTTTCCTCAAAGCCAATTCTGCATTTTCCCTATCATTAACATTGCAAGCAAAATCGAACAAAATAAAATAATCGTTTACAGTTGCTAAATGTTCGTCACATATTTTTTTTGCGATAGTCAATCCTTGACGAAAAGCCCCCAGATTATTCAAAACATCTAAACAGGACAATAAAAAAATTTTATTCTCTGGACAAATATCTAAAAGGTCAAATAGTTTTTCAATATCCTCACTATTGAACTGACCATTTGAAGGGGTTTGTTGAAAAGTTGAATTAACAATGTAGTGCTGTAACTGATTTGTAATCCCTTCGTAATTCAATGATTTAAATCCATCTGGGAAATAAATCAAATTTAGAGGTTTATTATCTTGAAAAAATATACCAAGTTGTTTTTCTTTATCTCGGGTGATACCCAATCTAAACTTAGTATCTTCGTAGGAAGGAATATTCCGCGAGGGCAAAGAGAATTTTTTAATAATTTCTCGAAGATATGCCCGGGCTATAACATATGTGCCGTAGAAATTGAGGTGACAGGAGTCAACAAACAAATCATTACCAGGAATATGGTTTTGTGCATGTGTAGAAAGTTCTTCCGCAATAGGAATTAATCTAACATTTTGATTATCTGTAAAACTTTTTGATACTCCCTGGATAACTTCATTGATAAAAGATTTAGAACGCACAAAGCCAAATCCATCTTTATCGCAGGCTTCCAGAAAATATTTTTTCGCCTGCGGTTCATCACCTTCGAGTAATAATGTCCATGCAAAAAAGTAATTGAGAATAGCAGGAGTGGGGTCAATTTTTAAGGCTTTTGCAAAAGTCTCCTTCGCTTGAAGGATGTTTTCTACGGATAGTAAACTTAATCCTTCACCGAAGTACTTATTCCACTCCTCTACTTCTTCTTTTGATATGTCCTCTCGGAACCATGATTCGATTGGAAGCCAATCTCGCAAGTTTGCTCCTATTGTGCTCACAAAAACCGGAATGTGCTCACGGTCGAGTATTTCAATAATACTTCTTAAATTATCTTCGAAGTTTTTCGCAACAATATTTACCCGGCGGTCATCCCATCGGACGATTCTCATTGTCCTCTTCGGTAAAACTTGTTTCACCATGAGTGCAACCTTGCGCAGTTGTTGGACAAGGTAAAGATTTTGCAAGTGTATGTGTGTTTGAACAATCCATGGAGAAAGGGGTATTGAATTTCGGAAAGAGTGTAGCAGGCCAAAGGTTCCATGGGCTTCATTATTACCCATGTAAAATATTGCAAGGTCCGGCTGTAAAAACAAACTATTTTCAACCAAATAGCGAATAATGTGTGAATTTATTCCGGCAAAACATACATTAAAAACTTCCCAATTATATTCTGGATAAAGCGTGTTTAACATAGCCAGCAAAAAATTTCCTATAGAATAACTGGAATCAGGCCAGCCCAGGGCGGCGGATTCACCAAAGACAAAAATGCGGAGGGTATTTTCCGGCTTGGGAAGCTGAATCATAGTTATAAAGGGTTCCAATTCACCTGGATATATGGGATGTTCAAAAAACTGCTGGTAAAATGCCATATTCTTGGTATAAAATCTCTTGTTTTCAAAAACTCGTTCTCTCCATGGATGACGATTTTCTCCCCAACCTTTATATCGTAAGAAACCCTCTACCCCTGCAAGTATCAATAGGGGGATAAACAAGTAAAGCAAAAAGTATTTATATAAAACTTTTATAATTTTCATTATTGCCAACTATTTCTTCAAAATATCTGCTTTTGTTCTCATGTTCTCCACAAGACATTTTTGAATTGTATGCTGGATTTTTTGGAGTTCAGGAATATCTCCGCCCGGCATCCACACACCCACCATTCGGTTTTTAACTAATGACACGACCGCCGTTTCTGACTCGGGAGAAAATACCATGATTTCGTTCGATTGGGATTGATACTCTGCCCCAATTTCATCTAAATATTTTTTATATCCACCCCAACCTTTATTTGTTTCTACTTCGTCTTTAAACATTACTACAAATCCTGTTGCAGTTTTATCTTTTATTTTATAAAGAGCGGTCATACCACGTGGTAAAAATGATTGGGCGAGGACATCTTTCGCTAAATAACATTCCGAACGGTGAATTTTAGTTTCATGCTCCAAACAAATCCGTTCAGGGATAATATCTTTTGTTTCAGGAAGCATTTTGGACACTTCCTTCCCGAACAGTTCGAGGTTTGACCTTGCATTCTCCGTTTTTTTCACCATGAGTTTAATAAAATATCTTGCCTGATAGAACATCGCCTGATTTTCACCGACAAAACCATCTTCCCCGAAAGGGAATATATCTTTATTTCGGTCCCTATGCACTGAGTAGATGCCAAAGGCATCCAGCTGGGTTGCCATTTGATAGATTTGTATTTCAATATCGTTTTCTGGGTCACTATTCTTATAAAAAAGCACGGTCAATTTTTCAAAGTTATAAGGTAAGTATCGGTCTGCATCGCCATCAATGTAATCGAAAAGAGTATCCGGCAAAAATTCTGAAACTTTTGGTTCCCTTATCCATGAACCCATTTGCTCTGGGAGTTTATCTATATTTAAACTTTCGGCGTTATTCATTACAGAGCACAAAAGTATTGCGGTTAGTTGACATAACATTACAGTACATCCTTATGTTCATTGTATTATTATCTTCAAACTTTGACATAATTAGTATTCAGTATATAAGAATAAGGTATATTGGGTATATATTGCATATCAAAACATATTGCTAAAACGATAGGAGTAGTTTTATGTTATACAAAGAATTTGGTAAAACGGGTTTAAAAGTTTCTCGACTGGGTATGGGTGGGATGCGATTTGAAGAACCTCACAAAACGGAGAAAATGGCAGAGGTGCTTATTCGTGCGTATGAATTAGGTGTCAATTTCTTTGATACTGCCCCATCTTACTGTGATGACCAGAGTGAAATTATCTACGGTTATGCATTCAAACAGATGAAAAAGCCCCGCAACAGTTTTTATGTTTGTTCTAAAACAATGGCAGATACTCCGAAAGATATACGCGAAGCCTGTATGCGTAGTCTGGATAGGCTCGGGCTGGATTACCTGGACTTTTACTATGTGTGGTGTCTGGTGCATCCCGAAGACTTGCCCAACCGAAAAAAGAACGGCGTTTTAGAGGGTTTTTTACAACTCAAAGAGGAAGGACTTATTAAACATATCTGCGTATCTACCCATTTAGAACATAAAAAGATTGCGGAAATGTTAGACCAGGGGGAGGGTTTATTCGAAGGGATGCTCATCGGCTTGAGTGCCGTCAATTTTCCCCTGCGCTATCCTGGTGCTATCGAAGCAAGCAAACGCGGTATGGGTGTTGTTACGATGAATACATTAGGGGGAGGTATTATTACGCAACATCCCGAACGATTTTCATTTCTGATGCGGGAAGGAGACAAAAGTATTCTTGATTCAGCTATTCGCTTCAATCTGTCCTTGCCAGCGATTACGGTAGCACTGGTGGGATTCAGGAATGTGAAAGATGTAGAAACAGCCATAGAAAGTGTAAATCGCTTTGAGCAGATGGATTGGGCAGAAATTGAAGCCCTGCAAAAACATATTGCGGAAGTGCAACACGATTTCTGTACGCAATGCGGTTATTGCGAAGGGTGTCCCGCAGAAATACCTATCGTGCGACTGATGGATACCTATAATTATCGACTCTTGTTCGGACCTGAAAAGGCAATGGAACATTTGAAATGGCATTGGTGGACGGAAGATATCAAAAGCATCATCGACCGCTGTACCCAGTGCCGACACTGCGAAGAAGAATGCACGCAAAGCCTCCCTATCCTTGAACGCTTCCAACAACTCTGCCGTGATTATGAACAGTGGAAGAAATAAGGATAGAAACTCGAAAATACAGGAAGATATAAATAGCACTGCCCGGCGAGGTGAGTGTTTTTTCACATCACAAAAATAACAGGAGAAAAATGGATAATTCTGTTAAAAATTTTTATGCTTTTATATTATTTTAATTTTAATGTCACCATTTCCCAGGGGGCTAAATTGCCCGTAAAAGGTTCTTGTTGTGGCACTCCGGATAAAGTTGATGTTATGACAACAGGCTTTGCAGAGGATGGAGCTTTCACCTGCACCCTTACAGCCTCCGATGTTGGGTTAAAAAGACGAACTATATACGACTTATCCGCGGGGCTGTATTTTATATGATAGATTACCCATTCCGGTGTAATTTGTGGAGGTATACTCGATGATTTGGGAACAAATGTAGTGGGGATAATAATGGCGTCGTGTATCCACTGCTTCGCCAGTATATCGGGATTCAATATTTCGCCTTTTTTATAAGGTTTCAGATAATATCGGAATGTATGCGGTCCGTCTTGTGAGGCTTTGTAGTTCGTTTCCCAGTAATTATTCATCACATACGAGAACACATATGGGTCCAATATCAGTCCTTTTTTCCAGCCCACTTCAATGGGGTCCACTGTGATTTTTCCTATCTCTATCATAGGCGCATCGGGAGTAAAGAACATTATCCCTTTCTCTTCATTCCATATATCCACCCAGTCCTGAACAGTGAGATAGTTCATGCAGGAACCGGGCAGATGTTGTTCGGGTAGGTGGACTACTGCAAATGGTGTCTGATATCGTATTTTAGGGGTTTCTATATTAAATGCAAAAGCATAATGCACTGCTTCTGGGGTGCGTATTTCTTCTTTATCAATGTAATTCACGATTTCAACCACATCCGTGTTCGCATACAGCAAATACTCACTGCGAATTTCTTTCGCTCCCGGTGCCGACCGTGTATGGATTATAACACTGGCAACCACAGGACCTGTCTCCTTTACCTCAACGCATATGTTTCCGGCTCGCTTCGTGTTGTCTGGATTTCTGCCTTCCGTGTATAGATACTCATTGGCTCTGTAAAGCGGGTCTTGTTTTATAAATTCATTCCCATCTATCCTGGTCTTTAACGACTGAATCGTTCCAGTTTGTGGGTCAATAATTACTTCAACAGCCTCGTTTTGTAACACGTTCCCACTTACTACCACAGGATTTTCAGGTGACTCGGGATTCCCCTCTTCAAGGGAAAAGACTGCACTCCCCCATGCAGGAATATCCGACGCGATAAATACAAGTTCATTGGATTTTAATGTCTGCGAAGGGACAGGCTTTCCGTCTCTCAATACACGGTTTCCCTTTCTTGTCCATGATGCTGGAATGGTTATTATCCTGGTAAGGTTATTTGATGTCGGATTTATTACTATAACCTGTGACACTTTTTCGTAGATTGGATTGAAGTTTTCAACAAACCGATTAATTAATTCCCCTTTAATCCTGTTGGCATTTATTGCAAAGGACTGCTTTATTGCCCACTGCTCTTTCACAAACGTGCTATCCGGTTCGGAGATGCTATTGTGTGCCCCCCATGTATGCTCATCGTAGAGAACCGCATTTTCCCACGCTTCAAGTAATTTTTCAGCGGGATATTTGTCAGGAAACCATACCGCCCACAATGTTTCGATATCCATTAAAGCACGAACTGTTCTGCGATTCAGTGCAGTTTCCCGAGCTGAAGAAGCAGAACCATCTTCCCAATAGGGGGTAATTTCTCCTGCGAATTGGGGTAAATTCTTGCCATGTTTATTCTCAAAGTCTTTAAGAGCTTTACGAGCCGTAGTGATAGCTAATTTCGGTGTTTTGTGTTGCTCATTCCACTGTTTCACAAATTCGGGCAATCTCTCATCCGGTGGACCATTATCACTGGCAATACTATATCGTGCTATCGCTATGTCATAACCAAAATGACGGCTTTCTAATTCCGCAAGGTAATTGCGTATCTGGTCGGGCATAGCATCTACTCCACCGAAGAACCAACTGTATCCTGCCAGCCCTATCCAGGTCAGCACTTTATACTTTCCGCAGGGTGATGACCAGTAAAAAGGTTTATCGCCCCAAACCTCTAATATGTTCCCTATCCGCCATCCTAAATTCGGTGCAATCGAGAAATATTTTACTCCTGCCTGTGCCAGAACAGGAATAAGCCCCCAGGTATACCCCGGCACATCGGTGATAAGTGCGGAGTCAACGTCTATCCCTAACTCTTTTGATAAATGGTGTGCTGTATCAAGAAGATGCGTAAGTTCTTCTCCATTACAAAGACCTGTGAGTTGATTGGTAAATAATGCTGGTAGTTCAAGGGTCCCTTCCTGAACCGCTTTCTTAAAGCGTTCTTTCGTATCTACATCAGCAGAAGTCCAGAAATCTTTCACTGCCCACAATACCTCCGCCGACCAATGGAACCGTGCCTCTGGAGGATAATCTTTCGTCCGCTCGATAAGGTCTAATGCTTTGATAATATTTCCATGCTGAATCTTCAAAACCTCTGTCTGAACATGGGTATAGCCGATATCATTATGAGAATGAGGTAGCAGATACAAAATCATTTGCTTTGAAGGTGGAATAACAAAATCCCTCGTAGCAACAGCCCTATCCTCTTGCTTTATCTCAACCGAAACAAAGGTATCCTGGTCCACTTCCTTTACTTGATAGTAAATATTATTCCAACCTGTTTCCAGACTAATGTCCATCGGGTCATTGTTGGTTATCGATATTTTTCCCTGAAAGGGCTGACCATAGCACCGAATTGGAATTTTTATCTCCCGCCAATCTTTATCTTCCTCCGTTTTAACAATCGGTAAGGGCACAGGCGTTCCAATACGTAAAACCGTCTTCTGAGGTTCTGCCAGTTGAAATGTATCGGAAGTAAACAACTGCACTGCATCATAAATAAACCAGCTCCCGTTTGACACGGTGAATTGGACCACATTCTCGCCTAAACGCAACATAGACGAAGGGAACATAATCTCGATTTTCTTCGAGCCGGGCATTGACCCATCAAAAACATTCAACATCGCATCGGTTCCATTGCCCGGCGGAAGTCGCACCGGAAATGCATTCCCATTAACATAGGCCGTTATGGTGGGCGGATATTGTCTATTAAACTCCAGCAGATATAAAAGCAACATTGCATTGTCCTGAGTTGCCACCGACTTTAAGTAAAACAAAATGGTAAATATGTGCGGTACCGATTGTGCCCATTCATCCCGGGGACCCGGGTGTATATAAAACCAATCTTCATTCGGACGGGAATGGCCTACCATGTAGTACGCATCCTCGTCATAGCGGGCATAATTCGTAGGTGCCAGAGCAAATTCCAGACACTTATTGTCCGGCGTCCCCACTTCCCAGAGCAGTTTCGGAGGAGGTGCAACAGCGGGAAAATTATCCTGTCCCACAACTACATTATTATGGGATAGTAACAGCAAGGATATTACAATCATGATTATATTATGAGATTTCCTTAACATATAATTATTCCTCCTTCTTGGTCATCAATTAAATGAATAAACATAAATATAAACAAAAATTATACATCCTTAATTCGGATTAAATCCTAAGATTCGCAGTTGCCTTGATTGTATCATACACCTCTGACATCACCGCCCCAGATAATTCGATGCAGTTGCACCTGTAATCGCACCGGTAGACTATCCTGCAAAATCCATTCAGCAAGTTCCTGTAGAGATATACGCCCGGCAACAGGTGAAAATAGGACAGCCCGACACTTCTTATCCAGCTGAAGCGAGCGAAATTTCTCAACCGCATAATCATAATCAATTCGGTCTGCAATGACGAACTTAATCTCATCCAAAAACGGATTTAAATAATCAATATTTTCCCACAGCATTCGGCTTTCCATACTACTCGATGGACATTTAATATCCATGATTTTAACCACTCCGGGCGGTACATCCTTTATAGAACACGAACCATTCGTTTCCAACAAAACCGTAAACCCCTGCTCCAACAAGATTTTCATCAATGTCAACACAGGCTTCTGAAGTAACGGTTCTCCACCCGTTATTTCAATTTTCCTGCATTTGTATTGAGCAACAATCTTCAAAATTTCATCAACAGTCAACACCGTCCCCTTTTCAAACGCATACCGGGTGTCACACCACGAACAATCCAGATTACACCCCGCCAACCGCACAAACACCATCGGACACCCCACCCAGCTCGACTCCCCCTGTATACTATAAAATATTTCACAAACCGATAAATGATTATTTTGTGTATTCATAAAGATAATTTACTGTTTTTTGAAACGCGTTTTCGTTCATTTAAGAACAGTAGAACGAAAAATCAGGATAGCAAGGGCATCTCATTTAAAGCAAGTATAAATTGACACTTTATCAAAAGTACTGCTTTCTCTTTCTTAATTTTAAATTTGCTAATATAGAATATAAAAGTATTATTTGGTAAACAATCAAACATGAAATATAAATAAAGGATTAAATATGGATAAAACAAAACTTGGTTCGATGACTGCAAAAGGGGGATTTGCAAATGAGAAATCTATATGTAAGAAGTTTAATTGCTGGAAGCAAGATAAAGAAGCTCAGAAATGGCTTCAAATAATGGGATATGACATCAAAAAAATTAAATCCGTGAATGCTATTCAAATATCCACGAGAATTAAAAGGGATGTTCTTCAAAAATATAATGTTGATAAAAATGAATATGAGCAATTCATTAAATATAAAAAGGCAGATGCACAGATACAAATCTATATTAAAATTGGAAACATACTAAAAATTGAAAATCTATCCCTTAAAAAGGCAAATCGAAACGCTAACTATAATCAAATAGACAAAAGAAGTGTGGATAGCTATCAAGAAATGTGGGGATTTGATAATGAGATAGCTTATTGGCTTAAACTTTTTACAGGCGAGTTAATTCCTCACATAGAGAAGACAAAAGGTATGTTAAAAGAATTAAGACATAAAATTTTCAGGGAATCCCGAAGATTATTTCTTGATGAAATTCCAGAAAAAATACAACAAAAGATAGTTGATTTTTTTGAAGAAAATAAAATTAGAATTGTAAGTGATATAATAAAAGGGAAAGGAGGGTTAGCTGCTGATTGGATGTTAGTAACAAAACTTAATAAAACAGAGGGAACTACAACTTGGATACTCAAAGATATAAATTTTGTAATGAATTTTTTTGGTAAAGGAGAAGTATGTATTTCACCAAAGGGAAGTCTATATATCGGAAAAATTACTATGCAACGAAAAGGTGGTACGCCTGACCCAACAAAATTACAATTTAAAATAAAACCATGTGAATTATTCACAGGAGATAGTGATTATGCAAGTGGATAAAATTTACTTGGGAGATTGTGTCGATATAATGAAAAGTTTTCCAGAAAACTCAATAGATTTAATATTTGCCGACCCTCCCTTTAATATCGGGATAAAATATGATGTTCATAACGATAATATGCCTTACGAGGAATATTATCAATGGTCTATACAATGGATTTCAGAATGTTATAGATTGCTAAGAAAAAATGGGAGTATTTATATTGCAATAGGTGATGAATTTGCAGGTGAAATAAGTATTATATTAAAAAAGGTAGGGTTTTACTTTAGGAATTGGATTATCTGGTATTACACTTTTGGACAAAATCAGAAGAAAAAGTTCAATCGGGCGCACACACATATTTTATATTTTACAAAAGATAAAGAAAATTTTACCTTTAATGACAAAGATATAAGAATCCCCTCTGCCAGGCAAGTAGTTTATAAAGATAGAAGGGCAAATCCAATAGGTAAAATACCTGATGATGTATGGCAATTTTCAAGGGTCTGTGGCACATTTAAGGAGCGGATAGGAAACCATCCTTGTCAGATGCCCGAAGATTTATTAGAATTGATAATTCGAACGAGTTCCAACATAGGAGATATTGTATTAGACCCTTTTGGAGGCACAGGGACTACTTCATCTGTTGCAAAAAGATTGAATCGTAAATACATCACAATTGAAATTTCAAAAAAATATTATGAAATTATCAAAAAACGACTCAATGGAGAAATAAATCAACTAAAAAAAAGCAATAAAACCGAAGTCATACACCAAAAACTCTTGTTTAACCTTGATTAAAATTTTTTGACTCATTTCCCGAAGACATTTTGGATTGCTTCGAGGTAGGCGTATTTGTGGAGGGTGTCGGGTTCGAGGTAACTACCTTCGGTCCATTCGTTCCATGCGTTAAGGGTTAAGGTTTTGTTACATATGGGATTGTTGTCTAAAAAGTTTTTGCATTTTTCCAGAGCGGATTGGAATTGTTCGGGTGTATTTCCAGAAAGGATAGGCATGAAAGGATAACCTTTATTCTCAAAAGGGTCTTCCTGCTTGCATCGGGGGGATGAATCCCAGCCCATGGAAACATTTGGGAAATAGGGGACACCAAATTGTTGTGCACGCTCTGTCCAGATTTTATCAAAACGATTTACTACTTCTGCATAGGGAGTTTCAGGAAAGGTAGTAAGAGGTGTATCGAGAACCCACGCATAGGAAGTTACGCTATCGATATTTAAATATTGAATAAGCTCCGCAGGCGTCATTTTCCCCTGGACGCATTTCGGCATGCGATTCTCGATATTGACTACATTGATATGAACACCGGGAAAACCTTTCTCTCTTGCTTTTTTCTGAAAACGGTCCAATGCCTGTTTGGCTTGTTCTAATCCGCCGATTCCGTCCACAAAGGTATGTATTTCGTAAATCGAGAATACAGGTTTGCCGTGAATAGTCCAGTGCGCCGGGTCAGAGAAATATTTTTCAATTACATAATCTGTGATTTTTTCGAAAGTTTCCGGAGTCACTTCACCGGGATACAATACTTCTGGATTCTGTATTTTTTCCAGAGAGGCAGGGTGGATATTTAACCAGGTATGGTTTGCCCACATGACCGCAAACCGAACCCGATGATGGTTCCGGGCTTTCAGATAGCCCTCGTCTAAACATCGCTGTAAAAAGGGGCCATCGTTATACCAATACCAATCGAACAGAAACACATCAATTCCATAATCCGCCGCTGTGTCTATTTTCATCTCCATAACTTTCGGGTCAGCTTCGTCCACATATCCCCAGAGAGGGACCTTCGGTTGTTGATGTCCCTCAAAACGGGGGGTCGCCTTCTTGACCAATTCCCATTCTGTCCAGTTGTTTCCATGCACCTTTTCGTTACGGGCATCTACATGGTAGTTGGGGAAATAGAAACAAACGACCGTATAATCTCCACGAGAGTTTTTTATCGGCAAAGATTGTTCTTTACTGTTTTCAGCGTAGCTACACTGTTTTCCTGAAAAGCAAGAGAGTAAAAGCCACAAAAACAGTACTTTGATACAAAAATAAGTTGATAAGTGAGTTGATGCTAACATCTTTTTCCCTTTCTTTTTATCTTTTAATTTCACTTTTTATGTTTCGTTTCCTTTTTCATTATAAACAAATAATTAAATCCACGGAGAAAGTAATTTCCGCGTTCGGCTTCGGTATGGTAATGTCTGCGCTTTAATGTTCGGTTATGTCGAACCACCGCGATAATATCCACAGGGATAAACCATTGTTCCATTATGGAGAACAATCGAAATCCTATGGGAGCAAAGGGCTTTTTCTTTTGGAAAGAATCACAACAGTACAGAGCCATATACCGCTGAGTCTTTAATACGCGATATATTTCGCGAATACATAATTCCATCGCCCTGTAGTACCCTTCTTCGTTTGCACTTAAAGTCCCGATACACCGCGGGTCGTCCGAATAATGAATATTTTTACCGTATGGCGGGTCAATAAAAATAAAATCAACACTTTCACTTCGCAGGGGCAAATTTCGCACATCCGCAGGGATAATATCTTCGCGATATGGACTTAAATCAAAACCGATTACTCTACGGGACAAGTCTTTACACACATCTATCGTGGTTCCACTTCCACACATCGGGTCAACAACCAGGTCCCTCTCACGGGTATAGCGTTTTAGTAGGTTCCAGATAATGTATGAAGGTGTAGCCCCCGGATAGTTCTGGTCGCCCTGCATACGGTCGCCATAGTGTTGTGAGGGATAATCCCATAAGGTTGTTGTCTGTAATGTTAATTCAGGCTTCTTCATGAGTTTAAGCAACAATCCCAATTTATATTCAGTTTTTAGGGTTATTTTATAAACGGAAACAATTCTTGAAACAACGAGGCGTATATCTGTTTTAATTTTTCACTTACTTGTGGTATTATTATATTCAATTATGGGCTTTTAATATAAAACTTATTAATAAGGTTTTGGGTAGATACCATTTTCGGTAAATTAAACATTTTGAATATGGAGAAAATAAATGAAACGGCATTTTATTGTTGTAATGGTACTCATTAGTTGTCTGCTGGTTTTAGAGGGTTATGCCCAGTGGACCTGGACACCGCAAACAGGAAGATTTATCAATATAAAACGGATGCCGAAAGAAACGGCAGAACTACAAATTGAATATGCTCGAAGTTTGTATTTACAAGGGGATTACAAAAAAGCGCTCAAAGAAACGGAAAAGTTTTTCGATTTTTATGGTCAGGACCCCTTATCCGACCAAAATTTATTTTTACGGGGTGAAATCAAAATGGCAATGGGAAAATGGTTAGAAGCGGCAAAAGAATTTCAGAAATTAGTTTCGGGCTATCCTAATTCAAAACTTTATGAACAAGCCATACAAAAACAATTCGAAATTGGTGATAAGTTATACGAACGGGGATTAAAAAAAAGGAGTAAATTTCTATCCTTTTTCAAAGGGAAACCTCTAAAACAGGCCATAGAAGTTTATGGAATGGTTGTAAGCAATCAACCCTTTATGCCCCGTTCCGCAGAAGCCCAATATAAAATTGGATTGTGTCATCATGCACGGAAAGAATACATAGAAGCCGGGTATGAATATCGTCGTGTTATCGAGAACTATCCCCAATCGGACTGGGTAGATGATGCCCGTTACGGGTTAGCCCGTTGCTATTACGAATCTTCTTTACCTCCGGAATATGACCAAAGTCGTGCAGAATTAGCGATAGAAGCCATAGATGAATTTTTGCGAAATTTCCCGGATGACAGTCGTGTTGAAGAACTCAAAGGGTGGCGTCAAAAAATGCGGGATAACATCGCAGAACAGAAATTAATCGTAGCGAGATATTATGAACGACAGCGAAAATTTGATTCTGCCCGTATATACTATCTGTTAATAGCGAATCAATATAATGATACCCCTTCCGCAGAAAAAGCTAACCAATGGTTAGAAGCAAACCCTGTTAAAATGAGCGATTTACGAACTCAATTTGAACAGGAGACAAAAAAGTGAGGAGAATTATAGAAAAACAAATCTTTTGGCTCACCTCATTATTAGGTATAGTCATGGCTCTATCATTATTAGATATCAGCTGTGCATACACAACCAAAGTCTCATTAGACCCGCGTTATCAAACCATCGCCATCTCTGGTTTTTACAATAAATCCTCTGAATACGACTTACAAGCCCCTCTTACAAATGCTCTGATTCGAAAATTTCTCAATGATGGCCGCCTAAAAGTAGTAAAACCCGAAGAAGCAGATTTACTCATTGAAGGGGTCATTTTAGATTACAAGCGAAAAGGTCTCACTTACGACGCTAATGATGAGACAACTCAATTCCTGATTGTAGTAACTGCAGGTATCCGTGTAACGGACCAGCAAACAGGAAAAATACTCTGGCAAGAACCGATGATGGCTGGAGAAAGCACTTACTTTACTCGTGCTGCCGGACAATCTTCCGATAGACTTCGCGGAAATGTCGAAACTTTTCTAACCCCCGTTCGTTCCTTCGCCAGTGATGAAGAAAACCGAGCCGCTTCCGAAGCATTAGAACAACTTGCATCCGATATTTTCTATCGAACCATAGAGCCCTGGTAATGAACTGGGAAAATTTGTTTTTGTATCCATCTCCTAACTTTTCAGTCTTTCTATGAATATAAAACAATTCAAAGAAATAGTATCCAAAAAAGGTTTATCCACCAATTGCTTGCTTTTTTGCCCATCCCTATCCGGCAATAAAGAAAGTTTTGAGCCTGTTCTTGCAGATGAAACTATTGACGAATTAACAAAAAACTTCATTCCGGAGGGAATGGAATCCTTAGCAATACGAACCTTTTATGGAGACGAATCACGATTAGATGAAGTTGTAATGGAATGTTCCACTTTACCTTTTTTTTCTCCTCGTAAGGTAGTCATCGTTCGTAAATTCGAGTTATTAGACCGGAGTGAAAAAACGGATGCAAAAGCCATTCGTCCTATGCTGGATTACCTTCAAAATCCATTAGATACTACATTACTCATTTGTGTTGCGGAAGGAATTGACACTCGGAAACCTATTTATAGAGCGTTTGAGGCGATAGATGGCGTCATAGAATGTCCTGCTTTAACTCTTATCGAACTACGCGACTGGATAAACAAATATTTAAAGAACAAAAAAAAGAAAATTTCACCCGACGCATTAGAAGAACTTATATCAAGATGTGGCTCTAAATTAAGTGATATACAGAATGCTCTCACCCTTTTATTGGGTTTCGTCGGGGAAAAAGAAAATATAACCCTCAAAGATGTTTTAGAATCCTGTGCCGATGTTGCCGAAGAATCCATCTGGCACCTAACCGATGCTATAGCGTTGGGTAACATGAAAGGAGCATGGCTCATCCTTAACGATCTAATTAATCAAGGAAAAGAACCCCCCGAAATTATCTCCGTTCTCCACTGGCTACTTGAAAACGCCTATAAAACTACCGAACTCTCTGAAGAAAAACCGAGAAGTACCTTTGTAGCAAATAAAGTAGCTCCCCTTGCAAAACGATTCGGTTTAAAAAAATTAGTTACTGCAATGAATCTTTGCAACGAAACAACCTACGCGATGAGACAAACAGGTACCGACGAAAGAACGGCCTTGGAACTGCTTGTCCTAAAATTATCTTACACTCCCGAAAAATCAAAGACAAAAAAATAATTTCTTTTATGATTTGTCTTACCGATTACAATACTTATTGCACCTTTATCCTTGCTTTATAAAATACATTCTCCCATCACACTACGACTTGTGATAATATATTATATGAATACGACACAAGAGAAAATTGTATGTTAATAGTTTATCTTGTTAAGTCCTTAAACCGCATGTTGGGCTTATTCAATCCACAATTAGCTCCCCACTTAGCACAAGTCACCTACTTGAGTAGAAAAATAGGTGAACATTTAGGCTTATCTCCGCAATCCATGCAAGATTTGGTTATTGCTTCATCCATCCATGACATTGGACTTCTTTCTTTATCACAAAAAGAAAGTTATATCCTTTTAGAAGACCATTTTCCTGAAACCCATTCCCTGACTGTTTCCCTATTGTTCAATAAAAGCCCTTTCTTCTCTCAACCTTCCAAAATTGTTCAATATCACCATTGTAACTATGACAAAGCCAAGCCCAATGTATCCATCCCATTAGAAAGTTTTATAATTCGGCTCGCAGATAGATTGGCAATTCATATCAATCCCACCGAACCTATCCTTGAACAAATAGAACATATTTACCAATATATTGAATATAGTAAAAACATTTATCATCCTGATGTATTAGATGTCTTTTATTCCATAATAAAAAAACAAGATTACCTGTGGCTGGATTTAGTATCTGTCCCCCCAGATTTAATGTTAGAAAAAATCTTATTGGAAAGTATCATTCATCCCCCTGAGGACAATATATTTTTGGAAATTGCAAAAATAATCGGTTATTTAATTGACTTTAAGAGTCACTTTACTGCAAGCCATAGTTTTTGCGTGGCTGAAATATCCTCCTGGTTATTCCAATCTGGTAAATTCCCAGTAGAAGAACACTGCGACTATATACGAGAAGTCGGTTTTCTACACGACATTGGGAAGTTAGCCATACCCATTGAAATACTTGAAAAGCCGGGAAAGGTCAATTCTAAAGAATGGAACATTATGCGAGCCCATGCCTATTACAGCCATATAGCCCTTGAAACAATGTACGATAAGTATCATTGTCTCAAATATGCACCTTATCATCATGAAAAATTAGATGGCTCAGGCTACCCCTTTGGGCTACGAGGAGAAAAAATCCCTATCATTGCTCGAATAATTGCAGTAGCAGATGTGTTTACTGCTATAACTGAAAATAGACCCTATCGTGGAGAATTAAGTGAAAATGATGTTATAGGGATTATGAAACCTATGGTAGATTCCTCAAAATTAGATAAAGATATAGTAGATTATGTTCTCACGAATTTCAAAGAGGCGAAACAACGACGAGATAAAGCAGAGTCTTTAGCCCGTCAGGAGTATAGTAAACTTAGAGAAAATATTAAACAATTTTATGAGATTGAAGTAAAGGGGGTAAAATAAGAATTAGGTTGACCAACCCATACTCTATTCCGGAGTGTAAATTACAGCCAAGATACATGCGTTTTCTTCGGAAGCAGACCGAACCTCATGAGGTGTTGTAGAGTCATAGTAAATACTGTCACCCGGGGCTAATATATACATCTCAGAACCATAGGAAACCTGAACTTTCCCCGAAAGAACATAAATAAACTCTTCCCCTTCATGAACAGAGAACATACAATCTTCGGAAACTGTCGGGTGAATATCAATCAAAAAAGGTTCCATGTGTCTCCCCGCCTTATTATAGGCTAATGGATGAAACTCAAGAGTACTGGAATCCGACGCAACACGAATACCCGAAAATCGAACAACCGGACTTTCCTTGTCATCCTTACGAGCAATAACAGGTCCTACATGGGGCTTATCATCTAATAAAGTCCCTAAATGCACACCTAAACCACGAGCTATCTGAAGAAGGGGTGCTAACGATGGAGATAAGTGCCCTTCTTCTAAAGCCTCAATAACTTCAACTTTACACCGACTCCGTTTCGCTAATTCCTCCCGCGAAATTCCTTTCCCCTCTCGAAGTCGTGCTATATGTTGCCCCAAACTGCTTGAAAGTGTCATAATGAAGCCTCCTGTTCAGTTGGAATATCCTAAATATCTGTTCCTATCATATCATAACAATATAATTCGCCGACACATCTTTCGTCATGATAACAAAAACTGAAATCAGAATAGTAAAAAGAACTCTTGAAAAAATATATAATCAATATCATCATAGAAAATTCACTATTAATGACCCTATCCATTGGCTCTATTCATATCCTAATGAAACGGATAAAGAAATAGTTGGATTCATCTCCGCACTATTATCTTTCGGAAATGCAAAATCTTTTAATAGTAAAATTGCCCAAATCCTCTCATTGTGGCAAAATCCATCAAAAGATTTAATGGAATGGTCTCAAAAAAATTTTATATCTGCCCTTAAAAATTTTCGGCACCGATTTGTAGATGGTAAAACAATCGCAAATTTTTTGTTTGGAGTTAGAATAATTATTGAAAAATATGGAACAATAGGTGCTTTTATGTACAAGCATTATAAAAATTGTTCCGGTGATTTATGGCACACTTTACAAAACTCCTCCGATGAACTCCGTAAATTATCAAAATGTTCATTACATTTTTTAGTTCCTTCCCCTAACAAAGGAGGAGCCTGTAAACGACTCTGGCTCTACTTACGCTGGATGGTACGAGAAGATGAAATTGATGTGGGTTGTTGGAAATTCATAAAACCTCTTCAATTAATTGTCCCTCTGGATACCCATATTTATCAATGGGCTGTTTCACTTCGCATTATTCCTCCACGACCCCTTAATGCAAGAACAGCTTTATTATTAACTGAAATTTTCCGTCAGATCAATCCGGACGACCCTCTACGATATGACTTTTCCCTTTGTCAAGCAGGCATGTTGGGAATGCGAGATAAAATCTTATATGATGAACATAAAAGAAATTAATCACTGCTGAGGATGCATATATGAATAGAAATTCATTTCAAAAAGTTGCTGTATTAGGTTTAGGGTATGTGGGACTCCCACTTGCTTTAGAATTTCATAACCATGATTTAGAAGTATGGGGCATTGATACGGATATAAACAGGATTAACCAGTTAAAATCAGGTACCTCATACATTGATGATGTCCCTTCCGAAATCGTCAAAAAAGCATTGGCAACAAACAGATTTTTTGTTACAAACGAATATAATGCTCTTAGTAAAATAGATGCCGTTTGTATCTGTGTCCCCACTCCTTTGAATAAGATACAAGAACCCGATTTATCTTTTATCATTCAGGCAGTTGACGCTATCGAACCCTATCTCCATAAGGACATGCTAATTGTTCTTGAAAGTACCACCTATCCTGGAACTACAGAAGAAGTGGTATTACCCCGTTTATTAAAAAAAGGCTTGCAGGTAGGAAAAGATTTCTATCTCGCATTCTCCCCGGAACGCTACGACCCCGGCAATAAACAATTCAATATACGAAACACACCCAAAGTTATCGGGGGAATTACTCCTGCATGTACCCAGCAAGCAGAAAAACTTTATAAACACATCGTTCCTAAAATTGTCCCTGTCTCAAATGCACGAACCGCCGAAATGGTAAAACTTTTAGAAAATACTTTTCGGGCAGTCAACATTGCGCTGGTCAATGAAATGGCAATGATGTGCGACACACTGGGAATAGATATTTGGGAAGTCATTGATTCCGCCAAAACCAAACCTTTTGGTTTTATGCCCTTTTATCCCGGACCCGGACTAGGTGGACACTGTATCCCCGTAGACCCTGTATATCTCTCATGGAAAATGAAAACACTCAATTACACCGCTCGTTTCATTGAATTAGCACGCACCATTAATTCGGCTATGCCCAGATATGTGGTAGAGAAGATGGCAGATACATTAAACGAAAAGAAAAAAAGTATTCAAGGGAGTAAAATATTAATAGTGGGAGTAACCTACAAAAAAGATATATCCGATATTCGAGAGTCTCCAGCTCTGGACATTATTTCGCTCCTTATGAAAAAAGGAGCCGAAGTATATTATTCTGACCCCTATGTGATTCAACTGGAAGTAGAAGAAAAAATTTTACAATCTTATCAAATAAATAAAGATTTATCCCAATTCGACCTCGTGACTATTATTACCGACCATTCTACTTATAATTATGAAGAAATCGTAACAAAAGCCTCGTTAGTATTAGATACACGAAATGCTACAAAAAATATCCCTCCTTCTCTAAAAGAAAAGGTAATAAAATTATAGACCTACATGGACAACTCCCCTTTCATATATCAACTGTAAGATAGTTTTTCGCCTTTTTCAACACTCTCTTTAGAAATTCTTTTTCTGCCTGTCTAACACTTTTCGAATACGGCGGGCAAGGTCTCGGGCGACAATCGGTTTCATCACAATTTCATCAATACCTAATCGAGAAAGTTCTTCAGGAGAAAAATCCCCACTAAAACCTGTGAACAAAATAACAGGAATATCGGGACGGAGTTCTTTAACCCAGCGAGCCAGTACCTCCCCGGACATCTTAGGCATCGCCTGGTCGGTTACCACAAGGTCAAATCGGTCTGGATTCTGGGTAAATACAGCTAAAGCAGATAAGGCATTTTGACATACTTCTACACTATACCCCCATTGACTCAAGACGCGTTTCCCCAATTTACATACGGATTCTTCATCATCTACAAATAAAATTCGCTCTTGTCCTTCTAATGGTTCCTCATCCTGTTTTTTCTCCATCACAATCGGATTATCAATTCGTGGGAAGTAGGTATAAAAGGTTGAACCCATGCCGGGTTTACTTTCGACAATAATCGTTCCCCCGTGCGCTGAAACAATACCGTGCACCACAGCCAATCCCATGCCTGTCCCTTCTCCAGGTTTCTTTGTTGTAAAGAAGGGGTCAAAAATACGCTCTAAGATAGGCGGTTCCATTCCATGTCCATTATCTCGAACGGTTAACTTCACATAAGTGCCCGGTTTCAATTTCGGATGTATCTGCGAAGCATCACTATCCAGCGTAATATCGCGCACCTCTACCTCTAATTTCCCCCCTTTTGGCATCGCCTGAATTGCATTAGTGCAATAATTCATTACAACTTGATGTATCTGTGCAGGATTGCCCATAATAGCTCCGGAATGAACATCCACATTATCAATAATTTCTATATTAGGGGAGGTAGTGGCTCTCAAAAGTTTCAGGGCTTCTCGTGCTATCACATGCAAATATAAAGGACTGCTTTCCTCACCCGTCTGCCGACTAAATGTCAATATCTGTTTTACAAGGTCCTTGGCTCGGTGTGCCGCCTGTAACACTTCCCTAAGGTCTTCGTATAAAGGGGTCTTCTTGGGAACTTCATTTATTGCCATATCGGTCAAACCGATAATTACCGCCAGGAGATTGTTGAAATCGTGGGCTATTCCTCCTGCAAGAACACCTAAACTTTCCAACCTCTGGGAATGTTGAACTTGCTGTTCTGCTCGTCTGCGTTCTTCCTCTTCCTGCTTCTGCACTGTTATATCTTTAATCGAGCCTAATATTCGATAGGCTTCACCTGTGGCATCGGGTAATACAACCCCTTGGTCTTCAACATACCTGTATTCACCATTTTTATGTCGTATCCGATATTCTACACGGAATTTACCTATTTCTTGCTTTGCCACTTCGATATGAGCCTTAACCCGAGGTAAATCTTCGATATGAATATGGTCTGTCCACCGTTGCAAATTGAAATCTTCTAATTCCCGAGGCAAGTAACCCGTTACTTGTGTAACCGCCCCACCCCATTTAATCTTACCCGTATGAAGGTTACAATCATAAATCATCATCCCTGTTTGAGCTGCTAAAATACGATACCTCGAAATACTTTCAGAAAGCCTTTCCGAAGTAATACTCGGCGTATCTTCCAGAGGCTGGCCTATTGCAATAATGCAAGGTTGATTATCGGTATTAAATGTCCTCGCTTGAACTTCAATAGGGATTTGACGACCGTCTTTAGCCAAAATTACCGTTTCAAACGACACCTGCTGATGCTGGATTATAGTTTCAATTCTTCCCTGTATCCCCTCAATTCGATTCTTAGGGATTATATCACGAAGTCGTAATTGAAGAAACTCTTCGCGTGAATAACCCGTCATCCGATACACATAAGAATTAGCATCAAGGAAACGACTCTCACGAATATTATCACTCAACTCAAAAATAAGCACCGGATTATTACAATTATCTAACAAAAAGCGATTCAACGAATCATATACGAATAAAGCACGAGACCGCTCTTCTGCAAGTTCCATTAAACGCCGATTTGTTTCCCAAAGACCCACCTCCGCCTGCTTCATACGAAGTAAAATTCGAATTCGTGTTATCAATTCCGTAATATCACAAGGATAAACAAGAAAATCATCTATCCCACCTGCTACCAATTCCCATCGGCGGGGCGTCGGCATATCAAGATTTATAATCATTAATGCAGGAATTTTTGCCGTATTCAATGAAGTTTTCCAATACCGACATAATGTAAGACAGGCTTCATCCCCAAGAGCACAGTCTATAACCAAACAGTCTGGCACAAACACTTTAATATAATCCATCACTTCTTTTATGGAATATACCCTATCTATATGACATTCCGGAAGATGTTCAAATATTGCTGGAAAAAGAGATTGATGTGGACCCTGTTGAGGTTGAACAAACAAAACACGATATAATTTAGAGGGAAATGTATTGCTTCCGGATACAGTCTCTTCAAAATTTTTCTGATAATTTTCCACAGAATTTCCCATTTCCTTTGATGGTAATAATAAATCTTTTTCTGCCGGCACTTTCTTTTTCATAGTCCTCAATGATTAAAATATAACTAAAAATAGTCTTTACTAACATATTGTATGCAAAAGGGTATGTTGTGGAAAAAAAACCAATTCAAATAATAAAATACATCACGCTTTCTGTTGCCATTTGCTTATTTATTATTACTATATCAATTCTTAGCGTTTGGATATTACTTCAAATAAAAGGCTCTCTTTCTTTCAAACCCACAAATAATATCTCAATTACACTGTCGGGTCTCTCTTTGTTCCCAACGATTTCTTTCCAAAGTATTCAAATAAACCTAAAAGATTATAACACAGATGTAAAATTGAACAACATTCAGATAAAATTTCCTTTACTAAAACCCAAAAACGTACATGTCTATATTCAAGAATGTAATATTGACACAAACACAGCCTTACAATCTTCTCCCCCACTTCCAACACAACATAAAGTTACATACAAAAAAGAACCTATAGACTTACAATCTCTGTATATTTACCTCCCACAGCAAATGTTTATCGAAAATATTTTCATATCCATTACAGATAATGAAAATAAATGGTCTCTATCCGGTATCCCGCTTAAATTAGACAAAGCACAAAATCACATTTCCCTCTCTTCTTCCCACACCCCGATGGAAATCCTATACAAAGGGAAAAAAGAAACACTTATCGGGAAAATAGATATATCTCATCATTTTACACAACAATCACAGGAGGTCAAAACAAACATCCAATTCCCACCTTACCTCCTCGTTTCAGGAAATCTAAATATAGATAACTCACTCCAAAAACTGAATGCGGAAAATATAAATATTACCCTCGATGAGAACATTTCCAATTCTTTCTCATCCTTGTTTTATTCTATTTTCGCAATACCTATAAGTTGGCAAAAACTACAGGTTGACAATCTTAACAGCAGTCTTACTTATCGAGATACCCAATGGATACCCGAAAATATCAGTGGAAAATTGTCCATATATACCTTAACAATAGGGGATAAAGAAAAACCATGGCTCAGTTACTCATCAGATATAACCATTCGTTCTCATTACTCAGCACCCGAACAGACAACAGAAGTGATATTAAACACAGAAAAAGACCCTGGATGGGAAATAAAATGGAGATATAACCATGTAAACCAAACCACTTATTTGGACTTTTCTTCCAATATACTTCAAGGAACACTTATCAAAAATTTATCTCCCCATTTTTATGACACTCTTTTGCTTCAAAAAATCGAACCCTTTTCAATAGAATGCACTCTTTCTCTTCAAGGAACTATTCCCTTTCTGGAAGGAAAAGTTAAAGGGAAAATATCACTCCCATATATTAATAATATCCAACTGGATAGCAAATTGGATATATCCCCAAATAACGAGGGTTCATCACAACTAAAATGGTCGGGTGAATGGAACTGCTTTTCAACTCCTATCCTCTTCTCCACCGAATTTATCCCTTCCTCTCACTGGACAGCACATATCCAAACCAAGAAATTACCCGCAAAAATAATACAGCCATTTACACCCTCTATATTAAAAAATGCTTTGGATAATGCATCGACAGATGTTGAAATAAACATAACCGCCAATAAATCATATAACATAGATTTACAATTCAACGGACAACTATCACCCAAAGAAGAAACCAAAGAATATCCTCCTATTGTACCATCGGAATTTCATTTTCAAGGGGCAATTCAAAATTGGAACGATATTATCGGTAACTTTCGACTCTCCTCAGAAAACTCTACAGACTTCGAGTTAAACCCTTGCAAACTTCATTTGTTCCCTTTATCATTGGAAGGAAACACAAAAACGAAAATATATCTTTCAACTATTGCTTCAGAGTTTCTCCCTTACTATATGCCGGGTAAAACAAATTTTAACGGAAAACTTTATTGGAATGGTAGTGGAAAAATCCAAATTCAGGGGTCAGGCTCAGCGGAAGGTCTGGGAATAGGCGGTTATATATTGCCCGAAGGAGTTCCTCTATGTTTCGACACAAATATCACTACCGATTTTTATAATTATTCATTCGACATTGACTATTTGAAAATAGGATTTGTAAATTGCAATCTGGGAGTTATCCAAAAGAGCACCTTACTACTTCCATTAGATAATCGCCATTTATCGTTAACTTCGCAAAATATAGAAATTAATGGTTCCCTTACAGATTTACAGAACTGGGGAATTTCAGAAGAAAGCACCGGCACTTTCTCACTAAAAATAAAAGATTTCGAATATAAAGAAAACCAAATAAATAATGGAGAAATGGAATGGAATATCAATATTCCCGATGTAATCCTTCCTTCATGGCAAATACAGATTAAAAATTTCAATTCTCAATCCCAATTCCATTCATTAACATCCCCTGACTTTCCATTAAATATAACTATGCATGAAATCATCCTAAAAAATATAAGAGCGACCCAGATAGAAAGTAATTTAAAACTAAAATTACAACAGTTAGGTGTAGAATTGGAACAAATAAAAGGCAACCTATGGAGTGGTATCATTACTACAAAAGGCTCTATTCAGAAAAAAGAGAGTTCCATTATGGGTAATTTTACAGGGCAGTATAATCATCTCGATTTAGCCCAATTTACAACAGAAGTGCAACCCCCATGGTTAAAGCTCACAGGCTTGGCAAATGGAAATTTTGATATAAATGTTGATTTTTCAACAGGTCAACTTGTTGATGGGGACTTTAGCCTTGCTTGTCCTGAAGGGTTGACTATCAATCGAGATGTCCTTCTCCAACTCATTCTATACTTACAAAATGTAAGTATCGTTCAAAAACAACTGGAAAAACTCTTAGGTAAAGAAGACCCAAAACCCTTTACAAATGGAGAACTCACATTAGGATTCAAAAATAACCAGGCAACAGTTTCTCTTCTTTTAACTACTCCGAATATAAATTTAGCCCCTATTTTCTATATAAACGCAGACTGGAAAACACTCTGGTCACTCATTACCACCCCTTCCGGTGTCCAAATCGAAATCAAATAAAAACCAAAACGAACTTCATCCTTTGCGTTGAGATTTGCGGTAGAGATGTGTGCTTTTGCCGAGAAGAACACCCGCTGTTTCCATGATGGTTTCATTCAGAGTTGGGTGTGGGTGTATAGTCAGTTCAAGGTCTTCAGGAGTGGCGCCCATCTCGATGGCTAATGTTGCCTCACCAATAAGTTCACCTGCATTCGCTCCGACAATGCCAAAACCGAGAATTTGCTGGGTATCTGCATGAGTAATCAGTTTAGTGAGCCCCTCACCACGGAACATCGTCATGGCTCTGCCCGAAGCCGACCATGGGAATTTAGATACCTGGATAGGTATGTTTTTCGCCCGGGCTTGTTCTTCGGTAAGCCCGCACCATGCGATTTCAGGGTCAGTAAACACAACCGCAGGGATTGCCTGGGGTTCGAACGCCACATTTTTACCCGAGATAACCTCGGCAACGGTTCGTCCTTCATGCGTGGCTTTATGGGCTAACATAGGTCCACCGGCAACATCACCAATCGCAAAAATATACGGGTCTGTGGTTCGTCTCTGTTCATCCACACGGATAAAACCTTTCTCATCTATGGCTACTTTTGTATTTTTTAATCCTAATCCACTACTATTCGGTTTTCGACCGACCGAGACGAGAACGCGGTCAAAAATCTGTTGCGGTTTCTTTATTTCAGGTCCTTCTAATTCGACTGAGATACCTTTTTTCTGGGGTTTGAGTTGTTTGACTAATGTTTTGAGGTGAATTTGATGTAGTACATTTTCCAAATGCTTTGCAAGGGGTCGAACGAGGTCTCGGTCTACTCCAGGGAGCAGGCCATCGGTTACCTCAACGAGCGTTACTTCAGCCCCTAATGTGGCATAAACTGTGCCTAACTCCAGTCCAATATATCCCCCTCCAATTACAAGCAATCGCTCCGGTATTTCTTCTATGGTAACGGCGGTATTGGAATTCATAATATCCGGAGAATCGATGGGTTGTCCGAATAGAGCAGGTCGAGAACCTGCAGATATTACTGTATATTGCGTGGAAATCCGCATTTCGCGTCCATCCATCAAGAACACTTCTAATGTGTTTGAATCTAAAAAACTAGCTCTCCCCTGAATATAGTGTATATTGCGTAGTTTGGTAAGTTGCCCTAAACCACCCGTTAAATGTTCAACAACCCCTTTCACATTCTCGCGTATTTTATCAATATCCAGTTTCGGTTTCTGAAAGTAAACCCCAAATTTCTCCGCCTCCAGCGCATTGGTAATCACATGGGATATATGGAGCAATGCTTTCGTCGGAATACATCCTCGATAGAGACATGTCCCGCCCGGATTCTTTTCCACATCAATTAAAACCGTTTGTATTCCCAAATCTGCACACATAAAGGCACAGCCATATCCACCAGGACCTGCACCAATTACAGCGACTTGTGTCTGAATGATTTCAGGCATAAGACCTCCTTTAGTTTTTATTTCACTTATTCAATAAACATATTCCATGGATTTTCAAGGGCGTCGCATATCCAGCGAAGAAACCGAGCCGAATCGGCACCATCAATAACACGATGGTCATATGATAAACTCAAGGGTAACATTAACTGCGGGACAAAGTTCCCATTTTGATATACAGGCTCCATACTTGAACGAGACATACCTAAAATCGCTACCTGCGGAGCATTTACTATAGGTGTAAAACCAATACCACCTAAACCACCTAAATTGCTAATTGTGAATGTAGCCCCTTGCAATTCCTCTAACGCTAATTTCCGCTGACGGGCTTTCTCTGCTATTTGTGGAACTTCTATCGAAAGTTGTTTAATGGTCTTTTTATCTACATCTCGTACAACAGGCACCAGAAGCCCATTTTCTGTATCCACAGCAATACCGATGTGATAATACTTTTTATATATAATTTGCGCATTTTCAAGGTCAATGCTCGAGTTAAACTTGGGGAACTTTTTTAAGGCTTCTGCAACTACCTTTAATGTAAAAATAAGAACACTCAATCTCCCTCCCGCAGACTGTATTTTTTTAGCCCATCCTTCGCGTAATTCTTCCAATTGTGTAATATTGGCTTTGTCGAAATGAGTTACTTGTGGAATCGCCCAACTTCGCATCATTTGCTCTGCGGTTTTTTTACGGATGGTGCTCATCGGTTCTATCACTACATTTCCCCATGAGTCTGAAGCAATTGCTTTCGCCTCTTCAATATAGGCTTCTTTTACAGGGGAAGTGTATGTAGGAGATTCGGGAACAGGAACGGCGACCTCTTCTATCTTCCGCTTATGATACGCCATAATATCTTCAGCAGAGATTTTTCCAGAAGGGTCAGAAGCAGGCACTTCTTCCAGAGAAATCCCCAATTCGCGGGCTAATCTACGCACCGTAGGAGAAGCCAATACAGGGACCTCTGACTTGGCTCTTTGAGAAGATACAGAAGGGATAGGAGGTGCTTGCATTGAAACAGGTTTCTCCAAAGGAGGTGGCACAACTATTTTTTCTGCCAAACTTATCTTCTCTTGTATTGGCGGGGATACTGGTTCAGGCGCCGTGGTAACTGTTGTCTCTTCTAATGTAAACACAAGAGTCCCCGGTTTTACCTTTTGTCCCTCTTTCACGTGGATTTCAACAATTTTCCCATCAAAAGTTACGGGGATTTCCGCAACTGCTTTATCTGTCTCAATTTCTAAAACAGTTTGTCCTTTGTGGATAATATCACCCACCTTTACTAATATTTTGCCAATAGTCGCTTCAGAAACATTTTCACCTAATGAAGGTAATCGGAATTCCTTTGGCATTTTATCTTCCTTATCTAATTCGGGTTAATTATATATCCATAGGGTATGTTTTGTTGGCTGATATATCTGCGTCTCGCATGTATTTCTTTACGGTTTCAGGAGTGAGTTTCTTTTCCTGCGTGAGTGTGTATAGAACCGTCAACACAATATGTCGGCTATCTACCTCAAAGTAATCACGCAAGGCTTCACGAGTATCAGAACGCCCGAAGCCATCGGTTCCCAGGGACACAAACCGCTGAGGAACCCATCGGGCGATACTGTCAGGAACCAGTTTTACATAATCCGAAACCGCAATAGTGGCAATTGCTTTATTGGCTAAACATTCAGTTACATACGGGATACGCTTTTTAGAAGTAGGATGAAGACGATTCCACCGTTCAATTTCCAGAGCATTTTCACGGAGCATTTTATAACTTGTTGCACTCCAAACATCCGTCCCTATATTAAATTCTTGTTCTAAAATAACCTGTGCTTTCAGTGCCTCATTGAGAAGAGAGCCGTTCCCCAATAAATTCACTTTTGCTTTAGGTTTCTTTAGTGAAGATGGACGGAATAGATATAGGCCTTTGATAATTCCTTCTCTTATTTTCTTTCCTTTGGGAATAGGAGGCATAGTGTAATTTTCATTTTCAACAGTCATGTAATAAAAAACAGTTTCTTGCTTTTCATACATACTGCGGATACCCTCTTGCACAATAACCGCTATCTCATAGGCATATGCAGGGTCGTAGGCACGTAAGCATGGCACAGACATAGCAATAAGGTGGCTATGTCCATCCTGATGTTGTAAACCTTCCCCAGCAAGGGTTGTACGGCCTGCAGTTCCACCGACAAGGAAACCTCGCACTTTCATATCCGCAGATGCCCAGATTAAATCGCCAATACGCTGGAATCCGAACATAGAATAAAAAATAAAAAATGGGATAGTGTTAATTCCATGACTTGCATAAGCTGTGCCTGCAGCAATAAACGAAGCCATTGAACCCGCTTCGGAAATTCCTTCTTCAAGTATCTGTCCATCCATTGCTTCCTTATAATACAAAACCGATTCGGAATCCACAGGTTCATATTTTTGCCCTTGAGAGGAATATATTCCGATTTGGCGAAATAAACCCTCCATACCGAAGGTACGTGCTTCATCCGGGACGATAGGTACTATTAATTTTCCGATTATCTCATGCTGGAGGAGTTTCCGAAGGATAGACACAAAAGCCATCGTTGTAGAAACGGGACGAGGTGTGCCTTTGAAAAATTCATCAAAAAGGACATCTTCCGGTGCTTTTAAGGGTGGGGCTAATACTTCGCGACGAGGAAGATAACCTCCTAATGCTTTGCGTCGTTCCTGTAAATATATCATTGCGGGATGGTCTTCGGGAGGTTTACAAAACGGAGCGAACGCAATTTCATCATCTGATACAGGGATGCCAAAGCGGGCACGAAATTCTCGAAGTTCATCCTCGTTCAGTTTCTTTTGTTGATGTGTTATATTTTTACCTTCGCCACTTTCGCCTAAACCATATCCTTTGATGGTCTTGGCTAAAATGACCGTAGGAGCGCCCTGGGTCTGCAAGGCATGATAATAAGCGGAATATACCTTTATGGGGTCATGTCCTCCCCTTCGTAATTGGCGAAGTTGATTATCTGTGACCTGTTCCAGATACGGTGCCAGACGCGGTTCATGTTCTACTATCTTTTTGCGTATATATTCACCCGAAGACACCGAAAACTTTTGATACTCACCGTCTACAATATCCCCTAACGCATTAACTAATAAACCATGCTCGTCCTGTTCAAACAGAGGGTCCCAATCACTTCCCCAGATAACCTTGATTACATTCCAGCCCGCACCTCGAAATATTGCCTCCAATTCCTGGATGATTTTGCCATTCCCACGAACCGGACCATCTAATCGCTGTAAATTGCAGTTAACTACAAAAATCAGGTTATCCAAGTGTTCCCGACTAGCTAAACTGATAGCACCCAGAGTTTCCGGTTCATCGGTTTCGCCATCACCTAAAAATGCCCAGACATAGCCCCCGTTCTTGGGTTTAAGCCCGCGATTTTCTAAATATTTATTAAATCGAGCCTGATAAATCGCCATGATGGGACCCAACCCCATAGAAACGGTGGGAAACTGCCAGAAACCAGGCATCAATCGCGGATGAGGATAAGAAGGAAGCCCACCCTCTTTACTAAGTTCACGTCGGAAATTTTTAAGGTCTTGTTCAGTTAGTCGACCTTCAAGATAAGCCCGTGCATACACACCGGGGGCTGCATGACCCTGAAAATAAATCAAATCACCACCATAATCATCAGTGCGTCCTCTGAAAAAGTGGTTAAAACCTACCTCATATAGAGTAGCCACTGATGCATAAGTAGATATATGTCCTCCTATCCCATCTGCCTCACGATTCGCACGGACTACCATTGCCATTGCATTCCAGCGAATATAGGATTTTATGATTCGTTCCAATTCCCGATTGCCCGGATATTCGGGTTGCTCCGCTACAGGAATAGTATTAATATAAGGAGTTGTTGCCGGGCAAGGTTTACGAATACCTAAAAGATATGTGTAATCTTGTAGACGCCGAACCAGATTTGCCGTAGCCTGAGGACCTCGTTCCTCCAAGTAGGCTTTTATAGCATCAATCCATTCCTCATCAGCAAAAACTATTTTATCTATATCTCCTTGTGTATTAATTAAATGGTCAGCATTACTCATGCTCGCGTCCCCTATTCATTTCCAGATTATTATATATTATTTTACAAATATTACCTTAAGAAAGGAAACAAAAATTATCCTCATTTTATTCTTTACAAAATGTGTAAGAACTGTTTTTAAATATTACTAATAAAAGATGTTTTAAAACAAAAAATAGAATTAATCAAATACTTCTCATTGAAAAATCAAATCAAGAAAAGAAAGTAATCTTTTAAAATGAATTGCTTCCCCTCCACCTCTATTTATTAGGAATTTATAAATTAGGAATAATTACTATTCCGTATTAATTAAAACCTATTCATAATTTCTTCGCTTTGGAGGACAGACATTGTGCGGTTGACAGGCCATTTACCAGGGAATCGTATAAATTCGACATGGCCATCCATATATAGAAAATTGCAACCGCCGGGAACATGGTTAAACTCCTGTCCTATATCCGTGCTGACCCAGTCGCCACTGACAGGTATTTCACTTTGGGCTTTGGCGCTTGCGGCAGGATTGTTAATATCCGTTATCATAAACCGTTCAATACCTTCTCTTAAACGATACATGGTAAGGTTCTGGGTACCATCGAAGAATGTAAAGTCTTCATCGTTTTGAGCAGGATTCCCGAGGCGAGGGTAGAGTTCACCTAACATAATTACTACCTGTGGGTTGTTCGCAAGAAGCCAATCTATCATCACATTGACATCGGGGTCAGCCGGCGGGTCGGGACGGTCAATGATACCCGGAAACCAGGTGTTCCAGGCTAAATATAGATATGAGCAACTGCTATCGTCTACCTCGCACGGGTAAAACTCTTGATTGGGGACACCTGCGGTCGGAACCAAATTCCCAGCACGGTCACCAATGACCTGTGCCCGATTATCGGCTTTATTAAAAACTTTAACGGGGTCGTTCCCTGTCGTTGCAGATGGGCATAGCAATACCGCTGGGTCATTCAAATATTCAGGGTATACCGCCATACAATCAAGAACGAATTCGCCACTTAACCCTGTGCAGTTATAGAGTTTTGAGGGAGGAAACCTTTCTCCTTTGGCTTCGTTGGCATACATCTTACAGGTAAGACCGATTTGTTTTAAGTTGTTCTGGCAACTGGACCGACGTGCCGCTTCACGTGCACGAGCAAGAGCAGGTAGTAATATCGCCGCAAGAATACCTATAATAGCGATAACAACCAGTAGCTCAATCAATGTAAAGCCTTGCTTTTTCATAATATTCTCCTTTACAATAATTTTTTTGATAATAATGATAATTTATATAATCACCTTACAATATATTCTAACTCAAAAATTTCAATGTGTCAATACTTTTTTTATATTTATCAAAAAAAATAAGTCCCAACATATTAAATGTTGGGACTTAATCTACAATTTATAAGATTTCTTATTATTTAGGTAGAATGGCTGTCTTTAACTTAGGTTCAAATAAAGAACCGTCTGGTTTACGAATTCGTGCACAGAATTCCCATTGTCCATTGCCCTGACGGATTTTAGCGAGGATATGGTTCCAACCTTGTTTTAGGTGAATGTTGATAGTATCGTCATCAGGAACACAAGGGCGATTTGTATTTTTGCCAAATACCTTTGTTCCATTAACCCAGACACGGGCACCATCATCGCTACCGATTAACAAATTGGCATCCTGTTCTGTGTCGCTCCACACATAGGTACTTAAGTAAGCGACCCGATTTTCACCTCCTAAAATTTTGTGGAGTTCTACTACCATAGGTTTGTTGGGATTGGTTCCGGGCGATACAGGTTTCCAGAGGGCTTTGTCTGCTTCTTCGGACTTTTCGGGGGCAAAGACAAATTCATACAGCATATTGGGATTAATTTCATCGTTTATGTAGGGACCCGAAACCATCCATGTGGTTATAAAATCCTCGAATTTGGGAATGGTATCTAATATTTTTTGAGCCTCCTGTTTCAGCAGTTCCATCTGTCCCTGGCTGATAATTTTATTAAGAGCCGATGTAACTAAATCAGGGACAATACCGACAAGTGTTTTTGCGAGTTTTACAGTAGCAACTTCGGCTTCGCCTTTTACCTGTTCATTATCGAGGTATTGAGTAACGATGGTCAAGGCTTCGGGATAAGAGGAGTTTTGTAATGCACCGATAACGCCTTTTAATACTTCCGGTTTTGGACTTATTGCAATTACATCGTTAAATAATTGAGTGCGTTGTTCGGAAGGCATATTCCAGATATTATCGGAAAGTTGAATAACACCAGCAAGAGCCTGCCGACGGAGTGCATCATTCTCTGTGGTTCGTGCAAGTTCCAGCAAGGAAGGCATAGGCTCCGCATTCCGCCAGTTAGAAAGGGAACGTATTAAGGTCTCTTTGATGGTATCTTCAGCATCACGGAGATAAGAGAGAAGCAGGGGCAACGAACTATCTACTTTCCGTTCGGCTATTTTTTCTAAAGCAGTTTTTTTAACGGTTATAGGTGGATTAAGTTCCAATAAGGTAGCCATTCGTTGCACTACTTCTTCGTCAGGGGCTTTTGATTTTTGTACAAGATTTAATGCTGTTACGAGTAAGGTTTCTTGCTGGGGAAGTTGTGAATGAGTGCGGGCAAATTCAATCAAAGCGGGAACCGGTGTATCATCAGGCCATTCATTTAAAGCTTTTATAACCGCTTCTAATTTGTCTGCGGGTGTATTTGCGTTAATTAAAGTGTTTAACTTATCCCATGCTCGGGCATGCCCAGACCGTGCAAGAACACGAAGAAGAACGGTTTGTACAGGTAAAGCAGGGGTTGTATCGGAGAGAGCGAAAAGTTTCTCTAATTGTTTTTCGGTTTCTTCTGGGTTAAGCTGGACAATTTTTAAAATCAGTTCTTCGAATAGATCGCGTTCTTCGTCCGACCCTGCGTTAGGCAATATTTGCAAAACGGTGTCGAGCATGTCAGCATGGGGTTGTTCTATCAGGCTTTTTATTGCAGATATTCTGCACTCGGGGTCAGCATCGCCTGCGGATTGGAGTATGACCGGTTCGCTCCCGGGCACTTTTCTATCCGCTACCAATGGGAGAAGAAGTTTTTTTAAAGCAGGGTCTATGTCCGGCTTTTTTAATATCTCTAACATCCTTTTCCCTACCTCTTCTCCGGTCATAGAAGCAAGGCTCGTTCGAGCTAATTCAGCTTCTGTTCCCTCACCGATGGCTTTTGAAATGAGCAGTTCAACTTCGGATTTGCCACCCATGATACCTAACGCTTTAATGCTTGCCTCTCTCACCATAGGTTGGTCACTATTTACACTGTTCACGATAAAAGGTAAAATATCGGACCTTTTTTGGGATGCGAATATCTCGATAAACTGGACTTGAATCTCAGGGGGAGCAAATGCAATTTCTTTACATACAGTATTTAATAGTAATGGCTTGTCCTGTATTAATGGTGTAGCACCGATGACAAGTCGAACAAAGTTCATGTCGGGATTGCTTAAGGATTTTAAAAGTGCGTTAACGCCCTCTTTCTCGGAATATTTAATAAGACAACGGAGCGAAGCCACACGAAGTGAAGAGGAAATGGTATTGTCGGCATATATTTTTTGTATTACAGATAGTGCGTCAGGCGATTTTCTTTTTGCTAAAATTTTATCCGCACAGGCAAGGGCATGTTCGGTTAGTTTCAGGCGAACAGGGTCTGTTGCCTGGGAGCGTGCAGTCCACAAAGCGGATAGTGCTGATTCATTTTCCATAAGACTTAAAGCAGAACCAGCAGAAATAACTGTATCAGGGTCATCATTCTTTAAAAAGATTGCAATAGCAGGTATTGACTTAACATCTTTTCTCAAACCGAGAGATGTAATAATCCCAATACGATTTTTTCCACTTGTTGTCTGGAGTGCATTTCGAAGGGAACTTGCGGACATTTCTCCCGGTATCCTTTCGAGAGCAAAACGAGCAGAATCAGATAATTCGGGAACCTGCAATAGGTCGGTTAAAGTCGGCACAGATGCCTGTGAACCTATTTCCCCTAATTTGGAACACACATATCTTTTAGCATCTGGGGTTGCATCGGAAAGGAGAAATTTAATCATTTCTTTTTCAACATTTGTTAATGACCTTTTATCAGAAGTCATAACACGAAGGTATTCATTAATCTGCGTAATTGTTGCCCGACTGTCTAATTCTTTATATCCCTTTATCCGTTCCAGTAGTTCAGTAAATGGAATATAACGATTCTCTTCCCAGATACGGTTCTCATTGGGCCCCGGAAAATCTTCTGGGATGGGTTGCGTAACTTTACCCGTGGCACACCATTCCGCACCACGCAAGAAAGTAGTAAGAAACCCCGCACACTGCAAAGCCACAGGCTTATCTTCTTGTGGATGTCCTAAAACAGTTTGGAAAATCCTGCCTTTTCCATATTCAATCGTAAAAAGAATAGGTTCATGTTCACCGGTTCCCTTTTCCTCGGGACTGGAATAAGCCGTTGCAAGGACAGTTAGATTCTCTGCGGGACCACGTAATCGGTCGTATAGTTCATCTTTTGTATGTAGCCATATCGGGGGGAGCCCTTTTGTAATAGGATGGTTAGGGTCACGAATCACTACTTGAAAAGCATGCTGTGTGCCGTGAGACCCGCCGGGTCCCGGAATATTCTCTTTCACTACCTTTCCATCTCTCCAGCGGACATAGGGTCCTGAGCGTTCATCGCGATTGCCCCAACCACCAAGGCCTATGATTTTGTTAAACTCGGGCCATTCGGGGAAAGCATTGTTGGCTGCATGATAAATGACAACACCTCCCCCATTTTCGACATACGAAACAAAAGCCTGTTTTACATTTTCAGGCCAGGGGTCACCGTTGTAGTCCAGAATTACAACTTGATAATTCTGAAATTCCGGCTGGAAAGATGAAAAATCTTCCCCCTGAGCAGGTGTTTGAAGTATATCTACCTGAAACAAACTCGATTTTTCGAGAGCATCTTTTAAAATCGGGGAACTAATGTCCCAACGGTGATTGTTTTGCCCTGTGATAAGTAAAGCTTTAATTGTCGGCTCTGCAATGAGGTCATTGGGAACAAGGGTTAATGTAAGCGATAGAAGGAGCATTCCCAGGATTACTTGTTTTATTTTGTAAATCATATTGTTTCTCCTATAAAAATGAAGGTTCAGTATTGTATTGATTGCTATATATTCAGATGCCAGGGCTCACGCATAGGCCTGCAAAGCATACGATTGGCTTCTGTATCATTTATAAATGTTTCTGTGTCGGGGTCAAATTTCAGCGGTCTGCCTAATTTCAGGGCGATAAGACCTAAATGCCCAATCATGATGGAGTGATGTGCTACTTCTGCAGGAGTAATCGTTTTCTTACGAGTGCGGACACATTCTAAAAAGTTGCCTATATGGTTTGTAGAACGGTATAAGTGCAATTCATGGGGCTTAATCTCTGTCTGGACCAGGTAACGAGGATATGCTTCAAATGTACCGCGGTCTACATGAATCCAGCCTTCAGAGCCTTTGAATAACACACCGCCTTTTTGCCGTGCGGTAACCAACATATCAAAACCTTCTTTAAATTTACATAGGAATTCATAATCTTCTACTGTATCAAATAAACCATCTTCTGCTTTAGGCCAGTTACCACCTTTGGGAATAATTTCCACAGGTCCCGTTAACTCTGTTCCCATACCCCATTGAGCTATATCACAATGATGTCCTGCCCAGTCGGTTAATTGACCGCCTGCATAATCACTAATCCAGCGGAAGTTCCAGTGGCATCGTGCTTCGCAATAGGGAGCATAGGGCGCTGGCCCCAACCACATATCATAATCAAACCAGGGAGGTGGGTCAGAAGGGGTGGTACTCCGATTTTGAATAGAGTTTTTGGCAGGAAGTCCCACGACGACATATTTAACTTCTCCGATATATCCATTACGGACCAATTCACATGCTTGACGGAAATGCTCTTGTGACCTCTGCCAGCTCCCTGTCTGCCAGATTCTACCATATCGCTCTACCGCATCTACGATGGCTCTCCCTTCTTTGATGGAACCGGCTAAGGGTTTCTCTCCGTAGATGTCTTTGCCGGCTTTTGCAGCCATAATGGCGGGGATGGCGTGCCACTGGTCAGGAAGAGCTATGGAGACCGCATCAATATCATCACGAGCAATCACTTCTCGAAAATCTTTATAACCGGCGCAATCTTGATTTCCATAACGGTTATTCACTTTCTTCTTTGCAGATTCGAGATGCTCACCATCTACATCGCACACCGCAACAACCTGTGCGGATGGCTGGCCAAGGAACCCTTCCATATTCGAAGTGCCCATCCCTCCGACACCAATACAACCGATAGTAATTCGTTCGCTGGGTGGAACGGCACCGTCAAGACCTAAAGCCCTGCCCGGGATAATATACGGGAAGGCAACCGTTGCCAGTGAAGCAAAGCCTGTCCTTCTCAAAAATTCTCTACGGTTCAAGGCTTCCTTTTTTTGTTTTTTCTGTTTCATAATAAATTTACCTCCGTAAATTGAGTTTTGTTCAACCACATAGAAGAGATTTTTTATAATATCAGACTTGCTGAATTAAAAACGAGTTTTTGAAATTGAATCTTATTAGTGGAATCTCTAAAAATTATATTTTGTCCTGATATATTTGATTTTCTACAATATAAGTATTTGTGATAACTTAAAAAGTATTGTCATAAAAATATAAAGGAGCGTGATTATGAGTAGGAACAGTTTGTTTGGAATGCCTTTATCTGAAAAATCAATTCGGAAAGGGGAAAGGTTAAAGAGGAAATTTGCGAAGAAATTTGGGTATACAGGCAAAGATGAATTTCCTCTTATAGCAAAGTTGAATAGTATTTTAGGTTCTATTCTCAATCTTCATGATGTTTTCTCAGAAAAAGAAGGGACATCTCTTGACTCTGAGAAGGGCATGGTCATTGGAACGATTCGCATGGGATATGGACATTATCGTATTGGTATGGCAATCGCATCCGCAGTAAATCATGCAGGGTATACTCCTTATTGGTTTGATTTGTTAAATTTTGATAGTGCTGGAGCGAGGATGATTCGGTATCTGGATTATTGGTATTCACTGGGGTCGCGTTTGTCTCAAAAATCAAAGTTATTTAATCGCCTATTTTGGGACCCACTGATGGGAAAATGGTATCGCGGGCTGGAAAAAAATTATCCTGTGATGGCGACAGCGGAAGTTTTGTCGGATGTGTATCGGAATCTTGACCCCAATATCCCTGTTTTAGCGACACATCCGTTTAATGCACATGGAGCCAGTTTCGCAGGGATGAAAAGAGTACTAAACCTAATTCCTGATAACTGCCCATTGGGATTTCATCTTTCGCCGGATGCCTTGCAGGTGGTTCAGGGACCGTCTGAATATTTTGGTTTTCGAACATTACGGGGGATGATAACACCCGGTGTGGGGAAAGGGATACCTCAAAATCAACTCCGTGCAGTAGGGCACTATGTAGACCATGAATTACTTGCCCCATTAGAAGAAGACACGCACAATCGTATATCTCGTATTGAAAAAAAAGAACCTCGCAGATTTTTAATTTCTATCGGTGGTGCCGGGGCACAGCAAGATTTGCTCGTAAATATTGTGAAATTCTTATGGAAATGGATAAAAGATGGGAAACTTATTTTATTCATCAATTTTGGTGACCACAAGAATGCTCTGGAGTACTTTAGGAAGAATATTCCTCAATTGGATAACCTGATGGTGATGCATAATCAGTGGGAAGAAACGAAACAGTTTGTTCAAAAAGCACTAAATAATGAAATAAGTGGCACGCTTCATGGCTTTCTACATGAAAATACTTATTCCGCAGTGTATACTACAAACTTACTAATGCGTCCCAGTGATTTGTTAATGACCAAACCCAGCGAATTAGCATTTTATCCGATACCTAAATTGTTATTGGAACGAGTGGGAGGACATGAAGCATGGGGAGCTATACGTGCCAGCGAAATTGGGGATAGCACACCTGAATGTGTCGGACTTGACTTTACATTACAAGTATTACACATGCTTATCGAAGAAGATGACTTATTGAAAATGTATAATGAACAAATCCTTCGACTGAAACAAATCGGTATCTATAACGGTGCCTACCGAGCGGTAGAGTTGGCATTAGAAAATTAAGTTGATTTACAGGGTATTTAGAATTTTTTATGTAAATTGTATATTAAATTCTACAAAAGGGGGTCATATACTAAAAACAGGTAACGGATTACTATTATGATGATAAAAACAGGAATATTTAATAAAACATTTATCTCCTAAAATAAGTTGTTAGAAATTTGACTTTTGAATTTTAACTGTGTATTATAAATATTGCAGTTTTAAGTGTTCTTTAATAGTTTAATAACAAATTTAACCCTGAAGTTATCCGGGCGACTTGCGAGGGCATAGTGGTATTAGAGGTCTCGGGTAACAGAAGAAAAAGGAAAGGAGTAGGGTTATGAAAAAACAAGGTTTTACGCTCATTGAGCTCCTCGTCGTCATCGCCATTATTGGTATTCTTGCCGCAATATTATTACCGGCACTTGCTCGTGCCCGTGAAGCGGCTCGTCGTTCCTCCTGCCAGAACAATCTGAAGCAGTGGGGAGTCGTGTTTAAGATGTATTGTAATGAAGCGAAAGGGGAACGTTTCCCACCTTTGCAAGTAGTGAAAAGTGGTCAAGCAGCCCGACCTTATGAAATTGCTTTAGCTGCTGCCCCATGCGTAGAAGTGCTTTATCCTGAATATCTAACAGACCCGTCAATTGCCATTTGTCCATCCGATGCAAGAGATACAGCTCAGTATCTGAAAAAGCAAGATGGGACAACATGGCTTATTGATGAGCCGGAAAGATTAGATGCGAGCTATGCCTACATTGGTTGGGTATTAGACCGTTGTAAGGAAACGGGTGTTAGCACATTAAGTGCCTATCCTACCTTGAATTCCTTAATGAGTTTATTAGGCGGGCAGGCACCTAACCCCAACGCCCCTGTCCCTATTCAATTTGCAGAAGCAGTAAATAAACTCCTCCAGGATTCTTTAACTTATATTGGTGCATGCTTGAATCCTGGAAATGTAGCAGCTGCCCAGGCATTAAAGAGGGTTGTAGATAACGACATTTCAGTACCCGCTGGCACAGGGAACGGTGGCAGTAGTACAGTATACAGAATCCGTGAAGGTATTGAAAGATTCTTAATTACGGATATCAACAATCCTGCGGCGTCCAATCAAGCCCAGAGTGAAGTCTATGTAATGTTAGACCAGTTCTCGGCTTATGGTGCTATCGATTTCTTCAACCATCTGCCAGGTGGTTGCAATGTGCTGTACATGGATGGCCATGTCGAATTCATCCGTTATATTGGGTCTAATAATACTTCCAATCCGGATATCAATGCTACGGAACCGATTCTCCCGAGTGTGGGTGTCGTAATTGGTGTAATTGCTCAAGCAGGTGGTTATCAATAACCAATAATTTATTTTCCGCCCTCGCAAGGAAATTTCGTGGGGACAGTGAAAACTGTCCCCACTTCTTTTTTAAATGTGCTATCCATTGAGGGGGAAGATTTTCTTTGAGCGATTGTATAGTGAAAAAATTTGCAGTATAAAAATAGTTGTGATATGATTGTAATAGTATTCAAAATAATATCAGTTATCTATTTATGTTAGTCAAAAGTTCCCTGGAAACTATTCAAAAATTAGACCTACTCACTCGAGGTGCAAAGTATGATGTTTCTTGTGCGTCCAGTGGAGTGGAAAGAAAATCTTCCAACGGGAAAATAGGAAATGCTTTAGTGGGAGGCTTATGTCATAGTTGGTCTGCGGATGGGAGATGTATTTCACTATTAAAAACGCTTCAGACAAATTATTGCCAGAATAATTGTGCCTATTGTATTAATCGCTGTAAGAATGATGTTAGACGGGTTACGATAGCACCTGAGGAATTAGCAAAAATAACTTATGAGTTTTATCGGAGAAATTACATTGAAGGGCTGTTTTTAAGTTCAGGAATTTACCATAGTGCAAATCGAACGATGGAACTTATGTTAGACACTGTAAAAGTTTTGAGGAAAAGGTATGGTTTTAATGGTTATATTCACATGAAGATACTTCCCGGTGCCGATGCCAATGCTATTGAAGAAGCTATTTTTTGGGCAGACCGAGTGAGTATTAATGTAGAATTACCGACAAGTTCATCCATGCAATTATTGGCGCCTCAAAAGGATTTGAAACAGATTATCCATACGATGTATAGAATCAACGCAATTCGTGAGAAGTTGCTCTTGTCCCCAAATAAGGAAGGTTATTATTCCAGAGGTGGGCAAAGCACTCAAATGATTATCGGGGCAACTCCCGAAACGGATTGGCAAATCCTGCGACTTTCTGAATATTTATATAAAAAAGTTAAATTAAAACGAGTTTATTATTCGGCGTATGTTCCGTTAAACCAAGAGCCTATTTTACCCTCCCTTCCTCAACCCCCATTACGGCGAGAACACCGTTTGTATCAAGCTGATTGGCTTTTACGCTTCTATCATTTCTCATTAGATGAACTTCTTTCTGAAAACGAACCTAATCTCCATGACCATTTTGACCCGAAAATATTCTGGGCTTTAAGGCATCTGGAATTTTATCCGATAGAACTGACCCGGGCCACTTTACCCCAGTTATTGCGTGTGCCCGGGATAGGTCCTATATCAGCCAGAAGAATCATTCATGCACGGAAAGCGGGAATGTTAGATTTAGACATACTGAAAAAGTTAGGAGTGGTATTAAAAAGAGCTATTTATTTTATTACTATTCGGGGTAAATATTTTGCAGATATTTGTTTAGACCACCCATCGTTACCGTCTTACCTTGAAGATACGAATTCTCAAAATAATCATGAAGTAGGAGACTTATTTGCCTGTGAACCTTAATTTCCCCGAAAAAAGATACTACTCCGAAACAACAATTCCACTTTTCCCATCTGAGATAAGTAAAGAAGATATACAAATGCAAATTCAGCAAGCGCCCGATTCAGTGCGAAAAATTTTGAGTTATTATCTTCTAACGGATTATGAAGGGAAATATGAAGAGGTATATTTATTTTTAAAATGCTGTCAGGATAAGGGCAAAGTTCCATTGGAAAAGTTAAATAACCCTGTGGTTTTTAAAATATTAAAGACAGTTCGACAAATTAAAAGACAAATCCATAAATTAATGGGCTTATTGCGTTTTCATGAGATTGAGGGAGGGTATTTGTACGCATCCTTTTCTTCGGATTTTGATATTCTTGTTCCTCTTACTCAGCATTTCATGAGCCGTTTCCCAAAAGAACAGCTCATATTGCATGACACCAAGCGTAGGAAAGCCTTGTTTGTAGAGGAAGGGGACATATATGAAGTGTTTTTTCACACATTGCCTCCGTTGGAAACATCTGATGAAAAAATTTTTCAGCGGTTATGGCTTCAGTACCACCAGAGTATAGCTATTACATCAAGGGAAAATAAAAAATTGCAAAACCAAAACATCCCTATTAAGTTTCAACAATGGTTACTCGAATTTGAAAAACGGGATAATTACAAATCATTAGAAGATATAATACCTTTGACACAATAGAACAACCGATTTGATAATTTAAATAGGTCATGATGGTATATATAGAAATAGAAGAAGACCTTAGAAAATACAGAACAGCAAACAGATTTTAGTTAAAAGGGTTGGATAGAGTAGATGGGTTATGGATAAGTGCATTTAAAAAGGCACTTCGGATTTGCGCGCCCATTTTCTCGCCGGAATAAGCGTCGAGCAGACGCACATCTAAGGATTGCATCGTTCTTGCAAAATAGCAAACCCATAGGGGAGTATAAATTAATAAAATAATCTCCGGGATAACGGTTTCCGGTGCAGGTTGTAGCCGTCGTTGACGCAGTAATTGTTGGATAAGACCATACCGGGAAATCGATTTGACCTCATCTAATGAAATATGGGGGTAAATGATAAGGTCAAAATCCGAGCACGGTTTTTCTTGTATCTCTTGCATGCGTTCAAATCGTGCAATGGTTTTTGCCCACGCGTCTACCGCAATAAATATTTCTTGTGTTTTGTCTTTCCCGGACTGCAGAAAGAAACGAACAATATAGAGAGGCCAGGCAATTAATTCATATTTGGGTAAGTTGCTTAAAGGTAGAGTTGAAGTTCTCCCTAATAAGGAGTAAAACCATTTGCTAAATGGGATGCGATAACGATAGAAATAGGGAACTTTTAACCTTAATTTTGTGTCATTTTTACTATAACGAAGAGGTATATATCTTACGGGAATCGCGTTGTTCACGATAGAAGTCTTTTTTTCATTGCCCAACCATAAAGAATAGAAGCAAGACCAATACCTGTCATAACAATACCACAGATAAAATTAACAACTGCAGCACGATAATCACCCCCTTGAAGGGTATAATATGTACCTAAAATAACAGGTAAGCCTAACGCAACAACAAAAATCCCCAACACAATATATAACTCCGCGTCTCTATGTTCTAATTGAATACCTTTATTCCTTTCATCATCAATATGGTGCATCTCTCCGCGTTGGAATGTAGTATTTTTTTGTTCTTCTGACATTGCTAACTCTCCTGATTAAAAGTATAAATAAACGATAACATGAGGAAGCATTGAGATAATTGTCCAAAACCTTAAGTCCGTCCAGACTGTTTTTTTCTTTCTACCTAAATTAACATATTCCTTGGGCATTCCAACCCATACCCAAATCATAGCGCCTATAAATAACCCTAAAGCACATATTTTTGCCCAGGGTTGGTAAGTACGTTCTAAAAAACTTGTAATAGGCTTAAAAACAGGTCGAATAATAGGGTCGAATGTTTTCCCTAAACCGTCTAAGAATACCAACCAACCATCTACGACTCTATCTGAAAGGTGAAATATAAAAGAAACATCTGCTTTAGGGATAACCACATCTTTATCCTCCTTTGTCTGGGCAAATACTTTACTTGAAAACATTGCACAAGACATGGAAACAAAAAGGAGTAGTAATAAAAACAATTTTATAAAATGAGGGCTTATTATTTTATTCATGATTTAACCCTTTCTGACAAGGCAGATTGTGCTTTTATATCTTGAACAACAGAACCCCAAACTAATCCCCGAATTTTTTCTTCGGATTCGGGGGGGGTCAGTAAACTCACTATAACTGTAACAATAACTGAGAAAACAAAGGACCACATAGAAACAAATAAAAACGGGTCTTCTGCAGGGAATAAATTAGGTACGCACCAGAGAACAAAACAGAAAAATACACCGGTAATTAAACCTACTAATCCACCCCAACCTGTTGCTCGTTTCCACATAATACCGAGTAGCAAGATAGCCAGTGAAGGCCCCTGAAATAGAGATAAAATGGTTTGGATAAAATTATATATCCCTCCGACTCGTGAAATTTGTTCTGCAAAAAGAGCACTACTGATAATAAGGAATAATGTGAAGCCTCGTCCCACATAAAGGGCTTGTTTTTCGTCCAGAGATTTCTTTTTACCTAATGTCCAGAGTTTGTTAAATATGTCGGTAACAAATATGGTAGAGGCAGAGCTTAAAGTTCCAGAGATACTGGACATCAATGCGGCAAAGAGTGCGGCAAACATGAGTCCGCGTAACCCCGGAGGTAACATCATCCGTATCATGGTAGGGATAACTTTATCCTGCTCGTGTAATATAAGGTTTCTTTCGTGCAAGTAGACAATAGCACAGAGACCGGGGAGTGCAACCATGAGAGGGATAAAAGATTTCAGGAACCCTGCCATAAGCATACCTGCTTTGGCATCCCACTCGGAGCGGGCACCTAATGTTCTGTGAACAATGGCCTGATTCCCGCTCATATATGCAATGGCAAGAACAATACCCAAACCGAAAACAATCCCTGTCCATGGGAAAGGATTCTCAGTGCTATTGGGAAGAAGGATGGTAAAATGGTTGGCAAATTCAGGTCCCATCGCTTCGATTTTTGCCCTCATCGCACTCCAACCACCGACTTCCCATAAACTCAATGCCAATAAACCTAACCCCCCAACATACATCACGATTAATTGGACTACATCGGTCATTACTACTGCGGATAGACCTCCCGCAAAGGTATAAAATCCTGTTACTCCTGCCATGACCCAAACTGTATATATGGGCTTATATCCTAAAATGGTATAGACGAGGTCATCTGCGGTTGTCCATAACATTATCATCAAGGATAGCAACATTACAGAAGTCCAGATAAGGGCATTGATTACCTGAACAGCGGAGTTATACCTTCTCCCTAAAAATTCAGGGATGGTAAAAACTCCCGAACGCCAGAAATAAGGAACAAAAATGAATGCGGCGAATACCATGGCGGGCATAGAGCCTAACCAGTCAAAATTAGCAGCAGATACACCATATTTATAAGCATTCCCAGCGACACCAACAAAATCTAAAGCTCCAATATCACTCACTACAATCGAAAAAGCAATCGCCCAAAAAGGTAGAGATTTACCGGAAATAAAAAAGTCACCTGCGTTTTCAATATATTTGCTGGTATATGTTCCTAAGGCAAAACAGCCGACCATATAAACACCGATAATTGTTAAATCTATCCAGTGTAGTGTTACATACTCAACCAAGGCTTGGCTCCTTTATTATTTTTCTACTTGTTTTTCATTTAGGATTTTTTTATACTGGGCTTTCAATAATACTATAAATAGTCCCTCAATGTCGAAAAAAAACTTGTGTGTGGGAAAAAGGAGTTCAAACTCATGTAAAATATATGATAAACAACTACTTGGGATACAATAAAATATGCGTAGGATTAATCCCTCCGAATATGTAATTACACCCGGTCGCCCGTATCCTTTTGGTGCGATTGTTTCTAACGATGGGGTTCGGTTTACAATTTTTTCCAGACACGCAACACGAGTATGGCTTGCTCTATTTGAAGACGTTGAAGACACCCATCCCGCATGGGAATTCGAGTTTGACCCGAAAAGGCACCGTATTGGAGATGTCTGGTCTATATTTATTCAAGGTATTCCTACGGAAGGTATTTTGTATATGTATCGAATGGATGGTCCTTATGACCCGCGAGCAGGACATCGTTTTGACCCCTCTATATATTTGCTTGACCCTTACGGAAAAGCTTTCGTTGGAGATGTGGATAAGGGAACTATGAAAACGGTAGTAGTCCCTGATGACATGGACTGGGAATCGAAACGACCCTCCCATATCCCAATGAATGAATTGATAATTTATGAAACACACGTCCGTGGTTTTACGGTGCAATCTCCCGGAGTTAAACATCCAGGAACTTATCAGGGATTAATTGAAAAAATTCCTTACCTGAAGGATTTAGGTGTTAATGCAGTTGAATTACTCCCTATACAAGAGTTTGGTGAACGCCGAATTGGTAGATGCAGTCTGGTAACCAATGAAGAATTAATTAACTATTGGGGATATAGTAACATTGGTTTTTTTGCCCCAACCCATTGTTACGCGGTTACTCCAAACCGCTATGAACATCTGTCGGAATTTCGCCGTATGGTAGAAGCCTTACATCGGGCAGGAATAGAAATTATTCTCGATGTCGTTTTCAACCACACATCGGAAGGGAATGAGTTGGGTCCGACTTTGTCTTTTCGAGGAATTGACAACACGATTTATTATTTCTTAGATAAAGACGGTCGTTATTTGAATTATTCCGGCTGTGGGAATACCTTAAATTGTAACCATCCTATCGTAAGAGATTTTATTTTAGATTGTCTTCGCTATTGGGTAGCCGTAATGCATATTGATGGTTTCCGTTTTGACCTTGCTTCCATTTTAGGTAGGGATGAAAAAGGAAACGTTCATCCTGATGCTCCATTGATAAAACGCATTGCAGAGGATCCCGTGCTACGACATGTAAAACTCATTGCGGAAGCGTGGGATGCCAGCGGAGCTTATCAGGTAGGTTCCTTCGGTGGTTTACGCTGGGCAGAATGGAATGGGAAATACCGTGATGATGTCCGACGATACTGGCGAAATGATCCCGGTATGCTTCCTGTTTTTGCTACACGCATTGCAGGTAGTTCGGATTTATATCAATGGGGAGGACGAACACCGCTCCATAGTATCAACTTGATTACCTGTCATGATGGATTTACTTTACATGATCTTGTTACTTACTCCCAAAAACATAATGAGGCAAATGGTGAAAACAATAGGGATGGGTTGGATGAAAATTTCAGTTGTAATTATGGTATCGAAGGGGAGACAGATGACCCCGAAATAAATAAAATACGAACTCAAATGAAGAAGAATTTTCTGGCGACATTATTCATTTCTTTAGGGGTACCCATGCTTCTTGGTGGTGATGAATTTGGGAGAACACAAAATGGGAATAATAACGCCTACTGCCAGGATAATAAAATATCATGGTATAACTGGGATTTATTTCAAAAGAATTATGACCTCTTCCAGTTTTGTAAGGGGATGATCCAGTTTCGTAAAGAAAATCCTGCCGTTCGACAACCCACTTTTTTTGACGGTATCCCTAAATATGGACAGCAAAAATGGGCAGATATTACATGGTTTAATTCCGAGGGAAATACTGTAAATTGGGATGGAGAAGATTCTGTATTTGGCTGTCGTATTGATTCTGAAGTGAACAATGGTTATGCTTTGTTTATAATATTTAACAACACACTTTATGAAAGGAAGTTTTTAGTAACAGCAGAGCCATGGCGAATTCGTGTGAACACTGCGGAATCTCCTCCTCGAGATTACTACGAACGACATCAAACCCGCCTCCTAACAGAGCGAACGATAACTGTTCAACCTCGTTCTATGATTATCCTTGAAGCAAAGGGCAATTGACCTGAAATGTCTATAAATAGCATCAAAAATGAATATCTATACTATACTATCTGTCTCTACTTCTTCCCAATGTATTTGCTCTAACAAAGATTTAAGTTCTACAAACTCTTTTTGTATCGATTCAATATGAGAAGATAGATTGTCTGTAAGTCCTCCTCGGAGTTCCTGTTCCATTGTTTTCGAAATATAAGTTAATTTTTGTGCAGAAATAGATGCAGAAGCCCCTGATAAAGAATGAATAATATGTAATAAGCCTTCATAATCTTTTTCTTCGTATGCTTTCCGTAATTCCTCTATTCTTGCCGGCATATGTTGTATAAACACTGTGGTTATACGCTGAACAGTTTTTATTTTACCTCCCGTAATATTTAATGCCTGTTTCAAATCAAATGTAGGGATGGATTCAATATCAATCGATTCGGGACCGTGAGGTTGCGTGTAAAAAGTAGGTTCTTTTGAAGTTCCCTTTGTAGTTTCCCCAACCCATTTTTTCAACATCTCAAGAACTTTCGCAGTTTCTATAGGTTTTGTCAAGTAATCGTCCATTCCTGCAGATAAACATTTTTCACGGTCTCCGTTAAGTGCATGTGCTGTTAACGCAATAATAGGAACATGTATCCCTGTCGGTTCAATATGTCGTATCTCTCGTGCAGCGGTAAAACCATCTATATAGGGCATTTCACAATCCATGAATATCAAATCAAAATTTTTTCGTCTTACCCACTCAATCGCTTCCTGTCCATTAATAGCTATTGTAACTTCACAACCTAAGTCCCGTAATATTTCTGTAGCAACCTGCTGGTTAACAAAATTATCCTCAGCCAATAAAACCTGTGCGTTAAATGCAGGTTTTTCTTTTGATGCTTCTCTTTGTTCAAATAGGGTATGGCGGGTAATGAGCGTTTCTTTTTCTCCCTTAAGGTGCGATAACCAAATAGATGCTAAAGCATCCATTAACTCACTTTGACGAATGGGGCGAGTTAGATATCCGGCAAATCCCAAATCAAATAAACGGTGAGCATCTCCTTTCATACCAAAGGGAGTTACTAAAATCAATACCGTGTCTTTAATTTCCTCATCCTGTTTAATCATTCTTCCTAATGATTCACCCTGAATAGCGGGCATCTGGTCATCAATAAGACATATTTGATAAGGAGTTCCTTTTTTGACACCCTCTTTTAAGTAATTGATTGCTTCTGCACTCGCCCCTACTGCATCCACTATCATATTCCATGATTGAAGCTGTTCTGTAACCACACTCCGATTGATAGGACTTGGGTCTACTATAAGAACACGAATATCTCGTAAGGATTCTCTATACAACGAAGGTTTCGGTAGGGGTTGTGCTTTATCTATCTGCAATATCAAAGAAATAGTGAAACAGGTTCCTTCTTTTTCTTTAGAACGAACGGATATAGTGCCTTTCATGGCGTCTATAATGAGTTTACAAATCGCCAAACCTAATCCTGTCCCACCATATTGTTTTGCGATAAGGGCATCGGCTTGTTCATATCGTTCAAAAATAGCTTCCAATTTTTCCTGGGGAGCTCCAATCCCTGTATCCTCAATCATAATGGAAATAGATGCTTTATCATTTGTAATCCCATCACAATCTACAACTAATAATACATACCCATGGTGGGTAAACTTAATCCCATTGCTGATTAAATTAGTTAATACCTGTCGAATTCGTCCGGCATCTCCAACAAACCGCCGGGGACAGCCTGTCACATAACGCATGTAAATATTTATCCCTTTTCCGTGGGCTAAGGGAGACATTAACTCTATAATTTCTTCGCAAAGAAGTTGCAAATCAAAAGGGACAGGCTCGATTTCTATATGCCCCGCTTCTATTTTGGAATAATCTAAGATATCACCAATTAGCCGTAACAAAGATTGCCCGGAACGATGAATGATTTCTACCTGCCTTCGTTGAATTTCGGTAAGTTCTGAAGAGAGAAGAAACTCAGACATACCTAAAATACCTGTCATAGGTGTGCGTATCTCATGACTTATATTGGCAAGGAAATCACTTTTGATTTGGGCTCGTAATTCTGCTTTCTCTTTCGCTTTTTCAAGTTCTTTTTCAATGCGAAGTCGTTCCTGGATCTCTTTTTGTAATAATTCGGAAGTCCGACGATGTTCTTCTACCTCTTCCTGCAATTCCTTAGTCCGAATACTTATCTTTTCTTGAAGTTCTTTGTTAATCTTTCGCAATAATTGGTCTTTGGTCTCGATTTGATAAAGCATCATATTAAATTCATCCGTGAGTATTCCTAATTCATTTGTTGTAAATTTTGTGGCACGAATAGAATAATCTTTTTCTTCCGAAATTCGTTTCGCCAAGCGAGATAGATGTTCTATAGGGCGAGAAATAACACGATGTAATTTGCTGGAAACCATAAAAGCTATCAGAGAAGAAAATAAAAGTATACTGGATATACCTACCCCAAAAACAAGAAGTCTCTGGTAGTAAATATTCTTATCCGTCGCTAAAAATAAAATCGGTATATCATTAAAAGTTCGTCCTGTTGTGGCTGTTAATGATGCCGGAACATCTAAAGTAATAGGGTAAAAGAGATAGAAATAATTATATCGACTATAATATGAATTAGGAAAGGAAGGCCTGATAGGAAAATTATATGCACTTTTCTCTTTAAAGTATCGTGCAATAATTTTCCCATTTTTGTTGTATACACATGCCATAGTTACCCGTTCGTTATCTTTTAATAATAAATTTAACTCTTTTTCGATTTGTTCACTCGAAGGTTCTCCTTCGCGAAACTTCCGGGCTAAATGTATGTTTAAGTAATGGGCTGTAATTTTCAATTCCGTCAATAATGTGTTCTTCAAAAAAGAAATATCAAAAAAGAAAAAAATGGTACATGCAATAAATAAAGCGATAAATGTGGGAACAAGGGAAAGAATAAAAAGTTGTTGAACTATTGATAGACTTTTGTAGAATGTGGCGAATTGATTTCGAATTTTTTTCAGAGATGTCAACACGATTTTATCAGAGTACCTTTCACGCAAATTATCGCTGTTCATTATTTTTTATGGAATGAAATGGTATATAAAAATTCTCTAAGATATATATTTTATATTATACGAAAATATAAAAAATAAAGCAATTATAAAATTTAATACCATGAATCAAAATAAAATATTTAATGTAATCGGTTATTGCGTATAATTCGGTAATAATAATTGCAATTTTACATTATAATGCTATTAATACTTATATTATAATACTACATGTCTCTAATGAATTTATGATTACTTCATTTATTAGTGAACGTAATCACAAAAGGTGCATGTCGAATGCATTTAGGGTCTGTGCTTTCTTGGATTTGGGTTTTGTTTTGCTTTTTTACTGAACACAAGTAAGGGGAAAAATAAACTGTAATTTCTATAACTTACAATTAATTGAATACTGTGAAGTATTTGATAATAAAATCATTGATTCTTTACAATATAGGCCTATTTCGCCATAGGAATATAAATGGCAAATAAAAGGTAAGAAAGGGTAAATTATGTTAGAGAGAATCATTTTTTGTTTCCTAATATTGCTTGTTTGTTGTTCTCTGTTTAGTTTTGCCCAGACAGCACAGTTAGGGGCAAAATTAGAAGGGAAATCTTCTATGAAACTTTCTATCGAAAAGATTATTTACCGCCCTGCGGAATGGGAAAAAGAAAAAATAAAAGAATTTGAAAGCGATATAGTTAATAAAGGGGGACTTGTTCATATATATTATCGTAATATTTCGAACGACCCAGTCCGCATTCGTTATTGGCAATGGAATCGTAAGGACCGCTCCCATTGGATATTAAATCACTTGGTTGCATGGGACCGTTATATTAATCAAACAGTTCAGCCGGGAGAATGGGGTGTACTGGAAATCAATGCGGTGTCCGAAGATTTTGCTCCCGGGACAAAATTTTCACTACGACTTGTAGATGAGCGTTCACGACTATGTGCTTCTGCGGAAGGAACACTTGTTGCTGACCCATTGCGGATTACTTATGTTCATGTTATGCCCGCAATGAAAGAACTGGAAATTTTTATTCGTAACTTTTCAAAAAATACCTATCAATTGAATGAAATTTTATTGTCCTCTGCAAATGTAGTATCGACAGAATGGAACACAAAACAAATCGGACCGGGTGAATTGGCAATTACAAAGGTTCAACTTTCCCAACCATTAAATACGGGAACATGGTTCATTTCAGGGGTAGAAGTATCCAAAGATAATGGGAAAACAAAAGAAATGTACCTTGCTCATCGGCGAGCTTTTGAAGATTTCTTCCCTATTGGTGTCTGGACTAACAGTCCCGACACTTATGAAACATTATATAATCTTCATGTGGATACAATGGTCGAGGGAGGGAAAAAGGATAATCCTTTCTTTACCGAAGTGGCTCCGAAATACGGTTTCCGTGCGATGGTTCATACCGGTGTCCCTCTGGATGTGGACACGGTTCGTGAGTTTTCAGGGCATCCGCAAGTTGTGTGCTGGATGTTGCAGGACGAACCGGATTGGGGTACTCCTGCGAATATCATGTTTCTGACAAATCAGCATTTATGCCAGTATGATAATACGAAGCCGACCTTTATAACTTTATGTAGAAATATTAAGTTTTTTGAATATGCCTCGATTTGCGATATTCCTTGCCAGGACCATTATTCAGTTACAGCGCCATCCAGCAGTAAATGGCCCAAGCCCTATGGCACCCGATTAGAGGAAACAGCTTACTATACCCGTGACCTTAAATTGGCGTCTGAGCCCAAGCCTATCTGGGTTTGGAGCCAGGCAATAGCAAATTGGGGTGAAAGGCCTAAACGTCCTGTTCCAACACCGGAGGAATTAGGAGCCCAATTGGTGTTAAATTTAGGGGCTGGTGCGAAAGGGATACTCTGGTTTAATCATAGTAAAGAAATAGCAGAAAAGTATCCCGAATTAGAACAAGCCATGCAAGGTTGGGGAAGAGTCATGAGTTTATTACGGGATTATTTCCTCAGTTCCGACCCCATCGATTTTAATGGTTCTGCCTCCGATAATGTACATGTTGCACCTCTGCAAGGTAGAGATTTCATGATTTTATGCATAACAAACATGGACTATGAGATACATCCCGAAGCGTATCCTTTCAAAGAAAAGAAGGACTTAAAAATAGAAATAAAACTTCCTATCGATGGCAAATCCCTGTTCGAAATTCGACCGGAGGGAATAAACCCAATCAAAGCGAATTGGGGAAGAAAAGAAACCTCTTTTATTTTGCCTTATCTAAAATCAGAAACGATTCTTTTTATACATTCACAGGCCGATATTGAAAACCAACTCAAAACAAAGTGGAACGAAATTTTATCCAAAGAAATTAAACCTTTAAATTAAAGTCGGTTTTATCTGTTTTATACTACAGGAACAACTTTCTGTTTAAAGAACAATATAAGTTTTATTTTATTTTCTCTACATAATTTATGCCTAAAGAGATAGAACATAAATTTTTAGTAATTTCAGATAAGTGGCGTTCGTTAGTGGTAAACTCTATTCCCATACAACAGGCTTATATTTACACAGGTCCGCCTCTTGCTGTTCGCGTTCGTATCGAGCCCGATAAATGTACGCTTAACCTTAAAAAGGCTATCGTAGCTACAGAGAGAGAAGAATTTGAATATGCTATACCCCGAGAGGATGCGGTAGTTTTAATGGAACACTTTTCTATCGGTTATATTATTGAAAAAATAAGGCACATAGTGTGGTATCAGGACCAGAGGTGGGAAATTGATGAATTTTTAGGAGTAAATGAGGGATTAATTATTGCAGAAGTAGAGTTAGAAAGAGAAAAGGAAATAAACACCCCTCCGTGGATAGGAAAAGAGGTAAGTCACGACCCGTGCTATCTTAATTCCCACCTCACATTGCATCCTTACAAAACATGGCAATGATAAATAAGTTAAATATCGATTGTCTGTACTCAAAAAAATCCCTTATACAAAATTGAACTAATAATTAAAAAATAAATTTAATCCTTTCCCCTCAAATTTTTATATATATATATCGTGTATGGTTCTTAAATGAAGTAGGATTTATAAAGTTCCGAGGAGTGCACTTACCAGATTTGCTAAAGCGGAAATAACGGGTTCTGTCCCGGGAACATTCTGGTCATACATATCCGGGTCGGGAGTATATTTAATAAATTCAATATGTCCATCCATATATAAGACATTGCATCCGCCGGGTATATGGTTGAATACCGATTCCTTTGCATTGGGTGTTGAAAAGGTATCTAACATAATCCAGACACTGCTTTGTGCGGAATTTTTGCCTGCGGGATTATTAATATCTGTAATCAGAAACCTTTCAATACCTTCTCTTAAACGGTATATAATATTTCCACCGCCATTACCGTAGCCAAGCCAGGGAGCTTTTAATACGGAATCATGGTCCATTACTCTCATTAATGCGGCCGGGTCCGTTTTATTAATATATTTGACGACTTCTTGAGGGAAATCAGTGGCTAATGCGTCTAAGGCGGCAAAGAATTGAATAGGAGTCGGAACTAATGGGTCGAAACTCGCACCACCCGCCAGTAAGAGTAAAGAGATAGTAAAGTAGGTCAAAGATGCTATCGGTTTGAAATTATCAAATACCCAACCGAAATAAATATAACTCGCGTCAATCTCATCACCGATACGAACAAGATTGCCCTCGTTTTCTTCGATTCGTTTTCTGTGTTGACTCGCACCCGGGTCGGATGGACAAATAATGATATAGGGGTCAGTTAAATACTCAGGGTAAATAAGGTCTACCTGAGGACCCACTGCAAAGGCTTGCTCTTGTGTAGCGGGATTATAAGTTTGCATCGGGGGGAAACGTTCGCCTTTGCTTTCATTCGCATACATTTTGAAAACCAATCCCCATTGTTTGAGATTGTTTTGACAAGAGGAGCGACGCGCTGCTTCGCGGGCACGAGCCAGAGCCGGCAATAATATTGCAGCAAGGATGCCGATGATAGCAATCACCACCAGCAGTTCGATGAGTGTGAATCCTTTTTTAGTCATAATTCAAACCCTTATAACTATTGATGAAATTATTGACACTATACTAATTTTACAAAAAAATTTTTTGTTTTTAAAGTAAAATTTGTATAGGGTATTTAACCTAAACGAATTTCATCTTTGAAAATGATTATTTTCATTATCTCATTCTGATATACGGTATCGAATGAGAGATGTTTAATTATTATTGTTTCGATGAACTTCTTTCTTTTTTGAATAGACCATTCGTCAAGCATGTGAAAATTTATTGATGTGACACACAGGAAGGGTGTAAATCTGTTTCTCTATCCATCCAGAACCCATCGTAACCAACAGCAGTATGAATCGTAAAATATATTTTTCATCCTTTTAGAGAAGAAAACTACTCTGATTAATGATAACTAAATAATTCCTCATGTGAAATGAATAACCTCCCCACTTACTCACATTACTTACATATGTATTACTAAATTTATTATATTATTTGGTTAATATCATGGAAAATGGTATGTTTACATACTTCCAGCCAGGGACGATACAAGATTCGCCACAACAGAAACGACAGGTTCAGTTCCCGGCACATTCTGGTCATAAAGGTCAGGGTCTGTGATGTATCTTATGAATTCAACATGTCCGTCCATGTACAAAACATTACATCCCCCCGGGATATGATTAAATAGGGCTTCTCTTGCGCTGGGTGTAGCAAAAGTATCTAACATTATCCATACATTACTTTGCGCAGCACTGGTTGCTGCAGGGTTATTTACATCTGTGAGTAAAAATCTTTCGATGCCTTCTCGTAAGCGATACACAATGTTTCCACCACCGTTTCCATATCCGAGACATATAGGCGATGCTTTTCTCAAATCGGAATCATGGTCCATTACCTTCATAAGAGCAGTAGGGTCGTTTCCACTTATATATTCACCTACTTCAATTCCAAACTGTCCTACCAGTGCATCCAGTGCCCCTGCGAACTGTATGGGTGCCGGTGTAATTGGGTCAAAATTGGCACCCCCTGCTAATAAAAGCAAAGTGATATTAAAATAGGTTAAAGATGCAATTGGCTTTATGTTGTCAAATACCCAACCAAAATAGGCATAACTACAATCGATTTCATCACTGATAAGAACCAGATTCCCATTATTATTTTCTATTTTTTTTCTATGTTGACTTGCGCCTGCATCTGAAGGGCACACGATAATATATGGGTCTGTTAAATATTCTGGGTAAATAAGGTCGACCTGAGGACCCGCCGCAAAGGCTCTATCCTGTGTGGCAGGATTATAAGTCTGCATAGGTGGGAAGCGTTCTCCTTTACTTTCGTTTGCATACATTTTGAAAACCAGCCCAAACTGTTTAAGATTGTTTGCACAACTGGAACGACGCGCTGCTTCGCGGGCACGAGCCAGAGCCGGTAATAATATTGCCGCGAGGATGCCGATGATAGCAATCACCACCAGCAGTTCGATGAGTGTAAAACCTTTCTTAATCATATTACGAGTCCTTAAAATAAAAGTTAAATATTATTGACTATATTTATATTATATATTATTTTTTTCAATATTTAAAATAAAATTCGTGCAGTTGTATTCCAACTGCACGAACAAAAACTTTGCGGAGGCGTTTCTAATTTTTTTATGGACTGGAAAGTGCAGTAACCATGTAGGCTACATTGGAAATAACCGGTTCATCACCGGGGACATTGTTGTCAAATACATTTGAGTCTGCAACATAGCGGATGAATTGGACATGACCATCCATGTAAAGGACATTGCACCCACCCGGAACATGGTTGAACAAAGGTTCTCCACCGCCGGCTGAGAATGTATCTAACATAATCCATACGGAGCTCTGAGCATTGTTGCTTGCAGCAGGATTATTAATATCGGTAATCAGGAACCGCTCGATACCTTCACGGAGACGGTAAATCGTATTACCACCACCGTTTCCATATCCCTGCCAGCTTGCACTTAATTGGATGTCCTGGTCCATAACATTGACCAGTGCAGCACCGTTGCCACCAATATATTGTCCAAGGGCCTGGCTATTGGCCGGGTTGGATAATAAAGAGTCAAGTCCACCTGCAATCTGGATAGGAACCCATGTATTGGGGTCAACAGAACCACCAAATTGCTGTAATGCCATACCCACAAGCCCGAAACTCGAAAGCGGAGCAGAAGGCTTTAATCTATCGAAGACCCAGCCAAAATAGGCATAACTGGCATCGATTTCATCGGAAATCCAGAGTAAACTGCCCTGATTCTGGCTCTCTTCAATTTTTCTTCTTGTGTTTGCCGCTTCTGCGTCCGAGGGACAA
>CALLRP010000030.1 GCA_938014335.1 uncultured bacterium
ACACGGAGATACACGGAGATACACGGAGAGAAAAACAGGGAGAGAAATGAGATGCGGAGGAAACTCTTTTACCTTAATTTATCCTCAACTCGGCATGTTAATCCGTGATTTAAAATGGCAACAAACATTTCCTACCGCATAATCCTCTGTGCTACTCTGTGCCCTCTGTGGTGAGAAAGAAAAAAAGAAATTTAACCACAGAGAACACAGAGATACACAGAGAAAAGAACACGGAGAGAAATGAGATGCGGAAGAAACTCGTTTCTCTTAATTTATCCTCAACTCGGCATGTAAATCCGTGATTTAAAATGGCAATAAACATTTCCTACCGCACATATCTCTGTGCTTCTCTGTGCCCTCTGTGGTGAGAAAGAAAAAAGATTTAACCACAGAGAACACAGAGATACACGGAGAAAAAAAAGAAGATAGAGTAAGGTTTGATGCGAATAAAGTATTCTTTTCTCAGTTTATCCTCGACCTGGCAGGGAAAACCATTACTAAAAATGGGAATAAACATTGCTTCCCGCATATATCTCTGTGCTACTCTGTGCCCTCTGTGGTGAGAAAGAAAAAAAGAAATTTAACCACAGAGAACACAGAGAGACACAGAGAAAAAGATAAAACACAGACAGGAATGGCTGGGCTACATTAAAGAAGAAAATTTAACCACAGAGAACACAGAGATACACGGAGAGAAAGAAGGCACAAACCGGAATGGCTGGGCTCCTTTAAAGAATAGAAATAGATATGAATAAGATTTTAAGGGGGGGAGACGCTCCCTAATACTTAAGCCGACAGGAAGTTGTAAGGCAAAACCCTCCCCTATTTATTTTAGATTTAAATTCAACTATAGATTATAGATATTTTTTTGTTAATCTGATTGTTTTGTAAGATATGAATAAATAGATTTATTTACAAATATGTTATATCAATTCAACTCATTCGTAGTTATTTTACTTTTTACATTCGGTATATAGGGGGCTATGATGTAAGACCTCATTGGAGGTTTTTTATAGAAAATAGATATGATTCTATTTTTAACAAATAATCTAATGTCAAGTGAACACTTTTATAAATATAAATGAAATATAATAGAACAAATTTTTGTGATTTTGTTTTAAAATTTGAATTTGATGACCCAGGCGTGTTGGCAGGGGATTTGAGAGGGAGAAAGGCATGGAGTTGTAATTGTCCATTTGTCGTTATCGTCTGAAATGGGCACTGCTATGTTTGTGCCTAAAATGGTTACTGTGGGTTGGGTATGAAATTCGATAGTTTTGGGTAGGGCCCATTTTTCGGGGGGCCATTGTAATGCGATGGCGTAGATGTTATTACCCTTGCGAGTGAAGCGGAAACGGTCTATATGAGGGGCATCTTTCCAAACATTTGTTGCATAGATGGCTTCGCCGTTGATTTCGAGCCATTTGCCCATTTCTAATAGTCTTTCTTCCATGATTTCGGGAATGCGTCCATCAGCGGATGGACCGATGTCTAATAGTAAGTTACCACCTCTTGAAACATTGTCTATTAATAAGTGGAGTAGTTCGGTGGTGCTACGATAGTTATCTGCGGTTTCGTTTCGATTGTAGCCGAAGGATTTTCCCATGCCCTGACACTCTTCAAATCGTCCTTGTGCAATGAGATGCCCTTCTGGGATGCTTTCATATTCTGGGGTAGCAAATCCTCCATGTCGGTTTCGGCATTCTTTGCCCCAGCGGTCGTTTATTGCAATGTCTTTCGGGGCAGGGGACTCATTGAATAGCCATGCTAAAAATTCTGTGCTTCGCCATGTGGAACTTGGGTGGTCCCATTCGCCATCAGGCCAGAAAACATCGGGTTGGTAGCGAATGATTAAATCTTTCATCTGGGGGAGCATGTATTCGTCCACATATTTATTTACATTTGAGTTATATAGTGGGTTAAACCATTCATACATACAGTAGTAAAAGCCCATTTTTAAGTTTACCTTCCGCACTGCTTTTATTAATTCGCCCGCTAACTCACGATGAGGACCTATGTCTACGGAATTCCAGTTCCAACTGTGTGGGGCTTGCCAGAGGCAAAAACCTTCTACATGTTTAGAGGTTAGAACGATATATTTTGCACCGGAGCGTTTGAATATATCTGCCCAGTGGGCGGGGTCGAATAATTCTGCTTTGAACATTGGAGCAAAATCCTGATACTTGAATTTTTCACCATATTTCTCCTTATGAAATTGCCATGTAGGACTGTCTTTTTTTTCCATGTAGTACCAATACCATTCTGCGTATTGGTCTTTGGGTCCCCATGAGGGCACGGAATACACTCCCCAATGGATGAAGATACCGAATTTGGCATCCTCGAACCATTGTGGGTTGGGTCGTTGGTCTAATGAGTCCCAGGTTGGTTCGTATATGTTGTTGAGACTTATAATGAGTAACAAAGGGTATAAGAACATAAAATTTTCCTTTTCATTATATTGGTTAGAAATATTAGCAGATATATGTTAGCATAAGTAGTTCTAATTTGAGAATTATTTTACGATGGGACAAATCGAAGGATATTTGCAATGGGAAGAGGCTACAAAAAGGAACGGATATTTTTGATGTTTTATACTTGTGTTTCTTTCTTTTAACGAATAGCGTTATAATATGCAGTTAGTATCTTTTCAATAATAATTTTTAAGAGAAGGTTAATAAAATGAGAAATTTTTTTGTTCCCATATTTGTGTTTGTATTCATTTTTGTTGTGCTTTCTTGTTTGCCTCTATTTGCAGTAGATAAAGGAAAGGATAAAGATATGCTCTATGTCGGCTCGGCAAAACGAATCGTTACACCGGACCCGTTATTGCCTGTATCAGGTGGAGTAGGGTCACCGGAGCCTGTGGAGAAGAAGATTGGTGAGCTATTTGCTCGGGCGATGGTTATGAAGAAAGGAGATGTGGCGGTAGCTATTGTTAGCCTCGATTTTTTGGGGTGGTCATCGGTTCTGGCAGATAAAATTCGTGCGTTGGTTCCTCAGATTCCGCCGGAAAATATTATTGTAGGTGTTACCCATACGCATAGTGCTCCGGAAACTTATGGCTTTGTGGATGAAAAAGGGAATTGCTCTGCGGATTTGGAGTATCTTAATTGGGTATGTCAGCAAGCAGGAGATGCGATTAATGAGGCGTATAAGAAGATGACGCCTGCCTATTTGAAAATTGCTATGGGCGAAGCGAAGGGGAAAATTGCTTATAATTATTACGCGGAGGAGCTATATGACCCGCGTTGTAGTGTATTGCAGGCAGTTTCGGCGGAAAAGAAGACAGAAGGGAAACCGATTGTAACGCTTGTGAATTATGCTGTTCATCCGGAAGTTATCGGGGATAGCCAGAAGATTTTATCACCCGACCTTTGTGGACCGCTCTATGATAAGATTGAAGCGGAAACAGGGGGAATGGCGATTTTTATGAATAGTGCACAAGGCGGAATGGTAACTGCGGATTGTAGGGGCCCGCATGGGGATATTCAGACATGGGATGAATGTATTCGTATTGGTGAGTTATTAGCCAGTGAAGCGTTGCGGATTGTTAAAGATGCACCTGTGCAGAAAAATCCTACCTTGTATTGTGGAAATACGACAGTGGAGTTTCCAATTGAATCTCCGTTACTGCGATTGGTACTTAAAAATTCACCTATTAAATATCCAATCACAGAGAAAAATACCATACCAACGCGGATTAATCTTATTAATGTTGGGACTGCACAGATTGTAACGATACCCGGTGAAGCTTTGCCGAATATAGGTTATTATCTCAAGCGAAATATGCACACACCTCATCCCTTTTTGTTTGGATTGACTAATGATGCTTTTGGGTATATCCTGACTAAAGTGGACTGGAATAGTTTTAAGCGGTATGATTATATTTCGCGGACAGGATTAGGTGAGATGACGGGGGAAATTCTTATTGAAACGGTGTTGAATTTGGTAAATCAGTCCCCCAAACCAGACCCTGTGGAAAAGCAATAAAAGTCCATAGTTTAACTGAGAAAGAATTATTACCAGTCCATTCATAATTGATATTTAATTCCTTTATCTACCTTTAGGACATGTAGATTTTCATTTTTCAATCGGGATTTATTCTCCCTTTTTATTGCTCATAGGTTAGATTAATTTGTCATTATTTCTTCATTTTTGTGAGATGAGTTGACTTAAATTTATACGAGATTCACTTTTCATTCTGCAAACTAATTGTTTATATTATTATGTATAAAATAAATACAATAGGTTTGAAGTATTGAATGAAATTGTCTCAAATGGAACGGATATATGCGAATAAGAGAAAATACTTCTTGTTCGCTATTGATAATCTCTATTTGCTCCTAATATTAATTTTAGGTTTTGCTCTTAGAAGTTATAATATTGGGTCTCTTACTCTCTGGATTGATGAATTTATCACCACTTATAAATTATATCAAGCCGATTCTTTTAGTGATTTTTTTGCTTTTTTTAATCTTTACCAATCGGACCAGATACCTTTATCTCATCTTATTTTCTACTCTATATTTCGTATTTTCTCCATACCTTTTGAAAACATAGAAGTTCTTCGTTGGGTATCCGTGTTAATTGGAGTAATTAATCTTGTTCTCTTTTTTTTATTTGTAAAACATGCTTTTGATAAGCGAACCGCATTATTGGCTACTCTGTTGTTTGCTTTATCCCCATTTCATATCCTTTTTGCCCAGATGATAAGGCCTTATATTTTTTATGAATTGTCAGGTCTGTGTTCGTTGTTATCAACGATTTTACTGTATAAAAAAAGGAGTTATATTCGGGGATGTTTCTGGTTTTTTGCAAATATCTTTCTTTTTGTTTCGCACTACACAGGGGTCGTACTTATTCTTATCGAGGTGTGTTTTTTATCTTTATTTTTCATAAAAGAGAAAAAACGAATTTTTTTAATATTTACTATCCTCACAATCGGTGTAAATGGTTGTATATTCTATTTTTTCACACCCCGTTCTGTTCCTATTTATACGAGGGAAGATGATTTTGTCATGGGTATACCTTCTCTTTATAAATGGCTTGTGGACTTATTTGCCGATGATGCAATACTTACAAATGAACCGTTTTTTCATCAGGGACAGAAGTGTTCTTTTGTTGACCCCTATTGGATGAATGAAATTACAGGATTACATTATTGGTTTGATACTTTACTTATTATTTTTTCTTTCTTTTCTATTATCTATTTAGTTAATTATCTATATACGAAATGGAAAGGAGAATGCGTAATAACAGAAAAATCTTTATTTTCTATCCTATTTTTCCCGTTTTGGGGGGTTATATCACAACCTATCCCCTTTTTTCTTTTAACTGTAGCCATTGCACCCGTCTTCATTTTAACTGTCCTTACCCTCCTTTTATGGCCCTGTATGCAGACAAGGTATACCCTTTATAGCTCCCTGACTTTATACCCACTGGTTGCTTTTGCTGTGCTAAATATTCGCAATAAAAAAGTTCGGAGAATACTTTTAATTTGGATTTTAACTGTTTCTTTTTATCAGTCTTTCATTTCGGTAGCCTCCCAGAAAACAACGGATTTTAAGAATGCAGGAAGTATTATTACTCAAAACAGTACCCGTGACGAGCCTATACTAACCTGGGGGATCTTTTATATTGCTACGCCGATAACGAATGAAATGCTTAATTACTATATTAAAACTTCGAATAAAAAAATAATACCTGTTTATAGTCTTTCGGATACTTTAAATTTCATGAAACGGATTTTTATAGATGAACAAAAACAGAGTGCATGGCTTGTAATAGAACCCTTTGTATTTAGATTTCCGGATGAAAATATTGTTGAGACCTATTTTTTTAAAGCAGGGATAGAGTTTGAAAAAACTTTTTTGCCGGGTATGAATGGACTCTGGCTCTATCATTTAAGTAGAACAGAAAATTCGTTCATGGAAAGGATACCTATTCAAGAGTTTATAGATTACACGCTATTTCTGGAAATTTTGAGAAGGGTAAAAGCCCCTGATGAAATTATTGAGACGGCAAGAACACGATTAAAGAATCACATTGATTTCTATCACCCCCCGACACCAATGATTTGGAATTACATGGCATGGTCGGCTTTAGATAGAGATGACCCCGTTCTCGCAGAATGGTTCGCACGATGTGCGATTTACCTCCAACCGCAAACACCCTGGGGGTATCATTCGCTTACTGTTAGTTTGATGGAACAAAACCGTGAGGAAGAGGCATTGAACTCATTAAATCTTTGCATGGAAAAGGACCCCACGGGTATTCATAGGGAACATTACTATCCTATTATTGAATCTATATATATAAATAAGGACTTTAATCGAGCAAGGCAAATGATAAAACATGTAGAAAGTAAAGGCGGATTTATTAACCCTATATATAAAAGAAAAGCAGGAGTAATGAGTTTAATCGAATAAAGAAAGGAATGCATTGTATGAAAGTGAAAAGGCTCTTGGTAATTTTTATTATGCTATATATATCATTTCAAACCTGGGCGCAGGTTGAAACCACAGAGAAATTATTTCCCCTAAAACATGGCGGTATTTCAATTCTTGATTTTGGTGCCATTTCGGACAGTAAAACGATAAATACAAAAATGATTCAAAAGGCAATTGATATGGTTTCTGAACAGGGAGGTGGATTTGTAATTATCCCCCCGGGAAAGTTTTTAACAGGGACTATTTTATTGAAAAGTGGGGTGGTTCTTTATTTATCTCCGGGGAGTGTATTAATGGGAAGCGCTGTACTGGAGGATTATCCCGAATTGAGGCCTTCATATCGCTCCTATACGGATAATTATTCACAAAGGTCACTTATTTATGGAGAAAAACAGGAAAATATCGGGATAGTAGGATACGGGAAAATAGTGGGTCAAGGGGAACAATTTAAAGAGGACAACAGTCAGGTCTATAAAATGCGTCCGAATCTCATTCGACTGATTGAATGTAGAGATATAAATTTAGAAGGGGTAACTTTGGAGAAGGGTGCCATGTGGACCGTTCATTTATTGGCGTGTCAGAATGTGCGTTGCTCGAATGTAAAAATTAGTAGCCGTTGTAATCGGAATAATGATGGGATTGATATTGACTCTTGCGAAAATGTTGTTGTTAGTGATTGTCATATTGTATCGGGAGATGATTCAATTGTTTTAAAGAGCACATCTGCTAAACCCTGTAAAAACATTACCATTATTAATTGTATTTTGAGTTCCTTGTGTAATGCTCTAAAAATGGGGACGGAATCAAATGGAGGCTTTCAGAATATTTCGATAAGCAATTGCACGATTTATGATACGCGTATATCCGGCATAACCATCCAAACTGTTGATGGGGGAAAAACTGAAAATATTGTCGTTAATAATATCACTATGCAGAATGTAAATAATCCTATATTTGTTCGATTAGGGAACCGTGCTCGTCCTTGTTGTCCTGAACAACCGGTTCCAACAGTTGGGACTATAAAGAAGATAACCCTCACCAACATTATTGCTACGGGAGCAGATGCTATTGGTTGTGCTATTTCTGGCATTCCTGATTACTACATTGAAGAACTAACTTTGCGTGATATAAATCTCTCGTTTAAGGGAGGCATAACAAAAAATATAGATATCCCAGAGGAAACGGAAACTGCTTATCCGGAATATCGAATGTTCGGGATACTACCTGCTTATGGTTTTTTTGTAAGACATGTTAAGAATATAACAATGAATAACATAACGCTTCGTGTTGAAGCAAAAGATGTTCGTCCCGCTTTGTTTTTTGCAGATGTTCACAGCCCTATCATTTCTAATATTTATTTATTCGGGGAAATTAAAAATAACAATTTAGTGATGTTATCCAACACCCTTAATCCTGTCATTAAAGATATTTATCTAAACGGTTTAAGTGTTCCAGCAGATTAGAATTAAAAAAGACAACCTACCTCGGGCGAGCAATCATGTAAGGTAGGTTGTCTTTCGTGTAAAGAAAAAGGCTGTTCCTAACAAGGGAGTTCCCAGCCTTTGCGATATTCTTTACTGATTATGGATTTTTGATCCGAGACATTTTTTACCACACCATTTACATTATCCCAGATAAGTTTCTGACCGGATTTTACAACGACATTTCCAAATTGCACCATTTCGGTAAAAGGTCCGGAGTAGTTAAAATTGGAGCATGCAGGTTTTTCTTCTTTACAAGCACGAAGCCAATCGAAATATGGACTTTCATGGGGTATTCGTTCGATGGTTTCCGGAGGCGGAGTGTAGTCTTTCATCAAGGAGGAAGGCACTAATCGGGGTTCACCCCCATACTCTCCTGCGGTTAATATAGCTTTGTCACCAATAAACATAGAGCCGTTCATATTATCATCGCCTAACACTTCATTTTCAGGAACTCCCTCGGGGCGTTTGGGACGATTGTAAATTTCCTGCCCTGTGGCTTCATCTTTCCAGTGTCCATCATACCAATATACATCAACAGGACCCATATCCCCCCGAGCAACGAAGGAATATTTCACTGTGGTAGCGATGGGGAAGGTCTGGCTATTTTGTCCTTTTTGAAAGACTACTTCGACAGAGAACTCGGATGCTTCGTATAATTTCAATGCCCAATAGGCGGGGTCCATGATATGACAAGCCATATCGCCTAATGAACCGGAGCCAAAGTCCTGCCAGGCACGCCAGTCATGAGGAGCCAGTTTATGATTGTAGGGACGCCAGGGAGCACAATTAATCCAGCGGTCCCAATCGAGGTCTTCGGGCGTTACTTCGGGAGGTAAGGGTTCGGTCATCCCCTGATTGTCCCACACAGGGCGATGTGTCCAGATGTGAACTTCCTTTACATTGCCAATGGCACCGCTCCAAATCATTTCACATAATTGACGAACTCCATTCCCACAGTGCCCTTGATTGCCCATTTGTGTGGCAACACCCGTTTCGCGTGCGGTTAAAGTGAGCAACCGAGCTTCTGCAATAGTGTGTGTTAATGGTTTTTGAACATATACATGTTTGCCCATTTTCATTGCCATATATGCGGCGGGGGCATGGGAATGGTCGGGAGTGGAGATAGTTACCGCATCAATTTCTTTCATATCTTCTAACATATTTCGATAATCTTTATACTTTTTCGCTTTCGGCAAACGATAAAAAGCCTCTTCGGCTCGTTTCCAGTCTACATCGCAAAGAGCCACCACATTGTGTCCTAATTTATGACAACTCATAATGTCAGAAAGGCCTTTCCCCCCGGCACCGATAGCAGCGACATTCAATTTTTCGTTCGGTGAGAGTTTTCTTGGAACGACCTGTGCAGTATTCGTGGAAGATGAAGTTTGCGCAAAGGTGCTTGCGGTTACTACGGTAGTTGATGTGGCTAAAAATGCTCTTCGTGTCATTTTTGACCATTCATTCTTTTTCATGTTGACATCCTTCTAATGGGTTATACCTTTTAATTATTTAATCAATGGAAGCACAAATAATAGAGTAGTTTATAACAATGGATAAAGAGAAGTAAAAACAAGTAGAATGTATTTTGTTTGTAAAAAAACTTTGTCAAGTTTTATTTCACGGGCTGAAGCCAGATAAAATCAACTCCGATGTGTTTTGATTCATTATCTGGAAACTTCAAAGTTAATGTATGTTCGCCTGCGGATATTTGTTGTTTTCCGAGATTAAATTCACGAGAGAGGGTGTGAAATTCATCATATAGAGAAATCGGATTAGGGGTAATTATTTTATCGTCCCAAAGTACATGGAAATTTCCTGATTGTGGAGATAATGCACATACTAACCGAATATCATAGTTTCCATCTTCAGGCACATGAATTTTAAAATATAAGGTATCTTCTGCTTTTTGTGGTTTCCACAAACATAACCCTCTCCCTGCCCACATATAGGATTTCATGAGTTCTGTCTGTTCAGTGGAGACGAGGCTATCCTCTGCCTGGTAATATATTGCATTATGAGCAGCTCCTTTCGGCATCGGGAGCCAACTCCAATTTTCCTGTGCGGTTAATGGGTCATAGATACGGTCTGGAATAGGGGTATGGTCATCGGTAGTTTGAGGTCGGGCATAATAGTATGCAATGCGTGCATATCCTAAATGAAAGACTTCCTCATGTATAAGTAATTCTAATGAAAAAGCGATATATTCATTGAAAGGTATTTTGTCTAAAACAAGCCAGCGGAAATTGGAGACAAATCCGCGATTGCCGGGACCATCATTTCGAGGTTGTCCACAATAGGGATAGTAAAAGATATCTGTTGCAGACCATGAGTAGTTATAGAAATCTTCAGAACCCGTGCCAAATATCGAAGGGATTTCATCACGGTCTACGAAGATTTTTTCATCACCTTCGCCCCACCAATTACCCCCTGAAGTAGGAATGGGAGACGGATTGAAAACATGACTTACCGCACCTACGAGACATCCTTTCCCTTTTGCATAAAGGAACGGCAAATCATGTGCTCGACTGGAACGCACCCAGAGGGCATCGTCTCCTCTCCATCGTGCACAGAAATACATCGAGAGTTGAGCATTCCATTCGTAAGGTCGGGTAGCAATTTCTGCTTCTATTACTAATTTATTTTCTGTAATGTTCCTTAATGTAATATTCATTTCTTTCTGGTAGGGCATAACAAAGCGTGAAATAAGCCATCCATCGGGTGCTACCTCCATCGGGAGGGAACGATAAGGATTTATAGACGGTGCTGAAGCAAAAAAATCTATTAAGGGACTATCTACTAAAGGTTCCTGTATACCATCTGCATAAATACGAAGAATCAACTCGCGGAGAGTTTGTGCTGGGAGAAGGTCTTTTATTCGCAATTTTAAATATACAACTGCACCGGGACCGGTTTTAGTATCCCATATAACAATCTCCTTTCTCGAAGGTAATTCATTTTGTATGGAAACTTTCTCTATTTTCTCATCTACTAAAATAGAGTCAGGATTTTTTAATGTATTACAAACGTTAACAATCTCTTCTTTTGCATTTTTCAAATCACTTGGCGAAAAAGTTTGAATAACAGTTCCATTTTCATATACTCGAATCATCAAATGATAAAAGTGTATGTCTTTCTTTTTACCAATCCACACGATTTTGCATGATTTAGCAAAAGGAATAGGGCAATATGCCGAATCTCTTTGATATAAACTGCCTCTGAGTAATTCTTCAGTGATACCCGTCCCTGCAATAAAAGGGTTATAGGGATATCTAAAGAAGTCTTCAGCAGGTCCTTCGTATATGGGTTTTTCTTCCCCATCTAAATGCATCCGAATATTCCCTTTGATAGCAGCTGTCCAGAACCTAACAATAGCACCGGGACCATTCACTTCGGCGAGTAGATATTCTCCATCATTTCCATCTTTTTCTTCTTTCAGTACCGCAAGAAAACCGGGTATGGGTTCACTTCCGAAACCATCGGAATTACTGAACCAATCGGCATGCAATCGTTGGACACTGCGTCGGTCAAATGATGAAAACTGTATGAGTTTATAGTTTACATCGGGAAATTCTGCTAACTGAGACAAATCGGTAAGTTCTTTGATAAGATGTGCTGTTGTAATTACAGAGTTTGCAAAGGTAAACATGGAAAAAGTGAGAAGTGCTAAAATGAGGAGTACAGTTGTTTGTTTCATAAGTTGCTCCTTTCTTAATTTCTATAAAAATATATTAACAAAACCAATATAAAAAAATCGTTATCCATTATTATTTTTATTAATCTTTTATTAACGGAGATAACTCTAAATATTAGGGGCTTCTTTTAATATGAATAAAGAGCATGATGTTGTGTATTATCATAAAAAAATAAAATATAACAAAAAGAAGTAATTATTAGGATTTGTGTTGTCAAGAGTAAGATTACAATTTGGGAAAGTAAGTAACTGTATTATTATATTGAGTTGCTTTATTGTTGTTTTACCGGTTTCTGTCTTTGCACAATTGGGTGTAATACGGGCAGGGTTGCAATCGGGCGTTTCTGTGGTTTGTAGACCCTCTTATCAAATTTTTTTAGAATGTTCTGCGGTCCCGGGGAAACCATTAACCCATACATTAAGTTCTATCTTATCTGACCCTACAGAAACGCAAAAATACGCAAATCTTCGTTCGGCGGGAATTCCTTTAAGTAGAGTTCGGACCTCTCTATATCCACAGATTTTTTGGTCGTTGTTTGAACAAGACATGAAAAATAGTGAGGGTTGGTGGCATATAGTTCCTCAAGGGCATCAGTTGGATGATACTGCTTTGGGATTATGGTCTATTGCACTAACGGGAACGGCAAATCGAAAGGGGGATATATTAAAACATCCTAAAAATATTGGTAAAAAGTTGCCTTTATCTGAAGGTACTAAAATTTTCTTTCCTGTACAGGTTTTCTCTAACGAGGTAAAGGAGAAATTCGCTAAACGAACTCCGAAAGATACAAAAACACAACTTCCACTCGAACCTATAGATACATTTGACGAAGAATATGCTGGAAATGGCACAAATGAAGGGAATGGGACAGTTGTGGCAAAAGACCTCCAATACGGTAAGGATACTCAGGGGGAATATGCTCTTTATAAGTTAAAAGGAGGGGAAACCATATATGCAACAATAGTGCGGTTTACTGATTATTCGGAGCATGCAGATATATTAAAAGCATGTGAAGTTGTCAAGAAACGGAATAAAATTATAAACGAACGCACAGTTAAACCTGGCACATCTATTAAAATTCCGATAGACATGCTAAGCGATATTTATCAACCCGGAGGAAAAGAGGAACGGCGAATTGCAGAGGAAGTGCAAAGAGGAGTCACACAATTAAAGAAAAGCAAAACAACTGTAAAAACAACAGATACATTGAAAGGGATTGTTGTAATCATAGACCCGGGACATGGAGGAAGAGACCATGGCGCACCGAGAGAGGAGAAGAAAATATTTGAAGATGAAATCAATTACGATATTGCATGTCGGTTGAAAGAATACCTTGAACAAAAAACCCGAGCCAGGGTATATATAACCCTTAAAGATGAAAGTCAGGGGTTTAAGCCGACATCTCAACAGACATTTAACCATGACACAGATGAATATATTCTTGTAACGCCCCCTCATAATCCACAAGATAAGACGGAGTCTGCTAACCTTCGCTGGTTATTAGCAAATAGTATTATTAATAGAGAACTAAAAGCAAAGATATCTCGTGAAAAAATGATTTTTGTCAGTATCCATTGTGATGCCATATATAAATCCTCAATGCGGGGACTGATGATATATACTCCTGGGGCAAATTATTACAAAGGGATTGAAAAAGTACCTCAGATAAATGAGATAAATTATGGTAATTACCAGGAGTGGAAGGAACACCGTCCTAAAAGTCTTACAATATCTCAGAGAATTGATGCGGAAGCACGCTCTAAAACTTTTGCTCAGATATTAATTGCCACCGCAAAAAAGAACGGTATTGCGGTCCATTCTAATGGTCCTGCCATTCGTAATGTAATACGAAAAAATAAATACAGTACCTATGTACCTTCAGTTCTTAGAAATACAGATATCCCTACCAAAGTTTTGATTGAATGTGCTAATCTTGGAAATAATTTGGACTTAAAAAATGTGGCCGACCCTAACTGGCGTCAAAAAATGGCAGAAACGATAGCCGAAGCACTCTCTATTTATTTTGCGCCGTAATAGAACCTTTCACAGGTAATAATAGAAATGTTCTTATCTGTTATAATAAATTTTAACCTTATTTCGAGGATTAAAAATTATGACAGAAGACAGCCCGTTGAATAATTCCCCTTCATATCAAAAATGGGCGGTGGTTATGGCGGGGGGAATTGGTGAGCGATTTTGGCCACTGTCTACACCGGGAAGGCCTAAACAACTGTTACCGTTGGGAATCGGAGGTAATACTTTATTAAAGGATGCTTTAGAACGCATACTCCCTGTTGTGCCCAGGGAAAATATATGGTTAGCAACCTCTGCTGATTTGAGAGATGTTTTTTCTTCACTCCATTTACTCCCGGAGGAGCAAATTATTGTAGAACCGAGCCGAAAAAATACGGCGGGTTGTCTGTCTTATATTGTTGCGCATTTGTTAGCGAAATACGAGGAACGAGCCCGAGATATTGTAATGGCCGTTATGACTGCAGACCAGCGGATAGAGCCTGTGGATGATTTCGTAAGGACTGTGGGTTGTATGATGGATTGTGTTTCAAAGAAACAAGTGCTGGGGATTATTGGTATACCACCGACACGAGCCGAAACGGGGTTCGGTTACATCGAAGCAGGGGATGTGGTCTATTGTAACGAAGGCATAGATATATACACTGTAAAAAAGTTCCATGAGAAGCCCAATGAGCAAGTGGCAGGAGAATATATAAGTGCGGGGAATTATTACTGGAATAGTGGCATGTTTTTCTGGAAAGTGGAAACTTTTTTAGATGAAATTAAGCAGGCAAGTCCTCTCCATTGGAATGCGATTATCCAAATGTCGGAACAATTAAAAATAGGTAATTGGAACAGTGTGAATTCAATTTTTCAGAGTTTGCCGGATATATCTATTGACTATGCACTGATGGAACGAACAACCCATGTAGTCATGGTCAAAGGAAATTTTTATTGGGATGATTTGGGGTCATGGACATCATTAGACCGAATTTTACCACACAACGAAAATGGGAATATACTTCAAGGCGATGTTACTGCTTTAAAAACAAAAAACACGATTATTTATAATGAAGGTTCTTTGCCTTTAACTGTGGTCTCGTTCGGGGTAGAAAATATGGTGATAGCGGTATCACATAACACGGTCTTAGTTATGGATAAAAAAGAAGCACCTAATATGAAACAGGTTCTGGAAAAAGTAAAGAAACACAGACAGGGAAAGCGAATATCTGACGCATAAAAAGGAAGAGAGGAATGGTATTATGTTTCCATTGCGAGATGTGAATCCACGAAGGGGATTTCCTTTTGTCGTGGTGTTGATTATTATTTTCAACACAATTATTTTCCTTCAATATTTCGATTTACCTGAGGAAAAAGTGAAATGGTTATTCCAGATATTTGGGATAGTGCCAGCTCATATAAGTTTACTCCCTCTAATTACTCACCAATTTTTACATGGCGGATTATTTCATCTTATTTCCAATATGTGGGCATTATGGATATTTGGAGACAATGTTGAGGACCGCATGGGACATCTTCGTTTTCTAATTTTTTATATACTCTGTGGTGCACTTGCCGGTTTATTTCATACTATCACACAGATCGGTTCAGAAGTTCCGTGCATCGGAGCATCGGGAGCCATTTCCGGAGTTTTAGGTGCTTATTTAGTCTTGTATCCTGGTGCCCGAATTTTATGTGTTATTCCAATCGTTATCTACCCTTTCTTTACAGAGATACCTGCCTTCATTTTTGGAGGAGTTTGGTTTATTCTCCAACTCCTGAATGGATTGGTTGTCATGGCAAGTAAGGAAGATGTTGCTGGTGTCGCATGGTGGGCACATATCGGAGGTTTTTTCGTGGGGATATTCTTTCTATCTTCCTTTCTGCCAAAAAGTCCTCCACCTGAAGAGAATATAGATGAAATGGATGTATAGAAATTCAGTAAAGGATACCCCAACAAAATTTTCAACTCCTCTTTATTATTACAAGTTTGCCTCGTCGCATTTTGTGGAGGTCAAATTCATCGTTGATATATATTTTTTCAAAGGAATCATCATTAAAAAGTTTATCAATATAAGGGGACTGACATAGGTATTTTGTTTTTTTACTTAACCATTGGGCTAAAAACGAAGATAATGTTTCCGGCTTTTCTATTCCCCGAGAAGTGATAACACTTAAATTTTCCTTATTTATATCTATTCTTTGCAAGCATTGAGGGAAAGTGTCACAAACAACCTTTATGTTTCCAAGTTTGAATTTTGAGACGAGCATTTGTAAGAACCCTACTTTTTTCATTTTTCGTTCTATGAGTATTGCAGATATATCTTTTTGTGTAAGTAATATAGGTATAGCAGGGAAGCCACCACCTGTCCCTATATCCAACCAGATTTTGTGGGCGGTATTTTTTATATCATCAAGAATATATGGGATAAGGCTTAAACTATCTTCTATGTGTGAAATACAGTTTTTTTCAAGGTCGTTTGGTGAAACCAAGCTTATTATAGGGTTCCATTCTTTAAGTAAAGAGATATATTGCTGAATATCCCTCTCCCATTGTATCCAATGAATGGAATATTTTTTTAGTAAACTGCTATAAAGTGGGATGTTAAATGACATTAAAAACCTCTTGATTTCTATTTTTGTTTTATTCTAACATAAGGTATGATTATACAAGATAAAATTGTTGATATATGAAAGGTGTTGTATGGATAAAATTTTTTCACGCCGAACATTATTAAAAGGATTTGCTATGGGCATGGGAATGATGGTTAGTAATGCTTCTTTTTCTGCACAGGAAAAGGAAGTAATAAAAGGTTTTGATGAGACCCGTTCTAATACAGATACGGAAAAGCAATGGGAACCGTTTTCTGACCGTAAAATTCGGGTTGGGATAGCAGGTTACGGGCTTTGCAAGTTTGGGGCCGCTTTTGGGTTCCAGGACCATCCGAATGTAGAGGTTGTAGCTGTAAGCGATTTAATTCCGGAACGATGTGAGGGTTTAGCGAAGGATTGTCGCTGTTCCAAGACCTATCCTTCATTGGAGGAAATGGTAAAAGATAAGGATATAGAGGCGGTATTCGTTGCTACGGATGCACCGAATCATGCAAAGCATTGTATGGAGGTATTAAAACATGGCAAGCATGTGGCATCGGCGGTACCTGCCGTTTTTGGGTCTCTGGAAGATGCCTATGCTTTATACGAAACGATAAAGACAACCGGACTAAATTATATGTTATTTGAGACCAGTGCTTACCGCGATGATTGTTATGCGATGAGAACACTGTATAATGCAGAGGCTCTGGGGGAACTCATTTATTGTGAGGGTGAATACTACCATTACATGGAAACACCTCTCGATTCCTATAAAGGTTGGCGGATTGGGGTCCCTCCACAATGGTATCCCACACATTCAAATGCTTATTATATTTGTGTAAATGGGGGTTATTTTACAGAGGTTTCTTGCATGGGGATACCGTCTCAAATACAACATTTAATGAAAGAAAATAATGTTTATAAGAATCCTTTCGGCACAGAGGTAGCCCTATTCCGAACGAAAGAAGGGGGCATGGCACGAATGGCGGTCAGCTGGGATACACCGGGACATGAAGGTGAGGTGGGCAGAGTTCGTGGACAGAAGGGCTCTGTTACAGGAACAAATTATGAGGGCGTTGTAGATATTTCTAAAACTAATATTAAAAAACCACCCCTTCCCCCCACTGTTCACGCGGGCGGACACGGTGGTTCACATGGATATTTAATGGATGAATTTATTCGCTCCATTATAGAAAATCGTAAGCCGTTAATTGATATAGCAATGGGCTTAAATCTTTCTGTCCCGGGATTTATAGCACATCAATCCGCTCTTAAAGATGGCGAACTCATGAAAGTCCCAATCTTCGAGTGAATATAACTATATGTTCCCAGCGTTCATCATTCTATACATCTATTAAAAATCTAATTTTTAGGGAAGTTTAGTAGGTTGGCACGGACCCAGCCCCAGTTTAAATAAAGATGAGTTAGAGTTATTAATACCAAAATAATTCCTCCTTTTTCATGAATGAGTTCAAACAATTCATGAGATAGATACTCGTGAAAAAGACCCGAACTGGCTTGACTGATAAACAATAGCAAAAGGATTGGATTGATAATTTTTAATAAGAGATTTTTATTCATCTTCTTTTCCTTCTTTAAATTGTACTTTTTTTGAGATATTTTAAGACTATGACTATAACTGTAAACTGAACAAATAATAAGAAATTTATAACACTTATATTTATCAAAAGAGTCATGAATTACACAAATTTCATTTTCCTATTAAGAATTTCAAGTATAGATATTTTTTACAAAAGTTGAGTTTTATTTTTTTAAAATAGTATAATACACTACCTGTTTTATAACAGGATATTTTTTTTTCCGAAAGGAGTTTTTTTAATTATGGGTTATAAGTACTCAGAACTTAATGCAAAAGTGGATGAAATGGCAACACAGGCGTTGTCGAAGTCTTTACAAGAGGAGTTGAACTCGTTTCTATCAGCGCCGGATGTGGACCAGTTTCTCCAAGAGGGTATGTTACGGTTTCAAGAGGGCGAGGTAATCAAGGGACAGGTAGTTTCGATATTGGATGACCGTGTTCTTGTGGACATTGGTTATAAGAGTGAGGGAGTTGTCAGAATAACTGATTTTCCGGACCGCTCTGAATTGAAAGAGGGAGCCATTTTCGATTTTTATATTGAGGTACCAGAAAATGAGGAAGGTATGCCAGTGTTATCTAAAACAAAGGCAGACCGTATCAAGAACTGGGAATATGTCCAGAAAGTATTTGAAGAAAATGGCGTAATACAAGGGACTGTCATTCGCAAGGTTAAAGGTGGCCTCAAAGTGGATATTGGTGTGGATGCCTTTATGCCGGGAAGTCAGGTTAGCACAAGACCTATTTCAGACCTTGATGAGTTTGTTGGGAAACGGATTGACCTGCGCATCCTGAGCCTAAATCCGAAACGACGTAATGTGGTGGTAAGTCATCGGAAACTTTTAGAAGAACGTAGAGAAGAAGAACGCAAACAGTTGTTAGAAACCATTAAGGTAGGTGCTATTGTTCAAGGTGAAGTGAAGAATATCACAGATTTTGGTGCTTTTATTGATTTAGGTGGATTGGATGGATTACTCCATGTGTCGGATATGACCTGGGGAAGACCGAAGAATCCGCACCAGATGTTAAAAATTGGTCAAAAGATTGATGTGATGGTACTTACTTATGATCCTGATACCCATCGGGTTAGTCTTGGTCTGAAACAGAAGACCCCGAACCCATGGCTAACAGCACAGGAGAAGTATCCCGTTGGTTCCATCGTAACAGGCACCGTGATAAGTCTTGCAGATTATGGTGCGTTCGTTCAGATGGAAGATGGTATCGAGGGGATGATACATATTAGTGAGATGAGCTGGACACGACGGGTCAGGCATCCATCTGAAATTCTTAATATAGGTGATGAGGTACATGTAATGGTGCTCCATGTTGACCCGGAAGAGCAAAAAATCTCATTAGGTTTGAAGCAGACACAGCCTAATCCATGGAAACTTATGGCAGAGAAATACCCCGAGGGCTCTGTGGTTAAAGGTCGTGTTCGTGCTTTGATGGACTACGGTGCATTTATTGAGATTGAAGAAGGGATTGATGGACTTCTGCATGTGGGCGATATTTCATGGACGAAAAAGATTACGAATCCGGCAGAGGTGTTGACTAAAGACCAGGAAATAGAGGTAAAAATTTTAAGTATTGACCCTGAAATGGAAAAAATCAGTGTCGGACTAAAACAGTTAGAACCTGATCCATGGCAAGAATTGGTCGAGGAAATGCCCATAGGAAAGCATGTAGAAGTGGAAATAACGAAATTGGTCAGTTTTGGTGCTTTTGCTAAATTAGATAATGGCATTGAAGGACTGATACATTTAAGTGAAATGTCTCTGGAAAAAGTTCAGCGTCCGGAAGATATTCTCCACATTGGGCAAAGAGTGATGACAAAAATCATCAGCATAAGTCCCGTGGAACGCAAGGTTGGTTTGAGTATTCGTGAATACCAGAAGGACCTTGAAGGTGAGATTATGCAAATCCATACAGGGGGTGAACCTGTGGATGTGGGTTCCATGTTAAAAGATATCTTACCGACGGAACTTCTTCAACAGGGAAAATCTATTGAGGAAATGGCTGAAGAACTAATCCATACAGAGAGTAAAACTTCTGAAGAAGAGAAGAAAGAATTTGTTATAGAGGAGAACCCCGAGGTAGGTGTAGGTAAGGCGCCGGATTCTGCGGCGCCAGCGGAAGAACCTCCGCCTGCTGAATAAAATCCACACAAAAGTGGGGAGTTCGAAATTCCAGCGCCGTAGAAAGTCATGTTCTGCGGCGCTTTCCCTTTAAATTTTCTTTCAAGTATCCATAATCTCAAAATAAAAAATAAGTATTGATTGTTATTAAATATTAACCATATAAGAAGGAGTTTAGCAATGGTTACAAAAAAGCATCCGTTAGAAGGCACCAAAATGAAGGGAGCTGAAATGATACTTCAGGTGCTTGCAGATGAAGGGGTTAAGGTTATTTTTGGTTATAGTGGTGGTGCAATATTGCCCACTTATGATGCGGTATTCCGTTGGAACCGCACCCATAAAGAGCATCCTATACAACTTATTGTACCGGCGAATGAACAAGGCGCTGGTTTTATGGCGTCAGGGTATGCCCGTGCTTCTGGGGAAGTGGGTGTTTTACTTGTTACTTCGGGTCCGGGTGCAACTAATGCAACTACTCCCATACGAGATGCTATGGCGGATTCTATACCCCTGGTAATGATAAGTGGTCAGGTGGCACGTTCTGCCGTCGGAACCGATGCCTTTCAGGAAGCCCCTGTGTTCAATTTAATGTCTTCATGTGCGAAACATGTGTTTTTAGTGGAAGACCCGGAACAGTTGGAAGAGATTGTCCGTACTGCCTTTTATATTGCACGGACAGGAAGACCCGGTCCTGTGGTAATAGATATTCCGAAAGATGTTCAAAATTATGAAGGAGTCTTCAAAGGGAAAGGGATGCTTCCTTTACATGGTTATCAAAGTCGTATGCAGAAAATAAATGACAATGAAATTACCCCGGAAGAAGCAAAAGAATTTTTCGGTTTTTTGAAAGCATCTAAACGACCCCTATTATATGTGGGTGGAGGAATAATTTCCAGTAATTCTGCTCCTATTTTGCGAGAATTTGTCAAGCTATTCCGTATTCCAGTTGTAACTACAGTGATGGGTATTGGCTCCATGGATACACATGACCCGTTTTGTCTTCATATGTTAGGCATGCACGGGACTGCCTATGCCAACTATGCAGTTATGGATTGTGATCTGCTTATTGCAGTTGGCACACGATTTGATGACCGTGTAGCGGGATTAGCCAGTGAATTTGCTCCAAATGCTAAAATATTGCACATAGATATTGATGCGGCAGAAATAGGGAAAGTAAAACCTGTTATCTGGTCACATGTCGGTGATGCTGGTAAAGCATTAAAATCACTTATCCAATATGGGAAAAATTTCACTTTTAAACATGAAGCATGGCTAAAACATGTTCAACATCTGAAAAAGGAATATCCATTAAACTATGAGCGAGAAGCACAAAAGATACAGCCTCCCGAGGTCATAGAAGCCCTAAACGATGTGGTTAAAGGAGAAGCTATTTTTACCACCGGTGTGGGTCAGCATCAAATGTTTGCAGCACAATATTTGCATATTAAACATCCAAGAACATTTATCACTTCCGGTAGTATGGGCACCATGGGTTTCGGTTTACCCGCTGCAATCGGTGCTCAATTAGCAAAACCGGATAAAATCGTGATTAACATCGATGGTGATGGAAGTTTACGCATGAATTATGGTGAGATGGAAACCTGCACTAATTATAATATTCCTGTAAAAGTATTATTGTTAAATAATCACGGTGATGGGATGGTAGTTCAATGGCAAACCTTATATTTTGAAGGTCGATTTTCGGGTTCGGATAAATCCCTTCATAAAAAGGATTTTGTCAAATCTGCTGAAGCGGATGGGTTTAAGTTTTCAAAACGTGTGACACATCGTGAGGAACTCCATAAGACCCTTGAGGAATTTGTTAAATTCGATAAAGGACCTGCTTTCCTCGAAGTGGTTGTGGACAAAAAGGCTTTGGTTTTTCCAATGGTCGGTCCTGGAATGGGTTATAAAGATATGGTAACAGGACCTTATATCAAAAGTCGTGAAATTCCGAAGGTAGAGGAAGAACCACCTGAACCTTCTGACGCTTTTGCTGAAGCATTTTAATTGATATTTGAAATAATTTTTATTAACATAGCAGGGACAAAAAGTCAATTTGTCCCTGCTTCTTTCCAATTATAGGAATATGAATAATAGCGAAAATAAAAATACCTTTTTGATTATTGTGCTCCTCGAATAATAGCATAAAGGGCGTTTACCGCATTTTTAAGTTGAATTGCCTGTGCGGAGAGTTCTTCTGCGGTAGAGGCAGTCTCTTCTGAAGTTGCAGAGATATTTTGGGATACTTGATTGATCGAAGACAAAGCCAGATTAATTTGCTCTATACCTTGTGCTTGCTCGATACTTGCTGTAGAAATCTCTGTAATTAATGTAACTGTCTTTTGGACAGATTCGGAGATTATTTGGATTGCGGAGAGCACTTTTTCTGTAACTTCTGCTCCCTTGTTTACATTTGACTGAGATTGTTTTAATAATTCAGCGGTCTCCTTCGCTGCGAGCGCACTCCGTTGTGCTAAATTACGAACCTCTTCAGCCACAACAGCAAAACCTCGTCCTGCTTCACCCGCACGAGCCGCCTCGACTGCGGCATTGAGTGCTAATAAGTTTGTCTGGAAAGCAACTTCTTCTATCGTTTTGATAATTTTTGCCGTTTCATCAGACGATTTTTTAATTGCGGTCATTGCTTGATTTAGTTCGGTCACAGCAATTGAACTCTGCTCCGTTGCTTTTTGGATTTCTAATATCTTATTTTTTGCTTCTTCTGAATTGGAGGCACTCTCCTGGACATGGGAGGAAATTTCTTCTAACGAAGCGGAGGTCTCTTCTAATGAGGACGCTTGATTACTCACCTGGGAAGCCATATCCTGGCTACTGCTGGCTAAATGTTCTGATGCAGAATCTACTTGATTGGCAGATTCATCTAAAAGTTTAGATAAACTCATTATTTGTGTAGTAATGCGTTTTGACAAAAGAAACCAGCATATTAAAGCAATAATCAGAATGATTGAAGAAAGAATGATTATGGTAATTATCTGATTACGAAAAACTCCTTTTATAGTTGCCTCTATTTCCTGTAATTCATCTACATACACACTTGCACCAATAACCCAGTCCCACGGTTCATAATACATTATCATAGCAATTTTTTCACGAGGTACTTTATCATCAATTTTTTTCCACTTGTAGTAATGGACTGCTGTTTCCTTTCCTTTCAAAGATAAAGCTTTGTTAATAATGTGTTGAATAAAGTATTCTCCGTTAGCATCTTTAGTCTCCCATTCATTTTGTCCATCCCGCGTCCCTTTATAAGAAATAACACAATACCCTTTATTTAAGCCCTTACCGTTAAGAACAAATACATAGCCCGTTTTACCAATGACAATATCCATTATGGCTTTGCGTAAAGCAGTGGCACTTTCCTGAGGAATGCCGGTATAGAGCATCCCAATAACATTTCCCTTCGTATCGTGTATGGGGTCATAAGCCGTTATATACCATCGGTCAACTACATAGGCACGGCCTTTATATCTCGCCCCTTTTAAAACAGTATTAACCACAGCATTGGGAGTACCATCCGGTTCTTTGACGGGGATAAAAGTTCCTATAGCCCGCTCTCCTTCTTTTGTTAACACATTTGTGCAAATCCTCAACATATCTCCTGCTGGGTTCATTCGTTGAAAAATAGTGCATGTTACATTCTGCAATTTTTTAACCTCATCAACGATTAAGGAAGGAACTTTAGGGTCTTTATTGGGCTCAATAGGGTTGTCACCTATCTTCATTATGGGTAATGTTAAAGTTTGTTTCTCTTTTGTAAACTGATTAGTCCCTTCCCATGTTAAAAGGGTATCTGTATTTATGGATACTCCTCCGGCAACATCTACCAAATTATGAACAACATCTAAACTCTTTTCAACGAAATTTTCCAACACTTCTTGTTGGCTTTCACAAAGGCTATAAACACTTTCTGCAATATGTTTTAAGTCCGAATTGGCCAGTTTTTCCGTTTCATCTAATACAGAAACTAAAACTTTATCATTTTGAACATAGACACTAAAAAAAATGATAAGAGCGGGAAGGATTGTAAATATGGAACCCATGATTAACAGTTTTACTTTTAAGGATACTTTCATAAATAACTTCCTTCTGTTATAGAATTCTTTTAATTACATCGTTAATAAGGTAATTGTTATTATTTTTCTTCTTCTTGTGGACGATATGTGAATACATCTGTAAGCCATTGTAAAAATGAATGGGTCCCGGGGAATTCGGGTAAATCTCTTACCAACCTTTCTAACTCTCCACGGTCGAACCAGAAACCATGATTGTTGGGGCAGACATCATAGATAACTTGCTCTTTCTGAGGGATTGATACTTTATGCATATAGGTCCTACATCGGGGACATTTTTTCTTTGTTTCGTCAACTGAGGATTTTGTAAATATGTTCTTCTCATCAAAATCCGCACCCAATATCCATTGCAACTCTTCTGCATCGAGCCATATACCCAAACAGGCGGGACAGAAGTCTAATTCAATATTGTTATACTCCATAATGAGGAGTATTTCTTTTCTACAATTAGGGCAGAGCATAAAAAATCCCATGATAAACACATGATGTTTTGGTATCAACATAAATATTTATTTAATAATATAATAACAAAACATATACAAAAACAAGAATGTTACGTATTAGTAAAAAGGAATTGGCAATGGTAATGGATAGAAGAAAGTTTCTACAAGGGACAATTGCAACAGGTATATTATTTCCGAACTTACCGTTCTGCAATGTGGAACAGAAAGAATATAATGTTGTGGTTCTCATGTCGGATGAGCATAACCCTAAATATTCATCGGTATATGGACATCCATTTGTACAAACACCCAATATGGAACGAATAGCTCAAAACGGCGTTGTCTTTGAGAACGCTTATTGTCCCTCTCCTTTATGCCTGCCCAGTCGAAGCACGGTTATAAGTGGATTATACAATCATGAAACGCAATGCTACAGCAATTGCACATTATTTTTAGATGATTTTCCTAATTATGGTGCGGTTTTAGACAAACAAGGGGTACATACCGTATATATAGGTAAGGCGGATGTATATCGTGAAATTGAAGAAATGGGTTTTAGTGAGGTAATTCATGGATGGAATCGAGGAACTCCCGGAGATACCGCAATTCAACGAAAACCCCTTTATATCCGTAAAGGGGCGGGTCAAAACAGGGCCAAAGGGTGGGGACTGAATGAAAATGCACATCTTAAAGATAGATTAATGGTAGATACTGCCATTGACTGGCTGAAAACAAAAGGAACCCAACTAAATAAACCCTTTGTAATGTGTGTAAATGTGTCAGCCCCCCATTTTCCCCATTTTACGGAACCCATGTTCTGGAAAATGTATCAAGGGAAAGGAGATTATCCCAAATACGGTTCTGAACAACCTTCCGCACAACATCCTTATGCGTTAGACTTACGAATGCATTTTGAAACCGACCAAATTCAGGGAGAGGATATAAAAGGACTACGGCAAGGGTATTATGGCTGTGTCAGTTTTGTTGATGCTATGATTGGGAAAATTCTGGATACTCTTGAAGAGACAGGGTTAAGTAAGAAGACCCTATTCATCTACACTTCCGACCATGGGGAGATGCTGGGCAAATTCGGTATGTGGTGGAAATGTTCTATGTTTGAAGACTCCGTTAGAGTACCTCTTCTGGTTTGTGGACCCGAGTTTGAAAAAGGATTACGAATACGGACGGCTGTGAACACTCTGGACATGCAAGCAAGCTTTTTTCATACAACGAAAAGGAACCGACCCCATAATTGGAGAGGGATAGCATTGCAAAGGTTACAGAAGGAAAATCCAAACCGTTATGTTTTCTCCGAATATCATGGTCATGGAACGCGTGGAAGTAGTTTTATGATTCGCAAAGGGGAATGGAAGTTTATCTGGAATTCCGACGCTCCTCACCAATTATTTAACTTAGGGGAAGATCCGGAAGAATTAAATAATATAATTACAGATGGTTTGGAAAGAGCCCCGGCCATTGCCCAAGAACTAAATGAGTACTTGCACTCAATCTGTGACCCTGTTATTGAAACCCAAAAAGCAGAAATAAAGATACAAAAACAATTAGAAGAAATTAAAAAATTAGGTATAGCATAAATCAATCCGCAAAATACCTGGGATTGTTATTAATGATTAAACAATTTGCGCTAATTCATGGCTAAAAAATCAATATAATTAAGAAGTGGAATTAATGAGATACACTTATTCTTTTGTATTGTTATCAACCTTCTTTATCATATTTACTCATATTCCTTCCTTCTCCGATAAACCTTGGGATTTTTTCTCTGTTCATGCTTTTGACCATCTGGATAATTTAGATAAACAAGCCGAACCTGCATATCTGTGCGGGGCTTTTGTTATCTATACAACAGGGGTGGGTGTTTGCGGATATATGGGAATTCCGCCTGTTGAGGAATGGGAAAAAACAAAAAAAGATGTACAAGAATATGTTCAACATGCTAAATCATTCGGTATTCCCATTGTGTTGGGTTATCTCTGTTCTACCTCCATTGTGGGTTTGAAAACTTTTGATCAGAATTGGCTTGCGGAATTTAAACGACAATTCTCCAGTCCTCCCCAAGATTGGCTCCAACAAGATATTAAAGGTAAAGTACTCCCTTCCTGGTATGGGGGTGAATATAATCCCGCATGTATGAATAACCCCGACTGGCGAAAATATCAGAAATTTATGGTTAAGACATCATTAGAACTTGGATTGGATGGGATATTTTTTGACAATCCAACCGTTCATCCGGAAGGGTGTTATTGTCCTTATTGTATGGGAAAATTCTTGCAGGAACTCAAATCGAAAGGAGAGAACATCGAAGATACTTCGCTACCCTCTCTCCGAACATTAGCCCAAAACAAATCCGAAGAATTCAAAAAATTCCGTTGTACGATTGCCCGAGATTTTTTTGCCGAAATTCGAGACTATGCTAAAGGGATAAATCCTAAAGCTCTCATTACAGCAAATAACAGTCTCAATTCCCCTGAAGTAATTTTTTCACAGTGCCATACTTATGGATACAACATCAAGGAAATGAGCAAAGCACAAGATTTTGTAGTTATCGAGGATATGCAATCAACCCCGCGTCGAAAAGCAGATGAAACCCTAATCGAATGTAGTCCGGTTTACGATCTGGTACACTCCATCATCCACTCCAAGCCTTTGGTTGCTGTTACCATAGCGGATGGAAATTACCACACACCACCACACTTGACGAACCTTGCCCTCTTTGAAGCGTTTACCCGAGACACCAATTACATGCTCTGGCCCACATGGGAGAACGCTTACCGTGAAAAAATGATACAAACCATAAGCCCTTTCGTTCAGTGGCTCAAACATCATGCTCCGCAAATCGCAGGTTCAAAACATATCTATGAGGTCCTGGTATATTTCCCCTTTGATAAATGGTTATATTCTACCTATTGCAAAGAATTAGAGGTCCTTCAACAACTCGTCCAACGGAACATTCCTTATATGGTAGCATCCGAAGAAAACTTTGAAAAATATATGCCCGACGCAAAAATAATCATGGCTGAAAAAACTAATCATGCATTCGGTTCCAACGTGGTTTCTCTTCCAGAACTTTGTGAAAAGAGTAACAAGATTTTTATCGATATTTCTCAAAAGTCGTATATAAAAGCACTGGAAAAGCATTTATCCTACTCATCATTAAAAATCAAATCCAATAGAACTATTCGAGGTGTAATAAAGCAAAATCGAGACACCACTTTCGTTCTTTTATACAACCTTGATATTGAATATATATCTACCTATCAAGATAAAATATTCCCTGCCAATGATGTTTCGATTACAGTTCCAGTTATAAAACCTGCCATTAAAAAAATCTTGCTATCCACACCCAACAAGGAACAAGAAATTGCCAACTATGAAATTAAACCGCTAAAAACAGATTTGTTTTCCTTAAATTTCCACATTCCGGAACTAATTCTGGCTGGAATTGTAACCATAAATTAGAAGTAAAAAAATATTTTCTCCTGCATATCTTCATCTGTTGAGAATTTTATCTAAAATGTGATTTTGTTCCATCCAGCGGGCTATGTGAGTACCAATAATATCCGTTTTTAAACCTAATCCTAAAGAGGTCATATGGCATACATCGGAGAAATGGTCGAGTTGGGCGTTAAATTCTTCCCCAACAGGAATATAAAGAATTCCTTCTCGTTCACACATCTTTTTTACAAATCATGCAAAGATAACATAAATATGGAATAATCATTTAAAAAAATTTAATATATAAAACCATATCCTCCTATCAGACATATTTTACCTGTCCCAGTATTTTTAATGGAGATTAGGAACAGTATTTTATCCTCCTTGAAACTTTTCAAAATATAAAATAGAAATGGAAGCACCCATTAAGATATTCCATAAAATTAATTATTCAATTTAACATTATAATTTCTCAAAATTGTAAATTTACTGTTATTTTAAGAAATTTTTATAATATTTTTTTAAAAAAAGATAAAAACATGATATATTTAATAAACATTTGGAAAGGTCACAAAATAAAATTTAAAAATGGTTTAAAACGAGGTTGAGGTTAGTTATTATGAAATACCAGAATATAATTTTAACAATATATAAAATCATTAATGCAATAATAGTTAATATATTTAAATTCATAGTAAAATCACCTAAACTTGCAATATTAATAGCATTGTTAATAGTTGCATACAGTTATTTAGATTTTTTTAAAGGAATTGGAATTTTTACAGCATTAGGGAAAACAGTGAAATTTATTAGTAGTATGTTTATTGAAGAAGAGGAGGTGAAAATTAGCACTAATCTTCTTGGATTTAGAAAAGAGATGAACTTATTTACAAGTTTTTCAATCATAGATATCTTGCAAGTAAAACGTGATTACCTAAAGAGAGAAAAATTAAAGAACTTAATAACAGGTGAAAAAAGTGAACCTACAGCAGTAGTGGGATATTGTAAAAAAACATATGAAGTTGGAATAGGTTATAAAAATTTGTATCAAATTATAAAAGAATATGCAGGAAAAGATATTAAAGATATAAATGAACTCCCTGAACCAGAAATCATTACTATCAATCCAATTGCTTCTGATGTTAAGAATTATTCTCGCGAAGAATGTGACCAGTTAGACAAGGATGAAAGTGTAAGATTACAACTCATAAAAGAGAAATTAAGTAGCGCTCAGGACGATTTTTATATATATAATAGTAAAAATATTTTATCTAAATTAATTTTTCTGTTTTCTTCAATAAATAAACAGGAAGGAAAAGATGAATAATTCCAAATACTTAACTCTTTTTATATTGTTTATTTTTTCGTCAGGATGTTTTAACTTGGTTCGTTCAGAAAAAAATAATGAAGTTATACAAAAGATAAAAAATGACATTCCGGCTTTATCAAGTTGTGTGGGAATTTTTAACGTGGTTTATTGTGATTATAATCAAAACTGGATTTCTACAGATGACATTTACATTTTAGAAGGAATAGGTGAAATTCACTATGGCTATGATTTGAATAAAATAAAATTTAATATATATCAAGAAGGAAATGAAAAAATATTAAGAGTTACAATACCAGAAATAGAAGAAATAGCTCGAAAATGGAAAGTAGATAATATTTACCGAACACACAGGAATTATAACCCTCAAAATAATGACCCCAATAAGGAGATTAATAAAGATTTAGATAGTCGGTCTAAACAATATTTACAAAGAGCAAACAAATTTGGTAAAGAAACTATTAAGTTTTATTTTACTAATATTGCTGAGATATATGGACTAACTCTCGATTTAGTGTTCGAAGATGAAAAAAAACTACCCCTCCAAATTCCTCCGCCCGAGTTAAAGTAAATTAACAAGAATAAATCTATGCCTTAAGAGAAAAAAACAAAATATTTTTATTAGTCTAATCAAAAATAAAAACCTTCTAAAAAGTAATAGAGAGAATAAGTATAGGCTCATTATTTTTTTATTTTATAAAAGATGCGAAACAAAAAAGTATTCTCTCCATAATAAGGGAGCATATAAATTTAGTACAAATATAAAATTTAATAACACAAAGATTAGGAAAAGAGGTTTTATTTCCGGGGTTATTGTTGGGATAGTGATAAAAATATACAAAATATCTGGAATATCATCTCGAAAATTCTCGATTGTATATATTTATAACATACTGATAAGTAGCAAATGTAATCTCTTCTTGTAGAGGGAAAAGCCAAAAATTTCGCATATTAAAGTCACAATAAAGTCTTTGTTTTATAGCAAACCATTTAAGTTTCGAATAAGCAAAACTACAAATCGCCATTTGTATCCCCTGCTGTCTGCAAGCACAATTTATAGCTCCTAAGTTCCGCAGAATGGTTTTATTCAAGTAATCGGCGTTGTAATCATCCGTTGGAAGTAACCATTTATTAAGAATTCTATTCAGGAATGAGGAATATTTTAAGATACTTTTATAAGGATTAGATAACGATAACCAGACAAAAAAACAGTGATAGCAAAATCATTGATAGCTTATAATACACCAATAAATTAGGTTGCAGATAGAGGTAGTCTTTTGTTCTTCGCCCCTCTCCGAAAGACCTTTCGCCGGCAATACCCGCATTTACCACATCTATCTTATCTGTTCTAAAGTAATTTCGTAATTTCCGTTCCATAACATTCGGATAGGTAGAGTAAAGGTCGTTTCTTTCTTCTGTCGGAGACCCTCCAACACATACAATCCGAAAGACATCTTTTGGTTAAGGAAGTATCACTTCTTCATCACGGAAACCTAAACTGTTTGTGTTGGGTGTCGGCTCCCGAGCACGCCGGTTAGGTTTATACATGAGGGAAAAAACCAGCCATGGAGAGTCGTCTTTCTCAATTGGCTTCGGAAGTTTCTGTCTCAATGAAAGTGGATACCCCTCTCTTATTTCAGATGCTAATAAAGAAACGCCCTCTTGTGCAGGACTAATTTGTATCTGATATGTGTATGTAAAAATATCACCGTATTCCAGATTCAATGTTACGGGCTCCCGGAGTGGATTTTTGATGAGTTTTTCAATCGAGTTTCACATAGCCCCATCGTATTGATAGGGAATTTTATAATACAGGCCATGAATATACCTCTCAATTATGGGGTCTCCATAAGAGGTAACGATGTTCCCATTACTATCAAAAAGAATCTCTGCTTTGCCTTCTCATGTCAACTGAAAATTTTTATCGCAAGAAGTCTCCTGATTTGCTGTGACCGTCATTTCACTTTTCCTTTCTTCCCTCTTTAGATGTGCTTCTTGCTTAGGGGAAGATAGATTTTCCTTCGGAATATTCAAATGATCTGAAAATTGAACTACCCGATATACTTTGGCGTTTTGCTTTTCGAACCAAGGTTTATATAAAGAATTTGCTATCTTCAATGCGATACGGGTTCCCATTTCCAATGAAAGGCAACACACCAGCGTCCACATGAAAAGTTAAAATAAACAATATGTCCATTTCAATATTTTTTTCATCAACAGTTCCTAAATAATTACATTTCTAATTAACAATAGAATTATCTCGATAATACATCAACTTCGATTTTAAAAAGATATGAATACATACTGCAATTAAGTACATTTCGATAAACAGATATAGTTTATACTATACTTTACAAAAACACAAGGAACCTTTTTATGGACATAGAACTTTTAAAGCAAGGAAAACCTCAACCAACTGAGATATTAGATAGGTTATTAGCAGGAAATCTTCGTTTCGCAGAGGGAAAACTAACCTATCCACACACCGATCGGGCACGGAGGGAACTCTCTGCTACATCATCCCAGGGGGACTATGCTATTGCTACTCTCCTTTCCTGCTCCGATTCGCGTGTACCACCGGAACTTATTTTTGATTGTGGTATCATGGACCTTTTTATTGTTCGACTGGCAGGAAATGTTTTGTGTGATTCTGCATTGGCAAGTATTGAGTATGGTGTTTTACATGTGCATACCCCCCTTCTATTGGTTATGGCTCATAGCCAGTGCGGAGCAGTCACCGCCGTTGTGAACGAAATGCAAAAAAAAGAAGCCCGAGAAACAAATCATGATGAAACTCATGTCCACGAACTATTCAAGCATATAATACCCGTGGTTAAACCTTTGTTAGAGGAGACACAACTTACGGATAAGCAACAGATTATAAATGAATGTGCGCGGGAGCATGCGAAGATTATTGTTCGGAAAATCAGGGAAAGGAGTAAACCTATAGCGAAGTTGGAGGCACAAGGGGGCGTCTGGATTGTCCCCGTTTACTATGAATTAGAAACAGGCAAGGTCTCTTGCATAGAATAATCCCCACTTATTTGAGTTCCTAAATTCCAGATTGAAGGGGATTGAATTCATTATCCAAGAAAAAACAAACAAAAATATTGACACTTATACTACACACTAAGAATTTGTAGTCACTTTTTTCACTATCTCAAAAAATTTTCTGATTTCTTCAAAAATAGTCATATAATATCAAAGAAAATTTATCCTATTTTATCTTTTTTCATAGACAACTTAATAATAACAAAACGGCACTACAAAATTTTTTGATTTTAAACATTTTATTTGATAATATCATTATAATGTAGTGAGTAAATACACAGATATATTTGAATTAAGAGAAAAGGAACCAGAGATGTTAAGGAAAGGGAAGCGGGCAATTAATAAAGATCTGTTAATACTATTATTTTTCGTTTTAATTTCTTGTGTAATTGAGGGACGATTATATGGAGAGGGTATGGATTTGATTAATTATTCCAGGTGTAGTGTTTCACCCCGCCCTTTTTTCAGGTCTTTAAACACCCAAATTATCCTTTGTTCTGATAATGCTGATGAAAAGATAAAAGAATTTCCTCATGATTTATATCATAACGAGAAAGAAGAAAATAAGAAAAATAAAGACAGCAAAAATGAAACGAAAGGACAAGAGAGAAATGAAACTAATATCCAGGTGAATATAAACATAATTGATGATACAAAAAGTTCCGATAAAGAAGGACCTAAAGAAAAAGATGTGAAAAAAATGTTTCCTGACCCCCCTGAAGATATATCTAAAAACGCAGAAGACTTACTATGGTATTACCTGGATAGATGGATAAACAGTGATTATAAAGCAATGTATGGTGCAATCACGAATAGAGCCCAGAAAAAATATACATTTCAAAAATTTTGTGATTTATATCAGAGAGAAGAAGATGTTAACGGGGGTTTAGTATCAGCAAAATTAATTGGCGATAAAAAACAAAGAGGACCTTTATATGAATTTGAAGTGGAGCTTATGTTTAGAAATGAAAAGGTCCCAAATAGAAAAGTAAAAGGGCTTCTTCAATATACACCCAAAGGATACCGTTTGGATGATTGTGGTTTAATACCACTTGATTATAAAAATTTGTGATTAAAAATAAAAAAGGAGACAAATCATGAAGAAAGAAAGCGAATTTTGTGTAGTACGAGTAATGTTTTCCTCTATTCTATGGATATCTTTACTTTTAACATTACCTTTGTATTCACAGGAAGAAGCGGGCAATACTCCGGCAGAAGAAACAAAAGGACCTGGAAAGGTTGTTGTATGTGTGGGAAAATTTGAAAATAAAACGAATGCGACAGATGACTTGTTTCAAAATTTAAGAACACATATCACAAATGAAATAGTAAATACGCGTAAGTTCGAAGTAGTAGAAAGGGAACAATTTGAAAATGTAATATCTGAAATGGAATTAGCACAGCGAGGAATGATAAATGAAGATAATGTGGCAAAACCGGGAGACTTTATATCAGCAGGATATGGGATATACGGGAGCGTACTTTCTTTAGGGTATGACCATGCTTCAGGAACGGTGGGTAATGTAACTGCCGAAAGGAAAACGGCGCTTGTTGAAATACAACTCCGTTTATCCGATTTAAAGAAAAATAAGATTATTGCTTCTAAAGAAGTGATAGCAAGAGCATCTCAATCTGATATTTCTTCCCGTGGTGTGAGAAGTACTTCGCAAGGAACTATAGACCCCATCATCGAGGAAGCTATACGAAGGGCCTCATTAAAGATAGTTGACGAACTCATGGAATTAGCCTACCCTATAAAAATATTAAGTGTTCAAGATAAATGGGTATTTATAAATCTTCCTAAAGAAAGAGCAAAAATATATGATATTTATAACGTATATAATGTAGGAGAGGAATTAATTGATCCTGATACTGGAGAAAGTTTAGGAAATGAAGAAAGCTTTGCAGGGAAAATAAAAATTATTGATATTAAGCCTAAATATGCGGTAGCTGTTCCTGAAGGAAAAACAACAATTGATGATTTAAAAAAGGGAATGATTGTCCGACCTATAAATCAAGAAAAGAGTAAAATTGATACTATGATACAAGAAGAGAAAAAAAAGAAGGAATTCGAACAGCGGTTTTAATTTTAGGGAGGGGAAATAAAATGTTACCCAGATTATTTTCTCATAGGTGTCTGTTTCTATTTTTTCTATATGTATCTATTTCAGGTATAAATGCCTTTACTTTGCCCAGAGTCGCCGTGCTTAATTTTATTATTCGAGAAAATGTAATACATATGGGCAAAGGATTTGAAGATATATGGTGGAATGATGACCGAACGAAAACCCTTACCAGTATATTTGCTTCCGTATTGTCGAACACTAAAAAGTTCGATGTTATGGAACGTGAAAAGTTAAAAGACATCAATGCGGAACGAGTCTTTACAGAAATTACCACGGGAAATATATCATCAAGAGAAGGATTTGGAGGTGCTCAGTACTGTATTATTGGTGAGGTTAAAAATTTATCGTGTAATACGAACGAAACACAAATCCCATATTCGACTTTTATTAAGAAAGAATTTTCAGGGGAGATAGATTTGATAATCCGTATGGTATCTGTTAGTAGTGGTAAATATATAGTATCCCGTGATGTAAATGTGAGAAAAACGGTATCTTCTATTTCATCACCTGAGGCATTTTTGAATGACATTATAAAAGAATGTGCTGAAAAAGCAATAAACTCAATAATTGATGGGGCATATCCTCCAAAAGTAGCTTCTGTTGATAGCACGAATATCTATATCAATCGGGGCGTAGATGGGGGATTTAAGGTAGGTTCTCGACTTATGGTTTATTCACCGGGTAAGGATATAATAGACCCGGATACGAAAGTAAAAATTGGGCAGGAAGAAGTACCCGTAGGAGAAATAGAAATTGTGGAAATTCAATCTAAAATGAGTAAAGCAATACCTGTATCTTCTTCTATTACGGAATTTAAAGAAGGGATGATTTGCCGGATAACTCAACTGGAACCTGTAGTTCCACCCAAACCGCTTACTCCGGGTTCGAGTAGTCAACCTATTCGTTGGGATTAACTGTATGTTCATCTATATATTTTTTCGACATAATATAAATCTAAAAAAATAAGGAGATGAAAAATGGAAGCGATAAAAATTATCCTAATCACAGCACTAATTTTAACAGCAAGTTCAGGGGCGCCAAAATTAAGTTCCCATAATTATCCAGCCTGGTTCAATTATGCCATTCAGCCATTAATTGAAAAGAATCCAGATGAGACGTTAAACCTATTTGAAAATGCATTGGAAGGCAAATCGAAAAAATCAAGTAAGACTTCTAAAAAAGAATCAGGTGATAAAAAGAGTAGTAATTCTCAAAAAAATAAAGAGGTTAAAAATGCAATATTACTTCAAATGGAAGCAGGTAGAATCGCCTCCATTACTGATAAGTTAGATGCAAGTCAAGATTATTTTGGTTCCTGCATAGAAAAGTTCAAACAAAGTGAAATGGGTGCTGTTATAAGTGTATCGAAGAGTACCCAAAAAACGGCTTCAATCATAGCCGGAGAAAGTATAAATGATTATGAAGTAAAGTCTTACGAAAAAATAATGGTTTATATACAACAGGCTATGAACTATTTTTTGAAAAACAACTTAGATGAAGCAATGGTTGAGGTCCGAAACGCTAATGAAGAGCAGAAAAGAGCCAGGGAAAAACATGAAAAGGAATTGGCAGAAGTCCAAAAGGAAGGAAAAGAAAAAAATGTTGATTATGATAATATAATTAATACCAATTATGCAGGATTGGATGAAATTGCGGGTAAGATAAAAAATTCTTTCCAGAACGCATTTTCATTTTATATGGCTGGAATTATTTCAGAATGTTACTATTTCCATGGCAAAGGTTCTGGAATGGATTTAAATGATGCATATATCAGTTACAAGGACACTCTGGAAATATGCCCGGAAAATATCTATGTGCAAAAAGATACAATACGTTTAGCGAAACTATTAGGAATGGCAGAGGAGTATAAAGAATTATCTCAAAGGTTTCCAGAAGTAGCAAAAGAGTTAGAAACAGCAAATACGAACCCTGATAAAGGACAACTTATCATCATCTACGAATATGATTTTGTTCCACAAATGGAACAAATTGATATTCCAATTCCTACTCCCAATGGAGTATTGAGCATTTCATTACCTACATACCCTTCTAATTCTAAAAAGGAAGAACAGAACATTTCTGTTTCAATTGACAATACCGTATCAGGTAATACAGAAACCTTATGTAATTTGGGGAGTATGGCTGCGAAAAACTTGAAAGAAAAACTCCCCGGTATGCTTGTCCGCGAGGTAGTACGAACTATTGCCATGGGTGTTGCTCAAGACCAGGCATCCAAGCGTGCAGGTGTGCTTGGCTCATTAGCAGTAACATTGATTGATAAAAAAATTTCTGAATGTGACCTCAGGGCTTATTATAGTCTTCCTTATTATGTTAGTTGTTATAGAGCAATGATAGAAACTGGAAAACATACGGTATCTTGTTCTACTCCCAGTTTAGGAAACTCTCTATCTATTGAGATAGATATTCAACCTAAAACTATTACCTTTATTCGTATAACCGAGGTAAAAGGAGTGCCTTACTACAAAGTAATTTCAATATAATTTTTCAATGATAAAAAAATCATACTTGATAAGGAAAAATAAATGAAGACAAAAAGTAGGTTAGTATGTGAACTTTGTGCATGTATTTTATTCATTTCAGTTCTTCTAACCTCTAATGCCGTCTATCCGCAAAGGAAGAATATTCACAAAACAGAAGCACAAGCAGGAGGTAAGGCTTCTGGAGAGGCTACGAGCGAATACGATACTTATGTGCTGTTTGATAATCCAAAAGTCAAAAAGATGATTCAAGTGTACAATGTAAAGATGCGATTTATAGATGATATAATGCAAGCTTCTGTAACAGTCGTTAATACTACTAAAAAGCCAATAAATGTTGTATACAAATTTACCTGGTTTGATAAGGATGATTTTGAGGTGCGAGCCAATACCGCTCCCTGGATACCCCTTACATTACAACCTAATGAACAAAAGACATTACAAGGTGTAGCCCCCAACGGAAGTGCAAAATCCTTTAAGGTTAAAATATCATTAAACAAATAACAAAGTAAAGGATATTACTATGAAGAGTAACATTATTTACAAAAAAATCTTTTATTTGCCTATTTTCTTCGTACTGGTTTTAGCAGGTTGTGCTACAACTTCTACGGGTCCAGCTGCAAATGTAAGATATAGTGACCCTACGGCTGTAGAAACCACCACTATTGATTTCGGCTCCACAGATTTACAGCAAATTGCAGAGACGATGGTAAATGGGCTATTAACCTTCCCTCCCATTGTGCAGTTAACCTCAGAAAGACGTCCTGTGGTTTTTGTTGAAATGATAAAAAATAAAACTCGTGAGCACATAGACACAGAAGCAATTACGGATACTATTTCAACAAAATTAATACAATCCGGTAAGTTCCGGTTTACTGACAGAACCAAAGTCGATGCAATACTCAAAGAATTACAGTACCAGAGCAGTGGCCTTGTAGAAGAATCAACTATGGCTCAATTAGGTAAACAGATTGGGGCAGAATTTATGTTATATGGAAATTTTTCGGCAATAGAAAAAACAGCAGGACGAGTAAAAGATTTATATTATAAATTTACATTAAAACTTCTCAATGTAGAAACAGGCATTATTGAGTGGCAAGATGAAAAGGAAATTAGAAAAGTAGCAAAGAGGAAAATGATAGGAATGTAAGGGAAAAGAGTAGAAAATATATTTGTCTGGTATTTATTTCTACATCTAAAATCATTGAATATACTCCAAAAATATGTAATATGTAATTAGATAGTTATAAAACCTTATGGGTGAACATAGACAATAATTAAATGAATATTTGCGCGGGAGCATGCGAAGATTATTGTTCGGAAAATCAGGGAAAGGAGTAAACCTATAGCGAAGTTGGAGGCACAAGGGGGCGTCTGGATTGTCCCCGTTTACTATGAATTAGAAACAGGCAAGGTATTTCGCATAGAATAACTTGAATTTATGCAAAATCCCGATTTTCTAACATAAACATTTATAAAGGAGTCTCAATATGTCAAAGAAAGAATTGAAAGTTATAAATCCTTATACCGAAAAGGAAATATACGCTTTTCCTATGGATACGGTCGAAGAAGCATACCAAAAAGTTGAAAAGGCATATAAGGCGTTTCAAGAGTGGCGATTTACTCCGATAGAGAAGCGTAAAGAATTATGTTTGCAATTCATGAAGGAATTTGAGAAAAACCGAGATAATATTGCTCGTGAAATTACAGAGCAAATGGGCAAGCCCTTACAGCAATCGCAAAATGAAATGAATACCATGTTGGACCGAGCTCAATACATGATTTCTATTGCGGAACAAACTTTATCTGATGAATATCTTCCAGAAAAACCGGGATTTGTACGATACATTCGCCATGAACCTATCGGTGTAGTTCTCGATATTGCTGCATGGAACTATCCTCTGCTTATTGCGGTAAATGTCATTGTTCCAGCCATAATGGCAGGGAATGCTGTTATAGTGAAGCATGCTCGGTTAACGCCTCTTTGTGGAAAAGCTTTCGTTTCGGCGTTTGAAAAAGCGGGAGCACCCGAAGGACTTATTCAAGATATTATCGCAGACCATCAGGTTATGGATGCAGTAATTAAGCATCCTAAGATTGGCTTTGTCTCCTTTACAGGTTCAGTTCGAGGTGGACACGAAATCGTTCACAGTGCATCGACACGGTTTATAAATCAGGGTTTAGAATTAGGGGGTAAGGACCCCGCGTATGTGTGTGCGGATGCTGATTTTGATTATGCGGTGGCTAATTGTGTTGATGGTGCTTTTTATAATGCTGGACAGTCTTGTTGTGCGGTGGAACGGATTTATGTGGAGAAATCTATTTATGATAAGTTTGTAGAAGCATTTGTGGAATTAACCTGCAAATATAAATTAGGAGACCCGATGGAAAAAGAAACAACTATTGGACCTCTTGCGGTGGCTTCTGCTCGTGATTTTCTAAAAAAACAGGTGGAGGAAGCCGTTTCAATGGGGGGTAAGTTAGTGGTCAATCCATCTGAATTTGAAGTTCCCTTACATGGATGGTTCTTTGCGCCGGCGGTAGTGGCTGATGCTCCACAAAAAAGTTCACTCATGCAAGAGGAAAGTTTTGGGACGGTCATCGGTATTATGCCCGTAGATAATGACGAAGAGGCGATTGAACTTATGAATGATAGTCCTTATGGTTTGACAGCCTCTGTCTGGACATCGGATATAGAACGAGCTCGTAGAATTGGCGAGCGAATTGAAACAGGAACATTTTACATGAATCGATGTGATTATTTAGACCCGGCTCTTCCGTGGACAGGCGTTAAGGATACAGGTAGAGGTGCTTCCCTCTCTCATTACGGTTACTATCAGTTAACACAATTGAAAAGTATGCATCTTCGGACAGAGTGGTAACCCTCAACCGATACGGGAACAATCAATTACGATAACCTTTTCTACTGCTTCATCTCGCATGGGTGCAATACTTTGGTAATGAGGGTCTTTTAAAAATTGGTAATAATGCTCTGTAGAGGGCCATTCGATAACACAAAGGTAATCGGGTTGAAAATCTCCTCGAATGATCTCGCGTGGGACCAGCCCAACAACACGGTGAGCACCGTATTTTGAAGCAATGGGATTTGCTGCTGTTAAATAAGTAGCATACCTTCGTGACCCATGTGGTTTTTTGAACCATACCGCCTGGAAAATATAAGTTTTTTTATTTTTGTTCTCTACATTTGTGGCTAATTCTTTCTCGGAGATATTATTTTTATGAGACTTTTCTTTATCCATATTATTACCTCGTGAGAAAATATTTTTGTTCTAAATTTAATATATCATGAAATGTTTACAAATAAAAATATTGTTTATATTTTTAATCTTATAACTTACTTAAATTTTTACAGTGTGACAAAGGATATAATATACAGGACCCTCACTATGTTAAGGGCACTTTTGTTCTGTATCAAAGGGAGAAATTTCGTGTTGTAAGATTATAAATAGCGACACAGAAAAGGCAAGATATACCTGGCCAATAGGGTAGGATAATCGGGGAAAAGCAAGGGACATAACAACGACCTGAGAAACTAATGCACACCAATAGCCTATCCAAAAACCTTTATTTTGCCCAGAAAAACGAACTATTACTAAATAACCACTTGTTAAAAGGATACCCGTAAGGGCAATGGCAATAATACAGAAGCCTATAATACCCCCCTTGAATAGCCAATAGACCCAAAGGTTATGTAATGTCTGATAAGTAGCAAGAGCATATAAATCCTGCCAGAAATTAGAGGCTAAACCTATTCCTTCAAATTGACTCCCCATCCCTGTCCCCAATATAGGGGATTTCATAAAGCTCTCGAGCGCCCCTGTAATCTCAACTAATCGTGCTTGTAGCGAAATTCCCAAACTTGAATTGGTCCAGGATAATATATCCAAATGGAAAAGAAGCACTAAAGAAAAGAAGGAAAGAGCAGCACATAATGTGAATAGGACAAACGCCAAAGGTCGTAATCTTGAAGGTAAATAAATAATTACTACAAGGACACAACCAAAAAAGACACTTACTAATGCAGTTTTCATCATCAAGATGAAAAGTGGTGGAATAAAGAAGAGAAGCCAAAAAAGGTCTTTTATTTTTTCTTTATATTTTTTATGATAGAAAAACTGACTTAAAAAAATAATAAAGAATATCTCAAAGAACATGTGTCCATTAAAGCGGACTTCCTGTAGGCGAAAAGGGCCTATTTGGGCGGGGACAAATTCTCCCAAATAATTCTGAAAACGCATCACATTGCCGGTCAAAAAGACATATATAAACAAAAAATAGGTGGCAATTGCTATGAGAACGGTTAGAATGAAAATAATATTAATGGTTTTCTTTAGTGAGGCAAGAGATTTCCATGCGTGGGGGAAAATAAGAGCAGAAGTAAAGAAGAAAGGGAATCGTGTTTCTGCAACAACTCTTTGCCAATGATAACCCGATAAAAATCCAATTGTAGCAATATATACAAAAAAGAGGATGTAGAGAACAATAAAATATAATAAAATACTCCATCGCCAACAAATTCTTTCCAGAATAAGGTTCATGAAGAAATTTCCCAGAAACATAAACATCATAATTTCGCGGGGATGTATCTCCATTCCGGCAATAGGGAAAATTCTTACAGAGATATAATAATGATTAAGCATCATAAAAATAATGAAAATAGTTGCAGAGTAGTGCAAGGGAAGTAGGAGATATAGAACTGCAAAGGGGATTGCTAAACCCAAAAAGAAAATTTGTAGAAATGGAAGTTTTATAATAAAAAGTAATGCAATCAGTCCGAAACCATAAAGCAGGGTTAATAGGAACGCCATAATAGGTATGATAGTGTGTGATAAAAACAGACTTCTTTCTTGAGATAATACTTTAAGCACTCTTGTTTCCGTTTTTATAATACCCTACAATAAATAGTAATTTGATTTCTAATTGGGCAGCAATTAACTTGCTAAACCTTTTTCGTGTTCTTCAGCTAATTGTTCAATGAATTCAGGTTCTAATTTAGGGAATAAAACCTTTGGCAGATTAAGTGGTAAACCGGGAGGTAAAAGTTGTGTGATTTCCTCCCATATATCTTCTCCTCCTTCAGGTCCTTGTTGTTTTATTTCAAAATTGATAATGGCACTTAACTCAGAGCTCCCGTCAGGTATAAAGGGTTGCATAAGGACAGCAAGGGCTTTAACTACCTGTGCACACACATAAAGGGTTGTCCCTGTCCGCTCTATATCGGTCTTGCGGGTCGCCCATGGCTGTTTACTGTCAAAATAGACATTGGCTTTTCGAGCAAGGTCTACCCAGCGTTCTAATGCCAGACGGAAACGGAAGGTTTCTATACTTTCTGCTACTCCTTCTTTGGCATTTGAAATTGCAGAAATCATTTCGTTATCTACTTCATCCATAGTGCTTGGGGAAGGAACTTTTCCGTCGAAGTTTTTCATAATCATGGTCAGGGTACGATGAATAAAGTTGCCCACTATATCACACAGTTCGCCGTTATAATGATTTCGGAACTCGTCCCAATCAAAGTCGGAATCTTTACTTTCCGGCATAATAGAACAAATGTAGTAGCGAATGGAATTTGTCCCTAATTTATCTAAAGCCCAGTTCACACGAATCATATTTCCTTTTGACTTGGAGCCTTTCTCGGACTTGCCTGTTCGGCGATTGAAAATGTTTAAATACTCATTCCCTACTACATTGTCCGCCAGAATGAAATTATCCTGTCCCATTAACATTGCCGGGAATATCACCGCGTGGAAGGGGACATTATCCTTACCAATAAAGTGGACTAATTTTGTATCTTGACTTTTCCACCAATCTTCCCATACAAAGGGGTCATTATATTTGTCAATTCCCCATTGTCTTGTATTGGTTACATAACCGATAGGAGCATCAAACCAAACATAAATGCGTTTATTTTTGGCATCCGGATGGTCCAGTGGAATAGGCACTCCCCAATCGGTATCTCGAGTAATACAACGGGGACGCAAATCGTTTATCCAGCTCATTGCAATCCCACGAACATTACTCCGCCATTCTGCATGTGAATTTATCCATTGAAGAAGGTGTGTTTGGAACTTGGGTAAGTCAAGGAACCAATGTAGGGATGTTTTTAATATGGGGGTAGAGTTATCGCCCGGTATATTAGCCCGGGGATTTATTAGTTCTTTCGCCGAATATTGGGCTCCGCATTTCTCACACTCATCACCGTTGGCATCTTCATAGCCACAGCGGGGACATTGTCCTTTTACATAGCGGTCTGGTAGGAAACGATTTGTTTTGGTGGAATACCACAATTCCATTTCGCGGGGGAAAATATAATGCTTTTTGTATAGATTTATAAAAAAGGACTGTGTCGTGTCGATATGTAAATCCCATGATGTTCTTCCATAAATATCATAAGAGATACCCAATCTTCGAAAGGCTTCCGCATTGGCATTATGATATCGGTCTATTACATCCTTGGGGGTTGTTCCTTCTTTCAATGCAGTTAAGGTAATAGGAACACCATATTCATCTGACCCACCAATATACAAAACTTTCCGTCCACGAAGTCGCTGATAACGAACATAAATGTCAGCGGGTAAGTATGCTCCTGCAATATGCCCTAAATGAATATGTCCATTAGCATACGGCAAAGCACTCGTAACTAAAATTTTTTCATTTCCCATGGGTTTTTATTCCTTCAAAATATATCAGCCTCTGGATTTTCTGTGTTTAAGTAAGGATATAAAAAAATATTGGTTAAATATCTATTTTTTTTATCAAAGACATTAGATATTGATAACTCTTTTTAATACTATCCAGCGAGTTATTTTCAAAATCAGTATCTTGTTCAATAATCCACTCACTCATATTCATTAATTTTATTTCTGCTAATACATTGTGCCAATTGATTTTTCCGTTGTTACCTAATTCTGTAAATTTTAATGGTTCTACAGAATGAACATCTTTTAGATGAAATAATGAGATTTTCGGGTTATACCGTTGTGCAATAAGTAGTGGGTCTTTTTGTGTCGCAACATAAGCCCACCCTAAATCTAATTCGAGGGATATACTGGGTGCTTGTTCAAGAAGTTTATCCAGAAGGTAGCCTTTATTTATAGTCACAAGCTCATGGGCATGATTGTGGTATGAAATAGAAATACCTTCCTGCTGTGCCTGTATTCCTATTTGCTCTAATTCGTTAAGAACTTGAGATATGAGCGTTTCATTTTGCCATATTTGTGGGTCAATCCATGGGACTACTACTTTGGAGATACCTGCTTCCTGCACCTCATTAAAAAAACTTTGTGGATTCTGGCGTAGCATCAAAAAATCCACATGGGTGCTCACTGGCTTTAAATGATACTGTTCTAACTTTTTGGCAAATTCTGGAATGGTTAAATTGCCTGTATCTGCAATTTCTACATATTGGAAGCCTGTTCCCACAACTTGTTGAAGAGTATAATCTATATCCCTTGCCAACTCATCTCTCACTGTGTAAAGTTGCAGGGCAATTTTGGGAAATTGTGAAGGAGAGTGTGTCATAATTTATTTTTATGTTGAAATATGTTTTTTCAAAAAAGCATAACTTTCCGCGACTTCCTCGAAAATGTCCCCCTGAAAGGAATCTTGTTCATAAATATACCATTCCACCTGTGCCTCTTTTGCAGAAGGGAGAATTTCATCCCAGTTTAATTCCCCTTTCCCCAAGGGAACAAACATGTGTTTCTTCCCAACAAGTTTTTTCTCCATTCGGGTATCTTTAATATGAACAACAGGACAGCGTTTGGGATATTTTTTAAGCCAATCTGCAGGATTAGTACCCCCAATATAAAGCCATGCTAAATCAAATTCTGCAAATAGGTTGTCGGGACAAGTAGATTGAAGAAGAATATCTAATTTGGAAGAGGATTGATTGGGGAAAGATTGGAGTTCCCAATCATGATTATGGTAGGACAATCTTATATTTTTTAATCGAAGTCGTGCTCCTAATGCATCCAAACGTGCACAGCCCTTTAACCATGCTTCCGCATCAGCACGACAATCGGACATCATTCCTCCGGGAGCAATATCAGTCACACCTACCGTTTTCCAAAATGTTACTTGCTCTTCAAAATTTTTTTCGAAGTCTTCTACATCGATATGTGCTGCAACTGCCTTAAGCCCGGCATTATCTAATGCAGAACGAATTTCCGTAGCAGGTAAATTAGGCATACCACTCCACTGGACATACTCATATCCCATTTCCCGAACTTTTTTTAATGTCCCTTGCAAATCTTTTTTAGCAGGTTCACGGACACTATATAATTGTAATCCAAAGGGCATAATGTGTCCCCTTTTTTGTTATTTAGATTCTTGTTTTACCTGCTTTGTTTTCTTTTCTTTCTTGGGCTTCTTTTCTTCTTTCTCTTCGACCATATCAATGATTTCAATTCGCGCTATGGGTGAACCATCACCTAATTTATGGTCCAGTCGAAGAATACGAGTATAACCGCCTGGACGGTTTGCACAAGCTGGGGCAATCTCTTTAAATAGACGAGTTACAACATCATTATCACGAAGACGTGCAAACGCTAATCTTCTATGATGAACGGTATCTTCCTTAGCAAGGGTAATTAAAGGTTCTGCGAACATTCTTAATTCTTTCGCCTTCATTAAACCCGTCTCAATCGCATCATGTCGGAATAATGCACACATTAAACTCCGCATGAGTGCTTCTCTATGGGAAGTATTTCTACCTAATCTTCTTCCTGCTTTTCGATGTCGCATGGTTCAAACTCCTCACAAATTATTTATTCTTCTTCTTGTTCTTCTTCTAACATTTTTTCCGCTAATAAATCTTCTGCTTCGCTAACCTGTCCCTGTACGCCAGGTTCATGAAATTCTATTGGTTTCCGTATAGTACGAGGTTTTTCACTCTGCTTTTTTTTCATACCTAAACGGAGTCCTAATTTTTGCAATGCTTCGTTTACTTTTTCAAGAGTGGTAGCACCCAAATTAGGTAGTTTAGCAAGAGATTCTTCGGTGTATGCCACAAGGTCACCTAAGTTGTGAATATTAGCTTTCTTAAAGCAATTTAATGCTCTTTGAGGAAACTCAACTTGTTCGATAGGTTTGAGAAGCAAAGCATTCATTTTGATTTCGTAAATATCTTCTTCGTTCTCTTCTTCCTCATCTGATTTAACTTCTACTTTCTCTTGCTTTACAAAAATACGCAAATGGTCAATTAATAATGAGGAAGCCTGTTCTAAAGCAAGTTCAGGCGTAATAGAACCATTGGTCCAGATTTCAAGAATAAGTCGGTCATAATCCGTCTTTTGTCCAACACGAGCATCTTCCACCTGGAAATTGACTTTTGTTACTGGAGAGAAACTGGCATCTAAATAGATGGTTCCGCGTTCAGCATGTCCTAATTCCAATTCTTCTGCGGGGACATATCCTCTACCGAGGGAAACTTTTATTTCCATATTTAATTTGGCGTCACTACGGACAGGAACTGCTATCACATGGTCAGGATTAAAAACATCAACAGGTTGTCCTTTGAACAGGTCTTTGGCATAGATAATATTTTCTCCTTCATGTTGGAAGGAAAAAATGAGGGAATCTCCTTGATTAAGTGCTATTTGACAGCGTTTGAGATTTAAGACAAGATCTGTAACATCTTCCTGGAAACCGGGGATGGCTGAAAATTCGTGATATATTCCATCAATTTTGATGGCGGTAATAGCACTCCCTTCTAACGAGGCAAGAAGTACTCGCCGTAGTGAATTTCCTACGGTTACGCCATATCCCCGTTCGAAAGGTTCTACAATAATCCGCGCATAACGGTCATTGGAGGACGGGTCAAATTGAACAACTTCTGGAATGATGAAATCTTTTGCTACCATTTGGTTACACCCTTTGAATTTATGGTTATGCGTATTGTTTATTAATCTACTAATTTATATAAAATAGAAGTCTATACCCTTCTTCTTTTCCGCGGTCTACAACCGTTATGAGGAATAGGAGTCGTGTCTTTTATCATCGTCACATTTAAGCCTGCCGCTTGAATGGCTCGAATTGCTGATTCACGACCGGCTCCGGGACCACTTACAAAAACACTTACTTCGCGAAGTCCCATTTCCAATGCTCGTTTGCTGGCTTGTTCCGCAGCTAATTGTGCTGCATAAGCAGTACTCTTACGGGAACCACTGAAACCTACTTGCCCAGCACTCGACCAGGAAATAACATTTCCTAAATGGTCTGTTATGGATACAATCGTATTGTTAAATGTTGCTTGAATATAGGCGTTTCCTGAGCTTATTCCCAATAAAACTTTTTTCTTTTTGGGTCTTGATTTACCTTTGTCTTTTTGCACGGACGATTCTCCTTTTGCAATTTATATTTTAATTTTATTTATAACTGCTACTGTTTATTTCTTTTTAGAAGCAATTCTGCGTGGCCCTTTCCGGGTACGGGCATTGGTATGTGTCCGCTGTCCACGGACAGGAAGTCCCTTTTTATGTCGTGTCCCACGATAGCATCCGATATCCATTAGCCTTTTTATGTTGGCAGCGATTTCCCGTCGAAGATCACCTTCCACTTTGTAGTGGCTTTGGATATATGATGAAATAGTATTTGCTTGTTCGTCGGTTAAATCGCGAACGCGTATGTCCGGATTAATATTCGTATTTTTTAAAATTTCGAGTGCACGGGCAGGACCTACTCCGTAGATATACGATAATGCCACAACAACTCTTTTGTCTTTGGGTAAATCTACACCTACAACACGAGCCATTCTTTAACTCTCCTTATTTATCCCTGTTTTTGTTTATGTTTCGGGTTATCACAAATAACACGGACCTGTCCGTGTCTGCGAATAATTTTACATTTCTCACAAATCTTTTTTACTGAACTTCTGACTTTCATAATCGTTCCATTTCCTTTTATTCGTTTGATGGACCTGATTGTTTAAACCGATATGTAATGCGACCGCGAGTAAGGTCATAAGGAGACATTTCCACCTTAACCTTATCACCGGGCAATATTCGTATAAAGTTCATTCTCATTTTTCCTGAAACATGTGCCAGTATTGTATGCCCATTCTTTAATTGCACTTTGAACATGCAATTCGGTAGTGGCTCTACAACAACACCGTCAATTTCTATGGGTTTTTCTTTCATATTATTTGATATCAACACCTCTAATTATTTCGTTGTCCCCAGATAAGTTTTTCACTCAAGGAAAGAATTTCTCCTTGATCTTCACGGACAACTATACTATGTTCAAAATGGGCACTGGGTAAACCATCACGGGTTACCGCTGTCCAGCCATCGTCTAATATACGAACGGCTGGTGTTCCCATGTTAACCATCGGTTCTATGGCAAGTATCATACCTTTCCGAAGTCTCACTCCAGGCTTTCCTGTATCAAAGTTTGGTATTTGTAGGGGCTCATGCATCTCCGTTCCGATACCATGTCCTACAAAATCACGAACCACAGAAAAACCTTCCTTTTTACATGTATTTTCAATAATTTTTCCAATATCGTTTATTGTATTACCTTCTCGTGCAACTGAAATAGCAAGTGACAACGCTTTATCGGTTGTTTCAATTAATCTTTTTCGTTGAGTATCAATCTCGCCACAGGGTAATGTGACAGCCGCATCACCGTAGTAGCCACAATAACATGTTCCAACATCAATACTCACAATTTCTCCTTCTTTTAATACTCGTTTACCGGGGATTCCATGGACGACCTCATCTTCAATTGATATACAAGTCGCCGCAGGATAGCCTCGGTATCCTTTGAACGATGGAATAGCTCCTCGTTCGCGTATCATTTCTTCGGCAATTTTATCTAAATCTTTTGTTGAAATTCCCGGTCGGATGTGCTCTGCCAAAGTCGCTAAGACCTCAGCAACTATCTGGTTTGCAGTGCGGAGTAATTCAATCTCCCATTCAGAGCGAATTACTACCATACCGCATTTTCTTACCTTTGTATAATTAAGGTTATGTATTATAACAACTTATAAAAAATAAATTCAACAAAAAATTATTATTCATCTAATTAAAAACTTCGGCGAGAACGAATTCTTCCTGCTTTCCCACTGAAGCCATCGTAATGTCTCATTAACAAATGTTGTTCTATTTGCTTAATCGTGTCTAATGCGACACCCACTAATATCAACAAACTGGTTCCTCCGAAAAATTGAACGATAGTCCAATCTGGAACTTTGATAAAGAAATACACAGCCTCTGGAAGTAACGCAATAACGGCAAGGAATATGGACCCTGCAAGAGTTATTCGTGTCATAATATGATTTAAATATTCTGCTGTGGCTTTACCCGGGCGAACACCGACAATAACGCCTCCATATTTCTTCATATTGTCAGCAATTTCTACGGGATTAAAGGTGATGGCTGTATAGAAAAATGAGAAGAAAATAATCAGTCCGCCATAGCATATTGCATAACCAAAATTTCCTGGATAGAATAACTCACGGATAATCCATTCTATAGCAGGTATGCGAATTGTATCTCCCAGATATGCAGGTAAAGAAAGTATGGAACTTGCAAAAATAATAGGAATGACACCTGCCTGATTTACACGAAGGGGTAAATATGTTTTTTGTCCTCCCGATACTCTTCTTCCCTTAACCTGTCGAGGATATTGAACTGGGATACGGCGTTGTCCTGTTGTTATTGCAATCGCACCGGCAATAACAGCCACCATCAGGAAAACAAGAACAAGTGCCTGGAACATATTTAATTGTTTGGAAACAAAAACCAACTGAACGAGATGTCTTAATGCAGCGGGCATGCGAGACACAATACTGGTAAAGATGATTAAGGACATACCGTTACCAATACCGAATTCGCTGATTTGTTCTCCTATCCACATAACAAATGCGGCACCTGTTGTAAAGGATAAGATGCAGGTAAAAATGAACATAGGTCCCGGATTGGGGACAATTTCTCTTCCCAATCCCTGCAAAAACCATGCAATACCCGTGGATTGAATAATACAAAGGACAATGGTTCCATAACGGGTATAGTCGTTAATTTTTTGTTGTCCCTGTTGTCCTTCTTTTTGTAATTTTTCTAAAGCAGGAATGATGGGAATTAAGAGGGAGAGAATAATGGATGCGGTAATGTAGGGCATAATACCCAATGTAAAAACGGTAGCACGGGCAAAGGCGCCGCCACTAAACATATCGTAGAAACCTAATAGCCCCCCACCCTGACTAATTTTTTGTGCCAATGCAGCACCATCAATACCGGGAGCTGGAACATGACAGCCAAGACGGTATATGGCTAACATAACAAGAGTAAATATAATTCGGCTTTTTAGTTCCGGTATTTTAAACGCATTTTTGAAAGCCTCTAAAGGTTGAGACACCGAATTGCTCCTCTCATACGATTATGAGTTTTGAGTTTCTTCTTTTATTTTTTGCAAAGTTATAGTTCCACCTGCACTTTCTATTTTTTGCTTTGCAGATGGGGAAACGGATTGGACCACAATGTTAAAAGATTTTGTAAGCTCACCTTTACCTAAAATTTTAACTCCACCTTTCAGTTTCTTTGCTAAACCTTTTTTAATTAAATCTTCTGTAGTAATGGTGGCTCCTGCCTCGAAGAATTTTTCAAGCATTTCCACATTAACTATCGATACAGGGAATCTCTTGATATGATGGAAACCGCGTTTCGGCAAACGACGGTGTAATGGCATTTGCCCCCCTTCAAATCCCGGCTTTGTTTTATAACCTGAACGAGATTGAGCCCCTTTATGTCCACGACAGGAAGTTTTCCCATGTCCAGAACTGGGTCCTCTTCCTACACGTTTCCTTCTTTTTTTAGCACCTTTTTTATAAGTTAATGTATGAAGTTCCATCGTCTTTTTCCCTTATTATCTTGTATTTTATTCTTCCTTCGATTTATTTTTAATAGATTTTAAGCCTCGAATTTGTAACAATTCTTCACGGGTTTTTAATTGACGAAGCCCGTTCAAAGTTGCCCATATTACATTTACAGAAGTATTCGAACCTAATGATTTTGTAAGAACATTAGAATAGCCTGCCGCTTCTAAAACAGCACGCACCGGCCCCCCCGCAACAATACCTGTCCCGCGAGAAGCCGGCTTCAATAAAACACGGGCTGCATCGGCTCTGCCCAATACTTCATGAGGAATAGTCGTTTCCACAATGGGAACTTTGAACATATTTTTCTTTGCTTTTTCGGTTGCCTTGCGAATAGCATCCATAGTTTCACCTGCTTTCCCAATGGCCGCACCAATACTTCCTTTGCCATCACCTACCACAACAAGGGCAGAAAAACTAAACCGTTTACCACCTTTTACTACCTTAGCAACACGGCTCACGCGAATTACCTGTTCGATAAATTCTGTAGGTTGTTGCTCTAATACGACATCGTCTTCTTCAGTATTTCTTCTGGGTTTTCTTTCCATCATATTTTATATTCTCCTTAGAATTTTAATCCTGCTTCGCGTGCGGAATCTGCAAGAGCCTTAACTCGACCATGATACAGATGTCCTCCACGGTCGAATGCTACTTTTTCGATGGACAGGGCAAGTGCTTTTTTCGCAAGTTCACTTCCCACTTGTTTTGCGGATTCAATATTTCCGCCTTTAATCTTTAACTGCACGGATGATGCAGAAACTAAAGTTTTCCCCTGCGTATCATCAATGAGTTGGGCATAAATATGGTTTAATGTTTTGGTTACACGCAATCTTGGACATGATGGTGTACCCGAAATCTTTTTACGAATTCTTTTCTTTCGGCGTTCTAATCGAGCTATTTTTTGATAAATCTTTTTCATAATTTTACTATCCTATCGGTTATTTACCACCTGCTTTAGTTTCTTTCCTACGAATGCGTTCGTAATCGTAACGGATGCCCTTCCCTTTATAAGGTTCGGGTTTGCGTAATGCACGGATGTTAGCCGAAACCTGCCCTACAAGTTCTTTGTCAATCCCGAGAACTTTTATCGTTTGTGGATTGTCCACTTGAAAAGTAATCCCGGCTGGGGGTTCCACACTAACCGGATGACTAAACCCTAATGTAAGGTTCAGGTTTTTGCCCTGTAAGGATGCACGGTATCCGACACCTTCGATAAGCAAGGTCTTCTGATACCCTTTTGTAACGCCGATAACCATATTATTAATAAGGACACGGGTTAATCCATGCAGAGCTCTATGTTCTCTTTTATCGCTGGGTCTCTGAACGACGATTTGTTTGTCTTCAATATTTATAATGACCTCTGGATGAAAGGTTCTTTGTAGTGTTCCTTTTGGTCCCGTCACGGTAAGGGTATTCCCCTTTAATTCACATTTGACATCATCCGGAACGGGCACCGGCAATTTACCTATCCGCGACACTGTTAATCCCTTTCTTTTATATCATATTGTTTTGGGTTACCATACTTCACAAATAATCTCGCCACCAAGTTTTTGTTTCTTTGCGTCACGACCTGTCATGATCCCTTTCGGAGTTGACATGATTTGCATACCAAAACCACTCCGCACTGGCTTTAAATCACGATAGCCAGAATATCTGCGGATGCTGGGTCTACTTACTCTCCGAATTCCTTGAATTACAGAGCGACGGTCTTTTGTATAATTAAGTCGGATTTTCAGTTGAGGTTTCTGAGTCTCTGTATCCAACTGATAATCTGCAATAAATCCCTCTTTTTTAAGAACTTTGCAGACTTCTTCTTTTATCTTGGAAGCAGGAACTTCAACGGTTACATGTCCTGCTTGTGCTGCATTGCGAATTCGCGTTAGCATATCGCTGATGGGGTCATTCATAGCCATATTTCTTACCCTTTTCTTATTTACCAACTCGATTTAGTTACACCGGGGATTTTGCCTTCCAAAGCCAAAGTACGAAAACAAATTCTACAAATCTGGAAATCACGCATAAACGCTCTCGGTCTTCCACAGCGTTTACAGCGATTGTATTTGCGGACTTTGTATTTGGGAGGTCTGCTTGCTTTTATCATTAGAGATTTCTTAGCCACAATGGTTACTCCTATGTTGTAAATGGCATTCCAAACATTCTTAATATTTCACGATTTGCATCTGTGGATGTTGAATTTTTGAATACAAAAGTGATGTTCATTCCACGAACGCGTTGAATACTATCAATGTTGATTTCCGGAAAAATCGTTTGCTCTTTCAAACCTAATGTATAATTCCCGAACTCGTCAAATGATTTCACAGGGACCCCACGAAAGTCACGAATACGGGGAATAGCAACATTGAATAAACGATCCATAAATTCATACATACGGTCGCCTCGCAAAGTTACCCGACATCCAATACTCACGCCTTTTCTTAATTTAAAATTGGATACGGATTTTTTCGCTTTACGAATTTGTGGCTTCTGTCCCGTAATGATACTTAACTCATTGACCGCATTTTCTAAAAGTCGAGCATCTTGAGTAGCGTCTCCGACGCCCATATTAACAACGATTTTTTCCAATCGCGGAACCTGCATTACATTTTTGTATTGGAATTTTTTCATCGCCTCTGGGACGATTTGTTGGAAATATTTCTCTTTTAACCTTGGAGCCACGGTTTCTTTCTCCTTCTTTAATCTAATGCTTCACCGGTTGCTTCCCAAACACGAACACGGCGTCCATCTTCTAATCGTTTCATTTTTATCTTTGAGGGTGCATTAATAGCTTCGCACCACGGAGCTACCTTCGAAATGTGAATAGGGGCTTCTTTCTGGACAATACCTCCTGCTTGATTTCGTGCAGAAGGTTTTGTATGTCGTTTTACAATGTTTACCCCTTCTACCAATATTTTTTGTTCTTTAGGGTAAACTTCTAATACTCTACCTTTTTTCCCTTTGTATTCCCCACGAATGACTACAACGGTATCTTTTTTACGAATGTGCATAACACGAACCTCCATCTTATAATACTTCGGGGGCTAAGGAGACAATTCGCATGAACCCTTTTTCTCGCAATTCACGAGCCACAGGTCCAAAAATGCGTGTTCCCCGAGGTTCCATTTGATTGTTAAGTATCACAGCCGCATTAGAATCGAAACGGATGGTTGTTCCATCCGGACGTTGTGTATCCCGACGCATGCGGACAACCACTGCCTTTACAACATCCCCCTTCTTTATATTTGAATTGGGGATGGCTTCTTTAACGCTGGCAGTAATTATATCTCCCAAGCCTGCATAGCGACGCTTGGAACTTCCCATAACCTGGATAACCCGAATAACACGGGCACCTGAATTATCGGCTACTTTTAATCTTGAATATATCTGAATCATGGGATTTTTTACTCCTCTGCTGGTTGCTCAGAACCGACAATTTCTTTTGTTTCTTCTATCTGCAAAGTTTCTTCTATACCTTTCTTTTTGAGAACATCCGCAGATTGGATTATTTCTATCAATCTCCAGCGTTTCGTTTTACTTAACGGTCGGCATTCCCGAATTCGAACAAGGTCTCCAACTTTTGCTTTATTTTCTTCGTCGTGGGCTTTATATTTCTTTGTTCGTTTGATACCTTTTTTATAGAGAGGATGAAGTTGTACTCGCTCCACGCTAACCGTAATAGTCTTATTCATGGCATCACTCGTAACAACTCCGACAAGTTCTTTTTTTAACCCTGTTGTTTTCTTATTTTCTGAACTCATAGTTCGCAATTCCTGATTCTCCATTTAATTAGTTCTACTTGTTCTTTCTACTTTTTGGTTTGCCTTGTTCTGCCAGTTCTCGTTCTTTAAGAATGGTCTTTATCCGAGCAATATCTTTTCGAGCAAGACGACCGGCTCGAACATTATCTACAACACCGGTTACTAATTTTAATCGAAAATTGATTAATTCCTTCTTTCGTTCTTCGAGGAGTGCTAATAATTCCTCGTTATTCTTATCGCGTAAATCCTTCGCTTGCATTTTGTTCTATCCTCTCGTAAACGATTAACTTCGTTTTATCAATGTTGTTTTAATGGGCAGTTTGTGTCCCGCTAAACGAAACGCCTCTTCGGCTAAATTATGCTCTACCCCTTCTACTTCGAATAGGATGCGACCTCTTTTCACAACCGCAACCCATTCTTCCGGGGCGCCCTTCCCTTTACCCATACGGGTTTCTGCAGGTTTTTTAGAAATGGGTTTATCAGGGAAAACACGGACAAAGATTTTGCCACCGCGTTTTAAGTGTCGAGTAATAGCAATACGCGCCGCTTCTATCTGGCGAGCGGTAATCCACGCGGTTTCCAGTGCTTTAAGTCCATATTCACCAAAATTTACTTCAGTAGCACCTTTGGAAACTCCGCGTCTTCTTCCGCGTTGTTGCTTTCTGTATTTTGTTCTTCGTGGAGATAACATGTCCTATACTCCTCACGCATTCGTTGGTTTGTTATGGGGTGTTCTCCGAGCAGGTCTTCCGGAACGTTCCCGAGAAGGGGCCATTCGAACTGTTTCAACACCTGCAACACCAGAGACAAACTTTTTATGTTCAATATCACCTAAATATATCCATACTTTCACACCAATAGTCCCATAAGTGGTAAAACTGGTTGCCACACCGTAATCTACCCATGCCCTCAATGTATGAAGGGGAACGCTACCCTCATGAGTCTGTTCTGCTCGGGCAATTTCTGAACCATTCAATCTACCCGCAACACGGATGCGAATACCTTTGGCCCCTGCTCGAAGTGCCGTTTCAACTGCTCGTTTCATGGCACGGCGAAACGATGCACGCTTTTCGATTTGAAGGGCAATATTTTCTGCAACCAATTGAGCATTTAATTCAGGAAATTTTACTTCGACAATCTGTAAGTTAATTATTTTCTCGGGACACAGAATTTCCATTTCAGTCTTAAGTTTTTCTAATTCTATACCTTTCTGGCCGATAACAAGACCCGGTCTCGCCGTATATACAAGGATTTTGATTTTCTTTCCGGCTCGTTCTACATCAATACGGGCTACACCAGCTGCAAATAATCTTTTCTTCAGATACTCACGAATTTTCAGGTCTTCATGAAACAAAGTTGAGTATTCTTTTTCGTTATACCATATAGAAGACCAATTTTCGATAACTCCTAAACGGAAACCAAATGGATGAACTTTTTGTCCCACGCGTATCTCCTTTTATTTTTTCTTTGCGGGTGTTGGTTTTCTTTCTTCACCTTGAATAATAATGTGTATATGTGAATGACGATGGCGAATACGAACCGCTCGACCTCGTGGTGCCGCTTGATAGGAGCGAACCACTCTTCCCGGGTCTACACGAACTTCCGTAATCAGCATCTCATCTGTATCTATCCGAACTTTTTTTTGTCTCGCTTTTTCTTCTGCATTGGCAACAACAGATTGTAAAAGTTTAAGAAGTGGCTCACCAGAGCGTTTTAAGGTAAAAGTCAGTATGTCTCTCGCTTCTGCAACTTTACGTCCGCGTATTAAATCTACTACCAATCGTACTTTGCGAGGGGCTATTTGTAAATGTTTTAAATGGGCTTCTGCAGAAATCATGGTCTAACTCCTATTTCTTCTTTGTATCGGGATGTCCATGGAAAGTACGGGTCGGAGCAAATTCGCCTAATTTATGTCCAACCATATTCTCAGTTACAAACACAGGGATAAAGGATTTGCCATTGTGTACCGCTATGGTCAGCCCTACCATTTCAGGAATAATAGTAGAACGACGAGACCAAGTTTTGATTACCTTACGGTCACCTGTGCTTTGCTGTTTCAGCACTTTGTCCAATAATGATTGGTCAATGAAATAACTTTTTTTCAGTGAACGAGGCACTTTTTATCTCCTACTTATTTCTCGTTTCTTCTTCTTAATATATATTTATTTGTTCGATGATTTTTCTTCCGTGTCTTATAACCTTTAGTCGGTTTTCCCCATGGAGTTACGGGATGTCGGCCACCACGCGTACGTCCCCCTAATGGATGGTCTACAGGGTTCATCGTTTCGCCACGGACCTTAGGTCGACAACTCAACCAGCGAGAACGCCCTGCTTTACCTAAACTGATATTAATATGTTCTTCGTTACCGACCACTCCGATGGTTGCACGACAATTACTTAAAACTTTTCTCATCTCGCCCGATGGCATTCGTAATACTACGAACCTTCCCTCTTTAGCAAGTATCTGGCAACTGTTACCTGCGGAACGAGCTAATTGCCCTCCTTTACCCGGTGTCAACTCAACATTATGTACCATTGTTCCTAATGGAATCTTTATAAGAGGGAGACAATTCCCTACTTCAAAATCTACATTTTCACCACTCATCACAGTCTGACCGACAGTTAACCCTTGCGGAGCCAGAATATACCTCTTTTCTCCATCCATATAAGTTACAAGAGCAATATTCGCAGAACGCATTGGATCGTATTCAATCGCTGTTACTTTACCGGGAATACCGTCTTTATCACGACGGAAATCAACGATTCTGTAAAGCCGTTTATGACCTCCACCGCGTCTGCGGACTGTAATGCGACCTAAATTATTTCGTCCTGCTTTCTGCTTAAAAGAAACTACCAAATTCTTTTCCGGCTCTTTTTTTGTCAGGCTCGAAAAATCAGCCACCGTCATGTGTCTGCGAGACGGTGTATAGGGTTTAAATCTCTTTACCGGCATGGTTTATAACTCCTAAACGAGTTCGATTTTTTCACCCGCGCGAAGGGTTACAATGGCTTTTTTCCAATTTGCCTTTTTCCCTACCTGACGGGTTCTAAAATTTCTTCGTGTTTTACCTTTATAGTTCATGGTGTTCACGCTAACTACATGGACACCGGGAAACATCGCTTCAATAGCTTGTTTAATTTGAATTTTATTAGCTTTCGATGAAACTTGAAAAGTGTATTGATTGGCTTTCGCCGTTTGAATCTGAGACTCTTCAGTTATCACCGGTTTTTTTATAATGTGATAGACTTCGTAACTCATGATAATCTTTCCTCCAAAGAAGGAATGGCTTCTTCCTGAATAAATATTTTGTATGCCCACAACACATCGTAAGCATTGACATCTCTTGCTGTTCTCACTTCTACATTAGGCATGTTTCGTGTAGAAAGTAAAAGACTTTTATCTATAGATTGGGTTATGATAAGTGTTTTCTTTTCTTCGGGATGTATTTTCTTCAAAATGTCAGCGACAATTTTGGTTTTAACCTGGTCTAATTTAAGTCCCGCAAGTCCAAAAAGTCTTTGACTTCTTAGACGGTCACTTAATGTACTGCATAACGCTAAACGCTTCATCTTTACAGGCACATCAATGCGATAATCACGGGGTTGAGGACCAAAAACAGTACCGCCACCACGCATTTGCGGTTCACGAGTACTTCCATGACGGGCATTTCCTGTCCCTTTCTGGCGATAAGGTTTTTTCCCACCACCACTCACATCACTGCGAGTTTTCGTTTTATGCTGACCTGTATGAAGGGAACTGCGTAATGCCCGTATTACTTCATGGACTAATGTCTCACGAACAGGGGCATCAAACACTTCGGATTTCACTTCCCGTTCGTACTGCAATTTTCCTTGTGTATCAATGACCGGTATTACAGCCATGGTTTATCCATTCCTTTTTATTTTTACTGTGTGCTTTATTTCAACCAACCCCCCATTGGAACCGGGGATTGAACCACGAATAACTATTAAATTCTTTTCTGGGACTATGTCAACGACTTCAAGATTCTGAACTGTTACACGTACATTTCCCATGTGTCCCGGAAGTCCTTTACCTTTATATACTTCCGCAGGATAGGCACTTTGTCCTATGGAACCTGGCCGACGATGGAAATTCGAACCATGAGTTCCGGGCCCACCGCTATATCCATGCCGTTTTACAACGCCCGCGAAACCTTTGCCTTTGGACTTTCCTGAAATATCTACTCGATCACCTACTTTGAAAATATCTAATTTAATTTCATCACCGGGTTTCAGGGGGTTATCCACCTCTACACGAAATTCTTTTAAGAAGCGTTTTGGTGGAACACCTGCTTTCTCAAAATGTCCTTTCAAAGGTTTGGTGCATCGTTTCGGTTTTATCTCATCAAAACCGACCTGAACGGCTTCATAACCATCTTTTTTCTCAGTTTTTCTTTGAATGACTACACAGGGACCTGCCTGGACAAGGGTTACATCTATCCATTGCCCATCCTGTGTAAAGATTCGTGTCATTCCTAATTTTTTACCCAGAATTCCCGTTGCCATTCTTGGGATATCCTTACTATTAATCGTTAATGAGTTTCATTTACTGTTTAACTTCCACATCTACACCCGGAGGCAATGCCAACTTGGTAAGTTCTTCAACTGTGGCTTGTCCCGGATTGATAATATCTATAAGTCTTTTGTGAACACGCATTTCAAACTGTTCTCTTGACTTCTTATCTACATGCGGGCTACGATTTACTGTATATTTGTGAATCTCCATCGGTAAAGGCACAGGGCCTCGAACGCCAGAACCTGTTTTTCTTGCTACATTAACAATTGCCTTTGCGGACACATCTAACAGCCTGTGGTCGTATGCCTTTAACTTGATTCTTAAGCGAATACTCACTTCATTTCTCCTTTAGCACCGTAATTATTCAATAATTTTGCTGACGACACCCGCACCTACGGTCCGTCCACCTTCGCGTATCGCAAAACGCAACTGCTCCGCCATCGCTATCGGCATGATTAACTTCGCCCGTATCCGTATATTATCCCCAGGCATCACCATCTCTACCCCCTCCGGTAAATGTAACTCGCCCGTCACATCCGTCGTCCTAAAGTAAAATTGTGGACGATAGCCACTGAAAAATGGCGTGTGGCGTCCCCCTTCTTCCTTCGTCAATACATATACTTCCGCCTCAAATTCCGT
>CALLRP010000031.1 GCA_938014335.1 uncultured bacterium
ATTCCGGTATGTGCCGTATCTTTCTCCGTGTCTCTCTGTGTTCTCTGTGGTTAAAATTTCTTTTTTTTTCACCACAGAGGGCACAGAGAAGCACAGAGATATATGCGGTAGGAAATGTTTATTTCCATTTTAAATCACGGATTTACATGCTGAATTGAGAATAAATTAAGAGAAAAGACATTCCCATCCGCCTTTATCCTCCTTCTTCGTTCTTTCTCTCCGTGTATCTCTGTGTTCTCTGTGGTGGAATTTCTTTTTTCTTTCTCACCACAGAGGGCACAGAGGAACACAGAGAGATGAATGTGCGATACCCTGGCGGAGGCGTTTTATCTCTGTTCTTTTCTCTCCGTGTATCTCTGTGTTCTCTGTGGTTAAATTTCTTTTTTCTTTCTCACCACAGAGGGCACAGAGGAACACAGAGGATTTAAGCGGTAGGAAATAGTTGTTGCCATTTTAAATCACGGATTTACATGCCGAATTGAAGATAAATTAAGATAAACGAGTTCCCTCCGCATCTTATTTCTCTCCCTGTTTTTCTCTCCGTGTATCTCTGTGTTCTCTGTGGTTAAAATTTCTTTTTTTTTTCACCACAGAGGGCACAGAGGAACATAGAGGATTTATTTTCAGGGCCATTCAATGAGATGTGGTTGTTTGTGTTTTTTTGTGTGTTGATGGGCAAACAGAATGAATTGGCTTTCATTATTAAAGTTTTTCTATGAATAATTTATGAGTAAAATCAGGGTAAAACTTACATAGGAATGGTGGCCTTTATTGTTGATAATTTGTTTGAATGTTTAGATTCGTTGTTTGTTATTTTTGAATACTATGTAGGCGCCAGAAATTATAAAGATAGACTCGATAAACCAGAAGAGGAGGAGTGCGTTCCATGCCCCACGGGTAAATCCGTAGCTATGGAGACCTACGCCTAAGAGGTTTACGCCCCACCATGAAAAGGAAACGATAATACCTAAAATTATTGAGCCCATCGCTTCACCTAAACTGTTTATCATTCTGCCCAGGTGAGCATGTATAACAATCAAGCACCATAATACGATTAATAACGCACCGTTTTCCTTCGGGTCCCAGCCCCAGAAACGCCCCCAACTTTCTAAAGCCCAGATTCCGCCCAGTACCGTGCCGATAAAGGAGAAGAAGAAACAGAAGCAAAGGGTTCCGTATATACCTCGTGAGAGTCGCTGGTAGAATTCTTTATCATGTTGCTTTATGTTGAACATCTTTCCTAAAATCCAGACATGTCCAAAGGCACTGGCTAATAATCCGGCACCGTAACCGATAACAATTGTAGTTACATGGATAGTAAGCCAGAAGTTGGTGTCGAGCACGGCAACAAGGCTGGGCATGGTATCGGTACCTTCTTTCATTTCATAACGATTTGCAAGAAATAAGCCTAATAGCCCCAGAAAGCTGGCAAGACTTAGAGAAATGTTATCACGGGTAAAGCGTTCGATAATAAATGTCAGCAGAACCGCGGTCGCTGTTGAAAATAAAATGGTTTCGTAAAGTGTTGTCACCGGGGGACGTCCCCGAATGACACATCGCAGTATAATTGCAGTTATTAGAAATGTCCATGCCAGAGTATTTACGGAAAAAACGCTGAACTTTAAGAATTTGTTCTCGAGGGAAAGCCACCAGATAGCTGTGATAATCAAAGCTACGAAGAAAAGCCACTGACCGTAGAACAAGAACTTTGCCTTGTAGTAGAAAACCTCCAAATTAATTTTCGTTGCTTCTCCACGTGTTTCCGCTTTCTGTTGTATCTTTTGAACAAGTTGTAATAAAGTTTTCTTAAATAGTTCTGGATTTCCTTTTTCCCGTTCTAATTGTGTAAAAAGGGCAAATAATTGGATGTTTGGGATTTCTTCAATAGTAGGGTCAAAGACATTAATGATGGTATCGAGAGGAGAAAGCCATTCTTTCTTTGAGGGGTCATCGGGTGGAATCACTGTAAAATGTTCTGACTTTTGGACGAGTTGACTTACTTCGCCCAGGAAGTTGCGAATGGTAGCCAGTGTTTCCTGAGCTTGTTGTTCATTCATCGATTGGGAAACTGTTTTAAGTTTCTTTTTTATCTCCGGGAAAGATTGAATAATCTCTCCGAGGGACGCTTCTTTTTGGTCAGGGAAAAAGCTGGCTAATAAAGAATTATCCTGTATAGGGAATGTATATCGTGTAAATTCCAGATAACCCAGAACCTCCTCAAAGTCAAGGATATTATCTGCGAGGTTGAGCAGCTGTTCCTGAATTCGTGTCCGCTGGGCAGGGGGAATCTGTGAATATCGCTGTGCCTGGGTCATTAATTCATCTCGAGCAGGGAAAAGTTCGTTATACGCGTATCGGTCGCGTTTTTTGCCGTGTCCCTGTAAACCTATATTTTCTAATACTGCCTGGTCATGAATAATAAAGGCCGGGCATTGTTTCGCTATCTCGGGATAAAAAAGGCAGAGCAAGAACCACTCTGCTGGAGATAGTGATTTTCCATCCGGGCTTTGGGTAGATGTTCTCCCACTTAGTCTTAATAGTAAAAATCGGGCATGGGTGCTTAAAGGCTTTATCCGTCCATCGGATTGAATGGGCAATTTTTCTAAAAGGGTTGTAATTTCCCTGTCCCATTGGGGAGTTGTGATACTTGATGATACATTTTTCCCGGAGGATAGTTCTGCGGTATTCAGGAAATTAAATGTGGATAAAGTGATAGATAAAACTAATATCAAGTTCATGAAATGGCTTGTGCTCCTTTGGAACTTTTTAAAAATCGCAATAGTTTTTGTATGAAATGTATTAGCAAACCGAAAGAAATGATAATGCATGAATAAAGGGGAACGGGCTCAGCGGGGTTTCGAGTAACTGCAAGTACTGAAAAAACAGGTTCGGAAGGATTGTCTGATGCGGTACCCCACGAGGCTTGATAGAGTGTAAAACCTTTAAACCTCAGAGGCTCATTCATTCGTATTACGGTTCTTTGTTCCCAATCGCCAGTTGAATATACGACTTCACTGGCAAAAAATCGTGGTTTATTCGTTCGTGGATAAAATTCTTTTATGAATTTTTCCAATCTTACGGAGAAAGGGAGTTCCATTCGCTTATGGCGTAGTCCCATTGAATATAAATCATTTCCTATTTCAAATACCCAGGGTTGTTTTTCTCCTCCCCAGAGCATACCTAAATAATGTTGTTCTTTTGTCGATACTTCTACATATACCCCTGCCATATTTATTTCTTCATCGCGTTCAGGTTTTGCGGGCTCTAATAATACGCCCTGGATACCTTGTTCCACACCGGGAATGGTGAAGCGGGGCCGAGCATTTTTCATAAAGCGCATGAGTGTAATTTCAAAAGGGAGTTCCTGAGAAAAGAAACTACGGCGAAGGGCACCATGCACTTTCTCAAATTGTTTCTGTGGAATGACCCATTCTTCGGAGGGAATCTTTTTTTCTTTGTCCATCTTCCATATGTAGATTTCCCAGTGTCGGGGGTCTTCGAATGTATTTTTCGTTTCTCCTTCAAACAGCGAAATTTGTCCATAATCCCCCCAGATTTCCCCCCAGAAACCGCCTAATATAAGTATAATGACACCACCATGAGCGATAAGCATACCGGGTTTTTTAAGACTTTTCGGCGCTAACAAAATACCACCGATAAATAAATTGGTCAGTAAAAGCACCATGAGTAAGCCACCTCCCGGAAGAGGGAGAGGGATTAAATTGGCAATCCAATGTATCACAAAAACAGACTCAAAGTATTTTTTTTGAACCTCATAAATCCCATGTTCGGTTTGTGCCAGGGTCCCAAATAACACGATGAGCATCAGAAAGAAAAGGAGAATCACAGACAATTTATACGAGCCTAAAAAATGGAGTATTTTTTTCATTTTATTACTTTCATTCTTTACATCGTTTCATTTTTAAGTGAAAGAGAATTACATAGTTTAACAAAATTGTCCTTTTGCAGGCTTACTTCCTTTTCGGGTCCTGTCATTTTCACGAACAAGGTCTTGTTTTCCAAAGGGCAAACCACGCCCAGAAGGCGATAATTTTCGTAGGTTGCCCCCTGCATGTCGGTATAGGTTCCTGTCAGGTCCAAAATTTTACTTTGTTTGCCTAAAATATTTATATCAGCGAGTTGTGAAATAGCCTGACTATCCATATCCCCTTTCCCCATCTGACTTGCCCACCGTTTGAAGTTCGCTTCAACGCCTCCTGCCTGTGATATGAGCACACTAATATAACATTCCCAATGGGAATTATCTTTTCCTTTGAACGAAACGACCCGCATCGGTTTTGAGGTATCTTCCAGCCAGTCAGATGGGGTTATCCACTGTAAATCCAATTTTTCGAAACCCCCTGCAGGAGTGGATGGTGAGGCAGTTTTATCGTGGTTCAAAGGTTCTGCTTCTACACGGCTTGTGACTTTTTCTGGAGATGAAAGAGAGAGAGCATTTGATTCCAGATTACTTTGTTCCGGCATATCCACAGGTAACAAGCGTAATCGTTGGGGTGTTGGTAATGGAATAACGGGGGCTTTTTGAACTGCAGGTGAAAGGATTTTTTTAGGGGCTACTTCTATTTTGGTTTCATTTAAACAACTTTGCAGTATAAAAATTGGAATGGATAGAACAATTACGATTCTTACTGAATTACAAAACTTCATTTTACCTCTCTTCTTTCAATTTTTATTATATCCACTTAAAAATCATGCATCACTTATCGATCAAAAACAGAGACATTTTACAATATATTTCTCGCCTTTTACATGCAATAAAGATATACCTCCCTATTATAATATAATGACAGCGTTAAATGTAATGTATCATGCCAAAGGGATGATAAGATTTATTAAATGGAACGAATGATTAATTAACAGACCCGATGTAAGTTCAGAAATTAAAGATAAACACTCAAAAAATGCGAGGACAATCATGTTCTAAAGTTCAACAAATAGAAAAAACAACAAAAAATTAGAAAAAGTAATAAATTAGTTGATGATGGATTATAATTAAATAAATAGAATAAACAGTGTATCAGGGTTTATATTTATTATTAGATAAAGGTAATCGTTTATGCGTAAAAAATCTATTTGCACTGTTTGTGGTTATATAGGACAGCCAGACACTGTGACGAAGGGAAGTCTTTTCTTAGAGGTTTTTCTTTGGGGATTGGCTATTTGCTCGTTCTTTCTTCTGGTTCCTGTTTTAATTGCGATATTTTATTCACACTGGCGTTCAACCACCCGACAAAGAATCTGCCCGAAATGTGGAAACTCGGCTATGATTCCCGAAGATACGCCGGTAGGTAGAGAGTTAATGAAAAGATTAGAAAGTGATATTGAGCGGGAAAATGAGGAGGATTACAAAATATACATACATAATCTACTAATTAAAATTGAGAACCAGTTTACAACTCCAAATAAAATGTAAAATAATATTGTTATCTAAAGTGTTTAAGTCTGTAAAAGGTCTTTTACCAAATGGCAGATATCGTTTTAGTTTCGGCTCAGCCTAATTTAGATATATTAGGTTTGAAAGGATTGCATCTGTATCTTCGGCAGGAGGGGTTCGATTCTGTCCTTCTGTATTTTCCCGTTTTTAAGAAATATAAAGACAGGAATCCACATCAGTATGTAAAGCAATTTTTAGCGGAGGAAAAACCGAAGGTAGTAGGTATTAGTCTAACGGCAGAAGATTTTGAGGTTGCTCACGATGTAACAGGGATTGTTCGAGAAATTTTACCGGAGACATATGTTATCTGGGGGGGGATTGAAGCAACAACAGAACCGGAACGCTGTGCCCGCGTGGCTGATTTTGTTTGTATCGGAGAGGGAGAACTCGCTTTAAGAGAGTTTTTGCGGTCTGTGAAAGAGGGCGCAGACCGAAGAAGCCTGGAACAACTTAACAATTTCGCGTATCTTGATGATGAGAAAATACTAAAAACTAATCCCCTCGCTCCGCTGATTACAGACCTGGATAGGCTTCCGCCTCTGCGTCAGATACCGGAATGTAGCTATGTCGATACGGGGACGAAAATAGAGCCTGTTCAGGTGAAACATTTGATGCGTTATAAACGCTATCGGGGTCAGGTATATAAAATAATGACATCTCGGGGTTGTCCGTATGGTTGTGCCTATTGCTGTAATCGATTTCTGCGCAAGTTATATGGCACCTGGCCTGTTCGGCATCGCAGTGTCGAGCATGTTATCCGGGAGTTAGAACTGGCAATGAAGGAGGGCCCGCCTATTTACTATGTGGACATTATTGACGACTGCTTCTTTGCCTCGGACATGGAATACATAAAAGAATTTTGTAAAGCCTATAAAGAACGTATAGGATTGCCTTTCATAGCCAAGACGACTGCCCGTGAGGTATCGCATGAACGCATGTCTATTTTAGTGGATGCGGGTATGACATGGACCAATATGGGGCTACAAAGCGGAAGCGACCGAACTTGCCTTGAAATTTATAAACGACCTACAAAATCAGAAACTTTTCTTAAAGCGGCAAAAATAATATCCGAATATCCTGTGGGTATCTACTATGACATCATTTTAGATAATCCCTTCGAGACATTAGAGGACCGATTAAATACCGTCCTTACTTTGTCTCGAACCCCTCGACCTTTTATGCCCTTGTTTTTCTCCCTTCGTTTTTATCCCGGAACCGAATTAAGAAAAAGGGCAATAGATGAAGGAATTCTAAAAGAAAATCCTGTGTTATATGAAGATATTTTTTTATGGAGAACTACCGAGGATAATCGTCTTATCCGTTCTGCCTGCTTTGTTTCTCCCAGGATAATTGAAAAAGTGGTAGAGAAGATAAAAAACAATCCAAAAAGTTTTTTCTGGAGAACTATAATTATCGGGCTGGACATTGTAACGAAGATATTTCTTATGCCTACTACTGCCCTTAGGATGATATACCGCTCGCAACGAAGCTCTTTATGGGGCACTATTAAAACATTTCCTATGTTCTTAAATGCGAGCCACTTACCTTCTATACAACATTTTCGTAAAATTTTGAAAATAGATTGATAACCCCCCTGTTTATTCCTTGTTGCCTTTTGAGTATTAAATCGTTATAATATAAGTTGCTCGCGCTAGGTGGGAACGAAGCGGCGTTCCTGAACTCGCAAATCCGCTTTAGCGAGACTGAACTCCCTCCCGAGGGTGGTATGCCCTTTAGCTGGTGCGGAGTAAGTGGTGTTGACGGTTTGGTCCTACTCAACAGACAGGCGACAAACCCGGTCAGGTCCGGAAGGAAGCAGCCGTAGTTGATTCTGTCTGTGTGCTGTGGGGTTACCGGGCCCGAGCTAACTGCTCCGTGGCCGTTCTGGGTATATCGTTCGAAGGTGGGTGCGCGAGCACTTTTTACATAAATGGCAGGGAATAAACACATGCCTAAACCGAACGATACATACCATGTTCTGGCTCGTAAATGGCGACCTCAGCAATTTGATGAGGTAGTAGGGCAAGAACATATAACGAGAACATTGAAGAATGCAGTCGCATCCGGTCGTATACATCACGCTTTGTTGTTCATAGGTTCCCGTGGAATAGGGAAAACTACGACTGCGCGCATTCTCGCAAAGGCATTGAACTGCACTGCGTTCGACAAGCCAACTCCTCAACCCTGTGATACATGTGACAACTGTATTGAAATCGGTCGTGGAACGCACTTAGATGTTCAGGAAATTGACGGGGCTTCGAACAATAGCGTGGACAACATTCGTGAAATTCGGGAAGCGGTTCGATTAGCTCCTGCGCATGCGAGGTATAAAGTATATATTATTGACGAAGTGCATCAGTTATCCTCTGCCGCTTTTAATGCTCTATTAAAAACACTGGAAGAACCTCCTCCGCATGCGGTCTTTATCCTCGCCACTACGGAGGCATATAAAATTCCAGCGACTATCATTTCCCGCTGTCAAAGATATGATTTTCGAAGAGTTGCAGTACCTGATATTGTTCATCTATTAGAACAGATTGTAAAGGCGGAGAAAAGATCTGCTACAAAGGAGGCATTATTCGCTATTGCTCGCTCTGCGGATGGAGGTGTTCGCGATGCGGAAAGTATTCTTGACCAACTTATAACCTATTGTGAAGGGGAAATAACCTATAAAGATGTTCAAGATGTATTGGGGCTTATTGAAACAGAAAAAATTGACCAATTAGTCTATGCATTGCAGAATAAGGATATATCGAAAGTTCTTTCAATCATTGATGAAGTTTCAACTTCTGGAAAAGACTTAACCCAGTTCGTTGAAGAATTTATTCGGCACATGAGGAATTTGCTCATTTTGAAAACCACTCAGCAAGAAACTCTTTTCTTCCTCCCTAAAGAAGATATTCAACGATTAAAGGAACAATCGGAAAAATTTACAACGCTCCAACTTATACGGTTAGTAGAACAATTAACAGAGTTAAACCAGAATTTTACATCGCAACTTTCCCATCGGACTGCGTTAGAGGCATTTTTTATTAAAAACTGCAAAGTAGGAGCCGAATTGTCCATTGAATCCATCTTAGAAAAATTAATACAACTTGAGGATTCAATACAACTTGCAAAAATAGCATCTGTAAAGGAAAATCGGACGCCTTATCCTCAGCAAGAGAGTTCTACGGAAAAAAAAACGGTAGAAATATCCTCTCCTAAAACACAAAAGGGTACTAAAGAACCAGAAAGTTTTCCCGTTCAACCATCAAAGGGGAAAGAAAAAACGATAATAGATACAAAGTCTAAAATTTCCGCAACCTCCCCCATAAAAGGAGGAGAAATCGCCCCAGATTTAAGGCAAAAGATATTTTACGAACTTGCGATTCTGGAACCGGTTGCCGCCTTTTCATTAAGGAATGTACAGTTAGGTTATGAAAAAGAAACAAAGAGTGTAATAACCTATGTAAGTCCGTCCGATAATGATGCTCTTTCATATCTCAAGGAAATGAAAATCCAGCAAAGTATTCTTGATATTGCAAAAAAATTTGGTTATTGGGGAAACTCGATAAAAATTCTCCAAAAAGAATTTAAAGAAAAACCCGTTTCACAAATCAACTCTCGTAAAGGTGTTCCCAAAGATCTTGTCCCTGAAAAAGAGGCACAGGAATGGAGACAAAATCCTCGAATTCAGGTTCTATTAGATAAGTTCAAGGGAAGAATAGTAAAAGTAACTGAACTTCAAAAGATGGATGAAGATAGCCTCACCGAAACCACATCCATTGAAGATGAAGAAATACCTGATTATGAAATGGATATGGATTAGTGTACTGTTGTTTAATGTTATTGAATCAATTAACAGTAAGGAATAACCAATGTTTACATTCGAAACACGTATTACAAAAATGTTAGGCATCAAGTATCCCATTTTAATGGGAGGTTTGCAATGGTTAGCCAAGGCAGAAATGGTTTCTGCCGTTTCTAACGCAGGAGGAATGGGTTTTATTACTGCAGTATCTTTCCCTAATGGAGAAGAATTACGTGCTGAAATAAAAAAGACCCGTGATATGACGGATAAACCCTTTGGTGTTAACATATCTATGCTTCCCGTCATAATGCCCAATGATATGACGGAAGCATATATTGATGTCGTTTGCGAGGAGGGAATACCTGCGGTTGAAACCGCAGGTAGAAATCCGGAACCTTACTTGCCTAAATTAAAATCTGCAGGGGTGAAAGTCATTCATAAGGTCCCCGCGGTCCGTTTTGCACAAAAAGCAGAACGTGTCGGTGTGGATGCGGTTACAATCGTAGGGTTTGAATGCGGTGGACATCCCGGTATGGATGATGTGCCAACACTGATAGTGTTACCCAAAACCGCTGAAACCATCTCTATCCCTATAGTGGCTGCGGGTGGATTTTGTGATGGGAAAGGTTTAGTTACCGCGTTATGTTTAGGTGCAGATGCAATACTTATGGGAACTCGTTTCATGGCTTCAAAGGAATGCCCTATGCATGAGAATTTTAAACGGTGGCTCGTGCAGGCACAAGAGACAGATACGATAGTAGTGGAACGCTCTATTCGGAATCCTGCTCGCATTATTAAAAATGAGGCAGCACTAACCGTAGCAGAAATGGAAAAGAAGGGAGCAACACTTGAGGAACTTATACCCGTTATCTCGGGTAAAGTAGGAAGAGAAGCCTATTTGAGTGGAGATATAAATCGCGGATGTATTGCTTGTGGTCAGGTTGTGGGTAGAATTTATGAGATAAAAAGTATTGCGGAAATTATCAACGATATAATCACCCAAGCAGAACAAGTCCTTGAAAAATTGAATACAATGGCTATTAGAAATAGTTCTTAATATTTAAATTGATCTATATTGTATGGAACCTTTACCAATAAACACAGAGCCTACAACTAATACTTTTCTATCCGAGCATCATGGAGCAAGTTCGGGCTGGAAAGTGTATTTTCGTCTTATCCGATATGCATTAATATACAAAACTCGACTTCTTTTAGCAATTGCCTTATCTCTTGTGATTGCATTTTCTTTTGGAACGATGATAGTAAGTTTGGGTTCTGCGGTGAAGTTGACCTTATATCAACCTTCTGAATCCCAAAGGACTCATATTTTCGGTGCGGAAGAAGACCCGGCTATCAAATACGCGAAGGAAATCCAAAAATGGGATACTCACATTCATAATTGGTTTCGTAAACCTTCTGCTAATTGGGATAAATCATTCCTTCAATTTGTAGACAAAATGAGAGCCCACAAACTATTTGCTATATCTGTTGCCATTATTATGGTTATAACACTTACCTTTATTAGTGGTTGTGCTCGATTCTTTCAGGAATATTTTGCGGGTTCTGTGGGTGCCTTTGTGTCAGTAGATTTGTCAAAGAAAATGTATCAAAATATCATGACCCAATCGTTAGGCTTTTTTGAATCGCATTCATCGGGAGATGTTGTCGCACGTTTTAGTAATGATATATTCATGGTGAATAGAGGATTATCAAATGCTTTCATTAAAGTTCTCCGGGAACCGTTTAAAGCATTGACTTTTCTTATCGTAGCAGTAAGCGTAGACCCATGGTTAACACTTGTTGGAATATGCGTTCTTCCTCCGTTAGGTTACGCTCTCATTCAATTGGGTCTCTATGTCCGCAAAAGTGTTCGGCGTTCTCTAATGAAAGTAGCCGACCTCGCTTCTCTTATAAATGAAACAACAAGAGGTATCCTTATCATTAAAGGGTTTCAAATGGAGGAATTCTTGAAACAGCGATATAATGAAGAAGCCTCAAGGTTACGTAAGTTTTTACGAAAAATGGTGAAAGCTGACTCTGCTACTGAACCTATTACCGAATTTATTCTCGTAGTGGGTTTTTCAGGATTCATTTTATTCAGCGGGTATCGTGTGATTACCTATCGGTTGGATATGGGCGATTTATTACAGGTTTATCTCGCACTGGCAATGATACTCGATCCTGTCCGCAAATTATCTACTGTAAACAACATGATTCAGACCAGTGTGGCAAGTGCAGAACGTGTATTTGAATACCTTGACCTCCGCCCGGATATCCAGGACACACCCCAATCAGTTCCGTTAAAACCTCTTGCGCAGGAAATACGATTTGAAAATGTTTCTTTTTCTTATGAGGGCGAAAAAATTGTTCTTAATAATTTAAACTTTTCCATTCGGCGTGGAGAAAAAGTGGCATTAGTCGGTCCGAGTGGGTCGGGGAAAACAACAATTGTAAAACTTATCCCCAGGTTTTATGATGTAAAAGAAGGGACGATTTACTTTGATGGCATGGATATTCGCAAAGCAACATTGGAAAGTTTACGGAAACAAATTGCCATTGTTACTCAAGACACTATCCTATTTTCCGGCTCAGTACGTGATAACCTAACGGGGGGAAATACAGATATTACAGATGAACAAATTGAGCAGGCTCTTATCATGGCACATGCAAAAGAATTTGTTTCTCAAATGCCAAAGGGATTAGACAGCAATTTAGGTGAGTTCGGACAATTGCTTTCGGGAGGGCAAAGACAACGACTCGCATTAGCCCGTGCTATTCTCAAAAATCCAGAAATATTACTCTTAGATGAAGCCACATCCAATCTCGATTCCGAGAGTGAAAAATATATACAGGAAGCCCTTGCCTCGTTTTTGAAAGGGAGAACCAGTATTATTATTGCCCATCGGCTTTCCACAATTATGAATGCAGACCGTATTATTGTGTTAGATCGGGGAAGAATTATAGAACAAGGTTCCCATGAGCAATTATTAAAACAACAAGGCGTTTATTATCAACTTTATCAACACCAATTCCGTAATGCTTATGATACCTCCGCAGAATAAAAATATAGTTGGTTGTATTTCTGTAATCTTCCTTATTTTAGTATTCAGTGCATGTGGGAAGAAAACAACAGAAACGAGTACAATACCCCCCGGTTCTGAAAAAAAATCTTCTGTATCTACTCAGACGACCCTTGAGGGAAACCCCATACCTACACAATTTTCTGTATCGGAAACACATAGCCCCTGGGTCATTGGAAAAATAACTATCATTGATAGTACGGGTAAACCTTTAGAAAACATGGCGGGTATTGCCACAGAAAAGCCTAATGCTTTTGATGAACCTATTGCTCGTGGAGATTTAAGTGGTGTTGACGGAGTTAGTACAATTCAAATCCCTAAAAACAAAGGAGTATTCATTCGAGCATGGGATCCTATCCTCCATTATTTCCCTAACAACTATTTTGAAATCCCTCCGACCGATGCGGATTATCTCGAAGATATGCAGATTGTAATGTTGGAAGCCAGTTCTGTTGAACTCCAACTTTTTGACAAAGATAATCAACCCGTGCAAAACGAAAATGTAGGACTGATGATGTTCCATCCGAAGTTAGGTCCCTGGTGGCCCTGCGATGGGCATACTGACGAAACAGGAAATGTCTTGTTCAAACCCGTTCCTGCAGGGATGTATAACCTTCGTCTTAAAACCGAAAGGGGAATGATATTGGAAATAAAAGAAATTAAAATTCCCCCCGCTTCCTCTCTTCACCTTGGCAAAATCAAGCCCAGTTAATCCACGATATATAATTAATATCCGAATATCTTATTAAATGAAATTCATGTTTTTCTTTGGTACAGGGTAACACTCAAACCCCAGAAAGATATAAAATCCGTTCTTTGCCAGTTTTCTTCGAGATACTTTCGGAGAGGTTCGGTGTGCGGTTTATATTCAAAAGTCAACCCGTGTGTTTCCAAAAACCACAATCGCTGGTATTTTTTTGTCGCTTGTTCAATGGGAATGGGCAGTAACCCATGATAATCAAGTAAAGTAGTGTTGCCAAAAGTATCAATATGCACTTGAACATCAATAGCACTCATTCCAACACGACATTGTGGGAAACCCTCTAAATAATATCTCATCGAGGGAGCCATAAAATGACTGGGATAAATTACAATATCCCCTTGCTGGTAATGTTTTCGAATCCAATCTGCCGTGCTACGAAAATCTACTTTATCATAAACCCCTAAACGGTGCATTTCCATTGGATGTAATCGTAATTGATAATAGTCTTTTAAGCATACTGCAGTAAGAACGGCGAACATGAGTATAATTAAAAAGCGAGTCGGATAAAATCGTATCCCATGGATACCTTGAGCTACTGCAAACAAAGCCACTACTCCTGAAAAAAGAAACAAACGATGTTCATAGAAAGAAAAATGTCGTGCTCCCCAGAAAAATACATTGACAAAAATAGGAACTACACTCATTAAAAAGACATAAAATCCCTCTTCAAGTTTCCTCTTATAAGACCATAATCCCCATATGAAGAGAAACACCGAAAGAAAAAATAAAACCCAATAAATACCACTGTTTGGCGTATATCCCGCAAAGAAATTTTTCCATGTGATAAATCCCGTCTTTATCGTTGGATTGGGATACCATATATAACGGATAGCAGATACAATTTCGTGAAAATACCATGCAAGGTATATTGCAGGTAAAACGAATATCCCCGCTGTAAAATGAGTCCAGAACCATTTCCGAAATAAATTTCTCCTTCCTAATCCCATGAGTATTAAAAGATAAAGATTTGTAATAAAAATAGCCCAAACACTGAAATAATGGGAATACATGAGTAAGACAAAAATGCTTCCCAACCCGATCCAGTCTTTCCATTGATTTTTGGACAAAACACGAAGAAGAAACCAAAGTCCTATAAGGTTCAGCAAAATGTAAAAAGAGTAAATTCGTAATTCCTGTGCATAATAAATCTGAAATGGCGATATTACAAAAAGGAAAGTAGCCACCAAAATGGTAAAGGGTCTATCCAACATTCTTTTGGCAACACGATAAAAAATAATAATGGATACAATACTCCATAGGCAGGGTAATAACCGCCAGCAAAAATCATCCCATACTGAATATCGTTCCCAGAAACGGACTGCATCCAATATTTTACCCCAGCAAAAAGTAAGGAAAGGATTCATGGGCGGTTCATTATTCAATAGAGGCGAAAGAAATGACCCTTTCCAATCTACTAATTTACTTAACTGGATAGAAGCACATTCATCATACCAAAGACTTTGGTTTCCCAAACGAAATACTCGAAGCACAATTCCTAATGGGAATAAAAAACCCCAAAAAAGATATTCCATAATCCTTTTTTTTAACTTCTCAAGTTGCTCTTGTCGTTTTTCTGCTTCGGTTCGTATCATATAGTACTCATAACAGAAACACTTTTAATTACTCTTTTACTTTTATCATGTATAATTTACCTGTAAAAACGATGTAAAATCAAAAAAGAAAAGTTTTTCACACCATGTCTCAAAACACAATACCCTACCCATTTTGTGATTGCTATGTTGGGGTGTCGGGATGGTCTTATAAAGATTGGAAAGGCACCGTATACCCCTTAAACTCCACCCCTTATGTACACCCTATAAAGTATCTAAGTCAATGGATAAATTGTATTGAAATCAATGTTACTTATTACCATCCCATACCCGCTACACAAGTGCAATCCTGGGTTGAACAGGTCCGGGATAATTCAGCCTTCTTGTTCACCATTAAGATGTGGAAACGGTTTACACATGAGAACATAAATCATATTGAACTGAAAGATGTGTCTTTGTTTATAAATTCTATTGAACCCATTGCCAGTGCCAACAAGTTGGGTTGTATACTCATCCAATTTCCTCAGCGATTCCATAGGACCGCTGAGAACCGAAAATTTCTGGCAGAGCTAACAGATACTTTTTCTCCCCTACCCATGGCAATTGAATTTCGCCATAAATCATGGTGGCATCCACAAACCATTGAGAGTTTTTGTGAAAGGGGACTTGCCTTTTGCAATATTGACCAACCCTTGCCTAACCCAAATTGCCTCCCTCCAACCGAAGAAGTTACAGCAGACTTTGCTTATGTGCGATTTCACGGAAGGAACATCAAAAATTGGTTTTCCGAAAAAGCCAATAGGGATGAACGGTATGATTATCTTTATTCAGAAACCGAATTAGACCCGTGGGTAGAACGCATCCAGAGAATGCGTAGTAAAGCACAGCGTGTATTTGTTCTTATGAACAATCACTTCGCAGGGAAAGCCTTGATTAATGCCATTCAATTGCGACAGAAACTTGGATACCCTGTAGATACCCCTATACCCTATGAACTCAAAGCAATCATGCATAGCCCTAATTCAAAATAAAGCCACCCCGGATAAAGTACTGCTATAAAGAGACAATATAACAATACAATAAAGTAGTAGAAACAAGAATTAAAACCGTCTTAAATTTTGTTTTTGATATAATTATGAGTAAAGGGTTCATATGCTCGAAGGCAATATATCGCTCATACCTATAGAAATAGAAAAACAATTTCTTTCTCTGGTTCAACTACTGCGTATTAATGGGATGAGCCCAGAGGCTATACTACAAGTACGGAAGGCTTTTGAGCTGGCAGAATGGGCGCATCGTGAACAAAAAAGGGCCTCCGGCGAACCTTATATTATTCATCCCATCGAAGTGGCAAGGTTATTGGTAGAAATTAAACTGGATACCACAACTATCATCGCAGGGCTTCTCCACGATGTAATCGAAGACAAACAAGTTTCACGAGAACTACTCGAAAAAGAGGTGGGAAAAACTGTTCTACAAATCGTAGAAGGGGTAACCAAGGTCTCTAAACAACAAATGAAGGCAACCGTAAAAGAGAACGAAGACCTCCGCAAATTAGAAACGCTACGTAAACTTTTTCTTATTGGGGTGAAGGATGTTCGTGTCCTCTTGGTCAAATTAGCAGACCGACTTCACAACATGCGTACCTTAAAGTATCTGCCCCCAGAAGCACAAACACGCATCGCCCGTGAAACCCTGAACATTTATGCTCCTATCGCTCACCGTTTAGGTATTTATCGTTGGAAAATGGAACTCGAGGACCTTGCCTTTAAGTTCCTACTCCCTACTGAATACAAATGTCTTGCTAACCGAATTGCAAGAAAAAAAGAAGAACGAGAAAATGAAATCGAAATGATTATCAATCATCTCGAAAATGAATTAAAGAATATAGGTATTCGAGCGCGAATTTTAGGCAGACCCAAACATTTGTATAGTACTTATTTAAAAATGCAAAGACAACAAATTCCCTTAGAGCGAATTATGGACCTGTATGCCATACGAATTATCGTTGGTACAGAGGAAGAATGCTATCGCGTGCTGGATGTAGCACACCGCTTAGGGAACTTAATACCGGAACGCTTTCGCGATAATATCCGTAAACCAAGGAGCAACGGCTATCGTTCTTTGCACACCACTATTTTCATACCCAAGAAGTATCCATTAGAAATCCAAATCCGCACGGAAGAAATGGACCAGGAAGCTGAATTGGGTATTGCCGCACATTGGTTCTATAAAGAAGGGGGAGGATATGATGATACTCGTATGCAGAAACGAATTGAATGGCTCCGCTCCATGGTCTCCGAACTTTCTGCTCCAGGGGGCTCTTCTTTTACTACACAGGATATACAAGATGATTTAAAGATTTCAGAAATTTATATCTATACCCCTAAAGGTGATGTATTTGAACTACCTGCAAATGCAACCGTTTTGGACTTTGCATATACCATTCATACTGAAATCGGTCATCATTGTATCGGGGCTCGCGTAAATGATAGATATGTCCCCATTACAACAAAACTTCATACCGGCGACCGTGTCGAAATTTTAACCTCCCCTAAGCAAGAACCGCACTTAGACTGGCTCAAAATTGTTACCATTGGCAAAGCACGAAATAAAATACGACATCATCTCCGCGAAAAAGGTATCCTCCCAAAAGAGGAAGAAGAAGAGAAAAAAGAAGAAACTCCTTTACGAAAAGAGGATAAAGCAGAAGACAAAAAAGAAACCGCTCTGTTGGGAACCGCACTATTTTCGAGCCTTAATTCATTAACAAAAATGGAATACTCAGGCAACAACGAAGAATTTGAAAAAGAAAGAAATCTAAGCATTCGCATTGATGGGCAAAAGAACATATCGGTTCATTTCAGTCGATGTTGCAATCCTTTGCCCGGGGACGAAGTAGTCGGTTATTCTACCTTAAAAGGGGCCATAACTATCCATAAAAAGGATTGTAAAATTTTTAATAGTGTTCCCCGAGACCCGTCCCGGATACATAAAGCACGCTGGGAAACGGATAACCTTGTCCAAATTACTGTGCAGGTTTTAGCTCGTCCTTCCCCTACGGTTATAAAAGAACTAACTACACTATTAATAGAAAATAAAGTACCTGTTATTTCTGCCCATTATAAAATGGTCCGCAAAGGATTGATTAAATTTGAATTTACCCAAAAATCTTTTTCTTCTGCAAATCCAAAGATTTTTGACTTCCTTATGCGTTCCATCCGAACCATTGACGGTGTCCTTGAAGTTCACCGCAAAACACTATAAGATTAAACTAATAAAAAAGTAATAGCAAAGTGTTTACAACAGGTTCAATTGCGGGGACTTTCGTTGGATACCGTATAAATTCTACATGGCCATCCAAATACAAAACATTACATCCACCGGGTGTATGATTGAACAGCGACATTCCCTGTGCCGAACCTATCTGGTCAAACATTACGATGATTTCGCTTTGAGCAAGGGCACTCACCCCCGGATTATTAATATCGGTTATCGTAAACCGTTCTATCCCCTCTCGTAATCGATAAACCGTATTGCCACCTCCATTCCCACAGCGATACTGCTGAATGGATGGACCCGTTATATCCTGGTCTAAAGCATCACGAAGTGCTTTTCGTTGTTCATCTGTGGCCATCATTGGGTCTAATAACCCTTCCACTGCGGTAAGATTATTTGACGCTAATTGAAATGCAGACATGATAAACTGAATCGGGAATGTGTACTCCGCATAAAAATCGGCTCCTAAAAGGCTAATAAGTATATTAATCTCCGGTAGAGCACTCAGTTTAGATATTTCTTCGAGTTTCTCGCCCATTCGGTCTAAAACCCAGCCGTAGTACACATAACTTGCGCCTGTCGCTGTAACACAACCTTTCTCCCATAAATAGTAAGATATCTTCCAATCGCCTCTCTGTGCGAAGGAAGTATCCTCAGTAAATTTTAAATCGCGTACACTATCTCCTGCATCGGACGGACAAATTACAATCGACGGGTCTGTAAGATAGTCAGGGTAAACACAATTAACCATCGGACCCGGTGATGCAAAAACATCCATACGGTTCGGTCTATCGGATAAGGGCATTATCTCTATCTGAACGGGAGGATAGCGAGCATCCTTGTTCTCATTTGAATACATTTTGAAAATAGTTCCCCACTGTTTAAGATTGTTTTGACAACTAGCTCTCCGGCTGGCTTCTCTTGCCCGTGCCAATGCGGGTAGAAGTATGGCACCTAATATCGCAATAATCCCAATAACAACCAATAACTCTATTAGAGTAAATCCCTTTTTATACATATTTATAACCCGAATCTTATTTATATTATATCAAGTATATTTTATTTTGAATTAGCAAATTTATTTATATTGAAATATCGGGAAAAGTATTTCTTTTATACACTTTTTTGAATAAAATGAATCCAAATCGCATCAGGAAATATAAGGCGAGAAAGGATAATAGAAGGGTTCCTCTTCGGGGTCTTCTGTTCCGAATACGAATCAATATCATACCTATTATAACCCACATTCCTATCTCATACAATTGCGTCGGATGCACCGGCA
>CALLRP010000032.1 GCA_938014335.1 uncultured bacterium
AAATATAATCTACATATACAAATATTTTTGATACTCTCCTACTTATAAATAAACAAAATTAAGAAATTATATTCACAGAATATTTATAATATTGGCACTTGTTGTAAAAATACAAAGTTTATTATATTAGGGAAGTTTTAATGCATATAATTCTGGCGAAACCTCGTGGATTTTGTGCCGGTGTTGAACGAGCTATTCAATGTGTAGAAAGGTCTTTAGAACTCTTTGGAAAACCTGTATATGTGTTAAATCAAATCGTCCATAATACCCATGTCGTAAATTCATTGCAGAAAAAGGGGGCTGTTTTTGTGAGAAATATTGAAGATGTGCCCGAAAATTCTATTTTATTGTTTAGTGCCCATGGGGTTGGACCGGAACAATGGGAAAAAGCACAGAAGCGACATTTAAAGGTTATAGATGCAACCTGCCCATTGGTAGAGCGTGTTCATCGTTCTGCAAAGAAATATGCAGAACAGGATTACACAATAATACTCATTGGTGATGCAGGACATGATGAAACCATAGGCACAATGGGCTGGGCTAAAGGGAAAGTCTTTTTAGTTCAGAATATACACGATGCTCAAACCATTGAAATTCCAGAAAACGACTATATCGCATATATTACCCAGACTACATTAAGCATTGAAGACTGTAAAAAAATTGTGGACATTCTACATGAACGATTTCCCCACTTACAATCCCCTTCCAGTGGAAATATTTGTTATGCTACGACCAATCGCCAAAAGGCGGTTCTATCGTTAGCCAAAAAGGCAGATATTGTTATCGTCGTTGGGGATTCAGAAAGTGCCAACAGTCGCCGACTGGCTGATATTGCAAGAAGTGTCGGTAAAACGGCTTATTTAGTATTGGATGCTACCGAAATTAAAACCAAATGGCTTAAAGATGTAAAAACCGTGCTGATTACTTCCGGTGCATCTGTTCCTGAAGAACATGTTCAGGGCGTTTTGAAGTTCTTATCTAATTGGGAACCCTGCTCCATTGAAGAGATTTGTGTTGCATCGGAAAATGTACACTTTAAAATACCACCCGCGATAAGGGAAAAGGAGTAATTCTGTCGTTCCTTTTGGAGAAAAAGAAATGGATTGGAATAAAGTTCTTGAGAAAATAGCCCAAAAAAATCCTTCCTTAGACATACGCACAGACCACCTGTCTCGCTGGCTCTACGCAACAGATGCTTCTATATACGAATTGCTCCCTGCAGGTGTCGCATTCCCTAAAAATACAGATGAAGTCCAACAAATCATGACTTTATGTGCTAATGAGGGGATTCCAATAATCCCAAGGGGTGCCGGTTCAGGTCTGAGTGGCGGGGCTATCGGTGAAGGTTTGATTATAGACCTTTCCCGCCACATGAGAACTATCTCTGAAATAAATATAGATGAGCATTCCGTATGGGTTGAAGCGGGAGTTGTATTAGATAACCTGAACGAAACTGTAAAATCGAACAATTTCATGTTCGGTCCCGATGTGGCTACCAGTTCCCGAGCTACAATCGGAGGAATGATTGCCAACAATTCCTCCGGGGCTTTTGTGCATCACTATGGCATTACCATAGACCATATCCTTGCGATAGAAATTATCACCTCCGATGGAAAAAAACAAATTTTAGAAAGAGAAAAACCCGAAACCTGGAAATCATTAGAAACAATAGCAGAACTGGTAAAACCCCATATACCCGAAATACAAACAATTTTTCATAATGATATAAAAAAACGCTGGCCCGGATACGCCTTAGACCGTTACTGTCAACTTTTCCCCTGCCCTATCCCCCTTTTCGGGGGAAGCGAAGGAACCCTGGGAATTATCACCCGCGCTAAACTAAATCTTGTCCCTATCCCCGGGCAACGAACCCTCATCGTATTCATGTTCGATACAATTCAGTCTGCCATGAATGCCATCACCCCTTTGATGAAATTTCATCCTGCCAGTATCGAACATATTGATGATATTCTCTTTAACCAAACCCGTGGACAACGCAACTTTGAGTCTATCCGCCAATTGTTAGGATTGGATAAAACACAATACAAGTCGTTACTCTTCGTTGAATTTTTTGACCCCCCTCAGGACCTTATTAATGAAGTGTTACACTTAAAATTGGGTACTAATTCTATCTATTGTAAAGATGTTCAACAACGGAATATGCTCTGGGAATTCCGCAAAGCGGGACTATCCCTGCTCACAGGGATGAAAGGGTCTGCCAAACCTGCCACAGGTGTCGAAGATACCGCAGTTCGCCCTGAGGATTTGTATGTATATGTTGATGAATTATCCAAAATCATGAACCGTTATGGTGTTCAGGCTTCTTTCTATGGGCACGCTTCGGCAGGACTACTGCATGTTCGACCTGTATTTGATATGCACGAACCGACCGATGTCAAAAAGTTTCGCAAACTGGCAGAAGAAGTTTTTACTCTGGTGCGAAAATATCGAGGCACTTTCACAGGTGAACACGGCGTAGGTATGGCACATTCGGAATTTATGAAACAACAAATTGGGGACAATCTGTTTAACCTGATGAAACAAGTAAAGCAGACCTTCGACCCTCATGGTCTAATGAACCCCGGAAAAATCACCGACCTATCTCGCTTTCGATTTGATGAAAACTTGCGATGGCGAAAATTAACACTTCCTTTTGAACCATGTTTAGCATTCTCCCAAAAGGACGAATCATTCATCGGAAATTTAGAACAATGTAATGGTTGTGGAGCATGCCGAAAAGAGACTCCAACCATGTGCCCTACTTTTATAGCACATAGAGAAGAAATACTATCCACTCGTGGGAGAGCCAATATAATCCGCCATGTTATAGAAGAATCTGCCCATCACCCCGAGATACTGTTTTCAACAGAACTTCGACAAGCATTGAAATATTGCCTTGCCTGTCGTGCCTGCACCGTAGAATGCCCCTCAAATGTAAATATGTCCCTACTCAAAGCAGAGTTGTTACATGCGTTAGATTCAAAATACCTGTCCCACTTAGCAAAAATTCTATTAAGTAATATAGATACTTTCGGTAAATTCGCGAGTATGACACCATCACTGGCTAATTTTAGTCTTAAAAACAGATGGTTACGGAGTATTTTAGAACATTTTACTGGAATTATTGCGGAGCGACCTTTGCCTTTGTATGCTCCTGAACCCTTCCATCGTTGGTTTTATCGAACGTACAATGGTTGGAAAACAGGAACGGGGACTCAAGGCTCCGTAATTCTCTGGGATGATTGTTTTACACGCTACCATGAGCCCGAAATAGGTAAGGATGCAGTAAGAGTGTTAACCTCCGCAGGGTTTCAAGTAGAAATCCTGCCCCATAAAATTTGTTGCGGTCGCCCAGCATTCAGTGTTGGGAACCTGAAAAACGCCCGCAAAAAAGGCAAATATAATTTAAAAATTTTTAAGGATAAAAAAGAACCCATTCTCTTCTTAGAACCTTCATGCTTTACTATGTTCTACGAAGATTACAAAGAATTAAAATTAGAATCGGCAGAGATGGTCGCCGAAAAATCAATACTTTTAGAAGAATTTTTAGCAAACCTATTGCGAAACAATTCTTCTGCCTTACCTTTTAATAATAACAAACCTATGGAAATTGCAATCCATACACATTGTCATACGAAAGCCACATGCGGAAATACCCCTATGAAAGAAGCCCTGTCTCAAATTCCAAATGCTCACATTCAAATACTCCCCTCCGCCTGTTGTGGTATGGCAGGTGCTTACGGAATGATGAAGGATACCTATTCTTTATCTATGGATGTGGGTAAACACTTGAAACAATTGATAGAAAAACTACCCAACGACACAAAAATTGTTGCTTCGGGCACAAGTTGCAGACAGCAAATATCTTATCTAACAAATCGAAATGCAGAACATTTTATCCAGATTATTGCACAAGTAATAAAATAAATAAAGGAGTTTTTTATTTATGGCAGAACTCACAGGGAGAAAACAGAAATTGCTATTTTGGAGTTTTTTTATTTTAGCCCCTATACTATTCCCAATTATCACATTTTTCTCTCTTGCCCATTATAGTGCCTATCACAATCCTATGCCTCAGGATTTCAGACAAAGCATTTACAAAGATACAGAGCGAAAACCCCTTGCTAAACCTATTACACTCAAAATCGTAACCTATAACATTCAAGATACTTGGGTTGTCGGGAGAAATCGCCCCGAGCGAATGTATGCTTTGGCACGAAAATTAATAGAACTCGATCCGGACATCGTCGGTTTTCAGGAATCATTTATACAAAAAGACCGTGCCATTCTTATACATGAACTCACATCCAAAAGCCGATTAAAGTATCATCAATACTATCCCAGTGGTCTAATAGGAAGTGGAAAATTCACTATGAGTGCTTTTCCTATCCGCGAAAATTTCTTCTACCGATATAAAGTTACCGGCGACTGGTATCGCTTCTGGGAAGGCGACTGGTGGGCAGGGAAAGGAGCCGGATTGGCACGAATTGAAATCCCTGATATAGGCTTCCTCGATTTTTATAACACACATCTACAAGCAGGTTATGGCAACCCTCGCTATCGTGCAGTAAAAGAAGCTCAAGCAAAAGAATTAGCAGAATTTATTAACACTTCCTGTTGGACAGAATTCCCCGTTATTTTAGTCGGAGATTTAAACACCCGTAGAGGTGATAATGCCCATGATAGTCTGGTTGTTATTGCCAATCTTATACGGATTATGAATATTGATTCCAGTATTGACCATATCTATGCCAAAAAAAGTCCTCGCTACCAGTTTGATGTATTAGACTCCATCGAAATTCAACAAGGGCTCGATTCATCTGGAAAATCGATTCGGTTAAGTGACCATAATGGTTATTTGACCACTGTTACAATAACTCCAATCGAAAACTAAAACTTATAAGGAGAATAAAATATGCAAAAAATTATCAAAATCCAATGGTTAACACTTGGTTTATTATGTTCCATCTCTATGCTAACCTTTGCGGAAGCATCCTTAGATGAAGTCTATACAAAACTTATTTCCGCATGGGAAAAACAAAAGACTATCAAAGCAGATGTCGGAGCCGATGCCAGCATCCCGGTAAATGATGTAAAATTAAAATTAAAGGGAATTGGAGAATTATTAATCAAACGCGATGCGGATAAAGAAAAATTTGCTCAAAAACTTTCTGCATTCCCCGCTTCATTAGTCGAATCCGGCAACTCATCCCTACTAAACAATCCCTTTGCCAAAGCCACTGTTATCTTTGATGGCACCGAATTTTTCGTTACCTATCAACTTTTGAATAATTCTGATACCATTAAAACATCACCCGACATCACCAAAGGGGCTATACCCATCGGCGGAAAGAAAATGTTCGACATCGTCAAAGAAAAAATGAATATCACCGTCGGACCTGAAACAGAATGGGACGGCAAGAAAATGATAAACCTAAAACTCGAACCTAAAGAAGGGCAGAGCGGAGATTTTTCTTCTGCTAATGTATTGATGGACCCCGATTTAGGAATTATTCGCAGATTAGAGATAATTGGCAAAGACCAGACCCCGATGTTTACCTGCGAATATAAAAACGTTAAAACAGGTGTTGACATTCCTGACGAAACATTCCAGATACCTGCTTCAACAATCACACCTCCCCCTGCAAGTGGACAATAAACATCTTTATTCATTTTAAGGGCGAGTTTCAAAACCCGACCTTTGTATTTCCTTGACGACATAAGTAAGGGTAGGTTCCAAACCTACCCCCTATATTTATCCCCCCTCTTCCATTCATGTTTATTCATGTCATTAGCGGTTAAAAAAATTTTTAAAATTTAGCTTAATTATTACCCTAAAAGTGCGAAGAAAGTGGGGAGTATTTTTGGATGTATATAAAGAAAATGAAGTATTTATAAAAAAAGGAAGAAAAGTCACAGACACAAATCTACAAATATTGGTTGGGGCCAGTCGTATGTGTATATTAGTATTTGTAAATTCAATGGGTTCAGTTAATTATAGAGAAAATTTTAAGCGAAACTCAAAAATCAAAAATCATAAATTACTGAATCCCCGCTGTTTTATCTCATTGCCCTATTGAAAAAGGGATAGAAAGCCTTAGCCAGTCGAGTGTTTTTTATTTTAGATTTACCTCTGTGTAGCTAATGTTTGTATGAGAAGAGATTGGGATGAGGAATGGAAGAATAAAAAATTCGTCAACAAGATACCGACATTGCTATTAGCCCACTTATTATGATAGAAGTCTCTATAAATTATTAGATAAATAGATGTATAATTATATTAAAGATATTTTGAAGAGAAATATATAATATATATATAAGGTTGGATTTAGAGGATAGTAAAGAATTGAGAATACATCAACACGTAAATCCATTGAATAAAAAATATCTTGTGGTTCCGCCTATGCCAAAATGGTCAGAGGTATATGCAGAACCATTTCTTCCATTGCATCTTGATATCGGTTCTGCAAGTGGGCGTTTTTTAATTCAATTAGCACAGAAGAATAAAGGTTGGAATTATTTAGGTTTAGAAATACGGCAACCTATGGTGGAACGGGCAAATCACTGGAAAAATGAAATGGGACTTCAAAATCTTTACTTTTTTTTCGGGCAGGCACATGTAGTTCTACGACCGCTACTGGAAAGTTTACCTATGGGTGTTTTGCAATATGTAACAATAAATTTTCCTGATCCGTGGTTTAAGCGACGACATCAGAAGCGCAGATTGATTACTCCAGAATTAGTGCAAACATTAGCGACTTTTTTACAACCCCATGGGAAGATATTCATCCAGACCGATGTTAAAGAATTGAGTGAAGATATTAAAAATAGTTTTATGAATAATTGTCATTTTCAAACTGTGGATACACCGATAGAGCAAAATCATTTTGGCGTTCCTACAGAGAGAGAAAATTCTGTAATTCGTTTAGGTCGTTATATACACAGGATATTAATAGAACGGAAAACAGAAGTATCAAAAGAAACCCATTTAACCGATAATTAGGATAGAAGATGAATATACATAAAAAAAACATCTTTCTGCTCTTCATCGCATCACTTATACTCGTAATAGCATTACCTTCCTTTGCAGGTGAAAAAATTAAATATCGATTACGAATTCTTGTAGAAGGTGGGGGAAGTGTAAACCCAGGAGTAGGAGATTTTTATTATGATGCGGGAACAACTGCATTTATAAATGCAATACCCAGTGCGGATTGGGCATTTGACCAATGGCAGGGAGCCATAACAGGGACCGATTTGTATGCACAGGTACTGATGAATAGCAATAAAACCGTTACAGCAATATTTGTCCCCGCAGTATGGCGACTTACGATTGAACATAGTGGTAATGCTATCGGGTTTACTTCATTTGCCCCCGGAACTTATGGTTTCAAAAATGATCAAAAAGTGCCTTTAATGATTGGCACATCACCGGGTGTATATTTTGGTGGATGGACAGGGGATATAGTTAGTAATGAAGAGTTTATACAGATTGTTATGAACTCAGATAAATATGTAAATGCAAAATTTACAAACACAGGTTACATACTTAATCTTAGTGTTATCGGTCAAGGGGGGACAACACCATTTCACGGCGTTCCCCATCGGTATTCTGAAAATTTAGTTGTATCTGTGGTCTCGTATGCAACAAATTCTTTATGGCGTTTCGACCATTGGGAAGGAGATATTGGTGACAATGAGCCACTCTATTATATTCTCATGCAACTTCCAATGGACCAAAATCGAAATATCACAGCCGTATTTATAGAAAAACCAAACTATAAACTGACATTGGAGATTATAGGCGAGGGAAGTGTTTCTGTTCAGGAGGGATTTAATACTCCCGTAATTGTATCGTCAGGGGTCCATGAATTCACTTTTCTTGAATGGTCATTTATTCGTTGTGAAAGGATACTCTCTTCACCCGGTTGGAAATTTTTACGCTGGGAAGGAGATTACGGAGATACATCGCCTACATATTCAAGATGCTCTTTTTCGATGGATAAAAACCGCAATATCCGATGTATCTTTACAAATAAAACGCAGGTACCAAATGTCGTTGGACTTTCCCAAAATATCGCAGAAAACACTATCATAAATAGTGACCTGACTGTTGGTGATATTATAGAAGTATGTGGCGATGATTATCCTTCCGGATATGTTGTAAATCAAAGCCCCTTAGCAGGGACTACAATAGAGATCGGTAATTCTATAGACCTCTGGGTTTCGACGGGTCCATGTCTTGTACCTGTGCCAAATGTAGTAGAAATGTACTTGACAGAAGCCGAAAATATGATAACGAACACAGGTTTGATTCTGGGTGAAATAATAGAACAATGTAATGATGAGATAGAACCAGGTAAAGTTATTAGTCAAAGCCCACCCGCAGGAGAACGAATATTCCCCGGTAGTACGATAGATATTATCGTATCTATAGGTCCCTGTCTCGAAGGCGAAGGAATTATAGAAGGCGAAGGAACAACAGAGGGAAGTATAGAAGGGACTCCCGAGGGGGAAAACTGTATCTGGGCAGATGTATGCCCTAATTTTAATTTTGAAGGGATAAAATATGGTTATTATTTTGGAATACTATGGGAAAATTGTGACAGTAATCAATCAGGTATCCCCGATGCATGGGAAATCGAAATTGTAAAATATCTGCTTTGTAATCCTCAGGGGATTTGGGAGAATCAATTTATCTGCAAATATACCGAAAATTACAATGTGCTAAAAACAGAGCTCCAATTCTATACTTCTATTTATGCTTTTCGTCATATTCTCACAGGACTTCTCACTCTCGGTTATAACATAGAGGGACTTAAGAATATTTTTTCCCTAACAAAGAATTATACCCCCTTTGAATATCCCTCCGAAACTTTTCCATGCCTTCCTGATGTAGATCTGGACAATGATGGTATGACCAATTATGAAGAATATCTTCATGTCGTAAGTTTTAATGGGACAAAAGAGGTTTTTGTTAAAAATATTTTTAATCCCTCCCCTGTCCCTGCAATTCATTCCGCTGATTCAAACCAGGATGGAAAAATAAGTTTGGCAGAGATGCTTCGTATTATCCAATTCTTAAATTGCTCGGGTTTCCACTGCGAAGAGGGAACCGAAGATGGTTATGCCCCGGGATATGACGAAAATTTTGATTTTTCGTGTCCACGACATACCGCAGATTATCTCCCCCCCGATTGGCATATCAGCCTTGAGGAAATACTTCGTATGGTGCAATTCTTTAACTCCAACGGCTACCAAATCTGTCCTTTCCTGTCTGAAGATAACTATTGCCCCATTTTTTAATATAAAGCATATTTTTTAGTCACAAATGATACTAATCAGACTTATATAAAAATGAAATTTTTTTATATTCAAGAATTTCAAGTATAAAATTGTGAAATAATTCCATCTTCCTCTACAATATTTGGGAATAACAGAAAAAATTCTGTAACCCTCATCCCATAAAGATAAAAATTAACGATGAAAATATTCATACCTTTTTCGGTTATCTCTTTTTTACAAATATTCATAGTGTCTTTTGCCTATTCCGAACCTCTCTTTGAAAAAGATTACAAAACGAGTAGTTATCCAGAAACAAAAATTATCCGATACAGAGTTTTAGATCTTCATGAAGAACATAAGGGGTATGCACTTTCATTTACAGGAAAAATTGTTAAAGGACAAGTCACCATTCAGATTGAAGACACTAAGAAAAATATTGTGGAAAAGAAAGAAATCCCTGCTTTTTCTTTATTGCACTGGCACTTTATACTCCCTGAAGCAATAGATTTAGATAATATCTATGTCTCCCTCTACTTAAAAAATGCTGTAGGGAATATTTATTCTATCGTTGCACCTGCTGTTCGGACACAACAAATATATATTACATACATCATTGTTTTTGCCCTTACTTTATGCCTAATCGCTGTTTCTATATATATTATCGAAAAAAATTCTTTTCCCGTTAAATGGCTATTTTGGGGAATACTACTTGGAATTTGTGCAAAGATATTATTTTATATTTATGATTATTTTGATTTCCTTCCAACAAACCTTTTAATTACTTTCGCAACTAACGAACAAGACCTTTCTGATTATATCTTTGCTACTTATATCTCACTAAGAGAAACAGCCATTCTGTTTCTTTTATTAGGTATTTTCTCGACTAGATGGCTTTCCATTAAGTATAAAAAACCAACTGCAACAAGTATATCTGTAGGCTTGACACTTGTATTTATATTGTCTATTGTTATCTCTGGAATAGTAGAAATATTTCAACTTGTCCCACAAATACAGTTATCTCCCTATTCCCATGCTCTATTATCTGTGCAGGCATCACGCACCCCCTTGTTTTATTTGCTTATCCCCATGCGAAACGCCATATTATTTTTCTTATGGTTCAGTGCCTTTTATCTAACAGTGTCTGGAACAATAAATGCAGACAAAAGAACTGTTCTTCATGGAATTATAATTTTCATTGTTACGGAAGCCATCTTTGTTTATTTTGAGAAATCATCCTTTATCTATCAATATTCAAGTTGGTGGGGGATAGTTTTATTAATTCTACTAAGTTTTTTCCCTTTGTTCATTTTTAAAGTTAGAGATATTACAATTATAGATCACAAATAAAAACAAATGTATTTCCATCGTATAACATTTTTTTTGTTACAAAGACAAATATTTGTCATTATCCATTTTAAAATATAATTTTAAGCAAATTTTATAATTAAGAAAATAATTTATTGTTTTTAAATTATTTTATATCAGTTATTTAAAATTAAATTAAATTTATTAAAATAAAAATTTTTATATTTCTAATATTTATGTTATAATTTGGTGAATAGTAAAAAGCTAAAGATTGTATCTGTATAATTTTTCAACAAATTTAATTTGAGAGGAAAAAAACTATGTTAAAAAAATTTCATTATCAAAAACACACAGGTCTATTGGGGATATTTGTAATCCTATCATTTCTTATGGTTGCAAGCACGGGGTGGACTGTAATCCTGATTAACAATATTGAGGATTTGCAGAAAATCGGAAATGCCCCAGCATATCCGTTGAGTGAGGCTTATGAGTTATCACAGGATATTGATGCGAGTGTTACGCAGACATGGAATGAAGGGGCTGGTTTTCAGCCAATCGGGACTTCTTCCGAATCGTTTACAGGAAGTTTAAATGGTAATGGTTATAAAATTTTAAATTTATACATCAATCGTCCATCGTCGGATTATGTGGGATTGTTAGCGAGAGTGAGTAATAGTGGTAGTGTTATGAATTTAGGATTGGAACAAAGTTCAGTCATAGGTAAAAATTATGTAGGTGGACTTGTTGGTTCCAATGAAGGCCGTGTGGATACCTGCTATGTTAATGGTTCTGTTACGGGGATGAATAATGTAGGTGGACTTACAGGAAATAATGCAGGAACATTAAACAAATGCTATTCCATAGACACAGTAACGGGTTCTGCAAGTGTGGGTGGTTTAGCAGGAAGAAATGCGGGGACTATATCACAATGTTACTCGACATGTAATACATCCGGCACATCTGCGGTAGGGGGACTCATAGGGACAAGTGCTACATGGAATGCTTCATCGCGCAGGTGTTATGCCTGGGGAAATGTTACGGGGACATCGAATGTAGGAGGACTTATTGGCAGTATGTCATGGGGCTGGGGATTTGAGAACTATTCCGTAGGTCACGTGAGTGGCTCTTCGCGAGTAGGTGGACTTATAGGGTATCGTTTCTTTCTCGCCTTTATGTTTATGAGTTATTGGGATAAAAACACATCGGGTCTTACTACTTCCAGTGGTGGCACCGGAAAAACGACGGCAGAGATGAAACAGCAATCTACATATACCAACTGGTCTTTTGGAACTGTTTGGGGAATTGTTCCGGGAGTCACATATCCATACTTTATTTGGAGTCATCCTGTCCCCAATCTGTTAGGACTAACTGTGGAAGAAGCAGAATCCATCCTAATAGGTGCAGGTTATACACTGGGTACGGTATCAGAACAATGTAGTTTTACCGTTCCTGTGGGCTTAATTCTTATCCAGCGACCCTTCCCCGGACAATACTTGGATCCAGGTAGTCCTGTGAATGTAACCGTGTCAACAGGACCCTGCCCACCCAATACAGTGCCGAGTGTCGTAGGATTGTTACAGGCTACTGCCGAAAATGAGATTATATCAGCGGGCTATGTTGTCGGAACAATAGAAACACAGTGTAACGCAACTATTCCCGCAGGTTTTGTCATCAGCCAGGAACCTGTGGGGGGAACAGAATTGGAACTAGGAAATCCAGTCAACATAGTAGTTTCCTCGGGACCCTGTCCGGTTACTGTGCCCGATGTGATAGGGATGACCGAAGAAAATGCAGATGTTACATTAGTATCTGCGGGCTTATTCTTAGGTATTGTCACTGAACAATGCAGTAATACAGTTCCGCAAGGCAGAATTATTAGCCAAAATCCGTCTGCAGGACAGCAAGTTGCGCCGGGTAGTTATGTAAATGTTGTAATTTCTTCAGGTCCTTGTGGAGAAGGGACACAAGAAGGTATCACCGAGGGAATAGAAGAAGGTATTGTTGAGGGCACTCCTGAGGGGGTTGAAGAAGGGGTTATAGAAGGGACGCCTGAAGGGTCTGTGGAAGGGGAAAATGTTATTACGCCTAATGTTGTGGGTCAACCTTTTGTTAATGCAGTATTTGCTATAAATTCTGCTCAACTGGTTGTAGGCATAATTATCGAGGTATGTACAGATGAATATCCATTTGGTGTGATAATTGCTCAAGAACCTGTGGGTGGTGCTGTAGTTACTATTGGCTCTATGGTAAATCTATGGGTGTCAATAGGACCCTGTCCGCCTGAAGGGGAAGGTATCCCCGAAGGAATTCCTGAAGGGATTGAAGAGGGTGCAGTAGAAGGTATCCCCGAGGGCATCACGGAGGGTATTGAAGAAGGTATTATCGAAGGTATCCCCGAAGGCATCACGGAGGGCATTGAAGAAGGTATTATCGAAGGCATCCCCGAAGGTATCCCGGAGGGTATTGAAGAAGGTGAAGGAGAAACAATAGGTAGACATAGTGCAGACCAAAACAATGACAAGAAAATAAATTTTACAGAATTACTCCGTGTCATTCAATTGTTCAATTCTTGGGGTTATCACTGTCAAGCAGGGACGGAAGATGGATTTGCACCGGGTGTGGGTGGAAATACTTCCTGTACTCCACATACTTCTGATTACAATCCTCAAAATTGGAGAATAGACTTTTACGAATTATTACGATTGATACAAATCTTTAATACAGGTGGATACCACTATTGTCCTGGAGAAAGTGAAGATGACTTCTGTTTAGGACTACTCTAAAATAGGTACCCTTCTCGTTAAATTATAAAAGCAGGGACTTGGAAATCGAGTCCCTGCTTTTTACATAGAGAAGTAAAAAAAATTTATTCCTTAAAATATAGAACTAATTTTTGCTCAAAAGTGTTTGCATAGATATGGCATGTTTTTTGGGATTCGTATGCGAAATCAAAGACTTTAATAAGGTTTTCATATTTTTCTAAAGTAGGTGCAACATCTTTCAGTTTATTCGGCAAATTTTCCAATAATGATTCATTGAGCCAGTGGTTATCTCTCCCGGGAAAATAGACAAAATACAACAAATCAGATTCTACTAATTCACTGAAAAAATGGGTACCTAAGGAGACATCTGGGGTAAGGTCTTCTCTCATGGCTACAATTTCGCAGAGGAACGAGACAGAGCTGATTTCAGAGAAACTCACAGGGATGCCTAATGATGGGGTGCTGGTTCCCCAGCGACCCGGTCCAATAAGAACTACAATGGGGTCACCCGTAACAAGTGGGGGTATCTGGTTTAATGTGCCAATAGCACGAGCGACTGCATACCGTTCCGAAATTGGCAAATCCCCATATAGATGAGGGACCACATAGATAATTCGGTGCACTTGATTTAAACGGCTTCTTCCGATAATAGGTCCGTCGGTTTTGATGATGAGGTTTTTGTTATCTTTAATAATAGGCTCGGAAAGAAGTTCGGAGCGGTCACTAACTTGTAAAGGTCTGCACTGGACGATGTCAATGTAGAAGTCTTTTTCATTCTTGAAGTTTGCGGTAAATTCGACATCTACAGGGTTTTGATAAGCGTTGTCCAGTGTGTATAAGATCTCTCGCATATCTTCAACAAAGGTCGTTTCTGTAAGAAGTGTATCAAAGCGAATTTTCCATTGAGGGGACATTTTTTGACCTCGCTCTCTGTAAAATCGTTCTGCCTCAAAATCCTGTATCATAAACATTTCTAATGGGATACCTTCACACTGGGGGACAATTTCCTGAACGGGCATAGAAATGAGGCGGTTCCCATCTAAATCAATGACATCCACTTTTTGTTGTGAATATCGTTTTTGTTCTTTGGTGGTACCTTCAGGACGCAACATAGGCTCGTTAAGAGCGACAATTCGTGTATAATCATCATCGGAGCGGTCAACTGCTCGTGTACCTAATCCGAATACTAACCGTATCATTCCTGCTTTGGGGTCAATTTCGGGTGACCATACATAAGGATTATAGGAAAATCCTACACCTGCAATGTTTGGGAAATAAAGCCGTCCATGTTGAGCACCGGATACCCTCTGAACTAAAAGAGCCATTTGCTCGTCTTTGTCTAACAGTCCACGCCGTTTCCGGTAGTATAACGCTTCCTCACTCACGGTACTGGCATAAACGGTGCGAACTGCCGCTTTGAAATCTTCCAATCGTTGGCGCGTTGAACCTTGATTGGCACAAAATACGCTTTCATATTTGCCGGCAAAGGAGTTCCCAAAATTGTCTTCCAATAAACTACTGGAGCGAACAATGATAGGTGAAGAACCGAAGTATTCAAGGACTTGTTCAAATTGTGTTTCTATGTCTTCAGGAAATTCTCCGGTAATGATGCGTCTGCGGATTCGTTCGGCTCCGGGAAGAAAACTTTCTAATTCTTTTTGTTGTTCCCGTGCCCACCAGCAGCCATTTCGTACGAGGAAAGTGTAATATACATCCGAACCGACATAAAAACTATCATGTGTCTCTAATTTTTGAGTCCATTTCGGGTTATTTTTCCTTAAAATAGCCTGAGCCAATAACATCCCCACTGATTTTCCTCCAATCATACCCGTCCCAATAACTCGCCGACCAATTTCAACGAGGTCCTCTAAAGAGAAATATTGGAGGAATAATTCAGTCATTCGTTTTTCACGAGTTATCATCATACGAATGAGAATTTCCATCAGTTCTTCTTTTATTTTTTCATTTCCTAAACGAATGACATATTTTGCCTCACCCAAAGTTCGGTTCCATATATCTATCGGTCCTTCCCCCGGACTTAATGTTGTACTTAATGTTGATGATAAAATTTTTGCCATGATATGACTTTCTGTAATAGGCATCATCTTACCATCTTTCCATAGATGGAGCATGTGCATGGAAGGGGAGTGCCGTTGTTGAACCTTCACAGGGCGAACAAATAGGTTGTTATCGTGGTCATACAGGTCAATTATAATCTGTGCGGTTTGCTGGATAGGAGTAATGGACTCGGGTGTGTGCTGGGAACGATCAAGAAAGAAATATGCCAAATCACCACGGTCAAATAAATAAGGACAGGTCAACATAAAAAAATTACAGAGCATTGTATCACTGAACCAGGTAAGGGATAAGTCGGATAATCGGTCGAACACATAAAAAGAACGACGCTCTGTATTTTTTATGACTTGATGTACCTGACTGATGAACGGTTCAAATCCTTCGTCAGGATTTATTATTGCATAAGTCGTAACTTCGGACTCTTTTAATAGAGGTTGATGTTTTCCATAACGAAGATACACAATCGGACGAGCAGTTTCATGTCCCTTTTCAACAAAAGGTGTTATAAACTGGCGGTAATCCACTATTGAATTACCACGAAAAACAACATTATCACCCGCAATAAGCCCTCGCAATATTCGGTCAAACTCAGGAATGCCTGTGCTAAGAATAGAAATAGACATATAAATTCCTTTTTGTGATTATTAAGTCTTTTTGTTTAGAATGAAATTTATCTTTTGTTTATTTCATTGTTATTATAAGGGGTTTATGATAGTAATAAATAATTGAATAAGGTATGGGAAAAGGTACAAGAAAATGAGCAGAAAAGATGAGATAGAAAAAATTTTACAAGAAACTTTGAAATCTGGAACTATGGGCATACTAACTTTTGAAGGGAAACTATGCCCTGTGACAATTCTTTCCACAACTCAACATCATATTCGGGTGACAGGAATTCATCATTCGGAGGAGATATTTTCAGGCATGCAAGTTGCCTTAGAATTGTGTAGTAATCGGGGATGTCTGGTTTTGCAAACAGAAGTCATAGAGGTAGCTGAAACTGCAAACGAAGGTATTCTATTAGCCATTCCCGAATCGCCAACGAATGTTTTCCTTCGCCAGTTTTGGAGAATTGCCATTAATATATATGCAGAAATAAAACCCCATGCCCATCCGAGGAAGATTAAAGCACTCATACGAAATATCAGTGCGGGAGGTATGCTAATTATAATAAACGAACCATTGGAGGTGGGAGAGAGTGTGGAAATATTTTTTGCTCTGAAAGATTCTATTGCATATAAGAAAAGGGAATTCCGTCTGGTAGGCTCTGTAACCCATGTCTCAATTACAGGTGACACATATCAAGTAAGTCTTAAATTTGTAGGCATGGACCCCAAAGATGAAAAACAAATCAATGAATTTGTAATCAAAACCCTAAGAGCCTCATGCCCTAAATTAAATATTTGATATTCGAGATATCTGGATAAATCCCTGAATGATACGAATAAATGATAATGAGATATAAAGGGGAGTGAGATGCTCTCCAATACATAAGTATCGTCGGTATCCTGTCGACTAAAAAGGAGCGCAGGCGTCTCGTTTGTGTGTTATGTTCAGGCAGGGTGGCTCTATGATTTTGTTTGTTGTATGTAATTATTTGCGGGGTATTTCAACAGGGCAATAGCCGTCTTCTGAACCAAGGCAGGAGTAATATCCTCCGGAGTTAAAGAACTGGATTAATCGCAATAATTCGCTTAGATTAATCACCCAATCCTGTGGATTGTAATCCGATGTATGTGGTGTGCAACTCTTATCACCATCTATCCCAGGTATATATCCATCTTCAGATATTTCGCCCAGTATTGCACAGTGGTAACCACCAAAGTTAAAGAACTGAATGACACGCAATAATTCAGTAAGACTTATTACTCCATTCCCATCCTGGTCGGCACTATGTGGGGGTTTTAATGTTTCGCCTTCGGTTGTCCCTTCAACAGAGCCTTCACTTATCCCTTCTCCTTCACCTACTCCTTCGCCTTCGGTCGTTCCTTCTACACTCCCTTCACCTTCTACCGTGCCTTCGGGTGTGCCTTCAGGGATACCTTCGATGGTTCCTTCGCCCTCTACAGTGCCTTCTACTACACCTTCCCCTTCGGGTGTGCCGTCCGGAGTACCTTCTGTTATCCCTTCCTCGCCCCCTTCGGGTATTCCTTCGGTCGTTCCCTCAACTATACCTTCATATGTTCCTTCTGTAGTTCCTTCTGTTGTCCCTTCCTCACCCCCGTCCGGAGTACCTTCCGGTATGCCTTCCACACCCCCTTCGGGTGACCCTTCGGGTATTCCTTCGGTCGTTCCCTCAACTATACCTTCATATGTTCCTTCGGTAGTTCCTTCTATTGTCCCTTCTTCACTCCCTTCGGGTGACCCTTCGGGTATTCCTTCAGTCGTTCCCTCAACTATACCTTCATATGTTCCTTCGGTAGTTCCTTCTATTGTCCCTTCTTCACTCCCTTCGGGTGACCCTTCGGGTATTCCTTCGGTCGTTCCCTCAAGAGTTCCTTCACCCTCTTGTGGGCAGGGCCCTTCAGAAACCCATAGATTGACTGCACTTCCTTCGGGTAGAATTGTCCCTGAATCTGGCTCTTGATTAATCACTTCTCCTTCGGGTATACCATCATTGCATATATATGTTATTGTTCCTACAGTCAACCCGGCTTCTATAATTGCAGAGTTTGCCTCTATCAGGCTTAAGCCGATAACATATGGGACTTCCACATCTTCAGGAATGTCGAGACAGTCATCGGGAATTTCGGAAGGGTCTCGGTCGTCTATTGGGTCAAGGTAGTTGGGTATACCATCATTATCACTATCCCATGGGAATTCATCAATCTCGTCTCTTATCCAGTCGCAGTCATCATCAGGGTCTTCAGTATCCATTAAACTGTCCTCATCAAGGTCATCATAAGGTCTCATATAGGGGGTAATACCAATATCCGTTGTAAAGATATAAGAGCCGTTCGAGAAGTTGATTTCTACCATATATGCTTTCCAACCCGATGTGGGAAGTGTAATTTGGGTGATATAAGTTTTTGAGCCGGGGGTTGTTTCGGACAGATTTGTAGATGTCCATTGGGGACCTGTTCCTCCGTTATATCGGAAATCGCGTGCAGAGGGGTTGGTTGCTTCCCATAATTTTACAGAGGTGGGGGTTGAAACGACCTGGACTTTAATGTTCCCATCTGGTAAAAATTCCCATGAATAATTAGGTCGAGAACCTGTGCCTGCCACGGAATTGAAATAAACTATTAGGGGATATACTGTTTGCAGGTCTAAATTATCACCTAAACTATGCCCAACATTAGGCACATATCGTAATCGGCATTCACCGGGGAGTTCATGGTAATAAAAACGAGAAGAGTCGGGGAGAAAAAATTCATCTCCGCAAGCATTGATGATAAATTTAGGTATGGTGTAGTTAGCGAGATAAGAATAGGGGTCTACGATTTGTCGAAGTGCAAATCCACCCGGAGTATCCATCCGTTCAAATATGTGCAAGTCATTATAGGGTTTTAAAGTGGGGGCAAAAAATCCATAACATTTATAATGGTGGTACATCTGTACATTCATCTTTAATACATCAATTACCATGGGGACTATGGCGATAACTCGTGGGTCAACTGCTCCTGTGAGCCATGTAGTCCAACCACGTTTTGATGCTCCACTTACTACAAACCCTGTTATATATTTCCCATGATTACTTTGCACAATTGCCTGAACGGTGTCCATTGCTCGAACTGCACTTTTGACCATGGGTAATAATACGGGCCAGTAAGGGTCGGGAGTTCCCGAGTCGTAAGTTTGCAAGTATTTATCGAAACTGTAAGCGATGATTTCATCTTCTGTACGATTTTTACTTTCCCCTGCAAATCGTAATGGTTGATTTGGCACTTGTTCTAACAATGCCATAGGGGCGCCGGTTATAAATGCTATGTATTGGGCATAGTCTCGAAGGTTGGTAGCGGAGTCTCCATTATTCCCTCCGGAAATGACTAAAAGTCCCTTTGTTTTTGTAATAGAAGAAGGGACAATAATAGTTAGCCAGTGTTCCCATAGAGTTCGGTTCACCTCACTACTGTTTCGCCATGTTTGTGAAGTAAGTTTAACGACATAGTAAGTGTAACCAATCCCTGCTTCTTGTGCAGTGATTGTGTAGGTATAAGATGGGTCCGGCATACTTACATAGTCTTCTAATGGTCCTGCAAAAGCAAAGATAGCAAAGAAAGCAAATGGAATCATTGTTGATGCTTGCAAAAGGGCATATTTCTGTTTCATGTGCTCTATCCTTATATTTTTCATTCACTATATTAATTATACTATTAAATTAAACCCCGAGTATCAAACTTGGTTCAAATTGTTTGATATTGAATAGATAAATTTGATATAATTTTTATCCGTTTGAAAATTATTTTTGTTAATAAAAAAAAAACACAGGAGCCTCTCGCCTTAGTTTTGGGTGCTCATGATGGAATGAGTTCCAGCGGGCTCCAAGGTTTAACCCAAACAAAAAGGATATAATTATGTCAGTTGTTACCCCTCGCGAATTGCTTGAAGTTGGAGCGCATTTTGGTCACCAAACCCGCCGTTGGAATCCCAAGATGGCACGGTTCATTTATGGCGAAAAGAACGGCATTTACATTATTGACTTGAAACATACCCTCAAGCAGTTGTATAAAGCATATGCGTTGGTTCGTGAGACGGTGGCTAATGGTGGGACGGTGCTTTTTGTCGGGACAAAACGGCAGGCACAAGAAGCCATTAAACGTGAAGCGGAACGCTGTGGTATGTTTTATGTTAATAGTCGTTGGTTAGGTGGAACCTTAACTAATTTCCGCACCATCCGCAGTAGTATATCTGAATTGCTCCGATTGAAAGAATTGGAAGAAACCGGCAAGATTGATCAATATGGCAAGAAAGAAGGGATTCAGTTACGGAAACGCATTGCTAAATTGGAGAAAAATCTTTGCGGTATTATTAATATGATAGATGTGCCGGATATTGTTTTTGTTGTAGACACTCATCATGAAGAAATTGCAGTTAAAGAAGCGGCACGATTGAACATTCCATGCATTGGTGTTGTAGATACCAATGTGGACCCGGATGCGGTATCTTTACCTATTCCGGGTAATGATGACGCTATTCGTGCTGTGTCGTTATATTGTAAAATTATTGCAGATGCGGTATTAGAGGGTAAGAATATTCAGGAGAAGGGTCCTATCGTTCAGACAAAAGTGAGACCTATTTCTCGAAAAGTGAAGCGAGTAACAGATGAAGAAATAAAAACAGTTGAGAATATTTCGGAAGAAGAGGTGGAAGAAAAAGAGGTAGAGGATGAGACCATTACTTCGGATGAAGTTGAAGGAGCAGAGCAGGAAACCTCGATGGTTGAAGAAAGTTAATCTTAAAAGAATACAGGAGAATTATAAAAATGAGTATTAGTGCCAGTGATGTAAAAAAATTAAGAGAACAGACCAATGCCCCTATGATGGATTGTAAAAAAGCACTTACAGAGTGCGGTGGTGATATGGAGAAAGCAGTAAAATGGTTGCGCGAACGTGGAATTATGAAAGCAGCATCCCGCGCTCATCGTGTCGCTGCAGAGGGATGTATCGCTTCGTATGTGCATATGGGTGGAAAAATTGGGGTGCTTGTTGAAGTAAATTCTGAAACGGACTTTGTGGCTCGGGGTGCAGAGTTCCAAACTTTTGTAAAGGATATTTGCTTGCAAATTTGTTCTTCTGCCCCGAAATGGATATCGAAAGAGGACATTCCTCAGACTGTATTGGAAGAAGAAAAGCAATTGTATATAAAACAGGCTTTAGAAACAGGGAAACCGCAAAATGTCTGTGAAAAAATAGCGGAAGGTAAATTAAATAAATGGTTTGAGGAAGTTTGTTTGTTAGAGCAAGTTTCTGTAAAGCCGGAACATGATGGCAAGAAAATCAAAGATTTATTAGGTGAATTGACCGGCAAATGTGGCGAGAAGATAGAAATCCGACGCTTTATCCGTTGGGTACTTGGAGAAGGTATTGAAAAGAAACAAACGAATTTTGCAGAGGAAGTAGCTGCCGAATTAGCCAAATCCGCCAATAAAGAGGCATAAAGAGTGAATACTCCTATCTATAAACGGGTATTACTAAAACTCAGTGGAAATGCTCTCTCTTCAGATGGGGAGAATATAGGTTCAAAAGCGTTAAGCCATCTCTGTGATGAAATTGTATCTGCATATAAAACAGGTATTGAGATAGGACTGGTTGTAGGGGGAGGCAACATTCTTCGCGGAAATCAATGGTCAAAGGCTTCGGGTGTAGACCGTGCTACTGCAGATTACATGGGAATGTTAGCTACGGTTATTAATGCTCTTGCCCTTCAATCCGCATTGGAAAAACGAGGTATAGAAACTCGAGTGCTTAGTGCAATAGAAATGAGACCTGTTGCGGAACCCTATATTCGACGCAGAGCGTTGAGACATTTAGAGAAAGGACGGATAGTCATTTTTGCTGCGGGGACGGGCAATCCATTTCTGACAACAGATACTGCGGCAGCACTCCGTGCCAGTGAAATAGATGCGGATATATTAATAAAGGCGACCCGTGTGGATGGTGTTTACTCTGCGGATCCTGAAAAAGATACAACAGCACAGAGATATGAGAATCTTAATTATCAACAGGTTCTTTCTCAGGACTTGAAAGTAATGGACGCAGCAGCCATATCTATTTGCCGTGAAAAGAACATTCCTATTTTGGTATTCTCTTTCTTAGAAAAGAACTGTATTGTAAATGCGGTTTGTGGGAACTCTATTGGAACTATAGTTAAGGGAGATTAACCTATGCCACACCCACTTATTAAAGATGCCGAACAGAAAATGGATAAGAGTGTTGAAAGTTTACAACAAGAACTTTCCGGTTTTCGGACGGGAAGAGCCACCCCGAATTTATTAGATGTTGTTCATGTAGACGCATACGGTAGTAAAATGAAAATTAACCAGTTAGGGAATGTAACTGTTCCGGATTCGCATTTGATCGTTATTGATCTCTGGGATAAGTCGCTTATGGGTGCTGTTGAAAAAGCAATTATGGCTTCCCCTTTAGGTGTAAATCCATCTAATGACGGAAGACTTATTCGCATTCCTATCCCGCCTTTAAGTGAAGAACGGCGTAAAGAACTTACCAAAGTTGCTAATAAAATGGCGGAAGAAGCCCGTGTTGCGGTTCGAAACATTCGTCGTCATGTTTTGGAAACTTTGAAAAAAGAACAGAAGGAGGGAAAAATCACAGAGGATGATTTACATCGCCTTTCTGATGAAGTCCAGAAACTTACAGATAAGCATATTGAAAAAATAGACCAGGTATTGAAAGCCAAAGAAAAAGATATTATGGAAGGCTGAACTTTTTGTTTATGTCCTAATGTTGAATGGTGGTCTTGTAACACACAAATCAGGTTTTTATCCATGCAAAAACTTCCTGCTGATTTAGATCCCCGGATAGATGTGGAGCGACTGCCCCGACATATTGCGGTTATTATGGATGGAAATGGGCGCTGGGCAAAACTTCACGGTAAAAAGACTACCGAAGGGCATGAAACTGGAGCAGAAGGGGTGCGTGAGATATTGAAAGGTTGCAGGGAACTGGGAATACCGTGCCTTTCACTATTTGCTTTTTCCACCGAGAACTGGTCGCGACCAAAAGAGGAAGTAGATTCGCTTTTCCAATTAATGAGTAAGTATATCCGCAGGGAAATTGATGAAATCAAAAAACATGGTATCCGTGTCTTATTAATGGGCGAATGGAGAGATTTGCCACCAACAGCTGTGCAGGACCTTGAATATTGTCTTGCCCAAACGAAAGATAATGAGGACATGACTGTTGTGGTTGGATTGAATTATGGCGGGAGACAGGAAATACTGCGATGTGCAAAACGCTTAGCAGAAAAAGTGCAGAGAGGGGAAATAAAAACAGAAGATATTACGGAAGCCCTTTTTACCCGCCAATTATATGTCCCAGAATTCCCCGATGTAGACCTTTTAATCCGCACCAGTGGAGAACAACGGGTAAGCAATTTTATGCTGTGGCAATTATCCTATGCAGAAATGGTTTTTTTACCAGTCCTTTGGCCTGATTTTCGACGAAAACATCTCTGGGAAGCAATCATTCAATACCAGCAAAGAGAGAGAAGATTTGGGACCCGTTCGGATGGGATAGCATCTGATATAGCCCGACAAAATGCTTGAATACAAAAGAGAGGATAGTAAACCGTGCTTCAACGAGTTATAACAGGAATTATTTTAGTTACACTTACAGCGGTTCTCATTTGGGTGCCGGTGTTGCATGCGCTTTTGGGTTTTTTTATAGCCTGTCTGACGACTGTAGCCATATGGGAATACTTTCGCATTGTTGAGCCTGTGAATAGAAATATTCTCAACATGACTACTATAGGACTTGTTCCTCTCATTATATTAATAGGAACGTTCAGGTCTGTTATGGCAATCCATTTATTTTTTGTGCTTTCATTTGGGATTTTGTCGGTAATATACATATTTAATAAAACCACTTCTATTAGTAGACTTGTGCATGCCTTTTTTGGATTATTTTATTTAGGTTGGGTCCCGGCACACCTTTTAATACTACATAGAATGTCCGAAGGTCCTGGATTAATAACACTGTTTATTACTGCTGTAGCTTTATGTGATTCGGGAGCGTATTGTGTGGGAAAACTCTTTGGAAAGCATGCCCTTGCTCCAGAGATTAGCCCCAATAAAACATGGGAAGGGAGTATTGGGGGGATTATATTGAGTATCGTTGGTACTTTTGTCTTATGGATATTACATAAAACAATATTTACTCAATTCTTACCTATGCAAAGTATCGTTTTTTATCTGAAATGGGGTATACTCCTTGCCCTATTGAGCCAGATTGGCGATTTATTAGAATCACGATGGAAACGAGAAGCAGGAGTTAAAGACTCCGGAATGATTTTCCCGGGGCACGGGGGAGTGCTTGACCGTTGTGATGGAATGTTATTTGCATTTCCGTTTTTCTTTTATCTTATAAAGTGTTTCTGAAATCGGATTGACTTGTTAAAGGATTTTGAATTTTGTTATGTATGAATTAGAAATACAAGCTATAGACAGTTTGAAACAACGATTGACTGAGCTTCGTACCTGTTTAAATGTGGAAGGGATACAGGAACGAATTGCGAAGTTAGAAAGAAGTATGGAAGCACCGGATTTCTGGAATGACCCCGAGCAAGCACATAAAGTTTTACAGGAAATTAAGAATCTCAAAACTGCTATTGAAGCCCCTGAAAATCTTCAAAAAGAATTAGAAGAGGCCTCCGCATTTATTCTCATGGCGGAAGAAGAGGCGGATATATCCCTTCAAACGGAAATACAACAATTGAAGGAAAAATTGGAAAAAGAAGTACATGATTTGGAAATTAAAAGTCTGTTTATAGATCCACGAGATTCCAAACCTGCTATTGTAAGTTTTCACCCGGGAGCGGGGGGGACGGAATCATGCGATTGGGCTCAGATGCTCTATCGGATGATTACACGATATTGTGAAGAAAAAGGTTTTGATGTGGAGTTGATTGATTATCAGCTCGGAGAAGAAGCGGGCATAAAGAGTGCAACCTTACGCGTATCCGGGTTGTATGCTTATGGATTATTAAAATCCGAAAGTGGAGTGCATCGCCTTGTTCGTATATCTCCATTCGATGCGAATAAGCGAAGACATACCTCTTTTACCGCTATAGAAGTACTTTCGGAAGTAGATGACGATATCAAGATAGAAATTCGGGAAGAAGACCTTAAGATGGATACTTTCCGTTCCAGTGGCGCAGGCGGACAAAAGGTAAACAAGACCAGTTCCGCAGTTCGTTTAACGCATTTGCCAACGGGTTTTGTAGTTACCTGCCAGATAGAGCGTTCTCAACATAGAAATCGTGCTACCGCATTACAAATGTTAAAAGCAAAGTTATATGATATTGAAATGAAGAAAAAAGAAGCGGAAGTGTTCGCACAGAGAGAAAGTCAAACAGAGGTTGCATGGGGCAATCAGATTCGGAGTTATATCCTCCAGCCCTATCAATTGGTCAAAGACCATCGGACAGGTGCAGAGACCAGCAATGTGGATAGGGTATTAGATGGGGATTTGGATTTATTTGTTGAAGCCTATTTGAAATGGAATTTAGAAAAGAAAGGTGTAGGAATTTAACTATGGAAGAACAATTCAAAGAGCACTCAACTTTACAAGAATTGCGTCAAAATCGTATTCGTAAAATGAACCGTTTCCGTGAACGCGGAGATAATCCGTACAAGTATATTTTTCATCGAAGTGCTACTGTAGCAGAAGTGCGGAAACAATTTGAAAAAAGAGAGCAGGAAAATGCAGAACAAGCCCAGGAAGGAATTCCTGCGACATTAGCGGGACGAATTACCGCGCGCCGAGAGCAGGGAAAAAGCACCTTTATGGACCTTCGTGATGAAAGTGAACGAATACAATTGTTCTTTGGTGAAAAACAAGTAGGTGAAGATAAGTATGAAACATTGAAAGACTTTGATTTAGGGGATTTTATCGGTGTGGAGGGTTCGGTTCGCAGAACGAAACGAGGTGAAATTACACTGTTTGTAAAAGAATTTCAGATTTTGACAAAATCCTTACGCTCCTTGCCAGAGAAGTTCCATGGCTTAACGGATGTGGAGACCCGTTATCGCCAGCGGTACCTTGACCTTGTTGCTAATCCGGAAGTAATGGATACCTTCCGCAAGCGAACTCAGATAATTGATGAAATTCGTTCGTATCTCAAAGAACGCGGTTTTCTGGAAGTGGAAACACCGATGCTTCATCCGATACCCGGCGGAGCCACAGCGAGGCCCTTTATAACGCATCATAATGCGTATGATACAGACCTTTATCTACGAATTGCTCCCGAACTCTATTTGAAACGGCTCATTGTGGGAGGTTTTGAACGCGTATTTGAAATTAATCGGTGTTTCCGTAATGAAGGAGTAGATACGAAACATAATCCTGAATTTACTATTATGGAACTTTATGAAGCCTATCAAGATTATTTAGGATTGATGGAAGAAACAGAAGATTTGTTTTATACAGTAATGACAAAAATAATCGGTGATGAAAAATTTATCTATCAAGAACAGGAAATTTTACTGACTCGTCCCTGGAAGCGCATCCTTCTGCACGAAGCCATTCGTCAATTTGCGGGGATTGATTTAGAAGTTACACGAGACCGAGATGAAGCCAAACGATTAGCGGAAAAAGTGGGTGTGGAAATTCGTCCTGAAATGGGTTATGGGAAAATTGTAGATGAAGTAATGTCTACAAAAGTAAAACCATATCTTGTCCAGCCAACTTTTCTTTATGATTATCCGATTGAAATATCGCCATTAGCCAAAAAGAAGCGGGACAACCCTGCGTTGACAGAACGTTACCAGTTGTTCATAGGTGGTTTAGAGGTATGTAATGCCTTCTCCGAATTGAATGACCCATTAGATCAGCGGGAGCGATTTATGGAGCAGGTAAAATTGCGTGAAGCAGGTGATGACGAAGCTCAATACCTCGATGAGGATTTCCTGACTGCATTAGAAGTGGGTATGCCTCCAACAGCGGGATTGGGTGTCGGGATAGATCGCCTTGTCATGCTTTGCACCAATTCATTATCTATCCGTGATGTAATTTTGTTCCCTTTACTTAGAAAATTGTAATGGATATAACAGGAGTTTCCCTTGAAATTTGAGACCTTTGTAGCCCTGCGATATTTGAGGAGCAAGCGGAGAAACCGCTTTATCAGCCTCATCTCGATTATCTCTATTGCAGGGGTCAGTGTCGGTGTTATCACGCTGATTGTCGTTATGAGTGTGATGACCGGTTTCGATATTGCTCTGCGGGAAACTATCATTGGCAACCGTTCCCATTTAAGTATTTACGAAGCAGGTGGAAAAATTCAGGATTATGAAAAGGTAATCCAGGAGATTGAAGCCATCTGTCCGGAAATTGTTGCCAGCGGTCCGATAGTCCAGGTAGAGGCGTTATTCAAGAACGAAGAATACACGACAGGTGGGCTTATTTTAGGCGTTGACCCGACACGGGAAAGTAAGGTTACAGACCTTGCCAAAAATCTTACGGAAGAGGGAGGACGTCTTTTCGGGAAAGGACGCTTGCCTGGGGAAAAAGAAATTGTGTTGGGCTATCGATTAGCAAATCGTATTTCGGCTCGTTTAGGTTCACAACTGCAAATTGTAACTGCTCGTGCCCTGATTCGTCCTTTTTTGGGGAGGCAATTAGGTTCACAACTCTGGCTAACAGTGAGCGGTATATCCCATGCTCGTATGTCCGAATTTGATGAAGTCTATGCTTTTGTAGATTTACCCACTGCCTGTATGCTCACCGGAGAAAAAGGGGTAGATGCAATCCATGTAAAATTGACAAATCCATTCCTTGCGGATACCGTAGCAAGACGCATACGAGAGAATTTGGGTTATCGGACAAAGACATGGTATGAAGACCAGCAAGCCTTTTTCGATGCATTGCGTCAGGAAAAATTAGCCATGTTCATTATATTAGCGTTCATTATCCTTGTCGCCGCATTTAACATTACCAGCACATTGATTATGATTGTTATGGAGAAAAGACGGGACATAGGAATTCTTCGCACTTTGGGTGCCAGCACAAATTCGATACTATTAACTTTTATTTTACAAGGATTATTTATCGGTATTATTGGGACAATTATTGGGTTGTGTGTAGGTATTATTTTTGCGATGAACATTAATCCTATTGCCCAGTTCATCGCCCGATTATTAGGCTGGGATTTGTTTAACAGTACTATTTACTACTTTGAGGGAATTCCTGTGGCCATCGTTCCCTTTGATATTGCATGTATTGCTATTTCCGCAATTCTTCTAACATTTCTTTCAACCTTATACCCAGCATATAGCGCTGCGCGGGTAAATCCAGTGGATGCGATACGATATGAATAGTGTTATTGTGTGTGAAAATATCCATAAAAAGTTTTATGATGGCTCCCGTATGTTACATATACTTCGCGGTATAAACTTTGAAGTTCCGGAAGGGAAAATACTGGCAATCAGTGGCCCTTCCGGTGTAGGAAAGAGCACATTACTACACATTATGGGGACACTGGACACACCGACAGATGGAAAAGTACTGATTAACGGGAAAGAAATTCAGAAATTGTCAAGGAATGAAATTAATCAATTGAGAAATAAAGACATTGGTTTCGTTTTTCAATTTTACCATTTACTCCCTGAGTTTTCCGCGTTAGAAAATGTAATGATGCCTGCTCTATGTAAAGGGAAGAGTAAAAAAGATTGTTTCTCGCGTGCGGAGGAATTGTTATGTAAAGTGGGGTTGAAAGAACGGATGACCCATAAGCCCGGCGAATTGAGTGGCGGAGAACAACAACGGGTTGCTATTGCTCGAGCTTTATTCAACGCACCTCGCGTTGTTCTTACAGACGAACCCACAGGAAATTTAGATGAAGAAACAAGTGCAGGTGTGATTGATTTATTATGGAAATTATATGAAGAAGATAAGATTACTATTGTAATCGTTACGCATGATGAAAGTTTAGCACAAAAGGCTCATCATTGGATATACCTTCACGAGGGACAGGCACACATCCGAAAGTAGTTGTGAGCAGTTATTACAAATCGAAACGATTATTTATTCCTGTATTTATCTAACAATATAGAATTCAATCTATTTTAAGAATTTCCTCATTATTATAAATTTCATTTTCTACTATCCATTTTGATTTAATAAAAACCTACATTTTTTGTGTCACCATTTGGGTCAATATTTAAGGAGAAAAAAATGGTCTTCATAAAAGAGAAGTTGGAGAAAAAATGGTTCTATTCAAGTGTACTTGACTCCGCTTTGTGTATATGGATTTTCTATATCGGGATATTATGTTTATATGCACATGGCGATGAGAAAAACAAGGACATAGAATTCCCAATCGTTAAGAAAGGGAAGCCTGCCTGTTGTATTGTCATCTCGGAGCATCCGACTCCCTCCGCCCGACTTTCTGCATTTGAATTACAATATCATGTATTGAAAATGACAGGTGTTGAATTACCTATCAGGAATGATGCGAAACCTATATCAGGTCAGAAAATCCTTGTGGGCGATAATCGTTTTACAGAAGAATTAGGTTTCAAAGGTGCAGAATTTGTTCCACAAGAATATCTCATTGCTTTTTATCCTGACACTCTCGTTCTGTTGGGTAGGGATTGGGAAGATACCGAAGCAAAACGTTGTGAATTAGGCAGACCTATGAATTGTGGAAATACGCTGGAGGATACTCGACATAAAATTGATTACTGGCAAACGGTGGGTATGCCCGAACGTAGTCAGGGCGAAATAGAATTGCCGGGTGTATATGATGACCAGGGGACTTGTTATGCGGTGTATCATTTTTTGGAAAAGTTCTGTGGTGTGCGGTGGTATGGACCCAGTTCAATAAGCATTATCATCCCTACACAATCCACTCTTGTGGTAAAAGGAACGGATATTCGTCGTTTACCTGCTTTGAAATACCGTGATGCACTCTGGGCTGGGTTCTGGCCCTTTATGGAGAAGCAGTGGGGAACGGTATCTCGTTCAGAGGTATTTCTGTTCTGGCGTAGATTGCGATTAGGAGGAGAGAAATGGGCGGGAAATCACACTTTTCATAAACAAACAATTCAGACTGTATTCACAGACCCTGAGTATCAGGCGAAAGGACCGGGTGCAGGAACCCAACTTTGTTATACCCATCCAAAACTTATACAACAAGTATCTCAAATGGCAGATGATTTCTTTAATGGTATTAAAAACGCACCCGAAGGCTGGAAGGCGGTTGGAAATTACTTTGCTATTGTGCCCGATGACAACCTGAAATTTTGTCGTTGTGACCGTTGTCAGGAACTTATTCGTTCTGGACGAGACATGCGGACAGGACAATTTAGCGGGGGGAGTATTAGCAATTATTTCTTTTCTTTTGTAAATGCCGTAGCGAGGGAATTGCAGAAAACGCATCCGAACAAATATATCACTACTCTTGCTTATTGGGAATATGCTTTTCCACCTCGCGGTTTTGAAATCGAACCGAATGTATCCATTGCTCCCTGTTTGCATACATGCTACTATGCAATTCACAAGGAAATACGCGAAAATGATATGGCACTTTATAATGCGTGGTTAAAGCAAGCCAAGGCACCGATATATTTGTGGAACTATTATCACCACCCGATGGAGGCAGGGTTAAGCGGGGGATTTAAATGTTTCCCTAATATTATGGTTCATGAAAGTGCTCAAATGATGAGAAAGTTTATCCATGATGGGATACGAGGCATATTTATTTGTGGTGAACAAGATATGTTAGAAGGATATGTAATCGCGAAAATCTGGGACGACCCGACGCAAGATGTAGATGCTATGCTGGACGAATTTTTCAAACTTTATTTCGGAAATGCGAGTGAACCGATGAAACAATTTTACCTGCAAATTGAGCAAATCGCATGTAATCCCGAGAATTATCCTTCACCTTACTACAAGAAAAACAGTATTGATTGGAAAAATGTAGCCTGGACAACCTTGGGGACAGAAGAACGAATGAAAAAATTAGGAGAACTTATCCAGCAAGCCCAAAGCCTCGCCCAAACTGCTTCTGAGAAACAACGCGTTCAACAATGGCATGACGCCCTTTGGGTCTGGATGCAAAAAGGACGGGAAGAATATTTTGCTAAATGAAAAATGGAGCCTTTTTTAAGTATAAAATCCTAACAATAGAATATATTTATATTTTTCAATCAAATGAAATGGAAATAAATTCTATTTTATAAAGAAATTGCTTTTCCTTTGTGGTCTTTGGTTTGATATGGAGAGAGGATGAATATCTTTTATGAATTACTGGATAGTTGATAAGAATGAAAAATTAAGGAGTTGCTCCCGTGTGGAAATTGGGGGAAAAGGATGGGGTTTGGTGCAGTTGGTAAAACAGGGGTTAAGGGTACCTCCTTTTGGAATAATTAATACGGAGGGTGTTAGACAGAGGATTTGGAACACAGATGCGAATTTCCGAAGTGTAGTCGAGGCATGGTGTAAGGAGGTATTAGACACATCAAAAAGTAAAAAGTTAGCAGTACGTTCGTCTGCATGTGAGGAGGACCAGAGACATCGTTCATTTGCGGGTAAATTTCTTACAGAGGTTATATCAAATATAGAAGAACTTATCCCAATATTAGATAAAGTGGTAGCTCATTATGAAGAAGCAGTAGAAAAAGAGAGAAACAAAATATACACAGGGCCTCGTGGCCTTGCTATTATTGTGCAAGATTTTATATCGGGGAAAATGTCAGGGGTATGTTTTTCGGTGGAACCTGTTAATGCCAATCCAGAACGGGCTTATTGTGAGATAGTTATCGGTGAGAATAAGTCCTTAGTTGATGGAGAGATACGACCGACATGTGTTTCTTTTTCATCTGCTACTACAGAGGTAGTAGAAATACGAGAAGGGACACATGGACCCGAGCAATTGCCGTATAGATTGTTGGAGGAATTATCGAATGGATTATTAAAAATGGAGTGGGGTTATCGTACCGCAGTGGATATGGAGTGGACATGGGACGGGGAGAATATCTGGTTTTTGCAGGTTCGCCCTATTACTATAGCAACACTATCACAGGAATTATATCCCAAGGAATGTGCTACCTGTTGGTTTTTTGACCAGCGTTTCATCGAGCCCATTACGCCGATAACACAAACGACACTTATCCCACTCATTCTTCGGAAAGCCATTTCGGAAGGATTGAGTATGCGACATAAAAGTATTGCTGTAGAGCCATATTACTTCGGTGGGCAGGTATATCTTCCTCATCGAGTATATTTCGATTTATTAGAGGGTTGTCCAAAATGGTGGCTCTCTTCCGACTTAAAACTGCTATTCCCGGAGGATTGCGGATGTCCGCCCCGTAAGATGAAGATATGGGGAATACAATTCTGGTTGGACGCTTTCCGTTCATTATTAAAACACTGGCAGGATGCCATTTTTGTCCTATGCCGTTGGGAGCGATGGAGGAAACAGTTAGAGGAAGAACTTAATCATTGGGACGAAAAGATACTCACAAAAATAACAGCAGAGGAATGGTTAAAACAATGGGAAAAATGGAATAGGTTATCGGAAGAATTTTTAGAAATACATCGCTGGGCAATTCTCTGGTCCAGTTATGTATATCGTTTGGTTGGGAAGTATGTTATGCAAGGAAAAGAGAATCAGTATCCCTCTATAACAACTCAAGCCAATCACATATTACATACATACTTATCTACCTATGATACAAACGCATGGGTACTTCTTTGTAGAGAATATGCACACCGCACAGAAAGTCTGGATTTTATGTCTCCCCGATGGGATGAGTGGCTATCTGGGGAGGAACAAAACAGTTTATTTGAAATGCAAATTGTAGATGACAAAAAGAGTATAACAATAGAAACAGGAAAGGTAGGCTACCTTTACCGAATTATTTCAAAATTTATCCATCTGCGTGAGGAGCAACGCTTTGAATGGGAAAAAATTTTGTATATACAGAAGAAATTATTGAAAGAGGCAGGCAAAAGATTAGTAGAAAAAGGTATTTTGAATGAGATACATCAGGTTTGGTTTTTGACATGGCAGGAATTAAGAGAAGGGTTTATAAAGAATAAGCCAATTAACATAAAAAAAGTTTCTGCACGCCAACACCAATGGTGTGTGGAACATGTTTTTACAAAGCCATCATTTATAAATCATGAGGAAGGTAATCATTACTTTTCAAAAGTAAGCGATACATGGTCAGGTTGGGGCGTCTCGGGGGGAAAGATAAAAGGCATTGCTTATGTAACCAACAATCCAACCCAAATCCCAATAGAGGTCCCGCATCCGCGAATTCTTGTTACTACTTGTTTAAATCCAGGGCAGACATGGTGTTTACAATATTGGGATGGCGTCCTGTTAGAACGGGGGAGTGAACTATCTCACCCTGCAATTATTGCAAGAGAAATGAACATCCCGATGATTACAAATCTACTTGATATTACACATAAACTTACCACAGGGGACTCCATTTATATGGATGCGACCTATGGCAAAGTGGAGCGGGTCGGACAAGTGTCAGACGAGTCAGATAGGTCAGACTTGTCTGACCTGTAGGAGGGTTATTTTTTCTCTTCATTCCACTCATGGCAAACATTAAGATGCCGACCAACACAAAATCCAAAAGATACTTCCATATTCCATCATTAAAATCTTTTGATTTTCGGCATTCACAAATTCCGTTACCTCTTCCATTTTGTACTTCTCCTTCCCCTTCGGGAGAGCCATCAACAGAGCCTACTATTAATGCCCCCTCCGATGCTCCTTCCGTAGCCCTTCCATAGAACCTTCATTGATAGTAATCCCGCCCTCTATCTTATCAATATATCCATCTTTATTCATATCTGCACTGTTGAATGCCTCTATTGTAAGGGTTGGATACTGTGCTACTGTTTCTTCATAGAAAATCTTCCCTTCATTATTTGTGTCTACGGAATTGAAGTTTGTTTTCAGGTCATTTAAAAATTACTCGGCACCGGTTATAGTAATAATTGTCCTTTAGTGCTTATCTCGCCATACCAGATTAAGTCATCACCAAACTCACCTTTCACTTTTACTTCGCCTATCTGTATTTTGATGGTTTTTGTTGCTGTTGTAGCAGGTTTAAAGTTTATCTGTAAAATGCGACCTTTCCCACTTGAGGTAATTGGTTTTTCACTACTTATTGAAATTTTCAAATAACCCTCGCCGGCTTCGGTACTTTCTTAAATCCACTGGCAACTGCTGGCAAACTCAATACGGAGAAACGAATACCTTCATCATAAGCAAGGACTAAATCCATACCTGCAACACCAGATAGTGACTCAATTCTATACCAGTGCAATATGCATTATTTATGTCCGGTGTTGTGTTGTCTAAAACAACTTCTACTATGCGGTTATTTTCTATTTCTAACAGTGCCTTCGAGCCGATAGCAATCGTAGTGGGATTGGTAGGTAGTCCCGCCAATCGGCATAATAGCAGTGAGACATCTGCACAATCTAAAATTCCACCACCATTAAAATCACCTCTGCGTTTGTCACATTCCACATCTGTAATTCCTGCTTTTCGAACAATCTTCCGCAGGAACATAATGGTGTCAGACATGTCCACTTAACCATCCGTATCCAGGTCCCCATAAATACAACGGCTATTAATACAATTATTATCTGGATTTTCTTCTAAAATATTGAGTTGTCCATGCACAAGTTCAACAGGTAATTCTTTCAAATCCTTATCCTTGATGAGAACCCTTTGCAGAGTTAGATTTGTATCCTGTGAGCAACTCCCCTGTGCGGTATTCTGTCGCACTCTGAAAACCATATCAAATAAACGACCCTCACCGTAGAGCATTTTCTTTATTTGCTTCCCAGAAAGATATACATGGTCTATACCTGAAAAAGTCTATAATCCTCGCAGTGTCGAAATTTTTGCTCCTGCGGGGTCAGAACCTGCACTTACAATTAATTCTACTATGGTTCCACTAATTACCGAAATTCCCCCCAACTGGAGACTGACCCATTACAGTATTCTGAACAATGGTATCGCTATATTGTAATACTGTTCGAACGGATAAACCTGCAGATTGGAGTTGCCCTGTGGCGGAAGTAACATTCTGCCCTATGACATTTAGTACGGTTATATATGTAGTGCCCGAACAAGGTCCTGTAGAAACCCATATTGTAATTTCGGACTTTCGATTAACTTCACTATATGCTATGGGAGATTGTCTAATGACAAAACCTTGAGCGACATAGTTATTACACGCTCTTTCAACTTTCACGGTTAAGTTTGCAATGGGTATTACATCTTTTGCTTGCTGTTCGGTTCTTCTACTACATCAGGAACTATAACACCGGGGCATAAACCGTTAGATATAAATAATTGCACATATACTCGTGGAAAAATTTCTTCACCAACGGATGGGGCCTGACTCAACACATTTCCCTGTGCCACCGTATTACTGCAATTATAAACAACCTGAATTCTATTCAATCCTGCACTTTCCAACGCATTTCTTGCTTGTTGTTCTGTCATACCGGTTACATTAGGGACTGTAATGGGAACTTCTCCTTCTGCAGAGCCTTCTCCGGATAGATCTACAACCCATTTAAGAATGGGGTGATGTATCCCTTCATAAGAGACCCATATATTTACAAAATCCCAGCCTTCATAGGTTGCCTGTTGTCGCATTTGGACTGTTGTTTTGCCCGTTCCACCGTCAGATAAAACTATGCCTGAGACAGTTGTATCCCAATAACTTAATGTGACAGCTCCTTCGCCGTGGTATCCAATAAGACCACCCACATAGAATCTTCCCATTACTGTTGCACTACTATAACAGTTAATAACATGACCGAGACCTTTTTCAGAATTATAGAGCATTCCCACCAAGCCGCCAACACCATACACACCCGTAACAGAAGTCGTATATGAAGATAAGTATATGCAACTGTTGGTTAGGATACCTCCCCAGTTATATCCTACCAGTCCACCTACCCCATATTGAGCGTGTGTGTCAATAATCATGGAATTGAAGACCACACAACTTTCTACCAATCCAGAATTTACTCCAACGAGACCTCCAACACTGTTATTTGTATCTCCTGAGCCGTGAATAATCGAAGCAGAAACTCCACAGTGTATTATATCTTCTCCCGTATTCACCCCAACTAATGCGCCAACGAATAAATATCCTGTGATATTACAATCTAACAAAACAATAATATAAATAGATGCCCCTGAGATTTCTTCAAACGAGCCTGCATATTCAGTTTATCTGTTTATATAAAGATTGTAAATTCCATAATTCTTCCCATCAAAACTTCCGCTAAATGGATTAGTGCTATCTCCTATAGGTCTAAATCCTTCTCCGTTGTTCCAGTTAATTGTATCACTGGCATCAATATCTTAAGTCAACACATAATTCCCGTTCAGAGGGTAGTCGGGGTCATTTCCTATTTTCTGTAAATCTACTCTACTATATTGCTAATGGAGATACTTTGAACATAAACGGGTCCGCTTAAAGAGAGAATCAAAATAGCCAATATGGATAAAATATCTATAAAGGATTGGAATACATCATTCTACACTTAGCCTAAAAAGTTAGAATTAATATTTTCCAGACGATATCATACCATAACTAAAAAGGAACAAAGACAAAAATATCTTTTTTTTCTTCTTCCTGTAAGTCTTTTCATTTTCTCCCCAAAAAATTACCACAATTTTTATAATATTCTTCTTAGAGTGTATACTACACTAAAAAAATGATTTTGGATAGGATGTTATAAATTTCATGTATAAAGTTCGCAAGCCAAAATTATCCGAAGTTGTCCAATTAAAAGCATTGATAGACCATGCTGTTGCCAGGGGACTTGTTTTGCCAAGAACTTTAGAAGAACTTTATGAAAATGTCCGTGATTTTTATGTATATGCAGATGAAAAAGGTCTAGCAGGATGTGTTTCTTTACATATCGATATGGAGGACCTTGCAGAAGTGAGAACTTTGATTGTTCGAGATGACCTCCAGCGGAAAGGAGTCGGCAGGATATTATTACAGGCTGTATTAAGTGAAGCCCGAGAATTAGGTATTCCGAAGGTCTATGTTTTAACACGCTGTCCCGAATTTTTTGAAAAACAGGGTTTTGTTAAAACCACACTGGAACAGCTTCCCTACAAAATTCGTAAAGATTGTGCCCGCTGTCCAAAATATGGTGTCACATGCGATGAAATCCCTATGACATTACAATTAAACAGTTATGGAAATAAAAAGGAGTAAAAGGTATGTCGAATATTATAAAGCAGAGTGAAAATCTCTCGTTATTGGGCTTTGGAAATATGGGACAAGCTATTGTAAAAGGATTATTAAGGAAAAATATTTTTCTACCTTCACAAATTTATATTTTTGACCCTGCGGATGAAAAACAACAGGATGCAATGAAATTGGGGATACAAGTTTTAAGAAATCCAGATGAATTATTGAAAAAGGCTCACACATTGCTTATTGCAGTAAAACCTCAAATGATACAGTCCGCATTAGTACCTCTGTCCTCAGTAATTAACAAAGATAATTTGATTATTTCAATTGTAGCAGGTATATCTATCCGCTATATAAAAGACTTGTTAAAAAACATGGAATTGCGTATCGTTCGGACCATGCCCAATACCCCGGCATTGGTTGGGGAAGGAATTACCGCCCTTAGTTATAGCCGAGAATGCACAGAGCAGGATAAATCTTTTGCTCACCAGATATTTCAATCTGTGGGAAAAACCGTTGTTGTTCCCGAAGAACAAATTGATATAGTCACCGCGGTCAGTGGGAGTGGTCCTGCTTACTTTTTCTACCTCTGCGAATGCATGATTGATGCGGGAAAATCTTTGGGCTTATCCGAGGAGACCGCTATGGCTCTTGTGCGTCAAACTTTTTACGGCTCTGGGACACTTCTGATGAGTGGCGATGATTTACCCGAAATTCTTCGTGCTCGTGTAACTTCCAAAGGTGGGACTACGGAATCCGCACTGAAAACAATGGAAGCAAGAAACATGAAATCTATTGTTATTGAAGCAATACAATCTGCATATCACCGTGCTCAAGAACTCGGTAAATAATAAGAAATAAAACCTTCTGGAATGATACAATTCATATAATAATTTATTTGAGGTCAACATGAGAAGAGACAAAGTCATATCGGAAGTATTAGGGGCAGAAACCATTCTCACACCGAGTGAGATTTATGCTCAACGATTTCCTAAAAGTATTGTTGGCGGATATTCTATAGAGGCAGTGGATGAATTCCTGCATCGTGTAGCAGATACGGTGGAACTTCTTTTAGACCGTATTCAGGAATTAAAAGAGAAAATAGATGAGCAAACGAAGTTAATAGAGTTTTATCGTCAGGAAGAATCCGTTCTCCGCAGTGCATTGAATTCAGCCCAGAAACTAAATGAAGACATTATTGAAAGTGCTCAGAGACAAGCAGAATCTATCATTACAGAAGCCCAAACACGAGCCCAACAAATACCGCTTCGCTTAGAACAGGAAATTCAGCACTTGATACATTTACGGGATAGATTTCACCAGGAATTGAAAACGGTTTTACTATCTTTCCAATCCATGCTTTCGGAATATGAAACCACACAAATAAAAAATCTCACGCCGGAAAATCGGGAAAAAATGTTGAATGGTGTTCGGAAATCCCTCGACCAGGCATTGGCAATAGATTTAAGTTTAGACTCATTAGTAGATGAAGAAGAAAAAGAAGATGACCCAAAATAAACCATTTGTATTTCTATTTATACTCTTATTCTCTTACATTTTAACTCCAATCCCTTTATTTTGTCAGAATACGGAAGAAGATAAAGAAATAGATGCGTTCTTTAAGAAATACACTGAATCGAGAAAAAAGATAGAGGTGCTTAAAGCGACCTTCCGCCAGAAAAATATTTATCCCGATGAAATCTATACAACTACAGGCACTCTTGTCTTCGTGAAACCTCAGAGAATATCTTTTACCATAGATGACCCTCAGAAATTTACTGTGATAGAAGAAAAGCGAATTTACGAGTATGAACCTGATATAAAGCAGGCAACCATTTATGACTTAAAAGATTCTGCAGAAACCGAATTGTTTTTCTTTGCTTTTGCTGAAGATATGAATACACTTCGCAAAAAGTATCATGTCATTCCTATTCGACTTTCAGATGAGAGAGGTAAACAGGGAGTTGCCATTCGACCTTTTGCGGACAAAGAAGAAGAGGTCCCTTTTGAAGAAATTGTTTTATATCTACAAGATGATACCCTACTGCCTTATCGTCTGAGGATTGTTAATGAAGATAATGTCCAAACTATTGTGGATTTTGAGCAAATAGAAATAAATGGCAAAATTCATCCAGAGGATACACAAATATTTTTACCTCCGGGGACAAACATCATTGAAAATGATAAATTTAAAGAAACCGTTTCCGTCGAGGGGAAGAAGATTCCCGACCCTGCAAAATTAGACCCAAAATATATCGATATAACTCCCAAATCGAAAGAAATAAAAAAAGAAACACAGGATAATTTAGAGACTGAGAAGTCAAATGAAATGGAAATAAGAGACCTTGAACCCATCAAAAGATAATCGAATATGGAGTGTTCCTATGAAAGATTGTAATCTCCCGCTTGTCCTTGCCTCTGCGTCTCCTCGGCGCCAGTCGTTATTAGCCTCTCTGGGTGTAGACTTTGATGTAATGGTGAGTTATGCGAATGAAATAGATGAGGGAACATCTCCAACAAGTATTGTAGAAGAAAATGCAACTGCCAAATGTGAAGAAGTCGCTTCACGATTAGCATATCCTGCGGTCATTATTTCTGCGGATACACTTGTGTTTTGCGATGGTGAAGTTTTAAGTAAACCGCAAAACATCGAGGAAGCACGAAGTATGCTTTATCGCCTTTCAGGAAATACGCACCAAGTAGTCACGGGTATTGCGGTTGCCAATACTGCGGACGGGCGAAAAGCACGAGGTTCCGAAACGACCGATGTCACCTTTCGTACATTAACAGATGAGGAAATTGAAACTTTTGTGCAAGTAGTAAATCCTCTTGACCGAGCAGGAGCCTATACTGTGGATGGACCGGGAAGTTTGCTGGTTTCTCGCTATGATGGATGTTATTATAATGTATTAGGTTTACCCATTGTCCGATTAGATAAACTCCTGCGTAAAGTAGGAGTGTCCCTTTTCCAGCGGATTAATGCAAAAAAAGCAAAATTTTTATAAAGTCAGACAAGTCCGACTATAATAAAACTTTAATACAGGAGGTAATTCCATGGTTTATTCCGCGACAATGAATTCATATAAGTATTCCTATATACTTCTGTTCCTATCTATTTTCTTCACCATTCCATTTCAGGGAGTTTTTTCTGACATGATACACGAAATAAAAACAGAATATTATACCTTGCGATTAGACGAAGTTACGGGTGAGATAAAATCGCTGGAAAGCAATAGACAGGAACTCATTTATTCCTCAGATCAACCTCGTGAGTTATTTAAGTTGCGACTTCGTGATGATAAAGGTGAGGCGATAGATTTAAGTTCGCTACAGTCCTCTTCAGTCCGATTTGTTCGAAAGAATATAGCGGAAAAACTAGAAACACAAATTGAAATTGAATTTTTACAGATTGATAAGAAACCTATAAATGTAACTGTTTTTGTAGTTTGTCCTCTACAATCCTCACTCACTTATTGGACAATGAAAGTAAAAAATGAAACCGGTTTATGGTTAGAACATATTGATTTCCCTGTGGTCGTTGTGCCGAATGACTTGCCCAATTCGGGTGGAGATGCCCGTATTTTCTGGCCTGGAGGGGAGGGAGTCGTGGTTGAAGATTCCGAACTTCGCGAAAAAAGTTGGTTACGCTGGCAACCGATAGAACATCCGACTATGGGCTGGAACGGTATTTATCCGGGACCCGCTCAGATGCAATTCATGGCATACTACACGCCCCGTGCCGGATTATATTTTTCTGCCCATGACCCAAAAGGGACTCCCAAAGGTGTCGAATTTCATAAACATCCCTCCGGAGGAATTTATCTCGATTTTCGTTTATTCCCAGGACCTGTGTGTGAGCCAGAATACACACTTCCCTACCCAATGGTTTTAGGTACTTTCCGGGGAGATTGGCACGATGCAGGAGATATATATCGGAACTGGTGGGAAAATTCAGGAATGTATAAACCCCCTAAGTTAGAAGAAAACAAAAAGATACCCGATTGGTACTTCAAGTCACCTGTTATGATTATGTATCCCGTAAGAGGACAGCGTGATTTAGGTGTAGAAATGACACCCAATCCGGAATATTACCCTTATACTAATGCTCTGCCTATACTCCAAAAATATGCCGAAGAACTTTCCGCTCCTGTGATGGCATTATTAATGCATTGGGAAGGCAGTGCCCCATGGGCTCCGCCTTATGTCTGGCCTCCCTACGGAGATTTACAAGATTTTATCCGTTTTGTAGATGAATTACATAAATCAGGGAACCTTGTCGGTTTATATGCCAGTGGCGTCGCCTACACAATTCGCAGTAATACCGACCCTTCTTATGATATGACAAAAGAATTTCAGGAGAAAAGGGTTGTCCAATATGTGGCTCATGCTCCAGATGGTAAACCTGCAGAAAACGGTGTTTGTGCGGGGCCGCACGCCCAACGAATGGGTTATGACCTATGCCCTGCCAATGAGTGGGTCAAAGAAATTGTTGTTAATGAAATTTCAAAAATCATTCCTCATAAGATTGACTATTTACAATATTTCGACCAGAACTTGGGAGGAAATTGCTATCGTTGCTATGCCCGCACTCATGGACATCCACCGGGTCCGGGGCCATGGCAAACGGAAGCAATGAAAGACCTTTACCGCAGGATACTCGAATTAATTCATCAACATAATGTCAATATGCTGATTGGTTGTGAAGCAAATTGCGCAGAACCATTTATCCCTTACCTTTTGTTTAATGACAGTCGCTCTTATCTCAATTTTGCCATTGGTGTCCCTGTGCCTGCCTATGGTTACATATTCCACGAATATTTAAATAATTTTATGGGGAACCAGAACGGGACAAGCCATTTCGTTGATGAGGAAAAAAGTACTTTTAATATGCATCAGCGCGTAGCTATTTCCTTTGTTCAAGGAGATATGTTAAGTCTCAATCTACGGAAGGATGGTAAAATCGCATGGGAATGGAGTTCTGCACCGTGGGATAAAGGACCCGACCACGAACAGATTTTGGCATTAGTGCGAAATTTAAATAATTGGCGAATAGGTAGTGGGCAAAAATATCTCTTCTTTGGCAGAATGTTAAAGCCCTTCCCCTACAGCGGAGATAAAGATGTTCCTCTCATTACTCCACGAAACGATACAATCCATTTCCGTTCTATCCTTACCTGTCGTTGGGCGTATAAAAATCGCACCGCCCAATTTTTAGTTAATTACTTGCCTGAACTACAAAAAGCAGTCCTGCATTTGCCAGAAAATTATCGCAACAATATAATTTTATATAACCAACCTGACAAAACAATTTCGCCCACTACGATAAAACCTGAAGAAAGTGGAAACCTTGCTCTGGAAATACCTCCCCTTTCTGCAATCATGTTGGAGTGGGAATTGTAGTTTATTATTGATTTTTACAAAAAAATTATTTGGTTAAGTTTCCACTTTTACAATACTCTCTCAAGGTAAATCTGTCTTAATAATTCTGCTTTTTGGCGGACCCCTTTTTGAAGAATTTCATTAGCACGGGAACAGGTGGGATTTTTACGGAGTGCAGATTGAGCGGACTCCAGTTCACGGTCTATTATGGATACAGAACGTAATTGGCGAGACGAATACCCTGGGCTGTTACGAAACACAGGGGTTAAGGCGGAACCTAATAATTCAATTTCATGCCATACATCTTTTTCTTTATTTTTCTCGATGGTTGGCTGAGCTTTTGGCGATGCCATTTGTATAAACCTATTTGGACTGCCTGAATTATTCTCAAACAAAGAGGGATTATAAGATATTCCAAAGAGTATATATCCAATAATTAGCCAGATAGATATGCAAACCGCAGTAAGTAGTTTTGAATGTTTCTTAACAGGTATAGAATTTTGTTCAACTTTTCTCTTTTGTTCGCGTGCTCTTTTTAAAATTTCCAATGATAGTTCTTGGGGTGGCTCAATTTTAGGTGCTGAATTTAAGAATCGCAAAGAGGAACAAATCGCCTCTACTTCTGCAGAACACTGAGGACATTCTGTTAAATGTCGAGCTATACCGGAGAAAATAGGTCCTCTACCATCTACTAATGCTTCAGCATAAGTTATTAACTGTGTTCTTGTTGGATGTTTTAATAACATAATGGAATGTTCTTTTTTTTATATATCCTAAGTCAAAAATTCCTTTTATGAACACTATTATTAATACAAAACCTACGCCCAAAGTTCCTCAAATAAATTATTGTTCGCCCAAATATTCTCTAAATTGTTCTAAATAAGGTCTTAACGCCCTTTCGGCACGGAGAACTCTTGTTTTTACCGTCCCCAATGGAACATCTAAAATATTTGCAATTTCTTCATAAGACAATTCTAAGAAACGGCGCAACACAAAGGCTTCTCTTTGCCGTTCCGGGATTTTCTTAAGGGCATTATTAATCGCTTCTGAAATTTCAATGCATTTCGTCTCTCGCCAAACATCCAGATGTGGATCCGCATGATGTTCCACAGGGTTCCATTCATGTTCATCATTAGAATCGTCAGAAGAATGCCACCATTGCGAAAGACTGAAAAAACGAGGTTTGCGATTTTGTTTGCTCCATTCTTTAGAAACAATATTGCTCGCAATCGTATATAAATAAGTGCTAAATTTTGCTGTCGGCTGATAGCGTTCCGCACTGGAAACAATAGCCATAAATACTTCCTGTGTGAGTTCCTCCGCAATATGCCAGTTGTGAACCATACGGAACATATAATTAAAAATGCTCCGCTCATAGCGACGCAGTAACTCACTAAAAGCCTCTTCATTCCCCTCACCGAAAATGAGCATTAAGTCTTCATCACTCCATTCCGTCAGAGGAACAGACTTTTCCCGAAGCCGAAGTGTAGACCTTTGCTCCGGTGTTATAGGTTTGAACGGTACAATATTTTCTTTATGGATACTCATTTGTTATTTCTTTTTTTTGTATATTATATCAATTAAATTAATTTTATTTCTATTTAAATAAAAAATTTTCTCCTTATTTTTCATACTATTACAACGAAAAAAAACACTCTTATTTGAATGAATGTGTCAAGGTTGTAAAATAGTTTCATTCTTTGTATAATAGAAAGTCTCACTATATATTTCTACAATTCGTGCAGAACATTATTACAAGTAAAGGAAGGTTTTGTTCATGTATATTGGAAGAATTGTCTCTGTGGCACAAACAGAAGATGGTAGGCTTTGTGCCATGTATCGTGTATCCAGTCGTTCTTTCCCCAACCGCCAGGCTGTTTTAAACAGCAATAAAGTATCAATCATTCCAATAGCAGGATATGAGACTGATATACAGAAAAATCCTTATATCTCATATAATTGTTTGAGAAATATTTTGGATGGCGAAGTAGCTGTTTTAAGTAATGGCAGTCACACAGACCCAATTGCTGAAAAAATTATCAATGGAATGCCTACAAGAGATGCTATTGCTCTTACTTTAATGGCATTGGACTTTGAGAAAGACGATTACGCAACCCCGCGTATAGTTGCCGTTGTAGATAAAGCGGAAGGTTCGGGCTGGTTAGGGGTAGTTCGTTCCGATGGATTAGAAGTCCGTCGTATGGACTTAAAACCCGGTCGGTTTTTTTATGTGGCAACCTATGAAGAAAATTTTATCAGTTCTTGTCATAGTGGTGTTTTCCCAGCAATGTCTGCAGATGAAGCCTGTACTTTTATTTTAGGAGGAGGGGTCTTTTCAGAAAGGACACATCCCGTTACAGCGGTTACTGCAATGGCTTCACAAGAAGGGTTTGATATTGCTATTCAAAATAGCCCCGTCTTTGCAAAGTAAGGGTATATATCAGTTAACCCCATTTGTAAATTTTTGCAGAAACAGAGGTATTCGGTATGAAAGATTATAATCAATATTTAAGCCCGTTTGTAGAGCGATTTGCCACAAAAGAGATGATTACTCTCTGGAGTCCACAAAAAAAATTTTCTACATGGAGGAGATGTTGGCTTGCCCTCGCCGAGGCGGAGAAAGAATTAGGTTTGGATATTACAGATGAACAAATTGAAGAATTGCGAAATCATCTGGATGATATTGACTTTGAACAGGCACGAAAATACGAAGAAAAGACTCGACACGATGTAATGGCTCATATTCTTACTTACGGAGATGTGGCTCCTAAAGCAAAACCAATTATCCATTTAGGGGCAACCAGTTGTTTCATCACGGACAATACCGACCTTATCCTTTGTCGTGAAGCCCTTATGCTTGTCCGAAGTAAAATCGTGGCGGTATTAAAAAGATTAAGAGACTTCGCCATTAAATATAAAGATTTGCCCACATTGGGTTTTACCCATTTTCAGCCAGCACAATTAGTAACGGTAGGAAAACGAGCATGCCTCTGGGCTCAAGATCTGGTTTTAGATTTACAACAAATGGAATATTTCTTATCGACTATGAAATGTAGAGGGGTAAAAGGTGCTACGGGGACCCAAGCCTCTTTTTTAGTGCTTTTCAATGGTGACCATACAAAAGTAAAACAATTAGACCGAAAGGTAGCAGAAAAATTAGGTTTTAATGAGACCATTGCAGTTTCCGGTCAAACGTATACTCGAAAAATAGACACCCAAATTTTACAAATTTTAGCAGGTATCGGCGAATCCGTGCATAAATTTGGCACCGACCTTCGTTTACTGCAAAATATGAAAGAAATGGAAGAACCTTTTGAAAAATCTCAGGTAGGCAGTTCTGCCATGCCCTATAAACGCAATCCAATGCGGGCGGAAAGAGCCTGTTCCCTTGCCCGATTTGTAATGGGTATTCCTATATATAGCGAATTTACGACAGCAGTTCAATGGATGGAACGCACTTTGGACGATTCCGCAATTCGACGGATTATCATCCCTGAGGCATTTATGGCAACAGATGGGATGCTGAACCTCTATCTGAACATTATGGAAAACCCCGTTATTTATCCACAGGTCATTGCAAAACATGTGCGGGAAGAATTACCGTTTATGGCAACGGAATCTTTACTAATGGCAGGCGTAAAAAAAGGAGGGGACCGCCAAAAACTTCATGAGATTATCCGACAACATGCTCAATCTGCTGGTGAAAGAGTTAAAATAGAAGGAAAAAATAACGACCTCTTACAACGACTTGCCAATGACCCCGAATTCCCTTTGAATGAAGAGGAAATGAGTGTATGTCTTAACGAAAAAGACTTTGTGGGAAGGGCACCAGAACAGGTAAGTGAATTTATATCCGAAGTCGTGGAACCTATTTTACAAAAATATGGGGATGCCCTTGAAATTTCCTCCTCCATCTCAGTCTGAGATGCTATCCAAAATTAAATTTCCACACTTATTATATCCTCAATTTATGAGGACTTAAAATACTTTTCCACAACTTATTCACATACTATTTCCATAGGCAATATGAGAAAAACACAAAAACGCAAATCATTGTTATTCAATAAGATATGAATTATTTAAGAAAACTATTTACAAAAAAACATGACTTTATTTGTTGACAAATCACCTATTTATACACATCCTATAAAAAACAAGTTTTTCGGTTTTTTAAGCCCGTAAAACCAAGAATCGTAAATACAAAAATCAATAGATTAATCTTTAACCCTATACTAAAAAAATACCCACTTAATTACCTAAATTCTCTTAAAACAAAACTGAAAATGGCAATAATTCATTATGGTTATCGAACTCAAACACTTAAATAATGAACTTTAATGTAATAATTTTTTTCCCATTGCATTGTAATTTAACTGTATTTTCTGGCGAAATATCTAATTTTTGAATTATTGTTTCCTCAAAGTTGACCTCGAAAACTTCCTTCAAAGGTTCTCCAAATTTTAGAACTGCTTCAATAGGTTCTGTAGATGGATTATATAACCGTAAAATATAACCCTGTCTATCTTCTGCAAGTTTAAGAGCAGACATGGTAATTATATCGGGCTGGATTTTCAGGAGAGATTTGGTACTGGCTTGTTTTCCTGTTGATACACCGGACTGAACGGGTATAAGGGGAGAATATAACCGTTCCACTTCTTGCATAACATTACCTTTCATAGTTCCCCCTGCATGGGGGTATATCCAAAAGTTAAATTCATGCTCTCCGGGGCACTGCGATAAATTCATTTCGGGATGAGTTTCCCACTGCTGGGATACTGTTGCAAGATGAACCCCGTATGCCCTTAACAAGGTAATAAAAACGGTTCGTGTCAGGTCGCGTGAGACTTCATATTCTTTTAATCCATCATTAATAATAGCAAGTCCTCCCCAGGTATCATCCAAATCCACAAATCGGTTTTGAGGGAATGTAACCGATTTTGTATTTTTCCAAGGATTATTCGGACCGGGTACAATTTCACGCTCTACAATGTCGAAAGTAGATTCAACACGAACAATATCTGCATCCAGATTGGAAGGAAATGCAATTCTCAGGCGGTGGTCTTGGGCATTATTGATAAGTTTTACTTTTAATTCTAACGAACGAGATTGGTTTTTCAATGTAATATACATTTGAATAGGAATAACTACTTGACGAATACTCCGTCTCGAACTGTTCCCAATTCCATTTAATCGGTCATTTATATCTTCATTGGAAGAGACTAACTGTCCCGGAACTTTCATTTCATATTCGATTTTGTAGGTTGCAGATAAGGACCCATCTTCGATGAGTGATATTTTTTTGGGAAAAGGACGACTATCGATCACTTCGTTATGGGCAGGAGGGATATGCATCCATGCATGCCCTGCTTCTCCATCATCTAAAAGGTAACCTAACCCACAATATATTTTTTCAGAGGGTTTATGGAATACATCAAAAGTTCCATCATCTCGAATAGCTACCCGCATATATTGGTTTTCCAGAACACGGTCACTGGTAATAAGCGTTCCTTGCACGAAAGGTTTTCCATGTTTCACACGGTAAGAGGTATATCCTAAGGCAGGGATTTTAGTGGTAGTGAAAGAGGTATGGTATCTCCGCACTTTCATAGAATGCCTTGCATCTTCGGGTTGGGTAATGACAACATTGTTTTTTCCCTGCGAATACACCTGGACGAGCACTTCTTGCCCCGTTTCTATATTCTCAAGACAGAACTCCCCTGTGGTCCCGTTTTCAGGGAGGTCAATGATCGTTCGAATCGTTTCTTCCCGTTCCTGTGGTAAGGGATTGTAGACAGTAATTAACACTGCATCTTTATCCTCATTTGAAAAATCAATATTTTGTTGGCAATGTGCTAAAGCACGACGCAGGACACTTCGCGATATCTCACGAACCTGACGAAGGCGATGTAAAGTATCCTGTTCGATAATATCTACACCTGAACCTGAAATGGTATCATGAGCATGACATCGCAATAATTCTTTCCATGCGAGGTCTATAAAATCCTTGGGATATGCCATGCCCATACATGCACTTAATACCGACATAGGTTCCGCCAATCGCTGTAAATCGCGTTCGGAATAATAATTCTCCTGCTTGACACGAGTCCTACTGGAAAGCACATCGCTATAAAGGTGGTAAATTCGGGGCATAGGTTTGGGAGTTCTTCGTTCCCCTCGCAATGTAGGTAATTCAATATTCTGGGCTTCTCTCAGAACTTCTTCCGCATAATCCTGATAATTAGAATGTTTAACGATATGCCCTTCCAGAATGTGCTGGGTTTCACGTACAAAGCATACTTCTAGCTCATCCGGGACACTGCTATCATGCCCCATCATAAAAGCAATATGAGGTGTTGTAGCTACTTCACATTCCGATTTGAATAATTTTTTTACTCGTTCCTTCAATTCCTTCTCATTAAAACTTTTCGGAGGTTGTAAAAGCAGATAATGTTCAAATTGTGCCTTTTCATCGGCCAGACGGAACGGTATTCCTCCTTTATGCCAATCCCATGTTCGTTCATCAGGTTCCATTCCATAAACTACGGGGCGATATACCTGGTGATAAAAGTTATATCGTGCTTGTCGGCTCATCTGACTTGCGAGTATCTTTGTCCCATCCGCACCTTCCCACCAAAACTCATTTGGGACTTCATCATGACTGACGCCATGATAAAAAAGAGCAATGTGTATCCCAAAGCCTTTGTATATCTGGGGCAGTTGTGATACCTGTCCATATGAAAATGGGGTATGTCCCACTTTCATTACTTTCCCCATCTGTTTTGCAATAGTATGTCCATACAGTAGGTTCCGAATGATAGATTCACTCCCTACCTGAAAACATTCGGGGCAGGTATACCAGGGCCCTATTAATAATCTTCCTCCCTTTACCTGTTTTTCTATTCGTTCTCGTTCATTGGGGAATATTTCCAGATAATCTTCTACCGGGGCTACTTGACTATCCAGAACAAAGGATTTATATTCTTTATTATTTTCGAGAATGTGTAACAAACGGTGAAAAAAATCGATCAACTGAATTCTTGTCTCCTGGAAGGAATAGAGCCATTCACGGTCCCAATGTGTATTCGAAATAAAATGAACATATTTTTTCTCTTTGTCTTTTTTCATGACGGTTCTCCTTTTATTCATGGATTTATTTAAATGTTCTTAATTACCCGTTCCCGGTGTCGGGTCAAAAAGTCCCCGTTTATTCTTTACATTTCGAAATTCCTCAGCCTCCGAAGAAGCAGGTTTATTATTGCGGATAATAGGCCAAAATTTTGAATATGTTGCATTAAGTTGGATGTATTCCCTCCACTCTTCGGGTACTTCATCTATAGAGTAAATAGCACGAACCGGACATTCATCCACACATACCGCACAATCAATACATTCTTGCGGGTCTATGACCAGCATATTAGCACCCTCGTGGAAACAGGCAACAGGGCATACTTCTACACAACTGGTATATTTGCATTTAATACACGGTTCACATACAACAAACGCCATTTGCTCCTCCTTCCAAATACTTAATTATACTCAAATTAATAGGATAAACAATTTAGAAGGGTTAATCAAAATTTTTTTCTTTTAATTCTCGAAACTTCCAATATTGGGGATAATTTTTGGCGTTAGCTAAATCGTCCAGTTCACGGAGCAAATCTTGTTGATGTTTAGAGAGACGAACAGGTATCTCAACAACAATTTTGTAATACAGGTCTCCTCTTCCTCGATTGTTCAATCGTGGCATTCCTAAACCTTTTTTTCTTAGAAGGTCACCTGATTGAGTGCCTTCAGGTATGGTCAGGTCAATCATTCCATCTATAAGAGTAGGGGCTTTAATTACGGTCCCGGAGATAGCTTGAGAAAGTGTTACAGGAACTTCACAATATAAATCATCACCTTTGCGTTCAAACAAAGGATGCTCTTTTAATTGTAAGTGGACATACAAATCCCCGGGAGGCCCCCCATTCGTTCCTGCTTCACCATCACCTACGGAACGCAAAGTCGTCCCTGTATCTACGCCCGGCGGAATATTGATTTCCGTTTCCCGTGTTGCAGAAATTCTCCCCTGTCCACCACAACGCATACAGGGACGCGATATGTATTTTCCTCCTCCACGACATTGAGGACAAGTTCGCGTTACACTGAAGAAACCATGAGATGCCCGTATCTGTCCGGTTCCACCACATTGAGGACAAACTTCGGGTTTTGAACCGGGTTCCGCCCCTGTTCCGTGGCACTCTGTACATTGTTCCTTACATAAATAACGAACCCTTTTCTTAGCACCTGTGGCCGATTCTTTTAATGTAATTGTTAGTGTGGTCTCAACATCATTTCCTCGTTGAGCACTGCTCCGGCGACTCGTTCTACGAGTCCCGGAACCAAAAATCATATCAAATAAATCATCAAACGGCGATTCAAATCCTTCTCCAAAACCTTCGGTGAATCCACGAAATCCACCTGTAAAACCGCCCATATCAAAGGGCTGTCCATCTACTGTGCCGAAACGGTCGTATTGAGCCCTTTTTTCCGGATTTTTTAGGACATCATACGCCGCATTGATTTCTTTCAGCTTTTCTTCAGCCTCTTTATTACCACCGGTTTTATCAGGATGGTATTTATGTGCCAATTTTAAGTAGGCACGACGTATCTCATCCTGCGAGGCATTCCTCGGGACACCTAATATCTCATATAAGTCTTTACCACGAACCATAAATGCTACTTCTTATCACCTACGGAATGAGGTTGTATTATACAAAAAAGAGAAACCTCAATACAGGGCGTTGTTTACACATCGACAACACGCTGACCGCCTTCATCATTGGATGAAGCAGTTTCACTTTTCGATGATGAAGTTCCTGTCGTCTGTTCTGTTGTTGTCCCTTTTGCCTGGGTTGCGGAACGATACATGGCTTCCGATAATTTATGAGTGGCAGAAGTTACTCTATTCATTGCACGCTCTATATCTTCTATGCGGTCTCCTGCCAGGGCTTTTCGCAGTTCTTCTAATGCTGATTCCACATCGGCTTTCTCACTGGAAGAAACTTTATCTCCGTATTCTTTCAAAAGTTTTTCGGTGCTATATAACAGTGAATCAGCATTATTGCGTGTCTCAATCTCTTTACGCCGTTTTTTGTCTTCTTCTGCATGTTGTTCTGCCTCTTTAACCATTTTCTGGATCTCTTCTTCCGTAAGTCCACTGGAACTCTCGATACGTATCTTCTGTTCTTTACCCGTAGCGAGGTCTTTGGCAGATACATGGAGAATACCATTCGCGTCAATATCAAATGTTACCTCAATCTGTGGGACACCTCTTGGAGCGGGAGGTATTCCTACAAGGTCAAACCGACCTAAAGTGCGGTTATCCTTTGCCATTTCACGCTCTCCCTGTAACACATGAATGGTTACAGACGTCTGGTTATCCGCCGCAGTAGTGAATATTTGCCGTTTGTTTACAGGAATAGTTGTATTCCGCTCAATAAGTTTTGTGCAAACACCCCCTAAAGTTTCGATGCCCAATGATAACGGTGTTACATCCAACAATAAGATGTCTTTTACTTCACCAGCAAGAACCCCCCCTTGTATTGCCGCACCTACGGCCACAACTTCATCGGGATTAACGCCACGGTGCGGTTCCTTGCCAAACAAATCTTTAACAAGGTTAATTACCGCAGGCATGCGTGTCATTCCACCCACAAGGATAACCTCATCAATTTCACTTGGTTTTAAACCTGCATCTTGCAACGCCTGCATGCAAGGACCTTTCGTCCTTTGTAATAAATCATCACAAAGTTGTTCTAATTTTGAACGAGTTAAAGTATAATTAAGATGTTTGGGTCCTGTGGCATCTGCAGAGATAAACGGCAGATTAATATCTGTGCTCATGGTCGTAGAAAGTTCACATTTCGCTTTTTCTGCCGCTTCCTTCAATCGTTGTAATGCCATAGGGTCTTTACGCAAATCGATACCCTGGTCCTTCTTGAATTCATCGGCTAACCAATCAATTATCCGCTGGTCAAAGTCATCACCGCCTAAATGGGTATCTCCATTTGTACTCAATACTTCAAAACTATCATCTCCAATAGCCAGAATCGAAATATCAAAGGTTCCACCACCTAAATCGTATACCGCTATTTTTTCATTTTTATTCTTATTCAATCCATAAGCTAATGCAGCAGCAGTGGGCTCGTTAATAATTCTTAACACTTCCAGTCCTGCAATTTTACCGGCATCTTTGGTAGCCTGCCTTTGTGAATCATTGAAATATGCGGGAACGGTTATTACCGCTTGTGTAACCTTTGTACCTAAATACGTTTCCGCTGTCTCTTTCATTTTTTGAAGTATCATAGCAGAAATTTCAGGAGGTTTATAAGTCTTTCCATGAACCTCAACCTGACAATCCCCATTCGGTGCTTCTGTTACTTTATACGGAACCCGTTTAATTTCTTCAGTCGCCTCATAGTAGCGACGACCCATAAAACGCTTGATTGAAAATATGGTGTTTTGTGGATTGGTGATGGCCTGCCGTTTAGCAATAGCTCCGACTAGTCGTTCTCCATCCTTCGTGAAACCCACTACAGAAGGAGTGGTGCGATTCCCTTCAGCATTGGAAATAACAACAGGCTCGCCACCTTCCATTACCGCAACACAAGAGTTTGTTGTTCCTAAATCAATTCCTATAACTTTTCCCATAGGTTTTTCAACCTCCTTTTCATAAATATTTAATGTGAGTGTTTTATTTTAGAACATTTAGTTCAAATTTGAATTTTTAATGGTTATTCGAACCATTATTCTCATCGTTCTGGTCGGGCATTTTGCTAACTACAACCTTTGCAGGCCGTAGTACGCGTTTGCCCAGTATATAGCCTTTTTCATACTCCTGGACCACCGTCCCTTCCGACTGTTCCGATTCAATTTGTGCTAATGCCTCGTGAACATTCGGGTCGAACGGTTGTCCTATCGCTTTTATAGGTAGCAAACCGCGTGCCATGAGTGTATCTTTTAATTGCGAAAAGACCATACGGATACCGGAAACAAATGCATCATCTGGATCCGGTGCATGTTGTAATGCCCTTTCAAAATTGTCTAATACAGGAAGTAAGTCTTTTATTAGATGTTCTGTAGCAATTTCTCGTATCTCTTTGATTTCCCGTGCAGTTCGCTTCCGATAATTATCATACTCTGCGCACACACGGAGATATTTATCTTTTAACTCTTCTAATTCTTTTGTTTTTTCCTCAAATAATTTAGAAATTTCTTCCAGAGAGTTCGAATTTGAAACAGTTTCCTGTTCAACATTTTCTTCTTGTGAAGAAGGAATAATCGATGCTCGTCGGATGATTTCCGAATCGGACGCTGTGCTTTCTTTATCCTGTTCAAATTTTTTCTCTAATTCCGATTTCCCTTTTTCCATATATAAAATTACCACTCCTTGTTTTTGGATTTTAAATATTCTTTAGTAAATTCTTAACACATTTTACCGCCAAAGTCGAGATAGCATTTTCCCGACCATTCCCGCTGTGTAATCTACAATTGAAGAGAGCCGTTCATAGGGCATTCGTTTGGGTCCCAAAATGCCGATAAATCCAGCAGGCTCTCCTTCTTCCTCTAACCGATATGAAGATGCAATAACTCCAAACTCGTTTATATTATTCATCATTGTTTCCGAACCAATCAAAACAGTTCTCTGCTGGTTTTCAGAATGAGCCAGAGCTTCCCGTAATGCCTTCACTAACGGTGAAGGGTCTTCCATAATACCAATAATGCTTCTCACTTTAGTAGGCTCCTGAAATTCAGGTTGGTCAAATAGATTATTAGTCCCATCTAAAAACATCTGATTTGTTGGAGGTTCAACTTGTGTCAAAATCTTTAATGCTAATTCCACTAATTTCCTGCGTTCATCAAAAAACTTTTTCAGGCTCTCTCGAACGACAGAATAAATATTGTCAATTGAAACATTGAATAACGATTCATTCAAAAATTTACTTAATGATTCTAAAAGTTGTGGAGAAACAGTATCATCTAATACAACAGAAGAAGTATGAACAACCCCAAAATTATCCAATATCAAAATAGCTACTTGCCGTTCTAAAAGGGGTACCAATTCCACCCTACGGATTACTGCGGTGTTTTCTACCGGTAGTTCCGCCAAACCCGCCTGATGACTTGCCAGAGCCAATAAATGACTGGTCTGACGAAGAATCTGGTCGGCAGAATCCATTTTTTTTGTTAACTCTTGTTTTATATGTTCACGCTCTGCAAGCGTCAATTCCTGAACTTTCATGAGATGATTCACATAATACTTGTAACCCATATCTGTAGGCACACGTCCTGAACTGGTATGCACCTGTGTGAGATAACCCATCTCCTCCAGGTCTGCCATCACATTCCGAATTGTTGCTGGGCTTAAATTCAGGCCCAACTTCTTTACAACAGTACGTGAGCCTACCGGTTCCGCTGTCGTGATATAGATATGCACGACCGCTTCTAATACGGTCTGTTCTCGTTCATTTAATGGAGGAAACTTTGTATTCTTCATAACACATCACCTTTTTTTAGCACTCACCAAGAGAGAATGCTAACAATATATTACCACATATTTTAACGACTGTCAAAATAATTCCGTTAGCATCACTCTAAATCAGTGTGTAAAATTACAAAATAATTTAATTTTAATTTATTATTTATTATATTAATTTGTTTATGAGCATTTGAAAGTTGTAATTTAATGATATATTTTTTTGAACACAGATTAGAGAAAGGGTATAGAAAATGAAAAGACGTAATTTTTTGAAATGGACAGTGAGTGCACCGCTCATCATTAAATCCTCTGTATTAGGGGCACAAGCCGTCCCTCCATCAGAGCAGGTGCTCATCGGAGTTGTAGGTATTGGTGGTCGTTCTCATGAACTCATAAATAATCTGCTTAATATTCCTTCCGCACGCATCATTTCTGCCTGTGACTGTTTCAAGCCGAGAATTGATTCTGCTATGAAATCTGTCGGTGAAAAGAATGGCTGGCATGCTTATACACATCCGTTAGAAATGTTGGATAAGGAAAAATTAGATGGTGTTGTTATATCTACAACCACACATTCGCGTGCGTGGGTTTCTGCTCATGCTATGATACGGGGTATGGATGTATATATGGAAAAGCCAATGGCTTTAACCGTGGAAGAAGGAAGGGCTCTTATTACATTGGCTCGGAAATATAAACGCGTTACACAGGTGGGAACACAACAACGGTCTATCCCCCTCAACAATTGGGCAAGTGACCTTGTGAAAAACGGTGCTATTGGCAAGGTTAAGAAGGTTATCTCTGCAAATTTTGTAAGTCCCCTTCGTTGGAATGAAAATACACAGTATCCCGATTCTCCTCATACGAATGACCCGTGGTGGGATTTATGGACAAATCAAGCAGTATTCCGCCCCTATCATGAGGACCTTCATCGAGGTTGGGCAAAATGGTGGGATTACGATGGGGGAGGAACTTCTTTTGGTGTTACAGGTTGGGGTGCTCATGCGTATGACCAGATTCAGCGTGGCTTAGGAACAGATACAACGGGACCTGTAGAGGTCATATTAGAAGAGCCCGTGAAAAATATGCCTGCAGGTTTGTTTGAAGAACGAGAAATCAAACCCGAGGAAACAGGAGCACCTTATTATCCCATGACAAAAGATATTGCAGGACCTCGTGCTAAAATCCGTATGAAATACCAAAATGGGGTCGAATTGGAACTATACTATGATTCAGATAGAGGTCCCGGGTTGGGCTGTATTTTTGTTGGAGAAAATGGAAGTATAGAAATCAATCGCGATGCCATCTCATCAAATCCAGCTGAAATACTACAACGCCCGGACAAACCCAACAAACTTGCTGTCCCCGAAACACAACCGCATCTTGAAAATTGGATTCAGGCAATCAAAACACGCAAGCAATGTGTTGCAGATATCGAAATAGGACATCGGAGCAATACGCTGTGTATCCTTGTAAATATTGCTCGCGATGTCGGTAAGGTTGGAGAGGTCTTAAAATGGGACCCGAAAAAGGAGCGGTTTAAGAATTGTGATGAAGGGAACGCCATGCTATCCCGCCCCCGTCGCAAAGGCTATGAATTACCAACATAGAAAAAAGGTGAAAAGGAATATCTTATGTATATACCGCTTTTGCTTTTATTTACTGTTCAAGGTTTCTTATGTGCAACCGACGCCAACAAAGATGAAGGTTTTGTATCTATATTTGATGGGAAGACCTTGAAGGGGTGGGAAGGATTGGAAGGTTGGTGGTGGGTCGAAAATGGTGCAATAACGAGTCAAAGTACAGCAGAAAAACCCTGTAAAAATGCCCACTACTTATACTGGATGGGAGGTCAGCCAGAGGATTTTATTCTAAAATTAGAGTTCCGTCTTGAAAACAATAATTCGGGTATCCAGTTCCGTAGCGAGAAACGACCTGACTATGATATATGGGGGTATCAAGCGGATATAGATGAAACAGGCGAATGGACAGGTTGTTTGTTTCAGCATGACCGATGGGCTGTCGTGAAAAGAGGGTATAAAACATGGATTGATAAAGATGGAAACCGAAAAGAGGAAATGTTTAAAGACCCAAAAGAGTTATTATCAGCTGTGAAGTTCAAAGAATGGAATGAATATGAAATCAAGGCGATTGGGAATCATATTGAACTTTTTATTAATGGGACAAAGATGTGCGAAGTATTCGATGATGACAAACAATACTCCCGCCAAAAAGGATATATTGCCTTACAAATGCATCCTGGACCTCCCATGAAAGTCCAATTCCGTAACATACGTATCAGAATTCTCAAATAAATAAGGAATTCTAACCCCACACTATCATTTACTAATAACACAACACTTATAATAAACCAACACATGCTTCCATTCGAACTAATTAATTCTTAATGTAGCCCAACCATTCCTGTCTGTGCCTTGTTCTTTTCTCTGTGTCTCTCCGTGTTCTCTGTGGTTAGATTTTTTTTCTTTTTCACCACAGAGGGCACAGAGAAGCAC
>CALLRP010000033.1 GCA_938014335.1 uncultured bacterium
GGGGCACATCATTAGGATTTACATTCGTAAAACCATGCCCGCAAGCAAACATGATAGAAGGGATGTATAGGTCTGTAGTAATACTGCCTCCAGGTCCATGCCAACCCCGCAGAAACTTTTCGGACTGGATAATTGAAAAAAGGATAAGAAACAGGATTAAAATAATTTCAACTATGAACTTCAAGCGTTTTTTTGAGAAGTAAGGGGAAAACATAAATTCTGTTTTTTATATTATTAAGTAAATTTTTCTTATTAAAATTTTCAAATTATATTGAAATATTTTTATAAAGTATAAAACTATAATAAATTTATATGTGCGAATATTATACTCTTTCTTTATAGTTGTTTTTTTTAAAATGAGGAATTTTTCTATAAAAAAACAGGGATAAATTTTATATAAAATTCATCCCTGTGTAAAATATCTTAGATTTGCTTAATTAGATGAAGATACCGATGACCTGTGCAACACCTGCATTAACTGGGGCTTTACTTCCTCCCGTGGGATTATTTGGGTCTTCACCGATATATCGAATAAACTCAACATGTCCATCTAAATAGAGGACATTTGAACCACCGGGGACATGGTTAAAGCCAGCAGGATTGGTGGCAACATGGTCAAACATAATCCAAATGGTACTCTGGGCTTGGGCTGATGCGGCGGGATTGTTTATATCTGTGATGAGGAATCGTTCAATTCCTTCTCTGAGCCGATATACGGTTGACCCTCCACCATTCCCATTTCCGGGGTCAACAGTAATATCTTTATCTACATAATTGGGCCAAACAGATGGATTTTGGAGAACCGGTGCTAATCCATTGATAGCGGTTTGTACCAATTGTGCTGGTCCTGTAATGGGGCTCGAAATTAATGGAGGTAATGCGGGTAAAGTTATAGGATTATCTGTTGTTTCTGCACGGTCGAAGACCCAACCGAGGTACCCATAACTTTCATCAACAGCAGCTGCACCATAATTGGCATCGGTGCAGAGCCAACCAAAAGTGTTTTCTCCGGTTTCATCATTGGTAACATCATTTATATTACTTTGTGCATCTGATGGACAGAAACAAATGGCGGGGTCGGTAAGGTACTCTGGGTACAATGTAGTAGGGTCAGGCCCCATAGCAATAAACAAACCCCCGTAAGCGGATAAAGCGGGATTGGCAGAGTCGCAATCACGGAAAATGGGCTGGTTTCCATCTCTTACCAGGATGCGAGGAAAACGCTCTCCTTTGGCTTCACCGGCATACATTTTGAAAACGATACCCCATTGTTTGAGGTTGTTCTGACAGCTGGAACGGCGTGCTGCTTCTCGTGCACGAGCGAGGGCTGGCAATAAAATTGCAGCGAGAATACCAATGATAGCGATAACGACGAGCAGTTCGATGAGAGTAAAACCTTTTTTCATAAATTATCTCCTAAGTATGAGGTTATAATTAAACATATAATATTATTAATATATATTCTAAAATAATAATAGCAATATTATATATAATATATCAATAGTATAGAAAAATAAAAAAAATATATCATTTGAGTTTATTTATATAAAATAATAAATGTAAAAAAATGTATATATATTTAGTATTTACAATTTTATTGAATTTGTATAAAACTTTTAAATAATTATTGTAAGCGTTTCTAATCTTGGGTTAATTTTATAATTCTATCTGATTTACAATCATTTTTTATGTTTAATTTATTTTAAACATGTTTATATCTATAAAGGATTTAGCAAAAATCTTACAGAAGGGGAATAAAAGTAATAATGGCTATGTTTTTGATAATAAAAAACGGAATAAAAATATAATAAGGAGAAAATATTATGAGTAAGTGGTTGCGATATAGTCAAAGTCAGTCTTTTAAGTCGAAAGCACTATGGAGTTTCGTATTGTTTTTTGTTGTTGCATTTCTTCTTTCTACTATTATTGTTGCGGAAGAACAAAAGAAAGAAGAAAAATCAGGTTGCCCGTATTTGAAAGCGATATCAGGTTGCTGTACTGCGGATAAGTCGTATACTAAAGAGAAGGATACCGAACAGGGATGTAAGGACAAGAAGGAAGCAAAGTCGGGAAAATCAGGAGGTGAGAGTAGCAGTCCATCTTCTGCATGTGAAGAAAGTTATGAAAATAAAAAGGTAAGTTCTAATACAAAATGTGATGATTGTAAATGTTGTTCTGCGTGTAATTGCACGGGTCAGAAGCAAGCAAAGTTCTCTTGCTCTTGTGGTGAAAATTGCAAATGTTGTGCCTCCTGCTGTTCAGAAAAAGCATAATATATAGGAAAACTCCAACCAATAACCCTCACATACCTACTATACCTCCTATATTAAAACGGGATTAACTACCATCAAGATGGTGGTTAATCCCACCGCTTTTTAAGGTGTACCATATATTTCGGAGTTGTTTTAAAATCATCTTTTGCATTTGATAATCTTTCTCTGCATTTTGAAAGTCTATTGATTGAAATTCAGATAATTTGAGATGCGTTAATAATTTTTCAATAGTAAAGAAAAGATTCTCTGATTGAAAAGCAAAATCTCTAAGATGATTTAATAGTTTTAGGGTTTTCAATCCATCAAACCATTCGTGTAGATGGTATCGCAGTGACTTTACGTTTTGGTTTTGTTGAAATATTTTTTGGGTCTTCTGAAGCCAGTAATTCTTAGCAAGAAAATGTGTTAATTCTGGATGAATTTTTTCCGCTTGCAAGAGCATCAACTCGGGGTTTTCATCCGGAACATCTATGCATTGTAGCCACTTTTTTAAGATTTCAAAACTTTCAAAAGGAAATGTTACATATCTTTTTTCGGGGTTGTTTAAGTATTGTTGTAATTTAGCACCGGTTCCGAAAGGGACCCGGTCGGATAATCGGGCAGATGGATAAACCGTTGCAGAAGTGATTCGTTTTATTTCACTGATTCGTGCAATGTGTTGTAGAAAATAAAAGTCTTCACCCGCAATTCGTGTATTCATCCCCCCACAGGCTATATAAAGAGGCACTGAAACACCTATTGTAGAACCGATCGGAAGAAAGGTATAAGGGGAATTAGCATAATGCAGGCCTAACTCATAAGAGCGGAGATATATTTCATAGGCAAGCATACAGTGCCCTGATAAAGTATCGTCCAATGGATGCTCCGAATACATAAGTCCTGCTGAATTGAGGTTGTTTTTGAAAAAAATCATTCCACGCAGTAAGATAATTAGGAGATACTTCACAATCTGCATCCAACCAGATAAGTCCTCCTTCTATTTTTCCTTGCTGGGACAGGGCATAGAGTCCCCAGTCCAATCCTATTTTTCGGGCTAAACCTACGCCATGTTCGGGAGGAAATTCATATCCCGGAGAGGATGCATCAATAACGCCCAGTGAAAAAGAAAATGTTTTCTCTTGCATACAATTTCTCAAGTATTCTAAGGTATTCTGATTGTTCTCGATGTGTTCAGGTGGAGTACTCATTTCATTTCGGTTGTTGATTACAACAATCACTAATGTTTTTTTACAAATATCTATATCATTTTTGGAGAGAGAAAGGAAGAGGTTTCGAATATTATGAAATTCATTGTATGTAGGGATAACAACCACTTGTTCTATTTCATTGTGGGTAGACAGTTCCAGTTGCCATGGAGAGAGGGTAGCTCTTTTATTTAAGTATTCATTAATTTTCTCTTTCATAAAAATTCTTCTATCCATTTTTTAGCGGAGTTAAAATCTCCCCCTTGTAGCCAGTGGATTTTATGACCATTCCGTTCAAAACGACGAAACCAGATTTCTTGCTTTCGTGCAAATTCCCAGATGGCGGAACGGAGTTTTTGAAACATATCATTTTTATTTTTTATTTTCCCCTGTAAATATAGTAATACATAACGATATTCTAAGCCCAACTGAAACAATCGTTCGTCGGGAATTTTTTCTTTTCTTAATTGTTCAACCTCTTCAATTAGTCCTTGTTCTATCCGTTCCTTAAGTCGTTGACTAATTCTCTGTTTGAGTTCTTCCCGTTCATAGTGAATGCCAAGTATTATTGCATTTAGAGGAGGGGCAGAAAGGGTATCCTGTCCTTCCTTTTCAGCGAGGACAATTTCGATTGCACGAATAAGTCGCTCCTTTTCTAAAAGGTCTGTAGTATTATGAAGTTCAGGTTTCAAATCCGATAGTTTTTTTTGTAATTCTTCCAAAGGTAATTGAGCCAACTTTGTTCGGAGTAATTCATTCGGAGGGGCATAGGTGAGAGAATGCCTTTCAAGGAGTGATTCAAGATATAATCCCGTCCCACCAACAATAATAGGTAACATATTTCGAGATATTACATCGTTATAGGCAATACAGAATTGTTTTAGATATTCAAACAAACTAAACTCATGAATTACAGGACTAATGTCAATTAAATGATACGGTACAGGAGGAAAGACTTTAGAATATTCTTCAAGGTCTTTGCCTGTACCTATGTCTAAACCTATGTATACCTGTCGAGAATCCGCAGATAAAATTTCACCCTTAAAAATATGTGCCATTTTAACGCCCAGAGTTGTTTTTCCAGAAGCGGTTGGACCAAGAATGATGACACTTTTTTGTTTTGTTTTTATCTTACTCATTAGAAATTCAGATTATTGTTAATTTCTAAGGGTTATTCAGGTAAAATTTGTATAGTAATTTATTATACATATACAATTTACTAATATTAACAAAAAAAATGAAATGAAAAGGTACTTATATGAGAAAAGAAAAATGTATATATATTTTTTTATTGGTAGTCCTTTCCTTCGGGTGTGGTTCTTTTTCTGCAATGGGGGATTCAGCGGAGACGCTCTTCCTTCCTCCTGTGCCGGGCTCATTGCAAAAAAATATGGGAGTCGGAGCCAGAATTCATAATGTGCCTGTTTCTGCTCTGTTATCTCGACCTTATCCTACTTATACCTACACAGGGATGGAAGGGAAAAAATCTTTGTTAAAAAAAGAAGGGGAAGGGAAACAACCTTTGCGTATTGCGGTGAAAGAAGAAACAGATATTGAAGGCAGATTGATATTTAATAATCCCCAACTTTACCCAGATGGAAATTATTATGCGGTAGGTGAATTTAGAGTAGAGGAAGCGGAAGGGATACGATTGGTTATGGATGCATCAAAATTATCAACAAATGAAAAGATATGGTTAGTTATTCCAGATTTATTTGTTGTCTATGGTCCTTATCCTAAAGAAGGGGATGATGTGAATGAAATATGGTTGCCATCGGTTGCAGGACAGAGTGCTATTCTTGTTTTACAGACAAAGTCGGATGTTTTGCCCGAATTAAAAGTGGTTTCATTTCAGTTTTATTATGTTTCTTCAAAAGATATGGCAAAAGCATTGCCCTGCCCATTGCCGTCCCCCTGTGTGGAGAATACCGAATATCAGCAAGTTACAACAGCAGTAGGACGGATTGACATTCCTGTTCAAGGTGGAACTATACTTTGCACAGGCACACTTTTGAATGTCCCGGACACGCCTGAATTGGAACCGTATTTTATCATGGCACATCATTGTTTTGAAGAGAGTAATATCCGTTGGAATGCCATTGAAGTAATATGGGATTTTCGTGCTTCTAATTGTGAGGATACTGTTCTCCCAAATATAAATGCTTGCCCGCGAACTTTTGGAGCCGAGAATCTTGCAGAAAGTTTATGTCTTGATGGGCAGTTTATTAAACTCAAAGGTGAAATCCCTGTGGGAGAATATGGAAGAGCCTATGTGGGCTGGAATTCTGAGAAATTAAGTTCGGGCTTGACCGTTTATGGGGCACATCATCCCAATGGGACCTATTTAAAATCTGCTATTGGAAATATCAAGAATCCCGAGGTGGACAGCTGTATGGATGCACTGTGTGTAAATATGAGATATTACACAATTGAGGTATTGTGGAGTGAGGGAATTACCTCACAGGGTTCGAGTGGTTCGGGGTTGTTTTGTCAGGATTTTGGATATCAATTAGTGGGTATGTTAAGTAACGGTCCTAAGCATAGTTGTATAGACCGTTCCGGGAATTATGATTATTTTGCTTCGTTCCGTTATTTTTATCCACAAATACGGTGTTATTTGAAACCCGGAACGGATTGTAAATCCAAAGCCGATTGTGATAGATTTTGCTTCTTCAAATATATGTTGACTCCCAATTCGCAAGAATTACAATTTTTCCGTGATGTCCGTTCCTGGTTAAGCCAGCAAGGAGACTGGGGGAAAGAACTGATACGATTTTACTACAAACAATCCCCTGTGTGGATAAAAGAGATAAACCGTAATTCAACAATTCCGTTGACTTTAAAAACAATATTGAAAGGCACAAAGGAGTAGGTAGAGACTGTCTGACGAATCAGACTTGTTAGACATGTCAGAGTTGTTGTTTTGAAACTTAACAACGCATAGACAGTCTATACTATGTTAAAATAATCTATCTATTTTTAGATATAGGAAATTCCTTATCCTTAATTTTCGTTTAAATTACTAAAATAATAATACGACGGAGATTCCCTATGAGAAAACTTAAAAAAATCCTTCTTGTTTTAGTGATAATTATAGTGCTTATAGTAGGTTCTTTTTTGCTATTTATCGGTCCATGGCCTGTTTATCGAAGCACGGATTTTAAATCGGCTAAGTATTACCAAAAGACATTGACTGAATTAAAAAATGCGTCGAAAAATATTCACCTTTCAGAGACACCGGGCTCTTTGAAAGCAGGATGGGCTTCACAAATTATTACACCCCCTATTGGAACACCCCTTGGGGGTTATTCTGACCGAAAGGGGAAACCTTCTACAGGGGTTCATGATGAATTGTATGCAAAGGCAATTGCTTTAAGCGATGGACAGGATACAGTTGTAATTGTTGGAACGGATTTATTACTTGTTCCACCCAATGTTGCAGATAAAGTTCGCCGTGAAGTGGGAGAAAAAATACAATTAACCCCAGAACAGATATATTTTACAGCAAGTCATACGCATTGTGGTCCAGGTGCCTGGGCACCGGGGGTTGCCGGAAAAATCACAGGTGGAAAATACAATCCTGCTATTGTTGATCATCTTGCGAGAAATATAGCCGAGGCGATTATTAACGCATATAAGCAAATGGAACCTGCTAAAATGGCATCGGGTAAGATTGATGGAAGTAATTATATTCGGAACAGGACACGAAAAGAGCCTGTGGATTCGGATTTGAATTTCATGTTAGTTGAGCAAAACAGAGGGAATCGTTGTTATGTAGTTCGTTTTTCCGCTCACCCTACGATTTATGATGGGGATATGATGCAGTTTAGTGCAGAGTTTCCGGGCGCTTTGCAACGATTTATTGAACATCAGCCAAAAACAACAGCAATATATTTAGGAGGGGCTTTGGGTTCCAGTGGACCCAAAGCACCGGAGGCTCCCGATGCAGAGTCACGAGTTTTGGCTATGGGTAATGAATTGGGACAATTAGTGCTTGACAATTCACAAAACCTAACATTTAAAGAACAAGTAGAAATAGCATCCTTTGCTTTTCTTGTGCACATGCCATCGTTTCAGGTTCGTCCTGTAAGTGCCAAATGGCGTCTTTCTCCTCTTGCAGGGAAAATTATGGGGGTACCTCCCTATGGCTGGTTTCAGGCATGTCGTGTGGGGGATATTCTCATGATCGGTTTACCCTTTGATTTCAGCAGTGAGACCAGCCGAGCATGGAAGTTTACTACTTCTACTATGGATTTAGACCTCTGGACAACGAGTTTTTCTTCTGCATATTGCGGATACCTTTCCCCCGACAAATATTATTGGCAGGAACCATTGAATTATGAAACAGGCCTGATGAGCTGGTTTGGTCCTTCCTGTGAAGCCTATTTTACGGACTTATTCCAACAAAGTATGCAGTGCCTGTTCTCTATTAAACAAGCATCATTATAATCCCAAATTATTCTCATGAACCAGGACCCCATATTTGAGCAGGGACAGCCTGTTGAAGAAAAAAAAGAACCTCCTGTGGATAACGCAACCACAGAGGGTCACCTTCTCATTGGAGAACAAGCGAGTCCTCCATCGAATTCTCCACCGGAACCTTCACCCGTAATTATAGGTAACCCATCTTACCATAGGGTCGATACTCTACTCCGCTGGTTGTTTTTAGGCATGCTCTGCCTGCTCCTTATCGGACATTGGGAAGAAAAGCATCTACAAAAAAAGCCCTGGTCTCGTGGGGTTGTTATATGGAATGAACAATTAATTCAAGAAATATGGAGAAGAATACCTGAAGAGACCGAGTTCAAAAGATTACTTGTTATTCCTGATGTTCAAACCTTTCAGCAGAAGAATGAACTTCTGGTGGAGTTATTAAAACAAATAGAACTTGGAAAAGAAACCGACATTCCCCTTTTAAAATATCCCGTCTTTGTATGGATGGAACCCATGACGGACTTCCTTCCTATGTTATCTTCAGGAAGATTACCTGAACCTGGAAAGACGGAAGCATTAGCCGGAGACCTGACCCCAGTTGAATCTTTTCAAATAGGTGATACAACTTATAACATTGTAGGCATCCTATCTCGGGAGTATTCTCCTTTTGTTGGGGCTTATATTATTCCATCGGAAAGTCTGGGGAATATCCCTGAAAATGTCGTTCCAGGTTTTGCTTTTCCAGATGCAACCGCAATGTTTTCAAAATTACATGGTGAGAGGGGAAAAGACCTGCAGGACATAGATTTTATGGAAGGTATTTCCGGGCTCCAAGCAAGAACTTCCGATTTGTTTTCTGTAGGAACTGCGATAAGTCTTTTAATAATTTGTCTTGCATTAAAGGAAATCTTTGCCATTTTTTACCGTCGTCTGGCAAATCCACCGACCTTATTCATAGGACCGTTGTTCAGTGAAATACAACAAAGACATAAATTGTTCCGATTTGTAAATACTTTTTTCTATGCAATATTTTTTATTAATCTTTTTACCGCATTATATGAACCCGAAACGCATCGGCTTATTATCTATTACATTTCACATGTCTTTTCGAAGGGAGATTTGCAATATATTGGGGAGGCATACCAACAAGGGGATGTCTTGCGTGCGGCGATAACCACTTTTTATAATAATTTCTGGGTACAGACTTTCTTACTCACCATTGTAATTTCTCTTCCCCCGTTTATGTTAGGTGTATTAAAAAGTCTTATTAGTTTCGCTTTTGCAGGTTTTGCTATGTCACCTATCTGGACTGGGACCGCGGTTCGTCTTACTTTCCACTCGATTACTATTGTGTTGGAATTGGAAGCATATATCTTAGCCGTCTTTGCTGTTATTTTATGGACTTACTATTTCTGGAATGCCGTATTCACAAGGAAACAATTCCGAGAAAAAATTTTTAGCGGATTCAGGGTAATCGTTTCTGCAATCATCATCTCGGGTTGTATCCTTGCTATTGCGGGTCTGTATGAAGCCATTACGATAATATTTTTCGCCTCCTCTTAAAACTATCTTAGATAATCATTTGCTTTATTGATGGATATGGGTAGCATTATTTAAATTTGCTCATTTAAAAATAATCCATTATCATAAATGAATAAAGTTTTGGTTATTTAAATTTAATTTTGGAGGATAAACAATGTTTTTTGGAATTATTGTGTTTCTTTTTTTGTCCTATATTTTATCTCTCAATGCTTTTACAGAAACACCGATGGATATAGCAAAGCGACATAATATTGTTTATACACAAATGCCAAAAACCTGGGATGAAGGATTACCCTTAGGAAATGGTTCTATGGGAGCCTTAGTTTGGGGGGATGGCTCTCCATTAATTATTTCTATTGACCGTATTGATCTATGGGATTTGCGACCTGTCCCTGAATTTGAGAGAGAAGAATATAATTTTGAAACGATGAAAAAATGGGAGAAAGAAGGGCGATTTGAGGACTTAATCAATTTGTATGAAAAACCTTATGATAATCCGGGACCCACCAAAATTCCTGCAGGCCGAATCAAAATAAATCTCCCGAAGGATAAACAGATAGAGAAAATGGAATTGCATTTGGATCGGGCTATGGTCTCGGTGCATTTGAAAGGTGGCGGACAATTAGAAGTATATGTCCTTGCCGATTATCCGATTGGTTTTGTTCGATTTATTAATATGACTGAATCAGATATTGAACTTATTGCTCCTCCGTTTGGAAAGCCCCAAGGTAATAAAAAATTCAGCAATGATGATTTAAGGATGCTGGAATATCCCCCTCCGCAAATAAATAAAGAAAAGGATTTTCAGTCTTATTTGCAGGAAGGTTGGGGTGGATTTAAATTTGCTGTTTACATGGGCGAATTGAAATTAAATGAAAAAGAAAAATGGGTGGCATGGTCTATTATTCCGTCAAATGATGGAACAACAAATCCGTTGTCATTGGCGGAAGAATATGTAAAAGGTATTTTGAATAAAGATTATCAAAATTATATTCAATTACATATTCAGTGGTGGGAGCGATTTTGGAAACAGGCCTATGTTTCTATCCCGGATGAGATAATCGAGAATCGCTGGTATCATGAGACGTACAAATTTGGTTCAGCCGGTGGAGTTTTTCCTATTGCCTTGCAGGGGCCCTGGACTGCGGACAATGGAAAACGTCCCCCATGGAAAGGGGATTATCATCATGATCTCAATACGGAAATGTCCTACTGGATAGCCTATTCGGGAAACCGATTGGAACAGGAACGATATTTTATTGAATGGTTATGGAATATCCGCAGTGAATGTTTTAAATGGACACAACGCTTTTTTAATATGCCAGGGCTCAATGTCGCCATGACAACGGACATTATTGGTAGACAAATGGGCGGTTGGCGACAATATACCCATTCTGCAACTACAGCGGCATGGCTTGCACATCATTTCTATTGGCACTGGAAATACACAAATGATAAAGATTTTCTTGAACAGCGAGCCTATCCTTATCTGCGTGATTGTGCAGTATTTCTCGATGCCATAACAAAAGATTGTCGTTCTGCTGATGGGAAAAGAAAACTTCCGTTAAGTTCTTCCCCTGAAATTAATGATAATCGTCCTAATGCGTGGTTTGATGAACTTACCAACTACGACTTATCGCTTATTCGCTGGCTATTTACAACGACCGCAGAATTGGCAGATATCCTGGGAAAAACAGAAGAGCAAAAGCAATGGTTAGCGATTGTAGATGAATTTCCTCAACTCTGGGTATCTGAAAAGGAAGGTTTATTGGTAGCAAAAGATTATGTTTTACCTCACTCCCATCGGCACTTTTCCCATTTGATGGCAATATTCCCCTTAGGCACACTTAATCCGTATGATGATAAAGATAGGGTGATAATCAACAAGTCGTTGGATTACCTTGATAAATTAGGGACATCGCAATGGTGTGGGTATAGTTTTGCATGGAAAGGTATCTTATCCGCTCGGGCAGGAAGGGTAGAAGATGCTATTCGTAGTATAAAGATATTTTCAGAGGGCTTTGTTCTACCCAATAGTTTTCATTGCAATGGTGACCAATCAGGTAAAGGGTATAGTGATTTTACATATCGTCCATTTACATTAGAAGGAAATTTTGCAGCAGGAACTGCGGTGCAGGAGATGTTATTACAAAGCCATAATGGATTAATCAAAATATTTCCATGCATCCCTGATAATTGGAAGGATGTATCTTTCCATCAACTCCGTGCGGAAGGCGGTTTTTTGGTCTCTGCAGAAAGAAAAGATGGAAAAGTTACAAAAGTGATTATTCAATCCGACATGGGGACCGAATGCACAGTCATTTCTCCGTTTACTAATAAAAAAGTAGAATTAAAATTTAAGCCCGGAGAAACTCAAGAACTAAAAGTATCTAATTAATACAACTTCATTCACTATTTTTATGAAGCAGATTGTTAATTATGGAGTTAATTTCATTAAGTTTATGAACAGGTGCAGAACAGGTTTGATGATAACAAAATACGGCAAGACCATCTTGATGTTCATTTTGTATATCTTTGTTTTTTCGGAAGATAAAATAGGGATACTGGGATTGGTAAATGTGTGTTAATAAAGGAGAAGGGAAAAATTTCATCCCTTCTGAAAAGACGGTGCACTCCACAGGTTTGTATTTCAATAGAAGCATTGTATCCAACCATGCCGGAAAAGCCTCCGGTGCCCGTTGTATCCAGTTATAATATCCCTGACACAACTGCTCTGCCATGTCCAGATATTCAGAATTAATAAGGAATCCCAACCGAGCCAGTGCCATAGCAGAAACGGCATTTCCGGAGGGTTCCTGATGGTCCAGAATAGGTTTGGAAGATACGGGATATTGAACACGCACCGGGTGGGGTGTCCTATAAAATCCTAATGCATCCTCATCCCAGAACTGGTGTATCATTCGTTCCACTAACATAATGGCTTTTTCAATCCAGTTCTCTTCGAGCGTAGTTTCATAGATATCTAATGAAGCAATGACAAATAAGGCATAATCTTCAATGAAGCCCTCGATTTTAGTGTTATGTAATACATGGGGTAAGAAACCTAATTGCTTGTACTCATGGAGAAAATTTTCCGCTGTTTTGATGGCTACTTTTTGGTATACATCATTTGATGTATATATACTTGCTTTCGTAAGAGCACTAATAGCAAGTGCATTCCATGAGGTTATGCATTTTGTATCTTTTAACGGTTTTTCTCGGTGCTGGCGAGCAGAATATAATTTGTTTAGAAGAGGGAAGAAATCAAGATACTTTTTTATACATGTATTCACGTCATTGTATAAAATCCCAGTATTTTTGGGGTCAAGAATATTTTTTCGGGTAGATGCGTCTTTCCCGATTGTTGTATATTCATTCCAATTTCCTTCAAGTTCAATACCAAAGTATTTACAAAAAGCATCGGCATCTTTTCCTAAGATATTCTTTATCTCCTCATATTCCCACACATAAAATTTCCCTTCTTCATGCTCACTGTCTGCATCCTGCGAGCCTAAAAAACCTCCTTCAGGGGTATAGAGTTCTGAAAGGAGATATTGCAATGCTCTTTCACCAATAACTTTAAAGAAGGGATTTTGTGTATGGGAATAATATTGCAGATAAATAGGGGCTAATTGGGCATTATCATATAGCATTTTTTCAAAATGAGGTACATGCCAGATGCGGTCGATACAATATCGATGAAAGCCTCCCCCTACATGGTCATATAATCCGGAAAGAGCAAGATAAGTAAGAGTTTTCTCTACCATCTCCTTTGCACGAGCATCGTTATAAATCATTGCATAGTGGGAAAGGAAAGACAAAGTAAGATGGGGTGGGAATTTAGCTTCAGTGCCCCAACCCCCATTATCCTTATCAAAAGTTTGAGTAAGTGAGAGAAGAGCTCTATCCAAAAGAGGTTGATAATCCTGTCCTTCATTTGGCATAGACGGAAGGGATAAATGGGATTGTATCAAACCAACAAAATTTGCACTTGTCGTTTCAATTTGCTCCCGTTTTTGTGTCCATAATTGCTGAATGTATCGAAGGATATCCAGAAAACCGGGGTATTGCTTAACTGAATAAGGTGGGAAATAAGTACCCCCGAAGAAAGGTTTTAAATCCGGAGTTAAAAAAACGGAAAGGGGCCAGCCACCGGAACCGGTCATTTGAACGACCGCATGCATATAAATTTCATCAATATCGGTATATTCTTCACGGTCAACTTTTATAGGGATAAAATAGTGATTAAGCACATCTGCTATTTCCTGGTTTTTAAAGCATTCCTTTTGCATTACATGACACCAATGGCATGCAGAATAACCAATAGACAAAAAAATGGGTTTTTGTTCATTTTTCGCTCGCTGGAGTGCTTCCGTTCCCCATGGGAACCAATCTACCGGATCCTCTGCATGGGATTGTAAGTAAAGGCTTTTCTCGTATGTAAGTTTATTCTTTGGCATGGTTAAGATTACCTCTTCTTGGTTTAAGAAAAAAGTAGAGGGGCGATGTGGCGGAGAGGAAAAGGGGACCAGGGGATGGGGAGGGTATGCCACATCGCCCAAGGGAAAGGGCTATGGTATGTTGTTTTGTGGTCAAGGGTCTATTCAATTTTCATTAAGTTAAACATTTTCCCTGGGGGATTTATTTCCTAACTTCCTGGAATTGTCAACATTCCTTTTAATTCATCCATAAACTCATTTATATCACGGAATTGGCGATATACAGAAGCGAACCGCACGTACGCTACTTCGTCCAATTTCTTCAACCGCTGAATAACCGCTTCACCTATTTCGCGGGAGGTTACTTCCTGTTTCCCTGCATTGAATACCGTTTTTTCGACATCATCAATCAATGCTTCGACTTGTTCTAAACTGATAGGTCTTTTATGTATTGCCTTTATAATGCCCTGTTTCACCTTCCAGCGTTGATAATTCTCATGCCTACCATCTTTCTTCACCACCATGGAACTTACCTCTTCCACGCGTTCGTAAGTGGTGTATCGTCGTCCACATTTCAAACATTCCCGCCGTCTTCGTATAGCATTTCCTTCCAAGGAAGTTCGGCTATCTACAACTTTACTCCGCGCATGATTACAAAATGGACATTTCATAACCTTTTCCTTTTCATAAGAAATTTAATTAACAATATATGGGACATAAAACTTATATATAGCATAAAAATACAACATATAGTAATTTTTATATCATATAAATTCTGAATAAATATATATTGTATTAAATATCGTATTTTACTACTTTATCATATTTTAACTCATTTGTCAAGAATAAAATGACAAAAAAGTGTCCCCATATTTTTCCTCACGAAATTTTTTGAGAGGCGGGAATTGTTCCGAAGGGAAATTAAATCGGCTATGTTCAATGATAAGTAATGAATTTTTTGAGAAAATTTCATGTTCTTGCATACGCGACAAGAGCACTTCCCATTTTGTGAAATTATAGGGTGGGTCCATAAAAACGATATCAATTCCCGTGGGAAGAAGATATACATCACGAGGTAACTCTGCTTTTATGATGATACCTTTTTCAAGGAAATGTGTTTTTTTTAGATTTGCCTCAATATAATGTAGAGTCTTTGGGGCGTGTTCTACAAAATATGCACATTTGGCTCCACGGCTTAACGCTTCAATACCATTTGCACCTGTTCCTGCAAAGCAATCTAAAAAAATTGCATTTCCCAAATTTTTATTTAAAATATCAAAAAGTGAAGTCCGCACCCTGTCCAGAGTAGGTCTTATATCCCTACCGGGCGGAGCCAATAACTTTGTACCTTTTGCTGTTCCCGCTATCACCCGCATTTATATAATTCTCAATACTAAAAATTTAAATAATAAATAAATATAATAGAGTAAATAGAAAGAAAAAGTAAACAAAGAATCAATACCAATAGCGACATATTTCTCAGAGTGTGGCTGAAGCAATTTGTTCATTATTTTCTTGTTGGAAAAATACGAACCCTCCTTTTTTAAAAATTTTCTTTGTTTAAGGGATATTTCTGGAAAGTAGAAAGTTTTTATTATTTTGGAATTTACCACTAAAAATAACAAAGTAACTTAAATGGGTGAATAAGTAAAGCATTTTTCTATACGAGGTTTTTTTCTGGGGTATTGGCAAAGACCCAGCAGGCGGAACGGTGGGTTTCAGATATTTCAAAGAGGGGAGGAG
>CALLRP010000034.1 GCA_938014335.1 uncultured bacterium
CTGAATCGTTGGGAGCGTTAGAAGTAAAGGTTCAGGAACACTCAGGAAAAATTGGCGTTGAATTGACTACTTCAAATAATGATGTTCATAAAGTGTTGTCCCAAAGTGTACCTCAATTGAGGGAATCTTTGAAACAGGAAGAAATTTTTGTAAAAGATATTCAAATTATTTCCTCAGGGACAGCACACCTCATGTTGAACCAAGATTTTCATCCCCATACTTTTTCAAGGGAAATGCAAGTAGAACCTATTCCGTCTACTCTAAGTAAAGACTCTCAACCAATAATAGAAGAAAACAAACCGATACATAGTTACCATGATGGTACATTGAATTTATGGGTGTAAAGGAGTAAAGATATGAATGCAATGGTTCAATTTAAATCTAATGTTTTGGGGATTAATGCACCTACGCCTGCTCAAAGAACGGAAGCTGTGAAAGAAATGGTTTCTGTATATCAAGCACGGCAGAAGGGGTTATTACAGAATTATTTGAAAAATGTTCTTAAGGCTACTGGTGCGAAGAGTTTATCTGTTGCGAAATCAGCAGATACTCCAGTCACGAGCAATAGCACACAAACACCCCGTACACCATCAAGAGAATTGAGTTCGGATACATTTCTCAAATTATTGATTATGCAGATGCAGTATCAAGACCCTTTGGAGCCTGTTGAGAATACAGCAATGCTTGCTCAACTAGCTCAATTTTCAGCATTAGAACAGTCCATTCAAACGAACACGAGTATGGTAACTTTACAAAAAGAAATTCAAGCTTTGTCTCAAAATGTGCAATATATGTCTTTAAGTGCAAGCCAACAGATGATTGGTAAGTATATAGAAGGGTCATCTGTAAATGGAGAGCCTGTGAAAGGGAAAGTTGACGCAGTATCTATAGAAAATGGATCTGTACTTTTGAGTATAGGTTCTATTAAAGTCCCTATGACAAATATTCAAAGTGTCCGTTCGGAACCATTTGGAACAGAATAACGAATATTAGATATGTGTGAAAATAAGAAGTTTTATAAATAAACTAAAACAACAAATAATAAGGAGATATAACTATGGGAATGGCAATGTTAACAGCAGTAACAGGTTTACAATCTCATCAACGACGATTAGATGTGATAGCAAATAATATTGCGAATGTGAACACAGTCGGCTATCGTTCTTCGCGGGTTCTTTTCCAGGATTTGTTTTCACAATTGCTAAGAGGAGGTTCCGCCCCTGTCGGGAATTTTGGTGGCTCTAATCCTCAACAAGTAGGATTAGGTGTGCGTATAGCAAGTATTGATGTGAATCATCAACAGGGGTCTCTTTTGTCGACGGGAGTCTCTTCAGATTTGGCAATACAAGGGAATGGTTTTTTTGTTTTGAGTGATGGGCAGAAAACTGCATATACGCGAGATGGTTCATTTGATTTAAATTCCAATGGATTGCTAATTGATCCTGCTACCGGTATGCGTGTGCAAGGTTACATTGCAGATGATACGGGTACTGTTAATACAAACCAACCCCCTCAGGATATTGCGATACCTATTGGTAGTGCTGGGATTGTCCGTTCTACGACCAATGTATATCTTATTGGTAATTTAAATGCGAATGCTCCTACTACTCCTACTCCAACGACTGTTACACGAACCGTGGAAGTGTATGATTCATTAGGAACTGCCCGATCAATCACTTTAACTTTTACAAAACAAGCAACGCCCGCTAATCAATGGACATGGGAAGCCAGTTTTGATGGAAATAGTGTGGGAACGGGGACATTGAATTTTAGTACCTCTGGAACACTTCCTTTGGGAACGACAGGAACAGTGACAATTCCCGGGGCATTGATGAATACTACAGGTTCACAGCCGAACGATTTAACATTCAATCTTGATTTCACAGAAATTACCCAGTTGGCTTCAGATAGTTCTACTGGAAGCGATGTCACAGTGCGTTCTCAGGATGGTTTTCCGAGGGGAGTGCTTGAGAGTTTTAATATTGGAGCAAATGGGGAAATTATTGGGGTGTTTAGTAATGGACTTACCCGTGTTTTTGCTCAAGTAGCTCTTGCTACTTTTTCCAATGTGGGCGGTTTGGTTCGTGATGGGAATAATATGTTCCTGGAAACACAGGCTTCTGGAATTGCTCAAGTGGGTCCCCCACGGTCTGGAAGTAGAGGAACGGTTTCGGGTGGAGTTTTAGAAAGTTCTAATGTGGATTTAGGGACAGAATTTAGTAATTTAATTGTTACTCAGCGAGGATTCCAGGCCAATGCCCGAACAATAACTGCAGCAGATACGATTCTCCAGGAAACGGTTAATTTGGGTAGATAAATTAGTACATGATGCTTGATGATTTTAAATCCGTTTCATTTGAATTGGGCTAAGGTGACTAAAACTTTAGCCCAATTTTTTTGCACATTTATTAATAGCAACGAAAGTTGAAATCATGTTAAAATCAAAAGATAAGAGGTGTATTGATAAAAATAGTTAGAAATATGTATTATAGATACGCATACAACATAGAAGAGGGAGCTCTATGGATTTAGCAACTGTAATAGGACTGATTGCAGGGATATCGTTGACATTTATTGCCATTCTTATGGGTGGGTCAATTACCATCTTTATAAATATCCCTTCGATTATCCTTGTGGTAGGGGGAACCATAGCGTCTACATTGATTAACTACCCGTTAAGCGATGTATTGAAAGTATTTAATACAGTCAAAAATTCATTCGTTCAAAAACTTACACCTATTGAAACTCTGATAGAAAAGATTATTGAATTTGCAACTATTGCAAGGAGAGAAGGGATTCTTGCCCTTGAAGGACCGTCTTCGGAAGTAGATGATGAATTTTTACAGCGGGGAATTCAACTTGCGATAGATGGAACCGCTCCGGAATTGTTAAAGGATATTCTGACTACAGAATTAGCTTTTATGGAAGACCGTCATGCCTTAGGGCAATCGGTTCTTTCTGCGATGGCTGCTTATGCTCCTGCGTTTGGGATGATAGGGACACTTATTGGTTTAGTACAGATGCTTTCTACAATGGAAGACCCCTCGCAAATTGGTATTGGAATGGCTGTGGCGATTTTGACTACCCTATATGGAGCATTAATTTCTAATTTGATTATGTTACCTTTAGCAGGGAAATTGAAGGTTCGTACTGCTGAAGAGTTGCTTTTAAGGGAAGTTATTATAGAAGGTATTCTATCTATTCAATCAGGGGATAATCCTCGTGTAGTAGAACAAAAATTAAAGGCATTTATTGCCCCTGAATTGCGTAAACGAATTATTACAGGGAAAAAATAGAAATTATGGGAAAAGGAAGGAAAAAACAGTCAGAAGGAGAAGGAGGGGCTCCGGGATGGGTTGTTACTTATGGGGATATGATGAGTTTGCTTTTGACTTTCTTTATTCTCATTGTTTCCTTTTCAACGATAAGTGAGGAGGACTTCAAAAAGGCTATGGGTTCTCTTGAAGGAGCATTAAGTGTTCTTCCCAGAAATTCAGGGGTTTTAGATATGCAAATGATGAATCGTAGAGAACAACAAAGGAAAATGCAACAGGCGGCACAAAAAATAGCGGAAGAATTACAAATTATGGCTCAGGATAAACAAGTGAAAGTAGAATATGATGCTAAAGGAGGAATAAAAATAACTTTTCCTGATTCTGTATTGTTTGATAAAGGAAGTGCTGATCTGAAACCCGAATCGTTTCCAATCATTGAGTCTGTGTCAAAGATATTAGCGGATTTAACAGATGTATTTGTAGAAATTAAAGGCCATACAGACAATACCCCGATAGTGAATAACCCACGATACAGGGATAATTATGATTTGAGTTATTACCGTTCGGATCAGGTTATGAGGAAGATGATCGCAGTTAGTTCGCTTTCGCCCGAAATGTTTGAGATTACTGCTTGTGGTCCAAGTCAGCCCATTTCTACTAATTTGACAGAAGAAGGGAGGAAAGAAAATCGTCGTGTTGAGATTTTTGTACGTGGTTTTGTGAGTGAGGAAAAAATACAAATGATACAAAAAGGGACACCTTGATTTTATTTCTCGGGATATATTTTTCTATTATTACAACTAATATAAATGTTAGAAGGAAATTGCTATGGCCGATGAAAAAGCACCTGAACAACAGGCACCCCAAAAATCATCATCCAGCCTTGTAAAGGTACTTCTTATAGGGGGAGCCAGCATTTTGATTCCTGCGATAAGCGCTATAGTTGTGTTTTTATTTGTTTTGAAACCTATGTTAGTAGATAATAGTGATGCGACATCGGCAACAGCAGTTGATGCGAGCGATGCCATTCCTGCTACAGCAGTGATAGTGAAATTTGATGAGACACAAGCAACAGTTATTACGCAAAAAGCGGATGCCCCTTCTCCTTTGCTAATTTATCAATTGGCAATGTCCTGCTCAGATTCTGATGTGTCTGCTGTAATTGAGAGCAAGAAAGAGTATTTTACAGCATTAATAAATAAAATTCATCGAAATAGAACCAGAACAGAACTTAATGACCCGGGGGTTCAAGAAGCATTATTGAGACAAGTAAAAAATGAAGCCAACCAGCTACTTAAAAAATTATCCCCGGGGATAAAAGGAACTATTTTAGAGGCGATGTATCTTAAATATACAATAGTGGATTTATGAGATGACAGTACAACAACCGGAAAACATTTCCAATTTTGTTCCTGAAGAAGATTTTGAAAGGGAGAGTTCTTCTGCTTCTGTACATCTTAATCTGAATGACTTGGCAATGATTCCTATTAATGTAAGTGCGGAATTAGGAAGATGTTTTATAACAATAAGGGATATTTTAAATTTAGAAAAGGGGTCTATTGTTACATTGAATAAACAAGCAGGTGAATTGGCTGACATATATTTCAATGGTATTCTTATAGGGAGAGGAGAGATGATTGTTTTAGCCGATACTTTACACATTCGTATTGTTGAAATTGAAGGTTTTAAAAGAGATGAAGAATAAAAAAATTATTTATTTTATTATTCCCCTTTTCTTTTTATTTTCTTTTTGTTTTTATGCTTTATGTCAACAGACAGATTCTCAACCTGAAAAAGAGACCGTGTTGGACAAATTGAAAGACCCAAAACAATATGTAGAAAAAAATAATGAAAAAAAGCAAGAAGAAAAGGATACATCCTCTCAACCCAATTCTTGGTTTTTACAGCATCAGAATGTTTGGGGAACAGAACAAGCGTCTGTGGACGGTGAAGGGGGTGGAAATGCATCATCGGGAATTTCTAATACAACAGGGACTTCCTGGGTATATTATTTTTTTAGAATGATTATTGCTCTCATTTTTGTAGTAGGTTTAATACTTGTTTTATTGGGGGGACTGCGTTACTTCTCTCGAAAAACATATCAAGGAATGAAGTCTATTGGCAAGATTGTAGGGATTCTTTACTTATCCCCTCGAACGCGAATTTATTATGTCCAGAGTGCAGGGAAGGTTTTTATGTTAGGATTGTCGGGCGATCGGATAAGTTTATTATTTACATTCCCTGAAGATGAATTCTTTGCAATGGTGACAAGTGAAGATGTATTAGATACGTTACCTTCACCAAAGACTTTTAGTAAAGTGTTAGATGATGTTGAAACAAGAATACATTCACATGCTTCTTCGGAAAAGTCGGAAATAGCAGAGAATATTGATGATGAGATAGCATCCTTAAAAGCAAACATACAAAGGTTACAGCAAGCGATACGAGAAGAAAACCAGAATGCTTCGGACCAATAATATTTTTAGTATGAGGATAAAAGGAACAATTTTGAGCAGTAAGAAATTGGGATTCTTTTTGTTTTGTTTTATTTTTATCATATTATGTAATTCTTTTGCCCAACCCTCACGTACCTCTGTAACCAATCCGACAGGTATAAATCTTGTCGGGACAGCACAGCAAGCAGTAGCTCCAGAGAATCTTTCAACTACACTAACACTTGTTATACTTATTACAGCAATTACATTAGCTCCTGCAATCCTTGTGTTAACGACATCGTTCACAAGGATTATTGTAGTACTTGCTTTTCTTCGACAGGCATTAGCCACACAACAGACGCCACCCAATCAAGTTTTAATTGGACTTGCATTGTTTCTTACGATGTTTATCATGATGCCCACTTATGAACGGGTCAATCGTGAAGCCATACAGCCGTATATTCAACAGCAAATAAATCAAACGGAAGCATTTAATCTTGCTTTGGTTCCTGTTCGTGAGTTTATGTTTAAGCAGACAAGACCTCAAGAACTAAAAACGATGTTGCAGATAGCTGGCAAAGGTAGACCTAATACACCTGATGATGTTCCTACTCATGTTCTTATCCCTGCTTTTGTATTAAGTGAACTTAAAACAGCGTTTATGATAGGTTTTCTTTTATATATTCCTTTTCTAATCATCGATATGGTGGTGGCGAGCACATTGATGTCTATGGGTATGATGATGTTACCTCCTATTTTTGTGTCATTACCTTTTAAGATTATACTTTTTGTTCTTGTAGATGGATGGACTTTGGTTGTTGGGAATTTGGTAAGAAGTTTTCAATAAAGGGAAATCTATGGATTCATCCAAGATAATAAAAGTTCTTATTATTTTAGGGGCTCTTATTATCGGTGTTCCTATTTTGATACAATTTCTTCCGGAACCCCTGAGTATGGAACGGATCAGTGAAGGCTTTCAAAAATCAGATTTAGGAGTAGTGGATGTCCAAATTGTCAATCCTCCTATAAATGAAGCAGTTGCTCAAATAAGTTTTACAGTAGGAGGAGCATTAGTGAATGTTTATCAGTATGATAATGAAGGCACCATAGCAAGGTATGCGGAAATGTATAAAAAAGACCCGGGAACTGCCATTGTAGAAGCATGGGGACTTGCACAATCATTAGGAGCAGCTCCTTCTAAAAACAAGCCGGAACGTGTAGCACGGCGAAAGATGTTTTTATTAGTTGTGCAGGGTGAAGACACAGCGTTATTAGACCGTGTAGTAAAGATTTTCTTAAGTTTGTGATATCTTACCAATTATAAATGTGGGCAATTATTCATTCCCGGCTTCGCGAGATTTTTCATACTCAGAAATTATGTCTTTTGCGATGAACTCAGGAACTTCATCGTAATGACTAAATTTCAGGTCGAAAGTGCCTCTTCCGCCTGTCATACTTCTCAAATCTGTTGCATAACGAAGAATTTCTGCTTCGGGAACCAATGCGCGAATTTGTTGTAAACCACCCCCAAGAGATTCCATTCCTAAGATTCTTCCTCGACGACTATTTAAATCTCCTGTAATATCACCCATGAATTCTTCAGGAACGGTTACTGTGATTTCCATAATGGGTTCTAATATGCAGGGATTTGCTTCTCGCACGCCTTTTTGGATAGCGAGGGATGCGGCAATTTTAAAAGCGAGTTCTGAAGAATCAACGGTATGATAAGACCCGAAAAACAAATCCACTACAATATCAACGACAGGGTGTCCCGAAATAACGCCTTTTGCTAATGCTTCTTGGGCACCTTTATCTACTGCAGGAATATATTGTTTCGGGACTACTCCCCCTACGATACTGTCGACAAATTTATACCCTCCTCCTCGTTCATTGGGAGAAAGTCGAAGGTGAACATCACCATACTGCCCATGTCCTCCCGTTTGTTTCTTGTATTTCCCTTGCACTTCTGCTTTACCGCGAATGGTTTCTTTGTAAGCGACTTTAGGAATACGGGTTTCTGCTTCTACATTATATTTCCGTTTCATTCGATTTAATAAAATTTCGATTTGCAAATCACCCATACCACGGATTACATGTTCCCCGGTTTCATTATCTCTATAGTGACTGAAGGTAGGGTCTTCTTCTGCCATGCGGTTTAATGCCTCACCAATTCGGTCTTCATCATTTCTCGATTTGGGAGAAATGGCTAATTTCACCATGGAGCGAGGTAATTCAATAGCCGGAAGTTTTATGTCATTTCCCAAGACAGATAAGGTATCACCGAAATGAGTATTCTTTAATTTTGTCATTGCAGCAATGTCTCCGGGACCTACCTCTGCCACTTGTTTTTGTTCTTTACCGATAAGCATTACAATTTTACCTGAACGCTCTTTTGTCTGTGTGGTGCAGTTGTAAAAATCGGAATCAGAACGCAAAGTCCCAGAAAAAACACGGAAGTAGGTAAGATGTCCAACAAATGGGTCTACCATGGAGCGGAATACTTGTGCTACGAAAGGCCCATCTGCGTCTGGAGTTATGACTACATCTTCACCTGCGGAATTTTTTGCTACTACAGTTCGTTCTAATGGGTTTGGGAATGAACTGGCAATAATATCAAGTAATTCCTCATGCCCAATCCCTTTGGAAACACTTCCTGCAATAATAGGAATTATCTTCCCGGTGCTAATTCCTTTTTGTAGTCCTTTATCGAATTCCTCTTGAGACAATTCGAAAGTCTCTAAATACTTTTCCATAAGGGTTTCATCGGTTTCGGCAACAACTTCTACAATGGCTTCTTTTGCTTTTTCAGCTTCGGCACCTAAAACAGAAGCGTCACCTGTGACAATATTAACAACACCACTTAAGTTCGCTGATTGCCCAATCGGCATTACAATCGGAACGCAATGTTTACCATAGGCAGTTTGAATTTTTTCAACCACTTCGCTGAAGTTGGTATGTTCCCGGTCGAGTTTGTTAACAAAAATAGCGCGGGGAATTTGTCTCTTTTCTGCATATTTCCATGCAATATCTGTTCCAACCTGGACCCCTGTCGTAGCATCTACCAGGATGACTAAAGCGTCGAGAACTGCGGAAGATGCACAGAGTTCACCAATAAAGTCTGTATACCCTGGATGGTCAATGATATGTATGCGTGTCCCTTTCCAGTCTAAATGAACTAATTTCATGGCAATAGAACATTTGCGGTCTTTTTCATCTTCAAGGTAATCGCAAACGGTATTCCCATCTTCAATGCTTCCTAAACGGGTTGTTAATCCAGCGGAATATAATATGCGTTCAATAAGCATTGTTTTTCCAACACCACCATGTCCTGCAAGGCCAACATTGCGAACTTTTCTCGGGTCAAATTGTGCCATCGGGTAACTCCATTCTTATTAGGGTTATAGAATTAGAAGTTGATTTTAAAAAAGAAATTACTGTTGATTATCCATTTTCATTTAAAATCATAGAGTAGGTATTATACTTATTATATATATTCATCATCAAATTAATGGATAATAATCTCTAATATATTAAGGTAGATGTAGTATGTATTTGAGTTATTTTGATAGGATAAGTCGGAAAAAATGGTTATTGGTGGTTGTTATATTGTTAATTTCACCAACGATATTTTCCGCGGAGAAAATACGCCGACCTATTTCTGCCGGGACATTATATCCGGGAGACCCGCCGGTTTTGAAGGAGACGCTTCAAAAATTCTATGAGCAAGTTCCGCCCCTTCCAAATACAAATCAGAAATTAGTGGCATGTGTCGTTCCCCACTCGGGTTGGGGGTTATGTGGGAATTTAATGGCTCGTGCCTTTGCAGAGATAAAGGAAGGTGAATTTGAAAGTGTAATTATTCTCGCTCCCTCTCATACAACTAAGTTTAGTGGGTGTTCACTTCCATCGATACAGGGTTTTGCGACGCCATTAGGGGTTATGCGAGTTGAGTATGAGAAATTAGAACAAATGGCACTTTCTCCTTACATTGTTATGCAGTCATTACAAAAATCACCCCGACTGGGTAAAACGGCTATCCATGAAAATGAATATTCTGTAGAAGTAATTTTGCCTATGTTGCAATACAAAGCGAAAGCAATAAAAATTATGCCTGTGCTTGTAGGAGAATTTATAGATACTTATGGGAAAGAAAGTCCAAATGTTTTTAAGAATATTGTGGACACTTTACGAAGATTTATTACGGATAAAACTCTATTGATTTTGAGTACAGATTTAACTCCATGGGGTACTACATTTAATTATACGCCTTCGCCTGCAGAGCAGATGTTGGAATCTCAAGAAAAATTAGACAAAGAATTAATTGACTTACTTATGAAAAAAGACCTTTTAGGATTACAGGATTACTTTGATAGGACAAAAAATCCAGTTTGTGGAAAAAACGCCATATATCTCTTTGTCGCTCTTTTACCCAAAGATGCTCAAGCGACTTTTTTAGGCTATGAACAGTCTGGTAGAAAATTAAATATAAAAGATACCTCTATCGGGTTTACTGCTATAAATTTTTATCGTCCAACTATACCTTAAAACATAACGATCAAAGAGAATGCAATTCTTCTACAAGGGCATTACGAAAAGTTTGTAAAAACTGTTGGCAGGCTTTATGTGCATTTTTAACAACCTGTTCATGTGTTAAGGGGTAGGGGTCAAAACAGGAGTTTGTTACACAGGAAAACATGGCTGTTTTAATTCCTAACTGCATAGCCCAGTATAATTCGGGTCCACCACTCATACCGATAACATCCCCTCCTTGAGATAAAAATAATTGAAGTTCGGATTGGGTCTCATAACAAGGACCGGTTACCCAGATATATGTTCCTCTGGGATGGTATTGTTTAAAAATCCATGAAGGGAATATCGTTGACGGGATAGGGAAAGGATTATATTGGATGGATATAATTTTTTCTATTGCTACAAAATTACATACGGACAAATTCCTGTTTAATCCTCCTACTGCATTTATTGAAATAAGATGTGTGACTTCTTTTTCTCGAAAATAGGTAATAAATTCTTTAAATTGTTCAAAATGGTATCCTTCATAAGCATGTATCCTACCATTGCAGATTATTGTAGGTATAGAGTCTATAAACCCATGAAGTATTCGGTATTTATGCCCTATTATCTGACTATTAATCACTGGAAATATTTCTGTTAAAGATTCTTCTCGAAGACAAAGATCTAAAATATTAGAAAAGTCCAAGCCCGAGCCTGTTATGATTGCTAATTTTATATGTGCCATGGGGAAGGTAAAAATAGCTGTTGATAGGCGTTTAATGCATATTCATCTGTCATCCCTGCCAGGAAATCAAGAACCTTTCTTTCTAAAATATCGCCTTCTGATTTAGGTTCATCTTCTAAAATATCTTTAGGGGGATTGTGCATATAGTAATGGAATAATTCTTGAATAACTCTCTGGGCTTTGTTAATTTCTTTGGCTATTGGTTCGGAGGGATAAAGTTTTTCAAACAAATAATTTCGTAATTCTATGATGGCATTTAATATATCAGGGATAATTTGTATATGTCCTTCTTTAGAACCTTCAATAACACCCCTTACCATTGTATCAATTTGTTCCGAGGCGGTTTCCCCGAGGATAGAAATGGATTTTGAAGGTAATTGCTTTATAGACAGAATTTTTGCACGAATAGAGTCATCAATATCATGAGTGATATAAGCAATAACATCGCTTAAACTGACAACGAGTGCCTCACAACTAATTCCTTCAGGACAGGGCTGTCCGAAAAGAATGCATTTACCTTTGGAGTGGTTTTTTATACCTTCGCGAACCTCAAAGGTAAGGTTTAGTCCTTTTTTCCCTCGTCTTTGTTCAAGAATATCGACAACCCGTAAACTTTGTTCTGCGTGATTAAAACCGAAAGAAGACAATTCATTAAGAGCCCGTTCCCCTGCATGTCCAAAGGGGGTATGTCCTAAATCATGACTTAAGGCAATGGCTTCAGTTAAATCTTCATTTAATCGCAACGCACGAGATATGGTACGTGCAATTTGTACTACTTCTAAAGTATGTGTAAGACGGGTTCTATAATGGTCTCCTAAAGGAGCGAGGAAAACCTGAGTTTTGCGTTTTAAACGGCGGAATGCTTTGGAATGGACAATCCGATCTCGGTCACGCTGAAAACATGTCCGATATGGATCGTTTTCTTCGGGGAGCAGTCTCCCTTTTGAATTTACCGAAAGGCATGCAAATGGAGAAAGCCATTCCTTTTCTTTTGCTTCATACAACTCACGGAAAAGCACAGTCATGAATGAGTTCTCCAATATGGAATTAATTTATATATGAAGCAGAAGGGCATGTTTCCACAACGAACATACCTTGAGCAGAAGAAAGTCCTAAATACTTCTGGTAATACTGTTTTTCAATATTTTCCATGAAGTAATCTATTTTTTCGCAGGGGACAAGGCTAACCGTACATCCTCCGAACCCTGCACCCGTCAAACGCGAACCAATAGCTCCATACTTGCGGGCAATTTGTGTGAGCATATCCAATTCTGGAATGCTTATCTCATAATTTTCAGCACAACTTTGATGAGATTCATTCATTAATTTTCCAAAAGTATACGCATCATTTGCTAATAATGCATCACGAGATAGTTCAACTCGTCTTTGTTCTGTTATCACATGACGGATACGTGCTCGTAATGGAAAACCTTTTTCAGGTTCTTCCATTTCTCCAATCCATAATTGGCGAATTTCCTGAGTAGACATATTCAGAAGCGAGGCGATCTCTTTCAGACCAATATATTCTTTGGGTATAGCTCGTTCTGCGTAATCCAGGATTTCATCATAAGTTAAGCATAATTTTCCTGTCCAAAAATCACCTAATCTTCTAATTTGTAAAGGTTCATCAATTTCTCTTTGCAAGAATCGTTCCATAAGGGCGCATACCAATGAACATAGACGGGGTCCAGCGTTATAACGATTTAAACAGGCACCGGTTTTTTGTGCTCTTATGGTTGAGTCGCAGATAATAAATACATGGTCATTAAAAAGAGGTAAGAGAGAGGTGCGAATAGGGAAAAAATCAATTTTGCAAGCATGCCCCTCCTCTCCGTTTAGTATAACAGTCTGGTCCATTCCCCCTCCTCGTGTGCCTACGAAGTGTTCTCCTTCTGCCATTAGTTCTGCCAGTTCTAACCGTGATATATCTCTCCCCAATTCTTTTCCCAGTATTTTTAAGTAAACGAGTGAAGCAGTTATAACAAGGGCAGATGATGAACTTAACCCAGTAGCAATGGGTAATGTGCTATTGATAAATAAATTAAACCCTGGAAATGTTCGGACTTTAAATTTTTTATTTAAGGCGATAACCCCGGCTTTTATATAGTTATCCCATGAACCGGTAGGGGAGGGAGAAATATCCATTGCGTTTAGAAAACTACGATGTTGAAATCGAGGGTCTTCATTAAAAAGATGAATTTCATTATCTTTTCTTGGAGAAAAAGCACAGTGAACCTCTTTTTTAATAGTAACAGGGAGGACAGAAAAGCCGTTATAATCCGTATGTTCTCCTATTAAGTTAACTCTTCCTGGGACCCTACAAAAACCAACCTTGTCTGATTGGAATAAGTGTTCAGGTAATTTTTCAAATATCATCGTTGTTAAAGTGTTTGACATAAACTACTCTTCTTATGGATAAGATTTGTTATATTTTTAATACTAATTATGTTTTTAATCAATGAATAATAATTATACAATTTTTATAAATGTGAAATTATGAATTATTTTGATTATCCATTTAAAATCGTTAACAAAAAAATAGAAATATCCATTAAGGTAAATTTATGTGAAAAAAAGAATATATATTATTAGTCCATTTTGTCTATCTGAATATCCCTGGAATTGGAAAGTATACTACTGCGTTGAACTTTTTTCTGTACTTATACAACGGGATTATATAGTTAATTGGATACAGCCGGGGAAAAGTATTTTCAATTTCAGTTTATTCCCATCACTAACGCATTGGAGAAAATTTTTTATTATTAATATAGGGAATTCCATAACGTATCACGGGTTAATGCCTTTTTTCCTTTCAAGATTAAAGCAAGTGAGTCAAAGCATGAAGCCTTTTATCCTTTTTGAAATTATTGATGGAAAACCTTTTACTCTAAACTTAGATGAAGTATTTTCAAATATTCCTCTTATTTTTTATTTAGGGGAGAGATGGCTTCCTTCTAACGATTTTCCAGGTCCTGTGGTAACTCCTGATAAACAATTATTTAATGATTTAGTTTCTCGAGGGGTACCCGAAAAATATGTGCATCATATTCCTTTGGGTGTGTATTCCCATACACGAACTACAAACTCGGAGGATAAACATAGAAAGATAGAAATAATCATTTGGGATAAAAATAAACAGTTAGAATCATTTATAGAAAAAATTAAGCAAAAAAAGCCTGAATATGAAATTCAATACATAGATACTAAAAGATTATCTCATATTCCTTCGGATGCGTTTCATAATTGGTTGCAAGATGTTATTAAAAATAGGAAAATCATTTCTATATTAAGTAAAGGATTGCCTCATATAGCAATGGAGTTGTTATCAAGGGGAGGGGTTGTTTTTGTCTCTTCATCTGAAGTTATTTGTGAGGAAATAAAAGAGGAAGTTTACTTTTATAATAATATTACGGATGTATTACAAAAGATAGATACATTGACGGAACCAACAAACATATTTTCCCCTGATACTAAAAAAGTTTTCTCAAGCTGGGATGAATTAGGGAGAGTATTGGATAAGTTAATTACAGATTGGGTTAGTGGATAGAAATCTTTTGCCCAGAATGAGCAGATTTATAAATAGCATCTAAAACTTGCATGTATTTTAACCCATCTTCAAAATTGGGATGGTATTCTTTCCCTAAAAAGACTGCTTCAATAAAATCTTTTTCAACAGACCAATTCTTTACATCATAATAATCTTCTTTATGGGGAGTTATAATCTCACGCTCACCGTTTTTCTTTAATTCGAAAAGTTTATTTTCGATGACATCATAGTAGAGTGTTTTATGTTGGGCATGAATTTCGACACTTTCCTGTAAGTGATTAGACATGCCAGAAATATTCAGTTGTGCAATAGCTCCACAATCCAGTTCTAATTGAGCCTGCACCTGGTCTGGAATTTGTATTTCAACAATTCCCCCTTCAGGAGTCTTTCGTATAGGTGTGAAAATTTGATAACTCCCCCAGACCGTTTTTGTCCAACCGAACCAACGGTGAACTAATTCAATATACATTCCTAAAGTCAACACATTTTGTCCAGATACACGATGGTCTTTTCTCCAATGAACAGGTTTATTGGGGTCCAGATTAAAATCACTATAACTATTAATTTTTACGAAGTATATTTCTCCCAGTATCCCTTCTCTTTTCATTCGGGAAATGGTTTTATCAAAAGTCATTCCAAAAGGTACAGGGCATAATCCTGCTATTTTACCTGTTCTGCAAGCGGTTTCATACATTTGTTGTGCTTCCAGAAGGTTCATTGCCATCCGTGCCTGGCAAAATACATGTTTCCCCGCCTTTAGTGCAGAAATACTAACGGGTGCATGCATATAGGGCCATGTGCCAATCCAGACAATATCTACCTCTGGGTCATTAATCAATTCTTCCCAGGAATTATAAATTTTGGGTAGATTAAATTCTTGTGCAGTTTTTTCAGAAGATTGTTTTGTTCTATTTACAACACCTATGATTTGGACATTAGACAGTTTTTCCAATCCGGGAATATGGCGTTCTCTGCATATACTACCTAATCCAACGAAAGCAACTTTGAGTTTTTTCATATTCTGATACCTACGATATACTTTTTCGCATTTTGTCCTTCAAGAATTCAGCCAGGCGTTTGGGGAAATCTGTATTTATTAAGTCTACGCCTACGTTATACAAGATTTCCCAGCATTCCTGAGTTTGAGGGGCACCCCAAAAACGGACTTTTCTTCCTTGTTGGTGTGCTCGTGAGACAATCTCTCTAAGTTTCACTAAATCCTGTTCTGGCATTTTACCTTTACCTGACCATGAAAAGATAGAGGACCATGAGTTGCTAATCCATGGGACGAGGTCTGTAGGGGGATTATTATCTAAATCTCCTAATCTACCATCAATGAAAACATAGCGTTGTTTCTCGTTTTTGATAGTCTCGCGTGGGACGTTTCCCGAAATAACCACAGTGACTGCTCCATTTACTTTTTTACCGTTTTCTATATAGGTCAGATAAGGTGTATAAGGTTTTAGTTGCTCTTTTAGTAGGGCATAGGTACTCTCGGGTTCACTTTTTATATCAATTAACAGCCAGAATTCCGAAGGGACTGAAAAAACATTCCCGCTATTTTCCTTGATATATTTGAATAAAGGTTTTAAATAAAGGTTGATAAGGTTTTTATCTGGCTTACATTGATGTAAATCATGTGCAACTAATAAATCACCATTAACTATGTGTATATCTGCTTCAACACTACAAAAACCATAACTTAACGCTTCTAATAGAGGTTGTTTACGGAGGTAATCGTTGTGAGAATGGGCATTTTTTAGAGGGATAATATGTGCGTCTGGGTGAATGTCTAAGGAAATGAGAACAAAAAGTATAGACAGATAAACAATTCGTTTGTAATACATAGTATTTTGATTGTTATTATGTTTTATTTGCTGAAGATGAAACAGAATACGGAGTTACAATAGTATTCGCAATTGCATGAATTTTGTCGCGATAATCTTTTGCTTTGCCGTTGAGTAGTAATAATTTTTTACTTTTTGCAGATAAGCACACTTCGAGAGTAAGTGCGGAAGAATTTATTGGAATAGGAGTAACTAAAGAAAAGTCAACTTGAATGGGTATACAGGGGCGGTTTGCAATGGAAAAAGAAAAACAGTAAAAGGCTTCATTAAAGGCAAAAGACAGATAACCTGGATGCAAAAAGCCCAAGCTGTCTTGAAATTTTGGATTGCATGGAAGTATAAAAGAAATACTTTTTCCGACTTGTACCCCGCTAACGCTCATTTTCATTTCCGAGAAGGAAAGTGAGGGCCACTTTAATTGAATATCATCAAATTGATATTGCTCAAGTGCTCGGAAAAATTGTTCACTTAAATTATCCATACCCCATATTCCAAAATTTAATATTTTTTTGGATTAATATGAGACAATATAATAAGATATTTTATCATATTTATCAAGCATTTAAATATTATTTATATTAACCTGAGGTGCAATTAACTGTTCATATATAGGAAGAGGTCCTATTAAAGGACGTAAGTAATTAATATATTCACCAGTTACTCCATTTCCCATTTTATTGATAAAATCATCGTTCATATATTTCGTTTTATTAGCAATTTCTTCTAATGGCTTTAATTCATAGCATACTGCATAATCTGCAATTCTCTGAATGGAAACGGAACCTGTTAAATTCTGTCCTACGGAGTATTGGACTGCTTTTTCACCTACTTCTCGGGCTTCTTTTTGGTCTATTTCACTAATACAACCCAAAAAACTTCTCTGTGGGTATCCCAGGGTGTCAGCACGGGCTCTTATTTTCTCTATTTTAAGTTCCTTAAATCTTTCTTTAAGATAAACTACTAAATCGTCTCCTAATGCCCCTGTTCCGGATAATTGGACATGACCAAATGAATCTACTTCTCCTTTTGTAAATCTTTCTGCAATGGTTGTTCCACTTTCGTCATGAACACCTTCAGAAACTGCAATTAAACAACGACCTAAGCGATCATATACCTCTTTTACATCATTAAAGAATTGGTCAAGTTTTAGTGGTCTTTCAGGTAAATAAACTAAATGAGGCCCATCATCCGGATATTTTTTCCCGTAGGCAGATGCGGCTGTTAAAAATCCGGAGTGGCGTCCCATCACAACAACAATATGAATGCCTGGTAAAGCTTTATTATCTAAATTAATTCCCGCAAATGCTTGGGCGACATATTTTGCTGCGGAAGGGAAACCCGGACAGTGGTCATTTAGAACAAGATCATTATCAATTGTTTTTGGGACATGGACAAGCCTTAAATCATAATTCTCACTTTTTGCAGATTCTCCAATGATTCTGCATGTCTCGGAACTATCATTGCCACCTATGTAGCAAAAATAGCGAATGTTATATTTCTTGAAAACATTGAAAATTTTTTTGCAAAATTCTGCATCAGGTTTTTTTCGTGTTGATAATAAAGCAGATGATGGAGTTTGTGCGACTGCTTCTAATTGATAGGAGGATATTTCTGTCAGGTCTAATAACTTTTCATCAACAATTCCCTGAACGCCATGTTTTGCACCAAAAATACGAGTAATCTGGGGATATTTTCTTGCTTCGGTAATAACACCTACTAAACTTTGATTAATTACTGCAGTGGGACCACCGCCTTGAGCTACCAGTAAATTACCTTTCAATGTTGACATGGAAATTCTCCTACTTACTTTAATATGGTTTATTTAGATTGTCTTTGATTGCTATAAAATAGGCTTATATTATGCCATGATTTGGGTTAAAAATACAAAGTGGATTACGAATTGATTTTTTTGCTTAGAGCCATGAAGGATTCAAATTCTTTATGGAGTTCTCCCTCCAATTGTTCCAAAGCACGAATACCTATTGATAATGAATTTTTCTGCCTTTCCGTAATGATCCCTAATTGTTCTTGATATAATAAGTGCAATGTATTTTTTAATGTTGTGATATAAGTAAAGATTCTTGCCGTATGTTGTAAATATATATCGGACTGTAGGTCTTTTAGTAAGGCAATTTTATTATTGATTTCTTCTTCCCGCCTGTGAAGGAGATGCGAGATTTCCTCTAATCTTTTATGTTCTCTTTTATCAATTAAAATTCCAAAGAAGTATTTTTTTTGATTTTGAAAAAATACCTGAACCATAAAATCCACAGGGATTTCTTCTCCTGTGGAAGAGATAGCAAGAGCATCAATTTGGATAGTTCCCTGTGTTCTTAATGATAAAAAATATTCGCCGAGGACTGTATCATCAAAGAATAAACTTCGAATACGATGTCCAATAAGTTCGGAGGAATCCATTTGAAAAAATTGTAAAGCATAAGTGTTTGTGTCTACTATAATCTCTTTTTCATCAAATATTATGATAGGAGTTTGGATACTATCCAAAATGGTTTTTATTATACCCTCTATATACAGGAGTTCTTGTTGTACATAGTAGGATTCTCTTCGTATATGGTTGATATAATTCAGTAAGAAGTAGCAGAAAAATCCCGCAATTATAATCATGAAAGTTTTCCAGAAAAGATAGTAAGAAGCAAATTCAATCCCTTCCCAAAGCCATATCCCGATAATTGTGAAATTTAAGAAGATTAAAGACAAAAGTGTTACAGTAAAGGGTCGTGGTTTTGTTTTCGTATAAATTAAATGGGCAAAAGTAAGTAAAGGATAGAAGAGTATCAATGGACTGTATTCTTTTTCAGTTACAACGACGGAAGTAGTAATTGTGAAAAGATGAAGAAAAAAATTTATAGGATTAGAAAAGAGAGAATATTTTTTAAAATAGAAAACTATATGCGTAAAAACAATGTGGGAGATAATACAAATCAAGAAAATAGGGAGAAAATATGCCTGTGAAAAAAAATTTAAAGTGTATCCTACAAGAACAATAATCAAAGTAAGATACCTAAGGAACAATGTTAAACTCTCAATGGAAGTAATAATTCTTACATCGGGTTCGTTGGGTGTCTCATCCGAAACGGTTTCTTTTGTCCAGAATTTATATATCTTTTTGATTTTTGATAGAAACATTGTAATTTGTAGTTTTGATTATTAGAAATAGTTATTCTACATCTTATTGGAATATTATATTCTCTTATATGACATATTAATAAATCAAAGGTAATAATTTATTAACAGAAGTAAATAATATATAATAAACCATGTATACATTAATTGCGTGGAAAAATAATTTCTTTTCAGAAGGAGAATAATCATGGCTAAAATCGCAATGATAGGGGCTGGAAGTATTGTTTTTTGCAAAACTTTGTTTATGGATATTGTTTCTGTGCCTGCTTTTCAGGATGCGGAATTCTGGTTTATGAGCCCTACACGAAAAAAGTTAGAGAGAATGAAATCTTTTGCAGACCGTGTAGCCAAAGATAATGGGTTAAAAGTAAAGAACTATATTACGCAGGATCGTAGGGAGGCTTTAAATCAAGCGGATTATGTTATTGCCATGCTTCAAATAGGGGGAGTAAATGCGTTCAAATATGACTATGAAATTCCATTAAAATATGGTGTTGACCAATGCATAGGTGATACGATGGGACCCGGGGGAATTTTCAGAGCGTTACGGACTATTCCAGTTATGATGGACCTTGCACGGGATATGCAAGAGCTTTGTCCCAATGCCTACCTATTGAACTATGTTAACCCTATGGCAATGGTATGCTGGGCATTGGGGAAAGTTCCAGAGTTAAAATTTGTGGGACTCTGCCACGGTGTGCAAACAACCCTCGACCTTATTTCAGGATATGTAGAGGTCCCTAAAGATGAGATTGATTATTTAGTAGCAGGCATTAATCATATGGCTTGGTTTCTCCGCATTGAAAATAAAGGGAAGGATTTGTATCCCCTTTTCAAACTTCGTTGTGAACAACCAGAATATTATGTTAATGAAAAAGTTCGCATCGAGGTAATGAGACATTTCGGTTATTTCATGACGGAAAGTACGGGACATTTATCTGAATATATTCCCTGGTTTCGTAGTCATGAACGAACATTAAAAACCTACTGTGATGAGCCTTCATTTGGTGGGGAATCAGGTGCCTATTATAAATGGTGTAGATTGATAGCTGACCGATTAGAAAACGAGGATTTATTAGAAAATGAGACCACTCAAATAACTCATAGAAGTGTGGAATATTGCTCCTACATATTGGAAGCGTTACAAACGGGAAAAACTTTTAAGTTCCAGGGGAATGTTCGTAACGACCATTATATTACTAATTTACCCGATGGTTGTTGTGTTGAGATACCTGTTTTTGCAGATAAAATAGGGCTTCATCCAACCCATATTGGGACATTACCCCCTCAATGTGCTGGTTTGAATCTTACTAACATCAATGTCCAGGGGTTAGCCGTTGAAGCAGCGATTCAAGGAGACCCAGAATTAGTTGTTTCTGCATGTGCATTAGACCCGTTGACATCTGCATGTTTATCATTGAAAGAGGTTCGCGATTTAGTTGCGGAAATGTTAGAGGCAGAGCAATCATGGCTCCCGCAGTTTGTGGGCAAATCAATAAGACCTACCCCGATGATTACTATTCCCAAAGACCTACAAAGAGCAAAAGTGCCTTTAGACCCGGCTTTAGCTGTAGTTCATCGTTTTGGTGAATTGGCAGAAAAAGCAAACAAAACTACTTCCTGAGATATAGATAAGATAGGAGATGATTTATTATGTCAAAAAACAAGATGAATGAGGCAGTCAATAGAAGGAAATTCCTCAAAAAGATAACAGGACTTGCTCTATTAGGAAGTTTTACATACTTCTCAAAGGCATTTGCGGGACATAGAGGTCTATCCGATGTTGTGCGTGTTGCGGTTATTGGAAATGGGGGGATGGGGACACGACATATTGAAGCGCTATCTGTAAACCCTAATTGTCAGATAGTAGCCTTGTGTGATGTTGCAAAAAGCCGATATTATAGTGCGATTGAAACAGTAGAAAAATTAAGTGGGAAAAAGCCAGAAGGTTTTCAAGATTTTCGTTACTTATTAGACCGAGATGATATAGATGCGGTATTTGTTGCTACCCCTGACCACTGGCATGCATTGTTGACTATCATGTTTTGTAGAGCGGGTAAGGATGTTTATGTAGAAAAACCCGTATGTACAACAGTTCAAGAAGGACGAGCGATGGTAGATACCGCACATCGATATGGACGCATTGTTCAGGCAGGGACACAGCAACGCTCGATGCCTGTGTTCCAGCGAGCTATGCATATAGTCCATTCGGGCGGTTTAGGGACAATCACTTCAGCCCGTGCATGGGTCGGTGTGAATGGATGGATAGCGGGAGAAAAGATTGAACCTATCCCACGAGGATTGGATTGGGATTTGTGGTTAGGTCCCGCTCCGTATGTCCCGTTCTCAAGGGAACGATTTGGCAGTTTTATGGGTTTTTTCGATTATGCGAGAGGAGGAGAACTTACTAATTGGGGGATACATTTGATAGATATCGTGCAATGGGGGATACAACAATCGGCACCACTGACTATTCAATCGGGTGGAGGTAGTTATCGGGAAGGAGCAGGTGCCGATAACTATGAAACGATAGAGTCTGTGATGGAATTCCCGGGCTGTCTTGTTACATGGGAACAAAGACATGCAAATGTGCATGGAAATAAAGGTTATGGAATTGCTTTTTACGGAACAAAAGGGGCTTTGTTTGTAGATAGGAATTCTTTTGTAATTAGATACAGTGATGGTTCTTCTCCACCTGAATTTATCGGAGAACCTGAACGCAGTTGGGCTAATACAGACCATCATAATAACTTCTTTGATTGTGTCCGTACCCGTTGTAAACCTCATGCAGATATAGAGCAAGGGTTTCGTTCTACCACAACAGTACTTATCGCAGGAATTGCTTTACGATGTGGTAGAAAACTGGTTTGGGATGCTGAAAAGGAAAAGTTTGTCAATGACAATGAGGCTAACCGCTATCTTGTTAGAACTTATCGCCCACCCTGGCATTTATAAATAAAAAAAGGAAGGAACAAAAATTATGCTAATCCCTTTATTAACTATTTCCCTCATGATTTCAGTTATTCAGGCTCCATCTGATTTTGATAGGACATTATCCATAGAGCAGTTAATAGGAAAACTAAATTCGGATAGTTTCCAGGAACATACCATAGCAAGACAATTATTACCCTTCAAAAATCCTATGGAAGTTTTACCTAAAATTGTCCCTGCGTTAGGCTCTGATAATCATGATATAAATGGAACCGCAAAAAATATCTTGTTGGATATTACAAACCAAATGACGAAAGCAGAGCAAGAAGAAAAATCCCAATACATAGATGTTTTACTAAAATACTTTGCAGATACTTCTTTGAAGGATATAGCACGAGAACATATCTTAAAAGCTCTGTCTCTAATTGTAGATGAAGAAACAAATCCTGAAATTCTTCAAAAACATTTATTAGATCCATTCTGGAGAGAAAAAGTAAGAATCGCACTTGTTGAAAATGGAACTGTTTTCTCAGCAAAAATCTTGTGTGATTCTCTAACGCTTCTTCCCGATGAAGAAAAAACAACCATACTTTTAGGACTATTCCAAATGGAACAAGTACCGTGTATAGATGAAGTCGAAAAACTGTTGGATAGTTCTTTTATTCCTGTGAAAGTTGCTTCTGCGAGAGTAATTGCGAATACAGGGTCTGTGATTTATGCTCCGAAGTTATTCGATATTTGTAAATCTACTCCCGAAACAGAGCCTTTGTATCAGGATTTATGGGACGCATATATCCGTCTGGCAGAAAAATCGGCTTTGAGAGGTGGAAATTGGGATTATGTTATGTCAATGTATCGGAATATTATTGAAAATTGCCCAATACATGAGATAGTAGAATCTGGAATTATCGGATTAGGACGATATGGAGATAAATCAGTTATTCCTGATTTAGAAGCCATCCTTCTCAATTCTGAAAAAGAAAAATTTTATCTGTCCGCTTTTCAAGCAATAAAAATGTTGAATATTCCCTCTACAACACAACCTATATTAGAACTTTGCTCTAAACTCACGAAAGAAAAACAATTGTATTTAATACCTTCTCTTATCCAGTGCAACCATGAAAAAGGGAGAGAAATAGTAAATAACCTGTTGAAGGAAACAGGGACCGATGGTAAAAAGATGTTCTTGAATGCTTACTACGAAAATTCTTCATTGCTGTATGTGGAATATATTCCTTCTATAATGGGCTCTCTCGAAGAAGCAGAAAAACAGAAATTGGTAGAGTGTCTATGGCGAATGATAGCCAACTATCATGAGATAGAAGAAACAGAAAAGAACCTTATGGGAAAGGCATATTTGTATCTATTCAAGTTATGTCCTCCCGAAGAACGAGAAATTGTGTTAGAGGGGATAAAGAAATTCCCTGTCCCTGAGACCGTAGAAGTGTTACTCCCTGAATTCGGAAAAGATGACTCCAAAAACTTACCATTCCCATTACTTTTTGAAGTTTATAACACGCTCCCTGTTGAAAATAAGGAAAAACGAGAGCAAATTTGGAGAATATTGCAAGAACAATTGGCATCCACTCCTTTAGAAAAAATCATTGGTGGGATAGTTAACTCCAAAGATCTACCTAAATTCTATGAATTAGCAGGATTTGTCCAACAATGGAATTTGTTGGGGCCGTTTCCTTGGAATATTCAAGAGCCCTTTGCTGAAAATTATGGGTTCCCTCAGGCTGTTTCCACCGATATTCCTTACAGGTATAAAGAAAAGGAATATGCATGGGAAAGAGATGTCGTTTTAGAAAGTTGGGGTTATGTCGGACTTATGGGATTATGTCCCCGATATTCAACAAATTGTGAAAATGTATGTGCTTTTGCATACACAAAAATTGAAGTTCCAGAGGATATATCTGCGGTTGCCTGTGTCGGCTCTGATGATGGTTTTCGTTTATGGGTTAATCAAGAAGAAATAATCCAAAAACATGTTGACCGTGGCATGCGAGTAGATGATGACAGGGTAGAAGTGTATTTGAAGAAAGGTGTAAATGAAATTTTACTACAAATAACACAAATAAAAGGCGGGTGGAATTTCTGTTTCAGATTGATAGACACTTCAGGGAAACCGCTTGTTTTTGATATAAAACCTTTATAGGAGAAAAGAAAATGCTTTGTATATCTTTGTTTTTTATTATGAATGGAATAATATCTATTAGTGATGCGGAAGATTACTTGTTTTTTCAACGGGAACGAATCGGAGAGGGGATATATGAATCTGCCTCTATATTTGATGTAAATAATGACGGTATCATGGATATTTATTCGGGCGAGTTTTGGTATGAGGGACCTGATTTCAAAAAGTCACATCGTGTATGTGTTATGCAACCTATGGATGATTATTACGATGACTTTTCTAACTATCCCATGGATGTAAACGGAGATGGTTATACGGATATTATTACAGGGGGATGGTGGGGTAAGACATTACGATGGCGAGAAAATCCTCAAGGGAAAGACGAACTCTGGGTAACACACGATATCGCGGAAGTTGGAAATATTGAACGGGCAATTTTCTGCGATTTGGATAAGGATGACATTGTAGAGATTATTCCCGTTACAAAACCTGTTTATATTTTTAAACTAAAACTTTCCAATGATGGGAAACCTGCTGGAGAATTTGTTAAGTATGAAATAAAAACAGATGGAGCAGGTGGCCATGGGGCTGGGTATGGTGATGTGGATGGGGATGGAAACGTGGACCTGCTCTTTTCTGGAGGATGGTTAAAATCTCCCCCTAATGCTTTCGATGTAGATGCGTGGAAATGGTTTCCAGAATGGGATTTAGGTTCTGCCAGTGTCCCTATTTTGACACATGATATTAACAAAGACGGTAAAAATGATATTTTGGTAGGGTCTGCACACGATTATGGGTTATTCTGGTTTGAACAAAAAATTTCCGCAGAGGGAGGGAGGTTATGGGAAAAACATATTATTGATGCACATCGTTCACAATATCATGATATTCAATTACACGATATTGATAATGATGGTGAATTGGAATTGGTTACAGGGAAGCGCTATCGTGCCCATGCCTTTCACGACCCCGGTTCTAAAGATCCGTTAGGAGTATATTATTTCAAAATAGTTAACAGTGAATTTCAACGCTATACAATTGACTATGGTCCCGCAGGTAAAGCCAGTGGAGTTGGAATTTATTTTTGGGTCGAAGATATTGATAAGAATGGTTGGAAAGATATTCTTGCCCCTGGAAAAGAAGGCCTATTCTTATTTCGTAACTTTGGACCATTGAAATCCAATAAGAAATAACTATAACGCACTTAATAAGATAAAAGATTAATAAAATTTTTATTAGCGGTTATTATAGCAATTCATTTAGGTTTGCTGGAATCAGCATGGACTACTTCCAACCGCACCCAGTAAAAAAACAGGTTTAGGGAATTTTACCCTTGAAGTAATTATGATAATTGTATGTTTCCTATGGGTTTGGTGGGTTTTTGGGTTAAGTATGCTGGAGGAGTTTATTCAAGTATGGATTGGGAATAAAGGGAGGTGAATTTCTAATTGGGACTGGTTATTCCACCACGGGTCAGCAGGCTATTTCGTTATTAATTTATATCCCGTTATAACATTTCCCTTGATTACAATTTTCGTTGAAGTCGGGTATTTCATTTTTATTCAACAAATGCAAACTAATAAGTAAGCCCTTTTTTAGTATATTTTGTTTATTCTCTCACAATAAAGTGGTATGATAGTAAATAAAAAATCTTATGAAGGAGGAAGAACTGTGGGATTTTCTGTTGGAATTGTAGGTCTACCTAATGTAGGTAAAAGCACTTTATTTAATGCGTTAACTCAAAGTAAACATGCACAGGTTGCCAATTATCCTTTCTGCACTATAGAACCTAATCATGCGGTTGTAAAAGTTCCAGATGAGAATTTAGAGAGGTTGTCAGCATTAATTCAACCGAAACAAACCATCCATGCAACGATAGATTTCGTGGATATTGCCGGACTGGTACAAGGGTCACACAAAGGGGAAGGATTGGGGAACCAGTTTTTGGGACATATCCGTGAAACGAACGCTTTAATTCATATCGTTCGATGTTTTGAAGATGAAAATATAGTGCATATTAATGGGGTAGTTAATCCTTTGGCGGATATTGAAATAATAAATATTGAGTTGATTTTTGCAGATTTACAGCAATTGGAACGAAAAATTGAAAAGTTACATAAAAATATTAAGGGTGACAAAAAGGTCCAGCCCATGTTGGAATTATGTGAACGATTAAAACAGCATTTTGAGAAAGGGCTCCCGGCAAGAACCTTTCCGGAGGGTGATACCGAATTATTTCAGGAATTGAATGAAGAGATGCGATTTACTACGGGGAAAAAGATAATTTATATAGCCAATGTGGATGAAAAAGGACTGGAACACGATTCCCCTTTTCTCAATGAAATACGACAGTTAGCAAAAAATGAGGGTGCAGAGGTTATTAAGGTTTGTGCTCAATTGGAAATGGATTTGGCTGAGATGACTGAGGAAGAAAGGAAAGAATTTCTGGCTATGGATGGGGCAACGGAATCGGCTTTGGAGCAGGTTGTTCATGCCGGGTATCGGTTGCTAAATTTAGTAACATTTTATACAATGGCACCCCCTAAAGAGATACGGGCATGGTCTGTTAAAGAAGGGACCCCTGTTGTAAAAGCAGCGGGGATGATACATACTGATTTTGAGAAGCATTTTGTATGTGCAGAAGTGATTCCTGTAAAAGACTTTTTAGCTCATGGGGGCGAAGCAGGAGCTAAACATGCCGGTGCCTGGCGTGTTGAAGGTAAAGATTATATTGTTAAAGATGGAGATTGTATATATATCCGGGCAAATGCATAAATTTCTATTTATAAATAAGAATATAAAAAAAGAGATGTGATTATGAAACTCCCACTATTTACCCAAATTTTGACTTCAATTATGATTTGTTTATTAGTCGTATCCTGCGGAGGGAAAGAAGTTAATGAAAAAGAAAAAACCCAAATACCTCATCCTACAAATGTAGTGACAAAAGTTCCCTCCTCCTCCATACAGGAAGGGACATTTTTAGTCCCCGTATCGCAATATCCTTTACCTAACGAGCCTATAGAAAAAAAATTTGTTTTGGTTTTTGATAGGAATGTGCATTTCCCACCGGAAGTATCTGTTGATGAATATATTAAAACAGAGCCTCCTATAAAAGGGATTGCGGAATATATAGAAAATAAGGTTGTTTTTAATTTAATCCAATCTATTCCTAATGATATGGAAGAAATAGAATTTTGTATTCATCCCCAGCTCCAGTCTGATGAGGGAATAAAAATAAATCCACAAAATTTGTGCTATCGAATTCCTACTAAAGGACTGCAATTAGTGGAGGGGAATTTCAGTGAGGTAAGTAAAGATTCGTTCCTTTTTTTACTTAGATTCAGTTATCCTGTTCTGGCAAATGATATAAAGTCGTTTATATCTTTGAAAGAGCAAAATAATCTGGATGTTGAATATGAAATGAAAGCCCCGCAAACACCTGTAGATACAATTTTTTTGAATGTAAAATGGACAGGGAATGAACGCTATAAACTTTTAATTAAACCGGGGTATTCAGATATTGAGAAAAAATATAGAGGACAGGGGGCTTATTTTGAATTTCCAATTAATGAACCGTTAGAGGTGGTGGAGTTAAAAAAGAAGGGAGACGCACAATATCAGATTGCCTTTTCCAGACCTGTTTCGGCTAAGACGCTATATAATTGTGTAAAAATAGAATCATCCAGTCAACCCAGTATATCTTTTTATGCTGTACCTGCGGACTGGGGAAAGGTTCAGGAAGAAGCGGTAAATTTCAGCCCTGATTTAGAAAAACTTACAGAAGAAAAAGAATCTAAATCGTGGATAATCAATTTAAAAAATCCATCATTCCCCATGTATTCAATAGCGATAAATGTAAAACGATATACATGGTCATCGGATTTTGCATTACTTAAAGAGGAATTCCGCTGGGAAACAGAAGGGGAAAAAAGTGATTTTAGGGTTCATTATGCATATTGGAAGAATAATGGACTGGACGGTGTATCCTATATGGTGAATATGCCAAAGGTAAATAAGGAAACCGCCTTAAACTTTCTTCAAGTAGAACCCCCTGTGGATAATCTTTCCATTCAGGATAATAGATGGGGTGAAATAGAAATAAAAGGTGATTGGAAAACAGGTGTGAGATATGTTTTGAAGTGGAGAGCAGGTTTAGAATGGGAAGTATATGGGGAGAGGAGAGAAGACACAAAATATCAGATTTTAGGAAAGGATTATGTCTACACTTTGCAAGAGGTCCCAAAATTTAAGACGCTTGATTTTGATAATAAAGATAAATTTTATATCATTCCTTTTCATGATAAGAATTTTATTCGAATTGGTGCTCGTAATGTTCCAAAAGGATATATACATGTTTATCAAGTATTAACAGAAAATCTCTCTGTCTGGTTAGGTAATATTTCGGGAAATGCAGTTCCTTTTGAAATAAATGAAAGAACGACAGAATATCTCACTGCCATTCCTGTTGAGTTTCCTAATAATGTGGATAAGGCAAGTTATGTGGATATAGATTTGACCAAATACTTATCGGGTGTTCCCAAAGGAATATTTACACTATGTTTGTCGGACAAAGGTGACCCGGGCAGATTACGAGCAAGTTGGGAACCCAAACAGAAAGAAAAAACGATTCAGTCTAAAGGAGATGAAGATGAATGGGAAAATGAATATGAAGATTATCACTCCTATTACGATGGTTCCGATAGTGAGGGTGGGTTTTATCAAGATGTGAAAGGGACAAGAAGTGCGATTCGATATATACTATGGACTCGATTAGGTGTTGTCTCTCATTGGGATGATACAAGTTTGGTGGCGTTTGTGCATGATTTGATGGATTTATCACCACAAGCAGGGGCTGTGGTTTCGGCATATTCAATTAAGAATCAGAAAGTAGCAGAAGGGACAACAGATAACAAAGGCATTGTAAAAATATCGTTAGAACGGCAGGATTTAGGTTCTCCGAGATTACTTACAGTTAAAACAGAGAAAGATTTTTCATTTGTGTTATTGAAACCTAAACCCTTACCGACACTGAAAGACCTTGAGAAATATGATAGTTTTGAAAAAAATAAGTACGAAGCATTTATTTATACTGATAGGAATCTTTACCGTCCCGGGGAATGTATACATTCCCGCTGGATTGTGCGGAAAGGGTATGGAGCAGAAGTCGTTAATGCCCCTCTGGAAATGAGATTTATAAATCCTCAAAATAAGGTTATTTTACGGAAAATTGTAAATTTGTCTGAATGGGGAACAGGGGGTGAAGATATTACAACAGAATCAACTTATTTAACGGGGGCATATACTTTGGGATTATACATTCCTGGAGGAGAACGGTTATGTGGTTCTATTCCAATTTACATTGAAGATTTTGTTCCCGATAGGATTAAGACAGAATTATCTACTCCGAATGATTTCTGGATTGTTGGAGAAGAACAGAATTTTGAAGTTTTTTCTCAATACTATGTAGGACCTCCCGCCGAAGATTTGCCTTGTAAAGGGAAATTAATCATTACTTCTACGGAGTTAGAGCATGAAAATTGGAAAAGTTACCGATTTGGTAATGATGAAATACTAAAAACGGTTGTTATGGATTTAGGTACGCAAAATACAAATGCGGAAGGGAAAGCTAATTTTACTTTTAATTTTGACCCACCTCAACCCATAAATAAACCGGTAGAAATTGCAATTATCAGTGAGGTCTCTGAAGCAGGAGGGAGGGCTGTTTCATCTGTGAAGAAGGTTAAGGGGTATCCTGAAAATGTCCTATGTGGTCTGGGAGTGGAAAAGATAGAAGATAAATTGCAGGTGGGTGTAGCGTTGGTAGATAGAAATTTTGTGCCCGCTCCAGATGAAGAAGTGGATATATATCTTGAAAAAGTCGAATGGCGTTATGTGAACCGTTATTATTCAGGAGGTTATGGTAGGACTGTTCCCCAATGGGACCGTTTCTTTACATTAGTCGAACAAAAGAAAGTAACTACAAGTGAAGGGAAAGCCACTGTTCAATTGAATATCCCTCCATATTACTCTACATATCGAGTAAGGGCACAACGAAGCAGTGGGAAGACCTTTTCAGAAATATCCTTTTATTGTGTCCCAAACAAAATGATGAATTTACCAGCGGGACCCCCTGAATTAGTAAGAATACATATTGAAGATAAAAAATGGGTTGCAGGAGAGACAGTGCCTGTTAATATAGAAGTTCCATTTGATGGAAAAGCCGTTGCGGTAATACAGGGTGATAAGGTATGGGATATTCAAGTGCTGGATATCGTTGCTGGGAAAGGTAATTTTTCTTTTGAGGTAAAGGAGGAATATTTTCCAAATGTATGGGTGGGTGTCTCAGCTCTTCATGTCCCCACTAAAGAGGAAACAGTGAGTCCTTATTCTACATTTTCATATGCAAAAGTAGAGACTGATAAGCCTTCCCAAAAAATGAATGTAGCAATATTAAATGTTCCGGAAGAGGTTAAACCTCAGAATACTGTGGTGTTTGGAATTAAAACGACAGATAATAATGGCAATCCTGTTTCTTCTGAATTAACACTTGCACTGGTGGATGAAGGAATACATTCCATTTTAGGATATACATTACCTAAACCTTATGAATGGTTTGGTAGGTCTCGTTATTCACCTATTTATCGTGTGCATTATTACGATCATGTGGCTTATGAATATGACCCATTATCACCATCAGGAGATATGATAGCCCGCCAACTATCTGCAGGGAAAACGGAAATAACAGAATCATGGATAAAACCTTTAGCATTGTGGTCAGGAACAATTCGAACGGATGAACAGGGTCAGGCAGAAGTATCTTTTAATATACCTGAATTTAATGGAACTGTGCGATTGGTTGCGGTGGGTGTTAATAAAGAATTATTAGGTTCTGCCGAAAACAAGATGTATATTAGACGACCCTGTGTTATCCAAACACAGCTCCCTCGATTCCTGCGACCCGATGACCGTGCAATCATTTTTGGTAGAGGATTAAACTCGCAGGAAAAACTGGTGGATGTAAATCTTTCATTAACATATAATGATGTGGTGAGTATTGAGCCATCTCAAATACAGTGGGAAGCCTCTCCGAAATCTCTTAGTTTTTCCCCCGAAATGGTTATATCATGTCTTTCAGGGGCGAATCATGCTCAATTGAACTGGCAATATAATATTGTTGACAAGTCAGGGAATATCGTTGATGTATTTTCCGAGCAAACAGTGATCCCAGTTCAATTACCATCTATTTATGAACAAAGGGTTAAATCACATGTTGTTTTACCTGGCGGAACCCTCCAATTAGATACTTCGGGATTTGTGAACAACCCACTATTAGAAACAGAAATCAAAGTAGGGAGTAGCCCATTCCTGAGAATAGAACCTGCGTTAAAATGGTTATGGAACTATAGTTATTGTTGTTGCGAACAAAAAATTTCAAGATTATATCCTTTGTATATATTCCGTAATTTTTTAAAGGAATCTATGGAAGATGTTATCTCGAAGGAAAGTTATGACCAATTATTGTATACAATGGTTGATAGTATTTTTGCTCATCAACAGGCGAATGGGGGCTTTTCTCTCTGGCCCTATAGTAATTCTACAGATGTAAAAGCATCGTTACATGCTGCATTTTTTCTTGCAATGATTAATCGAGATAAAGTACTACAGATGCCTGAAAGACCCTATCGGCGGATGTTGGCGTTTTTACAAGATGTGAGTTCAAGAGGAGAGGAGGGATCACAGAGTAGTGAGCAGTTCAAGGCTTATGCCACGCTTATCCTTGCTCTGAATGGGGAGCCTTCCGCATGCGAGCGGGTTAGCCACTTATTAAGGGTAGATTATCCACGGAGCTTAAAAGTATTATTGCTTCTAACTGCGGATGTTTGTGGGATGCCTCGCGAAGAATTAAGGAAATATATCCAGTTACTCCAATGGGAAACATCTATGGAAACACAAACATGTTTCTCAGAATATGGCTCTTCGAAAATTAGAGAGTCTGCATTAAAACTTATTTCAAAAGTTATTGCGGATGAATCGCTGGAAAGTATTCATGAAGCACAAAAGCCCCTTATGGATTATATTGCCCATTATGTAAATTATACGACATACGATTTGTCTATGATTCTCATGGCATTGGATATGAGTTTTAAGAAAATGAATATCCAACCCCTTGAATGTAAAGCAGAGATAAAGATTGATGATGAAAGCCAGATTATTACAGGGACTAAAATGATACACAGGAAAAAGCAAGGACCCGTCAATATAAATATATCTAATCAAGGAAATAATTCTTTGTTTATAATCTGGACTATCCGTGGAGTGCCTAACAATTCACCTAAAGATGCAAAGTCAAAACATATAGAATTGCGTCGAACTTTGTTTCATTCTCGTAGTAAAGAGGTAGTAGAAAGTCCATATTCTCAGGGTAATGTTTATGTAATTGAGTATCGAGTAAAACCAACCCAAAAAGCAGAAAATTTGATATTAACGCAATTATTACCTGCTGGATTTGAAATTGAGAATCCAAGACTTAAACAAGAACAAATTGGAGATTTGTTAACTTCTGTTTATAATAGGAATTCGATTAATACAATTATCCCTGAACATGTGGAAATAAGAGATGATAAACTTATTGTTGCATTTCCTCCCCTTCATCGGTTATCTGTTTATTCTTATATATGTACTGTTCGTGCGGTGACAAGGGGCGATTTTGAATTTCCGGGGGCTTACATTGAAGACATGTATAACCCTGAAGTTTTTGCCCGTATGGCAACAGAGCGGATAGAGGTAAAGTAAAAAGCATGAGACAAAAGATTATTAGATATATATTTAACAAATATACTTTGTTAAATATATATTTATGTCTTTTTGCAGGAGCAATTTATTTCTTTGTATTGTGGAGTAAGGGACCAGACAATCCGCGTGATTTTCTAATTTCTCTATATTCACCCCAAGTTTTGGCAAAGGATGGGAAAATCCTATGGGTTGGATTAAACGAAGAGGACAAATGGTGTTTGCCTGTTAATATTGATAAAGTATCACCCAATTTAATTCATGCAACAATAGCCCTTGAAGACCATCGTTTTTGGGAGCATCATGGGATAGATTTATTTGCAATATGTCGGGCGATAATTCAAAATACCCTCTCTTTACAGGTTGTTTCCGGTGCTTCTACAATTACAATGCAGGTGGTAAAGCAATATTATCGAAATCATGAATATCCTGTTTCGGATTCAATATATCACCGATTTCACTTTAAATTGTTTCAAGCAGTTCAGTCTTTACGTTTGGAGAGGTATGCATCTAAAAAAGAGATATTACAAGTCTATTTAAATAATGTTTCATATGGATCCAATTTAATAGGGGTTGAATCGGCTTCGTATCGCTATTTTGGAAAAAGTGCGGAAATGTTAAGCCTAAACGAAAGTGCTCTTTTGGCAGGTATTCCGAAAGCTCCTGAGAAATATCGACCTGATAAAAGATTATCTCAAAGTCTCCAGAGAATGCGATTTGTATTAAAAAGGATGAATGAAGAGAGATATATAGACGATGAAAAGTTTGCAAAATCAGTACAAGATAGAATACAGGTTGATTTTTATCCTTTTCCTGCTTACTGTAAACACTGGGTAGAACAAAATAAGCAAGTTTTAAAAGAAAAGAGGACAATACAAACTTATCTGGATTACGATATTCAGGTTCAGATTGAAGAGATACTTAAAAAGAAAGTCCAGCAATGGGGTTCGGAGATTACAATTGCCTCTGCAATGGTTGTAGATGTACCATCGGGCCAGGTTTTAGCACGGCTGGGAAGTATTTCGAAAAGTCCGAGAGTACCAGTAAGTTATCTGGATTTCTGTAGTGTACCTCGTTCACCGGGTTCTGCATTAAAACCCTTTTTATACTGTATGGCAATGGAAAAAGGGTTATTGTTCCCGGAAGAAATATTGTATGATTCCGATTTGGATGTGGGTAATTACGCACCTAAAAATTTTGATGAAGTTTTTCATGGATTCATAGATGCAACAACTGCTTTACGATATTCATTAAATATTCCAGCGGTTCTTCTTATGCAAAGGACAGGAACTCTGTCGTTTATAGATAGGTTGGAAAAGTCGGGACTTAATTTGCTGAAATATAACCCTAATATTTTAAGTTCAGGATTGGGAATTGTTTTAGGAAATTGTGAAGTAAATTTAGAAAGCATGATGCAGGCATATTTTTGTTTAGCCAATGAAGGGACATTTAAGCGACTCACATATTTTGATGATGGTCAGGATAATGGGAATGTTCAGGTATTTGACCGTGGGACCGTATCAATACTTTATAAAATGATAGAAAATAGGTTAGTGGGTGAAGTATCAAAGGATACCATTCGAATATCAAGAGATCCTATTCGGATATGTTGGAAAACGGGGACTTCTTCGGGGCGGAGAGATGCATGGGCTTTTGTTTTTAACAAACATTATTTAGTGGGTGTATGGATAGGGAATCCGCAATCAACGGGAAGTGCAAAGTTAGTAGGAGCTTTGACAGCCTATCCTACTGCATGTGATATATTTCGCTTACTTCCCGATAAAAAGACGAATGAATTTCCTGCCTTTCCCAATGAGAATATTCGACAGATTGAAGTATGTAGTTTAAGTGGACTTCCTGCGAACCCTAATTGCAAGAATAAAAAAATGATTTATATTTCTAAAAATATTCCATTGTCGCGTATCTGTGATGTGCATTACTATGATGTATATTCTGCACAGGTAAAGGAAAGGTTCCCCTCGCAAAGTAAGAGTTGGGATTTAGCAAAAATAGGGGTTGTTCAGGATAAAGGAGGTATTCAAGAGGCAAAAGTTCATCTAAAAATATTATCTCCTTCGGATGGTTCTAAATTTGTGTATAGTTCCAATCCTGAGCAGAATAATATACATCTAAAAACTTCAAGAGATAGTTCTCATAAAATATACTGGTATATTGACGATAATTTCATTGGGGAAAGTACTGCAAACCAACCCTTGTGGTGGAACTTAACTGTCGGGAAACACAAAATTTATTGTCTGGATACTACGGGAGATAACGACACCGTTTATATAGATGTAGAACTCACTGATAAAGTTATGAAAGTAGCAAATGCAGGATGATAACTTACCAGTAGGTATAAAAAAGGGATTCTGTTAGGACTATTTGGAATAATAAGAAAAAGACCACTGCATTGAATACTTGAACATTGCTAAAATAATTTTGCCAGAATCGGAGTGCAGGAATCAGGAAGAAAGGGAAAACATACAAAGCAGAGCGTTCTCCTTCCCCCGGTGCGATATATGCAAAGTTTAAGATAAGTAATGTGAATAAAAACACTATAATTTCCATTTTTTCATCTCTCTCTTTTGTTTTTAATTGTCCCAGAAAACCGAAAAGTATAGGAATCCCAGTAAAATATATCCATGATAGAGGATTAAATAATTTAAACCACCATAAAGAATAGCGAGGTGAAATAATTTGTAAAGATTGTATATCTTCCTGAAACATTTCTTGGGCATTAGAAAATACTTGAATAGGTTTATATCCTGTAAAAATACACAAGAGAAAATAAAATAAAATGAAGCCTGTAAACATAGTCAAACCCAAGAAAAATAATCGCAAAAAAGGAATCTGTTTCAGATATAGTAAGACAATCCCTCGAAGTAAAAAATATATTCCTACGGAAAGTAAAGTAAATTTAAAGAGAGATAAAATGGCAAAAAGTATACCGGATGTAAATATGACAGATAAGGAAGATTCTTTTAATGACTTTTCAAATGTCCATAATACAAGAAATAGGATTGGCATGTATAAAATTTCCGTAGAAGTAGCGCAAAACAGAACCAGTGCGGGAATAAGTGTGTATAAAAATGTTCCTATTATTGCAGTTTCTGTATTATTATCGAACAATTTTTTAATCCAAAAAAATAAAGGGAATATTGCCAGTCCACCAAAAAATATAGTGAATAAAGAAAGAGCTAAAGTCTCTTTTCCTATAAAATAAGAACAAAACCAGAGTAAAGCAAGGGGGCCCGGTGGTGCTAATCTTCCATGTAGAGATAAATGAGGCTGAATTTCATGATAACGGTTAAACAGCTCGTATATATTTTTCGTAATTCCAATATCTCCAATGTATTCATATTTTGTCCGCTGGTAAGGTTGTGAAATCGCTGTAAATCCATTGCGTATACTGGCTATCTCGATGGAGAGTAAAACACAAAAAAGGTATATCCCTAATAAAATAAATATTGTTTTTTTTGTATCTTCAAAATTTTTGTTCTGTAGAATTTTTGTGAATAGCAAAGGGGAAAAAATTATAAAGAGAAACAAAAAAACATTGTTGAGTATTGAGAACGAAATTGCTTTTTCCTGGATATAGGAAGAAAATAATAAGAAAATGGAACAGAAAAGAATGAATAGTATTTTGACTATTTTAGGACTTGAATAGGATAGAAAAAAACCTCCGATGAGGATAAGAAGGGGTAATTGCAAAGAATAAAACAGAGAAGGATAAACAGGTTTCCAGAGAGCATAAAAGGGAGTAATATGACGATAGATAGGCTCAATTCCTATTAAGTATAGGGAAAAAATCAATATAAGATAGACAGAAAATATGGAGGAAAAGATAATGAAAAAGAATGCATTGTTTTTTGATTTAGGATTTTTTGTATTGTTCATATTCATTTATCGTCTATCTTCGCACTTAATTTTTTCGTTTATATATAAATCATAGATGTTTTTATTTATAAATGAGAACCTTTTCATTAAAAGAAACATAAATACTATAAAAGAAGAAAAGGAAATAAGTAAAAAATAGTCACTTTGTGATATTATAAATGACCTCATGGAGGGAAGATAATATAAACAATGCAATGGTTGTATCAAGAATATTGGAAACGAAACAAGGATTCGAAAAGGATACGCAAAGCGTTTATCTTTTCGATACTCATTCATATCGTTATATTTGTTCCATTCTATTTTTATAAATTTAGAACACCTGAACCTATCCCTTTAGTTTTTCAAGTCTCATTAGAAAATCCTGTGCCGGATAAGCCTATCACACAAGAGAAACCACCCGAGCCCCCGAAACCCGAGCCCCCGAAACCCGAACCGCCCAAGCCCGAGCCTCCGAAACCCGAGCCTCCGAAACCCGAACCAAAACCTAACCCTAAACCTAAACCTGAAAAGACCCCACCTGAGGAAAAGCCGAAAGAGAAACCTGACCCCCCTAAACCAAAACCGGAACCTAAAAAAGAACCCCCTCCTCCCCCAAAGGAACAAAAGCCAATACCCAAGCAGGAATCTGCACCAGCACCTACTGCCCCTAAAGCACAGGTAGCAAATCCTTTACCGCCAGAATTAGAATGGTGGGCAAGGCAGGTACAAAGAAAAATAGAATATGCATGGGAGGTCCCAAGTGGAATTAAGATAGATAGCGAAAATAATATTGCAGAAGTGTCTTTCTGGGTAAATCGAAATGGGGAACTTATTGAACCACCAGTAGTTACAAAACAAGCCAGTGACCCAGAGTTAGGAGCATCAGGAGTGCGTGCCATACTCCTTGCAGTCCCTTTCCCTCGTTTCCCCGATGGCTTTAACAAAGATGAGCAACTCGTTGTTTATGCCTTCTCTCTGGAATAGGAGGAAAGAATAATTGAACAATATAATATAAAATATAAATGTAAACAAAGGATTCTTTTTAGTTATAATAATTTTGCAAAGGTGAGAAATAAGATTTAAGTAAAGGAATTGAAAATGAGAAAAAAACAAATTTTTGTAATAGTTTCATTTGTTTTTTTAATATCGGGGCTATTATTGAATGCTGTTGCACAGGATGCAATTCGTCTTCAATCTGTAAGAGGAATGGATAGAAGAGTTTTAATTGCAGTTCCACCTTTTTGTCCGGACACCCCTGATTTGAGTGGAGTTGCAGTTGAATTATCTGAAGTAATGGCTTATGATTTGGAATTCTCAGGATTGTTTATTTTACTGCCACGGGAAAGTTATCCGAAGGGTTTTATCGCGATAGAAAAAGATGTGGCAAGTATTCAATTTGATGCATGGCGGACAACGAAAGCGGAATTTTTGTTACATGGACTTATAAAAAGAGATGGGGGAAAATATATCTGCCAATTTCGTCTTTTAGACCTTATTTCGAGCAATCAAGTGGTTGGCAAAGAGGTGCGAGTGGATGTTTCTAATGCTCGTTTAGCCTCACATCGTTTTTCAGAGGAAGTAATAGCCTTTATAGATGGAATTCCGGGAGTGGGGACCAGTCAGATTTGTTTTACCGGGATTGTGGGTAAAAATAAGGAATTATTTATTGCGGATTATGATGGGGCGAATGTAAAGCAAATTACAGAACATGGTTCTATATCAATTAAACCAAAGGTATCACCAGATGGGATGAAGATTGCTTATCTGTCTTATAAGGACCGTTATTCGTTTTTATATGTTTTTGACCGAATAACGGGGAAAGTTACACCATTATCGAAAGAAGTGGGATTAAATTCGGCTCCATCATGGTTCCCCGATGGGAATCGGTTAGCAATGACTTTGAGTAAAGATGCCAATATGGAGATATATATTCGTAATATGGATGGGAGTAACCCTGTTCGTATTACAAGAAATAAAGACGCGGATACCTCTCCTTGTATTTCTCCCGATGGGTCACGAATGGCGTTTGTAAGTGACCGTGGTGGGAGTCCACAAGTATATATTATGGGGGTGGATGGGAATGATGCCCGTCGTGTGTCATTCCAGGGGGGGAATTCGTATGACCCCGCCTGGTCTCCGGATGGAAAAATGATTGCTTATGTAGTTGAACAGAGAGGAGAAGGTTTTGAAATTTATGTAATGGATGCAGATGGTTCTAACCCACGGAGATTAACTAATTCGTATGGGAACAATGAATCCCCAACATGGTCGCCTGATTCTCGACATGTTATGTTTTGTTCTACAAGAAATGGTCGATGGGAATTGTGGACCGTTAATGTAAAGACGGGAGAAGAACGGCGAGTACCTAATTTAAAGATGGAATGTCAAGGACCTTCATGGGGACCCCGTATGAAAACAGATAATAAATAATGTGTTTATGTGAGTTGTAATAGAAAGGATATTATTATGGCACGGCATAGTGGAGAAAAATTGATTGTTCAGAATCGCCGTGCTCATTTTGATTATGAAATATTTGAGCGTTACGAAGCAGGAATTGAATTAAAAGGGACAGAAGTAAAATCATTACGCACTTCCGGAAGTATGTCTATACAAGATGCTTATATAGATTATGAAAAAGGGGAGATGTCTCTCGTGAATTCCTACATTCGCCCGTATGAACATGGGAATATTCTTAATCATGATCCGCATCGTAAAAGAAAATTGTTACTCCATAAACGGGAGATTGTTCGCTTAGGGAAAAGAATAGAAGAGAAAGGATTAACTTTAATTCCATTACGGGTTTATTTTAAAAATGGTTTGGTGAAGGTTGAAATTGGGTTAGGCCGTGGGAAAAAAGTTATAGACAAACGAGAAGATATAAAGAGGAAGGATACAGAACGAGAAATGGAAAGAATTGTAAAAAGGTACCGATGAATATAGATTTTATATTAAGTAAAGGGAGAAAATTTTATGGAATTGCAAGAAGAAAAGAGAAAAAATCCAATTAAGTGGGAGCCCAAAGATTTTTGGTTACAATATATTGGTTCACTAACACCGTCCTCATTTTTAAAGATTTCAGGAGTTTATAGTCCATATAGAGCGGTTGAAAAACATTTGAGGAAATTATCCACTTTTTACGGGATTGTTCGGCGAAATACATGGAAAGAAACCTTTAACAGTTCTTTACAGTTTAATTATGAAGAGGTATATTGGGGGATAATTGCATATTTGAAAGAAACGGAGAGTGAGTGGAAACAAGAGTGGAAAGAATTCTGGTTAGCTCAAGATAATGAAGACCCATTGAGTAATGATAAACCTGTTAAAACAATAGAGAATCCATCACAAACGACAAATAATTGAAATGAGTCGTCAACGACATCGGGGAAAGAATCCCGAAGATGAAAAACTCCTAACTTCTCAACAGTTCATTTTGTTGAAAAAAGCCGTTGAAGATCTTGCTTATCTTTATACACGAGGTTATTCTGAAAAAATAGCATTAAAAATAGTGGGCGACCATTATCAGTTAAGAAGCAGGCAAAGACTTATAATACAAAGGGCAGTATGTTCAGATACTTCTTTAGAAATTCGTACTAAAAATGAAATAGGAGATAATATAAAAGAGGGGGAACAATACTTGATAGATGGGTATAATTTATTGATTACTGTTGAAAGCCTGTTGTCGGGAGGAATATTAATCTGTGGGAGAGACGGTTGTATTCGAGACATAGCTAGTTTACATGGGTCCTATCATAAAGTAGAAGAAACAATCCCTGCTATCCGATGGATAGGAAAAAATCTATCTGTACTGAACCCATCAGAAGTCATATGGTTTTTAGATAAACCTATTTCGAATAGTAAGAGGTTAGCATGTTTACTGAGAACAATTTCAAAAGAGGAGGGATGGAACTGGGACATAGAAGTAGTAGATAATCCCGATTATGAAATTGTGAAGAGAAGGAGAATTGCTATTACATCTGATAGTTGGATTCTGGATAAAGTTGAAGGTTGGTTTAATTTTGTGTCACGAAATATAAAACAGCATTGGAAAAAATTGGATATAATTGATTTTTCATCAAAGTTTTACTAAAGAGGGGTTATTAAAGATATTCTTTTAGATTTTTTATCAGGGTATTAATGTTGTATGGTTTGGTTAGAAAACCTTGGATGGGATAATCAATATCTTTCTCATTGATTGTATGCTTCGAAAATCCTGTGCTGAGGAAAATGGGAAGATTAGGACATTCGGAGCGGATGATACGAGCCACATCAGTCCCATCTAAATGGGGCATGGTAATATCTAACACAACGGCTGAAAGGTTATTCTTATTTTCTTGGAAAAGTTGAAGTGCTTCACGCCCATCTCTGGCTGGGATTACATCAAATCCGATTTTTTCAAGCATCTTTGTGGTAACCTGTAATACTATAGGTTCATCATCTGCAAACAAGATAAGTCCTTGCCCTTTCCATGAAGTCACTTCCTCGATTTCCGGTTGTTTTTTTGTAAGTTCACCGATTGCTGGGAAAAATAATTTAAATGTGGTTCCCTTTCCTTCTTCACTGTAAACTTTAATAGTTCCATCGTGAGCCCGAAGAATTCCCATTATTGTTGCCAAGCCCAAACCTCTTCCATAATCTTTTGTTGTGAAGAAAGGGTCGAAGATTTTTGACATTATTTCGGGACTCATTCCACATCCATTATCAGATACCTCAAGGAAAACATATTTTTTTTGTTCTATTCCCTCCTGGAACCATGTGGTTCGAATGTAACTTTCTGTAAAGTCCATTATGCCTGTCTTTATTCGGATAACACCACTTCTTTTACCGATAGCATCTGAAGCATTAATGACAAGGTTTAAGATAACAGAACGAAGTTGTCCAATTTCTCCATTTATTAATAAGATATCCGGAATGAGATCTATATCTAATACTATCTTTTTAGAAATGCTTACCTTTAATAAGTGTTCCATTTCCTGAATTAGGTGATTTAAATTACAAGGTTGATGGGGTTGTTGTTTTCTTCCAGCAAAGATAAGTAATTGTCTGCATAAATCCCCCGCATTTTTTACTGCTTCTTCAATATTCAATAAATAGTTTTTTACAGCGGTGAGATTATTGATTTCTTCTTTGGCTAATTCTGTATGTCCCATAATTGCCATGAGGATATTATTAAAATCATGGGCAATGGAACTGGATAAAACCCCTAAACTTTCTAATTTTTGTGTATGTTGCATCTGTTCTTGAAATTGTTCCTTCTCTTTTTGAATTTTTTTGAATTCAGAAATATCTCTGAAAAGTATTAGAGTTCGGGTTTCTTCTTTAGAAAAATAAATATAACGATGAATTATTCGTAAAGTTAATATGTCCCCATATTTGTTTTTTTCTTTAATTTCTTTTTCTAATAAAAGATGGATGTTTTCGGATTGGGAGATATGCGTATATATTTCAGGGACAAAGTTATTTAAAGGTTTTAAGAAAACTTCGTCAAGTTTCCATCCCAATATTTCTTCACTTGCTTGATTCCAAAATTCTATGTGCCCATCTTTATTAGTTGCAATAATTCCTATCGGGGCCGAATCCAAAAGTTCTTTTAGTATTGACATAGTCTCATTTAATGTATTTATAATGGACTTGAATTCGGTAATGTCTTCATAAATTCCAAGGACTCCATAAGGAACGCCTCCTGTCCCGATAAGAGGAATTTTGCTTGTTTTTAGCCAGATTTGTCGCCCATCCGGAGTAGTTTGCGTTTCCTCATAAAATAGTTTAGGCTTTCCCGAAGCGATTACTTCCTGGTCGTCTTTACGATATGATTCTGCTTCGGTTTTCCACGGTAGTTCGTAATCCGTCATTCCCACGAGTTCCTCGGGACTATTTTTACCCGCATCTTTTGCGAAAGCAAGGTTACAACCTAAATAGTGAAGATTTTTGTCTTTCCAGAATACGCGCACGGGTAGTAGGTCCAGAACAATTCTAATAAAATGTTTGTTTTTTTCAGCTTCCTGAAGGTTAGATTCTGTTTCATTTAAATTTTCGATACAAGATACAAAGTAATTAATTGAATTTGTGTCTTTATCATATATCGGTAGTGTATAAACCCGAGCGCGAAATATGGATTTATCTTTTTTGACATAGCATTTTTCAAAAGTAACGATTTTTTCCGATGTAGTATGAGGTTTGCGAATAAATTCCTTAAAAAAGGTTAACTCCTGGTCAAGATTTTCAGGTGTAGTAAGGTCCTGCCATGTCAGGCTTAATAGTTCATCCTTTGACAAACCGAATAAGTTGCATAAAGCTGGATTTGCGTCTAACCACCGCCCTGCAATGTTCGTGATACCTAAGGGGATATGAAGTTGCTGAAAAAAACTATATATAGAAGGATGATAACTTAATAAATGTTTCGGCTCAGGCAATATTTCGGTATAGTCATAGATAATGATATTTTCGTTTGAGGAAGAGGAGTGTTTTTTTGTTTTAACTATACGGCACCAGAAATATTGCTCTTTCCTATTGGTGAACCAGACCCCTAAATGAGGGGTTGAAGTTTTTTCGCTAATATTTTGGTTGTTAAGAAAGCTTTTGACCGATTCTTTTTGAGGTTCGAATACCCATTCTAATAGGGAGGTATTTTTTAATTCATTAAGATTTAGATTTAAAAAGTTGTTTTCCTCAGAATGAATTTCCCCTATCCTCCCCGTGTTATCTAATTCCATTGAATAATATTTAGGAATAAATTGCTCTGTCATAATAAACCTTATTTCTAATCACATTATATATAAATAAGATAACAAAAAGATACTTTGAGAACGATGAATATAGAATAGGCTTTTTAGAGAAAAAATAAGTGGAAAGGATTCTTGAAAATTTAACTATTGACATATGTATCGACAGATTGGCGTAATGTTTTCATAATCCAGTTTCGTTTATTGTCGTCTGTTTCCAGTAATGTGATACGAAAGCCGGGATAATGGGATTGAAAACCACTAAGGGGCACAACGACAATGCCTGTTGAACCCATAAGATAGTAAACAAATCGTTTATCGGGTGGGGCGTTCTGGACAATACTTTCAATGTATTCTTTGACTTTTTTGTTTTCAATAGGAAGGGTTTGATGACTGTTTAATACATTTTCTTTAAACATGATAGTTGCGTAAAAAGCACCACCGGGCCTGTTCAAGACGACATAAGGACAAGCTCGGAATGCTTCCATAAGTTCATCAGCTCGACTATTGAAAATTAATGCTCGCTGTCGAAGATGTTGGGGGTATTTTGCATCACCCATCACTTTAGGAATAACCATCTGAGGGAATGTAGTGGAGCATACTTCCAATCGTTTTGCAGCGAGTAAACTATCAACATATTCAGAGAAATTGGGGTCTTTTTTACGATTTAAGACTTCAATCCATCCGCAACGGGCACCCGGCCAGGGAAATTCTTTACTTATTCCTCGCATAGCAATTCCCGGGATATCCTCAATCCATTGGCTAAGATGTATTTTAGGGTAACCGGGGAAAACAATATGACTATAAATTTCATCGGTAATAATAAATAAATCATATTCACGGGCAATTTTCAAAATCTCTTCCAGCACACTGCGAGGATACACAGCACCGGTAGGATTGTCGGGAGAAAGGAGTAATATACCTGCAATAGAATCATTATATTTTACCTTATTTCTCAAATCATATAAATCGGGCATCCAATTGTTATAGGGGTCCAGTTTATAGGTTAAGTGATTATAGCCGGAATGAGCCGCTTCAGCAGAGGAATGGGTGCTATAAGCGGGAGAAGGACCTAATACACGTGCTTCTCTTTTCAGAAAGCCATATACCTTTGCTACTGCGTCACCAATACCGTTGAAAAAAATAATATCATCCGGAGTAATTTTTGTCCCATCACTTCGCTGGTTTACCATTTCTGCAAGAAACATTCGTGTTTCAGGAACCCCCGCAGTATCACAATAACCGTATGTTCGTGAGTCATCAATTGTTTCATGTACAATTTCTTTTATCCATGGGACAATCTCTTCCCCTTTTTCAATAGGATCGCCGATATTCTCCCATGTTATGGGTTGTCCTAATTCTTTAACTTTATTTGCAATAGCAACAATTTCTCGGATTTCATAACTTAAATTGCGAGCACCTTCGTGAACTATATTCCTACGCATATATGCCTCACTTCTAATAGTATATTCTAAAAAAATAAAATGGTATTTATTTTTTGTTGGGGGAAAATTAAAAGAATGGTAATAGTTTACTACTTTGCAATGTAAGAATTAAAATGCACAGGCAAATAATTCTGCATCAAGTTGGAAAGGAAAAACATCATTGGAGTTGTTAAAACTTAAACTCGGTTTATTGATAATAAATTCGTCTCTTTGATTTCCTTCTAAATCATATGCACGATAAATAAGTCGATTTTTTTCACCGGTTTCTACAGTAATAATTTGATAAGTGGGAGTTTTGACAAAGGCGGTTTCGATGAAATCAGGCTTTTCTTGTTGTTCGTAGGTTTTTGTTCCAGAGAAAGATATTACATAATATGTCCCCTCGGGAGGGGTGACTTTTTGGTCATTTTTTAGAGGATAAGTTCGCCAGTATGAATGGTCATGCCCCTGAAATACTATATCAACATGATATTGGTCAATGAGAGGAAGCCATGCGTTCTTTATATGTCTATTATCTCTTCTTGGAGCGGCACTATAAATAGGTTGGTGGAATAGTAAAAATTTCCAGATAGATGTAGAGGTTGAAAGTTGCTGTTCTAACCACGGACTTTGTTGCTCTGGATTATAATTTGCATTTAAGATAACAAATTGGGCAGATGAATATTTGAAAGAGTAACAAAATTCAGGAGTAATATTTGTGGGTCCATTTTGAGGAAGAACAAAATAGTCAAGATACATTTGGGGTAAAAGAGGATTAGATTTATACTCATGATTACCTATTGTTGGAACTATGGGATATTGAGCAAAAGTATTATTCGCATAGTGAAAAAACGCATCCCAATCATCTCGTTCATTTCCTCGATTCACAAGATCCCCTGCTAATAGAATAAAGGAACAATCGGGGCATTTCTCGACGGCTTTTTTTAGTATCTTTCCCCATTCTTCTAAGCCATTTTGGGCGTCTCCTAAATAAATAAAAGAAAACTCTTTAGTCTCAACAGGTGCTGTTTTGAAAGTATACCAATCGCTCCAAATATTCTGACTGGGATTACCAACACGATACTCATAAACAGTATTGGCATATAGTGAATTGAGTGTGACATACCAGCGGTTTATTTCAGGATTATTTTTTAATGGAGGGTCAATAATAGAGATAAAGTTTGCAGATGTTTTTATAATCGATTCATTATTTTTTTCCAACTTTTTATGCCACTCCACTATACCTTCTTTTACATCGGGGGATGTGCTCCATTGAATTGTAATAGAAGTTTGTGGATTTTCGGTCATTGTAAGTGTAATTTGAGAGGGGACTTGTGTAACTGGGAAAGGAGTTTCCCTATCTGGAGGAGTTTTTACATCGGCAGATAGGGGTAGAGTAGTGATAACAAAAAATAAAGAAAAAATAAGGTAGAAAAAATTTGCATTATTGGATAACTTCTTAATTGGGTTCATGTTTTGTCCTTTTTATTGGTGGGGAAGTTAAAAATAACTTGTTAATTAGATGTAGAGTAATTTAAAAAAGTTTCAAAGAAGTAATTAAATATTTGGATGATGAGTTTATGAAAAGGTCTTATTAAGTCTGTTGGGTGACTTTCTGATATGCATAAAATTTAACATAGGGAAAATAGCCAATAGTTATTTCTATTTTCCTGTGAGTTTATTTAAAAAAGGTGCGCACGGGCATTTCTATCGGAACAGGCATAGGAGGGGGGATAGTGCCCGTGCGCTGGGGAGGGTACTGTGCAGGGTAGTGAGGGCTGTGTGTGGTAATAATATGATTGTACCTGTGGTCTGGGTTGGGAGGAAGGCCAGATTTAGCAGGGCAAAGTTTTATAAACTTACCTCACTTTCCTCACAGGAAAATATTCAAATTTTATAGAGCAATCATCTATTTTATTTATACTTTTAACGCCCAAAAAGTTCCAAAAGTTTACAATTTTTTTATGTAAAAATCTATAAAAAACCTCTTACATTAGATTTTATTAAAATTTCACTCCATATTATAGCACAAAAAAGTTATAAAATCAAATTTATTAACAAAAATTTACTTATCAATTATAATAAAATAATTTCGTTTTTTGTTATTAAAAGTCCATTAGTAAGATAAAAAGGATTTTTCAAAAGGCAGAAGTAATTTGTTAAAACACCTATATGTTTTTATGATGTTCAACTCTACCTA
>CALLRP010000035.1 GCA_938014335.1 uncultured bacterium
TTGCGGTCAAGAAAACCTCCCTCCGCTGTATCATTTCCGTTCCCTGTTAGAAAATCGCCCCACTTGAAATAATCATGACAGGCGGAACTCGCCTGATGAACCGTGTTCGACCACATAAAGTTTGATGTGTATTCATAAGCATAATTAAGCCGATGCAAGCAACGCTCCGTTCGCCATAAATCACAGGTTGGACTTTCCGCCCATGTAGCATGTGCCCGTGCTTCCAATTTATATCCAACTTTCTGTTCAAGATATTTCTTTGCGTGAGTAAAAAGATCAACTACGCCATTATGCAAAAAACGATAGTATTGTGCACGGAATAGTGCGGTTTTGATAATTCCTTCAGCACCGGGCGACATGATATGTTGAATCGGTTCGTGCGCAAACAGATCATCACTGAAAGCATCCTGTCCCTGCACAAAATAAATCATGTATTTCGCTAAGTCCGAATACGGTTCCCCATATTTCTGTGCAAAACCTTTCTGAAATCCCGGGCTGACATACCGCAAAGCAAAAGACCCTAAATCATGATGGTTAAAATAAGCCCAATCCTGTTGAATATGCATTTCATCCGAATAAAGGGCATTAATTTTAACTCCCGCATTGAGATATTTATCACACAAAGATTTTAGATACGGGAGTGCACTTTCACTGAAATAATCTAACTCGGGTGTTTTATAATGAACCACCACCAGTATACGATTCCCCTTTGTTTTATCCACTGCTCCACTACCAAAAATGCGAATTCGTGTAGCTGTAAAATCCCCATGGTTTGTTTTCAAAGATGGATATTCCTCAATCTGTGCGGTTTCACTAATTTCTACCATCTGATTGGGAGTAACAATCTTAAACTGTTTGCCATAAGAAGTTTCATTAAAAGCAAATACACGAACCCCAGCAAATTCAATATCAATTGGCCCTTTATTATTAGCCCATCGTTCCTGCCTCCACAATTCAACACTATATTTTCCTGTTTCCGGGTCCCGCAGACCTTTTCCAAAATGCATCCATACACCACACTCGCCTGTTTCCTTACGATATTCTCCGCCTAATTCTAACGGAGTAAGAAGACTTAACTCCAGACCCAGTCCATACGATTGAGCAAACTGACTTATCTTAGCTATACGGTCAATATACTCCGATTTATCCGGTGTCCATTCACGAGGTTTATTCTGTCCCGGCCGATACTGAGCAAAAAAATGGTCAAATGCAATGGTAAGCGTTCGCACGCCACTTGCCTGAGCATTTTCACAAATCTTTCGCAAAGTAGTTATATTCGGTTCACGGGTAACACTAATATTAATCTCTGCGTCCGGGTTACACAACGCATCTAACTCGTCATCCCTCACAATAATAATACCCGCCTTTGGCAGATTAAACTGCCACGGTCCCGAGAACCGTATCAAAGAAGTCACATAATCCAATTCTGACACTTCCTCTGCATACAACACCCCCAACCCAACGAAATAAAAAACGAAACATAAGAACCAAACACCCATCCTTCGTTCCATACCTTCTTTCCTTTTTAAATTAAATATCTATAGGAGTTTAAACAAGAATCTATAAGAATCTATGTTAGACAATTACATTATAATCATCAACTTCAAGGGAAAAACAAATAACAAGGATTTTGTTTAAAGGATTAAAGGGATGTTGAGTTATGCGATATGTTTTTTGTTAGGTTATTTTCTAATGTTTTATACAGATTGGAGGGTTACTTTGGGAGTGAGAGAGGAATTTAGGGCTGAACGAGTTTTGCGGTATTCGAGAAGAGTTTTGTGGGCGCAGATGGGACAATAGGTGTGACTGATTTGTTGATTTTGTAGTTGATGACGAGACGGTATTGTCCATTGAGCATCACGCCTGATTCTTCCGCATACACAACATTGAACTATCATACAACTTCCTTTCATTTAACTGTTGTACAATTCTGAGCATATTTTGTGCCATGCTTTTTTTGCAGTAAGAATTTGATTTAAGATATTGAAAATCAATAGAGTATGGTCATATAAATGATTGAAAGTGGCGTTTTTATCGGAAAAGAATACCTGTCGTGTAAGAAAAAAATGCCGATTATTTCGCGAAAGTTTATATAATAATGTCGATAAATTATCATTTTAGGAAATGACTTTGTCAGATAGACAGGATGTTATTTTGAGCAAAAGATATGAATGTTCGTATGTATAATGGATGCTAAAAATAATTGAGAAAATAAAATTGCCCAGAGATTTTAGTCATGATTGAGGTACAAAAATTAACAAAATATTATGGTTTGTTTTGTGCATTGAAAGAAGTTTCTTTTTCTATTCAAAAGGGGGAGCGTGTGGGTTTATTGGGTCCAAACGGTGCCGGTAAAAGTACCATGATGCGTATTCTCACCGGTTTTATGCCAGCAAGTTATGGAACCACAAAAATTGGGCACTATGAGATTCATGAGTATCCGTTAGAAGCAAAACGGCTCATAGGTTATTTACCTGAACGAGTGCCTTTGTATGATGAAATGACCGTAAAATCTTTTCTAAAGTTTGTTGCACAGGTAAAAGGGGTTCCCCGAAGTGAGTTGAAATCATCAGTGGATGAGGTTGTTCACACCTGCGGATTGGAACAGGTATTTTATCGAATTATAGGTGTCTTATCAAAGGGATACCGTCAACGATTGGGTTTAGCACAGGCTCTAATTGGTTCTCCTCCGGTTGTTATTTTAGATGAACCCACTGTAGGACTGGACCCGCAACAGGTTGTGGAAATTCGTGAATTGATAAAGAATTTAGGTGGAAAGCATACGGTTCTATTGAGTACGCATATTCTTTCCGAAGTTTCCTTATTATGTTCGCGTGCCTTGATTTTGAATAAAGGTGAGATTGTTGCCGAGATTACGATTGACCCATCTCGACCGTCAGCAGAAATTGAGCAAGCATTTTTGAAGGCAATATCGAAAGAAGGATTAGATTAGAACGATGAAATCGGCGTGGACTATTGGAAAGAGAGAATTTTTGAGTTTTTTTATAACACCTTCGGGTTATGTGATTTTGGGTTTGATTGCCCTTCTTACGGGTACCGCTTTTGTCCTGTCATTTCTGACTTATGTGCAGATTTCCCAATCCCCCTTTCAGTTTGGCTATTCCTCGGTCCCCGATTTTGAAGAGACTTTTCTCAGTCCGTATTTTGTTTTTTGTGGAATTATGATTATGTTTTTATCACCCATCATAACCATGCGGTTACTTTCAGAGGAATACCACCGTGGTACGATGGAACTGCTACTAACTTACCCACTCCGAGACAGGGACATTATTTTCGGAAAGTTTGGTTCCGCATTAATAATTTTATTATTAGCGATAATTCTTATTGCCTTAAATGTGTGTTTATTACTTCCTTTTAGTGATGTTGAATGGAGTGTTTTACTTTTTGGCTTATGTTCGGTATTCTTAATGGGGATGGCTGTTTTAAGTGTTGGTTTATTTATCTCTTCATTAATAACTTATCCGATAACTGCAGGTCTGGTCAGCTTTGGTATTTATTTGTTGATGTTTATTGTTGGGAATGTAGCAGAGAAATTACCTGCCTCCGCTCCTCTGCCCGGTACTTTTCCCATAATATTAAAAGGAATGATTGAAAGATTGTATATCCTGTTTCGTTCTCTATTATTAGAATTACCTTTAGATAATCATGCAAAAAATATGGCATTAGGTATATTAGAACCCAAAGATATTGCTTATTATCTTCTTTGCACAGCATTTTTTATATTTCTAACATTCCGTTCTTTAGAGTCGAGAAATTGGCGAAAGTAGGAGTTTTTCAGGGAGATGAAAGAATATTTAAAAACATATAGTGGTATCATTTCTGTGGCAAGTTTGCTCATTATATTAAATTATGTAGTCTGGAAGCAGGATGTATTTAATCTATGGATTCTATTACTTGGTAGCATCTTTTTTATTTCAGGTGTTATATGGTTAGTAACCTTATTTTGGAATATTGCTACGGAGTCAGGTTGGTCAGGGCATGCTGTTTCGGGGTTAAATGCAATTCTTTCAACTTTAGCCTTTTTAGGTATTTGTATTGTGTTATATGCTTTTGTTCTCCGTTGGGATGTTTCCATCGATTTGACACAAGAAGGACGCAGGACATTATCTCCCCAAATCGTAAAAGTTTTGCAATCTATTAACAAAGAGGTAAAAGTGTTGTGTTTCTTTATCAACATAGATGAAGAATCCGTTGTGATTGCTAAAGATAAAACGCTTCGTTTTTTAGACCAATGTAAAAAACATACCCCTTTCTTAAATGTAGAAATTTTGGACCCACAAATAGATCGTGCGCGTTTAGAAGCGTTAGAAATAACTCATGCATCCACACAGGGAACAATCGTTTTAAAATGTGGAAGCCGACAGCGTGTTATTATGTTAAGTGGTTCCAATCCCCGTTTAGACGAAAGAGAATTTACACAATCCTTAATTAGTGTGCTAAAAGAAACCGAGACGAAAATGGGGTATCTCACCGGCCATGATGAAACCCCAATAGACGACCCTAACCCAAATGGACTTTCCGCGGCGAAAAAAATTATAGAAGGGGAAACTTATAAAATTGAACCCTTTCAGATAAGTGTTGAATTGCCTGAAGTCCCTAAAAGTTATGAAGTAGTAATGATTCATAATCCTAAGGGAGATTTGAATAGGGAAGAATTAAAAGCAATATCCAATTTTATTGATTCAGGAGGACGATTGATTATTTTCTTCGAACCCTGGATAAGTGTTCGATTAGGGAAAAGTGGTGGAGAAAATTTAAGACCCTGGTTAAAAGAACAATTAGGTGTAGACATAGGGTCTGATATTGTTTTCACCACTCAAAGAAAGAATGCATGGGAAGTGGAATTGCGTTCCGACCCCCGACCTTTTGAAAATGTAGAAAAGGACTTTATGGAGTTTCGTGGTTCGATGCGAGTTGACCATCCAATTACGCAACGCATGGACCAGCCCTTACTATGGCGCGCCGTTCGGACGGTTGACCCCATAGAAAAGATACCAGACAACTTACAGGTTTATCCCTTATTAAGAACTCCACCGGATTATTGGGCAGAAACCGACCTCTCACGTTTAGCCGAAGGCGGAACTGTAAAATATGAGCCTGGCGAAAAAGAAGGTCCTCTTTATGTTGCTGTTGCAGGGATACGAACAAAGGACCAACCCGATGGAACAAAGAAACGGAGTCGTTATGTAATTATAGGTGATGCTGATTTTATTACCAACGAACGGATTAGTATTGGGGGACATATTAATTTCCTTTTAAACAGTTTAGCCTGGCTTACCGAGCATGATGAATTGATTGCAATACGTCCAACTACAAAAGAAGATAAACCTATCGTTCTTTCAGACACACAAAGACGGTTGTTCGTCTGGTGTTCCGTTATGTTAACACCTCAAATGGTTCTTATTGCAGGTATCCTTGTCTATTTTGTTAGGAGACGAACACAGTGAAATGGCGTAATACTATTATTCTATTTCTTACATTAATATTATTAATTGCTGGTTATTGGTTTTTAGATTGGCGGAAAGAAGAAAAGCAAATAATTCAGGAAGAAGTAAAAAAAATTTTTTCATTTGAGCCTCAGTCCATTCGGGAACTTCATATCCAGCAGGTGGGAAAAACATTATGTGTTGCCAAAAAAGATGTGGATGGAAAGTGGAATTTTGAAAAACCTTCATCCGATATTCCAGCTTTTCAATTGATGTGGGAAAGAGTGGCAAAGAATCTGGCTGAACTAAAAAATCAGAGGACATTAGTTGAAAAAGTCGAAGATAAGACAGCATATGGTTTAGACAAACCGAGTTTGACCTTAAAGGCAATTATTGATGGCATGAAAGAACCCATAGAATTAAAATTTGGTTTACTCGACCCAACCAATACCTATCGCTATGCTACGAGAGATGAACAATCTGTATTTTTAGTGGATGACAAACAATTTTTTGAACTCAACCGCTCATTAGAAGATTTACGTTTCCGATTTTTAGTTGCAGAAAGAGAGACCCCTTTAGTGCGTATTGAATATGCAAGGATATGGACTGAGGATGATGAGATACAGGATGCAAATTACACACCTAAAATAGGGGAGGAATCTACCGTGGTTATTATGGAACGCCAGGATGAAAAATCACCATGGAAAATTATATCACCAAGTCAAGGACTTGCAGATCAAGAATCTGTTAACGCTCTTGCTTCGGAAATTCAATATGGTGTTGCGAGGGATTTTATTGATACTCCTGAGAGTCTATCCGATTATGGTTTAGAGCCACCTCGATGCCGATTGACCTATTATGATGCAAAAAATAAGAAACCACAAACTTTATTTTTAGGAGGTGTCCAGACAGCAGGACAAAGTACTCAGGAAAAAGATAAAGAGAAACGGAAAAGGTTAAAACTATCTGAATGTACAGGTGTCTTTGCAAAATTATCGGGTCAGAACTCTGTCTTTTTATTGGACCCGCAATTCTTACAACTATTACCCCGTTCCCCAGAAAGTTTTAGAAACCGTAAAATTTTCACAAATGAACTTGCAAATGTAAATAAGATAGAACGAATCGAAGGGACTCAACCTATATTTACCCTTGAAAAAACAAAAGAGAAAGGTTGGATAATGTCATATCCACCAATGGATGATATTGATGTACTGAATATTAATAATTATCTCAGTAAATTGAAGGGAATAGAGGTGCAAAGTTTCCCCGGTGGGACATGGGAGGAAAGAGGATTAAATAATTCAAAAGAAATATTGAAGTTTACAATGGAAGATGGAAAAACTTTAGAGATTCGATATATCCCTATCCTTGACGATGAATTGCACTCATATATCAGTAATGATACGGGTGAAGTTGGAATTATATCGAGTGATATTATTCCCCAGATTTGGGTTCGACCAGAGAGTTTTCGCAGTTTGTTATTATATAGATTTTCTCCTATAGAAGTGCTGGAACTTATGGTAGAGATTGACTCCACAAAATATGTTTTTAACCAGATGGATGGACAATGGTCTATTAAACAACCCGAAAATAAGGTTCTAACGAATCAAGGAGATTTACTTCGTTTACTTCGTTATATGTCCTCATTAACAGCAATCGATGTCAGTAATCAGAAAGAAGATGAAACAAAGACTACAGAAGTCTTATTAACAACTTCTATTAAACTTAAAGAGGAAAAACAGGGTCAGAATACTATGACAGGGACATTATTTGTTGGCTCTATAAATGAAACCGATTCTCGCTACCGCTGGGCAAAAAAAGAGGGGAAACAAGGCGTTTACCTTGTAAAACAAGATTTAGTGGACCTTGTTAGAGATATGTTGAAATCTATAAGCGATGCTATAGATTCTCAGAAATAGCTTAGAAAAACAATATTTTTCATCAAAATACCTCCTTATTTTAAAATAGAATTCTCTTGACAAATAGATGTTAAATATGCTGTAAGGTTAATTTATTCAAAAAAGTAGAATAAAAAAGAAAAATTAATTTGAAAATCGAATAAATTGTTGACATAATGATAGAAGTTTATTATAATTTATGTAATAGAAAATTGTATATTAGTTATTAATTAATGATACACTATAAAAGGAAATAAGTTTTAGGAAAGGAGAAAAGTTTCCAATATACTCTGTGTATGTGGTAACATACTTTTATAAAAAAATTTGTAGGAGGATAGATATTCTGTCTGCAACGAAAAGATATATATCCATAAAAATATTTATTTTAGAAAACCGGTACGAATGCAAAAAAATATAAGGAGCAAGTTGCCGTGAAACGAATGAATAAATCCTATTTAACGTTTCAACTTATTGTAATTTTGGGTTGTGCATTTTTTTTAGGCATACATTTGTATTATTCGGACGCAGAAGGGAAGAGAACGCAAACAAGTCAATCAAAAAATCCTATTAATATTTCTTCCAATACAAATATCACCATGATACCCTCAAAACAAGATAGTAGAATTCAAGTAGCGTCTTCTGCTCCTACAGATGCTTTGATTGGACTCTTACCCTCTGTTGTTTCGGGGCAAATTGTTAATCTTGTTTACCCTACATGTGACCAGATAGATCTGAATTTCTTAGCAGACCCAACGGATGGAGCCTCTCCATTAGCAGTAGGCTTTAGACTTTTATACACCCTTTCGGGCTATGGACCCAATGATAGACCCAATATTAAAAACATTACATGGTATATCAGTTCTCCGTCTGGGGGAAGACCAGGGACACAGGGTTTCCAATGGCAATTTCAAGTGGAACAACGATATGACCCTCGTGTTAATCCCGAACAACAGGTATTTGTTATAGGTGGACAGAATACTCAATATTTCCAAACAGGGGGAAGATATACCATTGGAATGAGAGTTCGCGTTGAAGACCCCAATACGGGAGATTATCGTTATTGTCCCGACACAATATATTATAAAGAGGATTACATAATTGTTCGTGAAGAACAACTACCCCAGGCTTCGTTTGAGGTAAAGGATTTAATAACCAACGGACAGGGCCTGATGCCCCTCAATGACTGGGTACCTCTATTTTATTTCAACATGAAGTATAATCCAGACCAACCAGCTTTAAGAACCCTGGTTCAATTAAATTATCAACTTTACAGTAATAATAATTCTTTAACACCTGAAGATATTTTAGAATTCGGGCTATTTGCTGATTCAGGACCGGAAGGGAAACCGGATAGTGTATTGGACTTCGGTTATGATGGTCGGTGGGTATATATTCAGGGGACACCTAATTCATTCTACATAAGTCCGGGAACGCCAATGCTAACCTGGGACCGGTATGGTTTTCCATATGAGATGCCGGATGGAACAGGGGTGTATTCAAGAGATTTAGATTATAATCTAAATTTTACAATGAACCCTGCCAGTTCTCAGTATGATCCCACGGATCCCTTTGCAGCAGTGAGCCCGAGAAATAATCCACCGACAGAACTATTCCCATTTGTGAGAGTCCGAAATTTAGACCCAAATACAAGCAATAATAGTGGTGTGGATACGAGTGAGGGGGTTCTACGTCAGTGGGTGACCTCAGGTCCTGACCCGGGACATGGTTTTATTGTTGCAGTAAGATTAACTTATAATTGGAAGAATGGGAATAGGATGGGAGTAAGGGTCAGCAGGGCACGAATGCAACCTTATAGTGGTCCTAATCTGTCGGCAATCATTAGTAATGTTCCATTTACTTTTTGGAATTATGGTGTGTCTGCCTTCCCGACCCAGAGTAATGGAGAACCTGTAGATACATATAACCCTAACTTTTATCAGGGAGAAATTTTGAATGCCGGTAATTTCTATACTGCCCATTTTAATGTTTATGACCTAACAGGGGACACAATTTTTGGCTATCGTCCGGGTGAGGATAGTAATCTTTCCAGTTGGCCCTTCTTTATGTATACTCCTGTAGCCGAACATTCAAGACCCCGTTGGGATATTTCCAACACATTTATTGAAGCAGTAACGGGCGAGATTATGGACCTTCGCCACATCTGGCCATTAGATGCATGGATTCCTGTATTAGGCATTAATATACATGGGGAACCAACAGCACAAATATGGGAATTGAATCTTGTGTTAACCGACATAGGTGGAGATCCCTACGGTCCCCCTGGAAATGGTGGTTTTAATCCGAATTATGCATTAGAGCCTATAACTACCTCCTCTGGAGGAGTTTGTGATACAGCGGTTCAAAACGATTATTCCTTCAATGGAGCATGGCTGTATCATGATTCCGATTCGGAGGAAGGGAACGGTGTCTTTAATGCTCCTACACCCCGTGATAGTTCAGGAAGTAGTTTTGGGATTGGCTTTACAGATGCACCTATGTATCCCGCATCCGTAGACCAGGGAGGGTCTGTTGAAACAAATATTTCATGGGAATATGAACCCTTTCCTCCCGGAGGCGGAGACCCATGGTGGAAAGTTCGATTAAGATTTTCAGGAGGAAGAAGAAGATGCCCGCAAACCAGTCCGACCGGGTATTTTCATCCCGTGGCGGATTATTTTGAACCTGGGAGAACAGATACCGCTATTGAAAAACCAGATTATTTTGTTGTTCTGAGAACCAATAGTGGTAGAAAAGATGTGTCGGGAAGGATGTCGGGTCCCGGAGCCCTTTTTGGTGGGGATTTCCGAGCATTTATAGAGCCGAGACGATGGAACCCTCGTGATGGAGGACATTGGGATGGTGGGATCTGGACAACAAATATGAATCTTGACCGTAGCAAAAAATACATACAGGATACAGAATGGATAGATGAACCATATCCATCCGGTTCAACTTCAGAAATTGAGCGTAGAATTAATCGTCCATGGTGGACAGAACGCTCACACACTCCGGATAATGTGAAGCCTCAAAGAATAGGATTTGAGGTGCATGACCTTGTTTTGACTTATAGCACTGATAATACCTATGGAAGAGAAACTTATATCCATCCTACCCAACCTGTTCCTATATCTAAACATGTAGTGGATATCGTTAATTATGCATTTTATGATTGGAGAGGAGCGAACGGAATTACAAATTTGAGTTTATGGTCAGACCCGCCTATCCAATTAGGACTCAGTATTGATGTCTTTGGTATTTTCAATCAACGTTTCTTATTAGGTTTAGCACCTCCATCTGACTTAATTCTTGACCCAGATACGAATCCTTTATTAAATTCAAGTAATGCGATAGGGTATCTGTATAATACGGGCTTTCTCCCTGACTATTCGGAATCCGTTTACTGGACAGGACAGCCTATACCCAATTTGGATGAATTAACCTCATACCAGTTTGCATTTGAAACGGTTCCTTTTGAACCTACTTTTGGTGACCCGTTATTACCTCGTTCCTTAACTCCGCGTAGTACAGCATATCCCAAGCCTTTTATTCAGCCCACACTTCCCGATTACTATACATGGCCTATGAGATTAAATTTAGTAAATTTTGGGTCACGATGTATAGTCTATGCAGATGAAGGGACATTGGGAGATAACCTCGAATATTATCATTTCGACCCCACAGAAGACCCCAATGTTATTGAGACATGGCAAGGTGTCTGGGCAGGGTATAAAGATGATATATATTATGCGGAGTTATTAGACGGCAACTTTGCAGGTGTGGATTTATCAGGCTGGTGGTTTATAGATAACAATGGTGGTAGGTACTATATAAAGAGCAATAGTGGAAATGTTTTAGAACTCGAAAATGGACATTCCGCTTATGTCTCTCCTTATATGATGAATGGCACTACATTATCTATTTCACAGTATCCTTACGGTGTGAGAGGTGGGCGAGCCAATGCGGTAGAACGCGGACCCTGGTTGGTAGTTAAAGATACGATGGTTCGGAACCGATACCCACAGATGGCAGATTGGCCAAACGGCTGGGGAAATAATACTGTGACTCCCGGTCCCAATGGAGAATCGCGTTCTGCACGAATTTTAAGACAAAAAGTAGAGTATAAATCCCAACCTGTAGCAGTATTAGGATTGAATCTTTCGGGTTCAGATGACCCTGTGGTAAATCGTACAGGTCCTGTTGCACTTAATAGCATATATGTGGCATTCTGGGGACCCGAATTTGACCCTTCGGACTTAACTCCATTAGATAGCACAGGAGGAACACTCCCTTCTTCAGGTGTCTTACTTTATGAAGATACGAACGGCGATGGTGTGTTTACGGGTCCTATATTCTTAGATACTGTATCAGTGCCTGTTTTCACTGACAGGATAGTCCCCTTAGTTCCAGGTTCATTAGAATGGGGTATCAAACCCGAACCTGTAGATTTAGATGGTGATAATATTCCGGATGATTTGAGTGGTGATGGTATTATCACAGATGGAACTGTTGATTTATCTGACCCTGAAAGGCCTCAATTGAACTCTGCTCAAAAGAAAGCGTGGGACGGATTAAAAGACCTTGCTTGGGTATTAAAATTAACACCGGCGCAACCGTGGACACTTCCCCAATCCGATGTCCGTTCCGGAGGACCTAATCCACCTTCAAGTGCAAAGAGTTTAGATAGTAGTAATGATAATTCATTATTACCACTATCACCTGAAATAGTAAAAGATATTAAAGAATCCGAGAAATTAGCCGTTTCTACCAAGAAATCCTTACTTTTAGATATATCTGCTCCTGAATATGATGATGAAGGCATTGCAAATCTTGTTCCGATGGAAAAAAATGAAAAAGCACTTACAGCAGGCGGTCATCGTGGAGATGATTTGTTTGTTGTTATTAGGACATCAGATACCGTGAGTGCTTTTGAAGAGTTCCGTTGTGTGGTTCCGGCTCGGCTACCCGATAGAACACCGACATCTGCACAATTTGCAGGTGTTGTTTTCTCTCAGGGAGGTCTAACTTCTCGTGGAGCTGTTGTCAAGACTAACCCTGAAGAAGGTGGATTACAAGATTTCTATGGGCATGACATGTTACAGGTAAGTGTTCCAGCGAGGGTGGTTGATTTAACGGATGCCCTCCTCCCACCCTCTACTAGTGGAATAAAAACACCTGTTATTACCCCCGGTGGACAACCGATTGCTATTTTAGGCGTTGATGCATCCATGAATCGGGTAGAGAATTTAATTGCTTATGGCAATGGAACGGCTGCTTCTGCGGGGGACAAAGCTTTTACCCCTGATTCACGAGACATTATCATCCCGGAAACGAGTCTCAAAGGTTTTTATGCTAATGGTGCCTGGACGACAAATGTGGTGGGGATGTGGTTAGTTGCTTACGGGCAGGCAGACCAGGAAGTTAATAAACGCGTAGAGGCATTTGAAATTACAGGTGTTCAGGGACGAACTTTAAGACTTCGTGCAGGAACTCCCAAAAATGGAAGTCCCTGGTATGTTGTTAAAGACCCAACTTTCTTAGAACAGGTAATAGTCGAATTTTACAACTCGAATACCCAAACTACGGTCCGTAGTTTTGACCCCTATAACGATTTGTTGCCTTTGGATGAAGAAGACCCTGCCAATGGTAAGGTGAGTGGCGTTTCCATATGGCGGGATAATGATTGGGACCCAAGAAATACAAATGGTGTCTTTGACCCGCCTATTATCAATAACGATGGGACAGTAGATTATATTGATTTGCCATTGCGAGTGGATGCCGCTCCTGTATGGTATTCGCGTCCGGGCGATCCGCGTTATCAGGTTCGATTTGTTTTCTCATCACCTGGAACGGATAATAGCATAGGTCGTGACGCAACCCAAGGAGGGACACCCTATGTCTCGCAACCACGGCTTCGTCAACCTATTCCCGTATGTTTTGGAGATTGTCCCAGTGAGAATGGATATGGTCCTGACTTCTTTGTAGTGATTCGTACATCCCAAGCAATAAGTGCGGGTGATGCATTTCAAGCAGCGATTGTGTCATTCGGTGGTGACACACCAACAGAGCCCGATCCCGATAACTTTATTCGGACCTATCCAGGTTCCGGTGATTATAACGATGGATTGTTCTATCTGTACTCTGAATTCCCATGGGGCAATCGTGGATTGGGATTCATCAGCTTCTTTAAAGACCCACTTATTTATCGGTATTGGGCATATAACGATAGACTTCGGAAATGGACTGCACGAGCAGAAGTGGATATGAGTCAGGCACAGTCAGACAGATTGGGATTGAACTGGATTCGAACCCATCCTGTAGCTTCTGGACGGACAAAAACTATTGTTGCGTTACAGGTACCTACTGTTGATTTTACTGTAGATAAACAAAGACAAGTTCCCGGTGGACAAGTTAAATTTACTTTAATCCCCGGCAGTGGGATAACTGTATCCTCTGTTCAATGGGATTTCGGAGATGGGACACAATCTACAGATAAAAACCCCACACACACATATTCGCAGGCAGGAACTTATACAGTAGGTGTTGTAATACAGGATAAAAATGGATTGAGTGCTTCTAAGATTAAGAGAGACTATATAGAAATATTGAGCGCTCCTTTTGTTAGTTTTTCTGCCCAACCTACATCTGGATATATTACACCTGACGCTATGGGTGAAAGAGTTCCCGGTCTGGATGTGCAATTTAGAGATGCTTCTTTGGGAACGGATGTGTGGAAACCAGTGGCATGGTCATGGAGTTTTGGGGATAATATTCCAGCAATAGAATCTACACAACAGAACCCAATTCATCGCTATATAAAGGAAGGGTTCTACTCTGTAACCCTCGAGGTAACATTTAAAAATGTTAACACAAATGAAACCATGAAATTATGTTACCTTATACCGAACTATGTGACCGTTGGACCCTGTATTGGTTGTCCCTCAACGACAGAAGGTGAAGGACAGGGAGAAGGTTCAACAGAAGGAGCAGGACAGGAAGAACCCAGTGCGACATTCTCTGTGCAATCCATTATTAAAGATAAAGAGGCTCTCTTACCATTAACAGATTGGGTTCCTTTGTTTAATTTTACGATGGGTTATGACCCAGAAAATCCCGCCCCAAGAGTTTTAAAGTCATTAGTTTATAGGATACGGGCTGATAAAAGAAGTGATGGAGAACTAAATTATGGGAATCAAGGTGGACCTAATGTAACTGACTTGTTAGAGTTTGCATTATTTAAAGAAAATTATACAAAGAGAGAAGAATACAATAACCAGTTAGACCCGTATTATGACCAATTGCTTTTCAAATGGAATTCCGATGGAACACCATTAGCACAACTTTTAACACAAAATCCATATTCTCCTGAAGGTCTTACTTATAGATTGAACTTTATAGGTAGTGGAACGCCTGATAAGCCTGATTTCCCTGTTGAAACAGCACCCAAACAAGATGAAGGATTTGATGGAAATTCATATATTGTTGCAGTTCGGACCTCAGCTACATGGCGTAGCCAGACTACAATGGCTTGTGATGTTCTTCGTGCGGAAATGGTGAAACGAAATGGTATTTTCCCCAGAAATGCAGACGGTGAGCCCATTGATGAATATGACCCGAATTTCTATGACGCAGATAACCCTGAAAAAATGATCTCTGATGGTGGTTATTCTGCCAGTTTCGCTGTTTGGGATTTAAATGGCATAATCAATCCAGAACAATGGATATATAATGGATTTGACGCATGGAATTATCCCACACGATTATATACTCCTCTTGCAGAGCATACAAGGCCTAAGTGGTCAAAGTTTGACCAATTACTGTATATGTATGCTGGCGAACTACTATCCTTCCGTCGATTAGTTGCTATGGATACATGGAGACCTGTGATTGGGATAAATGTACATTCAACGAAATCCGTTCACGCGGATGCTTATGACCCATTAGTAGGTCCACGATTTACAGCAGAAAAGAGAATCTGGCCACAACTTCGCGAAGTAAATGTCATATTTACAGATATAGGTGCTGACCCCTATGGTCCTCCTGGAAATGGTGGTTTTGACCCAAGAGAAGCATTGGATAAAGTATCAACACAAATCAATAGTTTGCTGATTAATTCTGACCGATTATTGTTCCAGGATATCATTTTCAATGGTGTATGGGTATGGCACGATACAAATAATAATGGAAAATTTGACCCACCTACACCTCTTCCTAATGGACAGGGTGTTCAACTCAATGGGGATTACCCAATGTTGCCGGAGACAATTATAGGCGTTAATCTGTCAGAAGGTTTTGTTCTACCTACGGGACAATTATTAAATTGGGAATATATACCTTTCCCACCTGGAGGAGGAGACCCATGGTGGAAAATGAATATGCGTTTCTTCTATGGTAGAAGAAGATCTGTTAGTCCCAGTGATACTGATGTATCAGGACATGTAGAACCCGTTCCTGATAATTTTGGCGGTACTGCTACAGGAAGTGAATATTCTTGTGATTATTTTGTTGTAATACGCACGGATAGTGGATTTAAAGATGTATCGCAAACCATTCCTGATGGTAATGGTGTGATGATGGGTGCAGATTTTCGTGTGTTTATCGAACCTAGAAGAATTGACAGTAATGGAAGACCAACAGGGGGCATTTATGTAGATTCTCAAATACCGCCATTAGGTGGACTTTTAGATGGTGGGGGTCCTCCATGGCAATCCGATTCAAGGTGGGGTGCACAAGAACCCTGGTGGAATCAGAGAACTGTAAATGAAAAATCTACAAAACCTATGAAAGTAGGATTAGATGTTCATGATTTGGTTTTAACCTATACATCGGATTCTCCGTACAAATTTGAGTCAGATATATTCTTTGGTTCAGGTTCTATCAATTTAGGAAATTGTTTGGGTTATTCTTCTGGATTATATGATAATCCGAAGGATTTTGATAAATGGATGGATCCAGATGGAAAGATAAGAACTCAATTCTTGAATTTACATTCTGTGGGTGTATTAAGATGGCGTGAATTTGGTGGTTTTACCTACTTGATAAACGATACGAATACTTTTACAGTTAGTTATGATTATACCCATACGAGAGGGCAGTATGCCTATGAAACCGTTCCATTTGACCACATTTCTATTTTAGGCCCGGACACTCGTTCCCCCGCTTATGTGAATCCTTTGGATCAACCTATTTTACCTGATTATACAACATGGTCCCGTAATGTGGGTCCCAATGAATATCCACGAGCAAGTCAATGGGCTCCGGAATTTAATCGTGCAAGACTATTAACACAAAAGACAGATATAAATTCAGAACATACTGCTATGTTAGGTATTAATTTAGTGGGCTCTGGAGATTATGTGGTTAACAATGAAGGACAAGTCCCCCCGTCTATAGCCAAAATTGTTGTTGCATTCTGGGGTCCTGATTTTTCACCTGATATACTTATGCCGTTAGACCCGGATGGGAAGAGTTATGATTCCGGTGTTCTACTCTGGGAAGATAGTGATAAAAATGGAATTTTCTTCGAGCCGAAGTTATTGGCAACATATTGGGATTTACCCATGCCCAATATCGGTGATAAACCTGTACCGCTAAATAATTTGCAGTGGAGCTCTCAACCTGAACCTATAGATATTGATGGGGACGGTATTCCCGATGATATGAATGGGGATGGTTTGTTTGACCAGCGAGACTATGCGTGGGTCCTAACAATGTTTCCAAAGGAAAGATGGACATTACCCACCGATGATTTTATGAATTTCCTTTTCCCAAATATCCCCATAGAATGTGGAAATATAGATTTTACCCAGGTTGATTTTGATAAAAGTTTGAAGGAAAAATCTAATGAACAGACAGATACTTTAAGTAGCTCAAGTTTAATGTTGGCAAAACAATTAGCAGAACAGGGAGATAACAACCCCGGAGATGATTTGTTTATCACAATTAGAACAAATGACAAAGCAAAACGGTTCCAGTCATTCCGTGCTATTATTCCTGCAACTTTACCGGGAAGAAGTGATGCAGAGAAAAAGGCGGGCATTCAGTTCTATCCTCAAGTTAATACCAGTTCCACTGCATATATCAAGTCAAGTTCAGAGGAAGATCCCGTTCAGGATTTCTATGGGAACGATATGCTAGAAATAAATATCCCGGTGCAGATATATGACTTTACAAGTCAACAACAGGCAATTATTCCTGGAGGTGCTTCTTTCGCTGTTATGGGATTTGATATTTCAACAAATAGACCCGAGGATAGTTTGTATCAAGGAACGAATGGAGTGGGTTCCGAAAAAACATTTACAGTAACTAATGTATCTTTTGAACCCAACTCGCTCATCGGAGATTTCCTGATAGATTCAAACTATGAATCGTATGAAATTACTGGGAATACGACCAATCAGGTATATCTATTAAGTGGGACACCTCGTAATGGAGCCTGGAGAATAGAGAGAAATCCCAGTTTCTTAGAAGAAGTTACATTAGAATTTTATGATGAAGGGACAAAAGCAAACTTTAATCCGTTGAATGATTTATTACCTCTTAACATCGACCCACAGATTAGTGGTGTGGCATTGTATCGTGATAACGATACCGACCCAAGAAATAGGAACGGTATGTTTGATGCAGACATAGATATACCGATTCCATTAGATGCAACACCATACTATATAGGTCAAACAGGGGAAGCCACTCAAGTGAAATTTGTATTTTCAAGTCCCGGAACGGATAATGTTCCCCTTCCTCGTGAACAACAAGCAAGGAATCGTCAATGGGTGCCAACATCTTTTGGGACAAACAACAAAAATCCTTTCTATGGTCCTGATTTCTTTGTCGTTTTGCGTGCATCCGATAAGATGAAAACAGGCGTAAACTTCAGAATTGGAATAGTAAACTGGGGACCTAATACTCCAACAGAACCTGACCCGGATACATGGGCTCGTCTCTCAGGTGAACAGAGGAATGATTTCCGAAAATTCCGGGAGTTTCCATGGGGCACCAGAGGACTTGGTTTTATTACTTACTTTAAAAATCCACCCCTCCGCTACTATATGGATGGAAAGAAGGCAGGAACCAAAGCAGATAACTCAGGTGTCAACTGGCTTCGTTCTCATTGCACAAAGAAACGTAGAACAGGTGTGATTAATTCTATAAAGAAACCCGTTGCCCCATCATCGTTAGTCATAGAGTCCTCTTCGTTATCTGAATTACCTATTCAGACCTTAGAAGGGCAGGAAGTAACATTAGTAATATACGGACGGAATTTTGGTAGTAGTCCTATAGTGCGTTTGTCCGGTTATCAAGTCCGTATAGTTCAGGTTACAGATACTGCTATCACTATAGCGATTAGCACGATGCCCGGAGTGGTTCCTACAGAACCCGTAGTTTTGTTGGTGAGAAATACAACTACCGGTGATGAAGCCTCACGAACGGATTTGTTTACACTTACATCAAAACCAATAGGAAAAATCCCTGTTATCAATTCTATAAATCCAAGCAAAGCAACATCCAAAGAATTCCCCGTAACTATACAAGGAGCTAATTTCTCGACTATTGAGAACATTGCTGTCTATTTTGGAAATACATTAATGCCAGTTCAGTCTGTCTCCGCAGATGGAACCTCTATTCTTGTAACATTCCCATTAGGAGGAATTCCTACAGTAGGTCTTCTGGATGTAACTGTAAAAAATATAGACCAGAAAACAGAAAAGACACTTGTAGGTGGATTTGAATATGTAAACGATGCTCAAAAACCGAAGAAGCGTTTCTATATGTTTGGATGTGGTGAAAGACAAAGTATACACTCAACAAATATAATGTCTTATGCCTATGATATTAGTTTAATAGTTATCGTTTTGTGTTTTCTCCTGTGCGTCAAAAGAAAGCAGACAATATAAGGAGATGAAATAATAAATGAAAAAAATAAAGATTGATATTTCCGGACGAAAGAAAGGAGTTCGGACCGTGAAAAAACAATTATTTTTATATTCAATAATCACCATCCTTTTAATAATTCAAACAAGTAGTTATGCATTTTTCCCTTCGGGGGGATTTGATACCTTTAATGTTTTGCGATTAGCGAAATGGCCCTTCTATGAATTTGATACTAATAATGATGGGAAAATTACTACAGGAGAAGGTATTGGTATCTACATTGAGAGAGGTAAAAGAGGTTTTACGGACGATGAAATAGAAAAGGTTAAAGAAGCATTGAAAGTTTGGGAAGAAGTCCCTACTTCGTATGCTTGCTTTCGAATTATGGGTTATTATGAAGATCCTATTTCGTTAACAACTCCGGATACCTTACCGACAATATCCATGTATGTTACGGAAGCCGATGATACAGGTGAAGATGTAGAACCCGACCCCGAAACAGTAGATGTGGGTGGGGGCATACTGGGTGTAACATTAACACTTTTTACTGTAACCGATTCGGTATATGAACATAATGGGCAGATATATCCTATTTCTGCGGGGACCATTATTGACCGAGATATTGTTATCTCTGCTACAGCACACCGATATAATTCCCAATTAGGAGAAGACCTGTTAGCAGACTTAACAGGGACACTTGTTCACGAATTAGGACATTTCCTTGGATTGGACCACACCCCATTAAATAATTTAAGAGCTATTTACTTAAATGAAGCCGATAAACTCCCTTCATACCTAATAGAAAATCCGGTGGTATGGAAGACCATGCCGAATGGAGAACCTAAGTACATAGGCGCAACCCCCACCATGTTTCCTATCTATTTTGAAGTAGAATTGCCTAATGGACAACGAGAAGATGGGGGAAAAGACCTTGCCCCTGATGATATCTCAGGTATTTCCTGGCTTTATCCTCGAGGGGCACAGGAGAATTTTTTTGATATTAGACATGAAGCGAGGAGTAGGACACGAAGAGGATCGGGTTTCCCATCTATTCCCCTTCCCGGAGGACATGTCGTTGCATGGGCTGATGTAGATAATAATCCAGCTACCCCCCGTGTTCCATTATTTAGCACACTGGTAGGTTTGTATGAACCTCTTATTAACAAACAACTTCAAGGAAAATTTAATCTTATCGGTCTATGGAAAACAATGGAAGTTCCGGGTAGAGATGCTGAATTATTTACCCCATCATATACACTTACATTAAATGCATTAAATGGGACAGGTTTAGACCGTCAAGCTCCCCAAGGTATCCCGCCTTCGGATGTGGATAGTATACAAGGACCTAATAGTTATTCTGTAACTACCCGTTCTGATGCAGATTATCAAACTAATTTTATATCAGAAGTATTTCATGAAGTGGAAAATGTCCTTGATGTAAGCAATAAAGAAGCAGGGACAGGATTAGTATGGAGTTTTACAAAGAATGTTGTTGTAAGTAGTACAACGGGTAAAACTCTCCCCCAAATGAGAACCCACTTGAAACCGATGTTTGGCGACCCCAATGATGTATGTCCTATGAATATTATTGAAGTTCCAACAGGTGGAGGAACCACCACCACAACAACTGCAGGGATATTAAGTAATTCATTATCTCAGGATTTAAGGAGTTTTAGAGACCATTATTTAATGAATTCCGGCGTAGGTGTCGCCTTTGTGGATTTATACTATACTGTGGCTCCGGTTATTTCTAAATGGATTCTTTCATCAGAACTGATAAGACACCTATTTTCTAAAACGGTGTATAGTTTTGTATGGATTTTTAAATACGATATTTGGAAGTATTTTATCGGACTTGTAATTTTTCTGCTTGTATGGAGAAAGGTTAGAAAGATGCAATTTATAAAATCAAAAATAAAGATAAATTTATTTTTAATTATTCTGGTAATTTTTATTTTTGGAGTTGTGTCCAATGCTCATGCTCGGATTGCCTTTTTGAATACAGATGAACTTGTAAATCGTTCGACGGCAATAGTTAATGGAGAAGTTATCTCTATAAATAGTTATATGACAAATAATATGCGAATCTATACGGATGTGGAAGTGAAAGTTAGTAATACAGTAAAAGGTCCTATTAACGAAAATAGTTCGGTAATTTTTACTATCCCGGGTGGAAGGACAAATGGCTTTGCAATGATTTGTTCTGAAATGCCTGAATTGAAAGTGGGAGATAAATCTATATTTTACTTGCAATATCTACCTAAAAGTAGTAAATGGACTTTATATGCCGGAACAAGGAGCGTGACAGTTGTTACAGAAGATACTCAAACAGGGAAACAATATGTGAGACCTTATAGTGATTCTGATAGTATTTTCTACCTCAAAGATAAAAATGCTATGCAATCGAAATCTTCTGTTAATACTGTTAGTAACTCAGATGAATCCAGTTCAAGCATACTCCTGGGTGATTATTTGTTATATCTCCGTAGTCTTGTAAAAAGTGAAGGCAAATAATTTTTATTTTTGATAGTGTAACATACTATAAATGCTTTAAAATGGAAATTAAACTCTTGCGAAAGAGAGGGTATTTGGGTTAAACTTAACATATCATTTACTACGAGAATTTCGTCAACTCACAGTGGCTAAATTCCGTTCAATTCTTGATTTATTGTAAGGAGTATTTCCCTAATGAAAGGGCAGTATGGTTCAATCGTTAGAAATTAAAAGATTATTTTCGTTAATTCATACAACATTATTCCTATCCATTCTTATTGCTCTTTTAGTTTTTTTCTATGTTATATATACTTATAATCCAGCCCAAAAAGTTGTAAAAGAAGTAAGCGATATGAATGAAGCAGGGGAAACTGTTCAGAATACATTAATGAATGTAGATAGTCAAAATCTTTTCGATAGGATTTTAAAGTCAGGTTTATTCGGCAGTGCGGGAAAATGGACTGAAGACGAAGTCCCCAAAAAAGAAGAAACAGCAAAAGAGCCACCCCCCCAAGATACATTGGAAGATACACAGTTGAATTTAAAATTAATAGGAACTATTGCTTTATCCCCGAAAGACCGATTTTCCTCAGCATTTATTGAAAATTCCGATAAACGAATCACCGCCGCATTTGCTGTCGGGCAGGAAGTTGTCGACCAAGTCATTCTGGAAGAGGTATATCCCAAAGAAGTGATTTTGTTGAATAAAAAAACAAATCCCCCTCGGAGGGAGCGACTGAAATTAGAAGACAAGTCTTTGGAATTATTAAAAGCAAAGACAGAAGAGATAGCCAAACAACCTGGAGCAAAAACGAGTAAAACTTCTGAGCCTACATCGAAGCAAATGGACTTAAATCGGGATGAAATTGTGCAGGACTTTTTTGCAAGTTATGCGGATTTAGTTACGCGAGTGAAGCCAGAATTATATAAAGATGCGGAAGGAAAAGTAATTGGGATTACTGCAAAAAACATTAGTGAAATACCTATTGCGGTGAAATTGGGTTTTAAAGATGGCGATGTCCTTACCGCTGTAAATGATGATGTCATTGATAGTGACGAAAAGATAGTGGACTTAATAAAAAAATATAGTGATGTTACACTTCCCTCGGTAAAGGTTTCCATCCTTAGAAATGGAAACCCTATGGAAATAATTTATAGAATACAGGATTAAGAGATATATAAATTAAAAAATAAACATTTATATATTTAGGAGTTGAAACTTGCGAAATCAAAAATATTCTTCATTACACAATAAAGGATACAGATTCTTTTTGGGGATAAAAAAAATAATATTCTTCTTAGTAGTTAGCTATTTATTAATTTCTTATGTATATGCTCAAGATGTAGAGCAAATTCCGCAAGATGTCCCTTCCGGGAACATAGAAATGCCTCCTATTGTAGAAGCCCCTTCCGTACCCGAAAATGTTCCCGAAATGCCCCTACCCTCTTCCCCTGAAGCCGTTCGCCCACCGGTAACTATGCCGGAACCCGTTTCTCCTCCGAATTCTCCAAGACCGCCCGTTCCTTCATTCCCAACGATGAGAAGAGGAAATCAACCTCCTCCACCGGGCCCACGGAAACCTACTTCCACGGGTGGGGCATCAGAAAAATCTCAAATGGGTATCGCTGTGGAAACGGGACCTAAAACGGGCGAAACACCATCGGAACCTATTTCTTTTGATTTTCATGATGCTCCCTTATACGATGTAATTGCTGCGATAGCTCGTTTGACAGGTAGAAATTTCGATGTAGACCCCAATATTGGAGCAACAACCGTCACCGTGATAACACACGACAAAATTCCCCCCGAAATGGCATATCAAGTTCTCGAGTCTATATTAGCATCTCGGGGCTTTTCTATGGTGGAGACATTGGATGGGAAATTAATTAAAATTATAGCGACTCCGGATGCGGTTGCTTCTGAAAAAACACCTTTAATTAAAGGGACAGAAAAACTTCCCGAAGGGTATGATAAATTTGCTACTCATATTATCACCTTAAAATATTCAGATGCGTCTGAGGTTTCAACGGCGTTACAGGTTTTAGGCTCCAAATCATGTCGTATTTCTGCATACGCACCTACCAATACCCTTATAATCACAGATACTGCGGATGGTCTTAAGCGTATATTTACATTTTTACAGGAAATAGATGTGTCGGGGAATGAAACAGAGATGGAAATATTTATGCTCGAATATACCCGCGCAGAAGCTTTAGCACAGCAGATAGAACAGGTTTTATCGGAAACCAAAAGTACTGTAACCGCAGGTAGAATGCCCGGTGCCCCTGTGGCACCCCAGCCCGTAGTTCGACCTCCGACCCGTTCTGTTCCTGGAGCCCCATCCATGCAGATTATTGGCTCTCGTCAAGAAGTACTTCGTATGGTTCCAGATACAAGACTGAACGCTTTAATTGTAGTTGCCACGGAAGGTATGATGGAGAAAGTTCGAGACCTGATAAAACGATTGGATTGCCCTACACCGTATGAGGCAAACAATTTACATATATATGAATTATTAAATGCAGATGCGGAAAAAGTAGAACAGGCCCTTCAACCTCTTGTTGGAGGTTCGAGTTCCTCTGCGAGACGGCCTGCTGGTGGAGCCACTCCTGGGGGAGCAGTTCCAGGTGCCGGTGGGGCTATGGCTACCGCATCCATGTCTTCTGCTCCGGGTGAAGTTCAACCCTTTGAACAGCGTGTTCAGATTACGAGATATGACCAGACCAACTCATTACTCATTGTTGCTTCACCGCAGGATTATAAAGTATTAGAAGCCTTTATAGCTCGTTTGGATGTTCCACAAAGGCAAGTTTTAGTAGATGCAGTAGTAATGGATGTTCGTTTAAACAATGATTATGGGGTTAAGGTAGACTCTGCGAGTATTAGTGGAAATTCCGGTTTTGCCGTTACAGGTACTTCAAATATTCAGAAAATAGTGGATTCTCTTAAACCTGCTGCAGACGCTGCAAACAAGATTACCAGTCCGAGCAGACTTAACCGTATGCTCGGAGCGTTGAGTTTAGGAACGGGCGGGGGGCTCACCACAGGTATATATGATGATATAGTTATCCCCATCAGCAAGACTCAAAGACTGCGAGTCCCCTTTGTTCCTTTGCTATTACAAGCCATTGAAACCGTATCCGATTTAGAAGTACTTTCCCAGCCCAGTTTGGTTACAGTGGATAATGAAGAAGCCTCTATTGTAGTTGGCCAAGAGGTTCCATTTATTACGAGTACCGCAAGTCCTCAAAGAACAACTACGGGAGAAGTTATCGGAAGCACATGGGGTGGATACACCCGCGTCGAACGGCATGAAGTAGGTATTAAATTAACCGTGACCCCACAAATAAGTGAAGGGGATAATGTATTAATGAAAATTGAAATAGAAGTATCTGCGGTTGCAGGAGGTAGTCAATCAGTAGGAGATGTGAATATTTTAGGTCCTACTACCAATAAATCCTTGTTCAAAAATCAGGTACTTGTAAAAGATGGTTCAACGGCGGTCCTTGCTGGTTTAATAAGAGATACCGCAGACCGCAACCGCACGCAAGTTCCTATTATGGGAGATATTCCGTTATTAGGATTCTTATTCCGTAATAAATCTGTAAGCCGTGAAAAACGAAATATGGTAGTTTTGGTTACTCCCCATATTGTAAAAGAATCCAGTGATATGGAACGAGTTACACAGTATAAAGTTACGGAATATCAAGATGTCAATATACAAGAGTTATTTAAGGGAGGTTTCTTTAAGAAAATCAAAGCGAAATCAGATATGAGGAAGAATTACCGTCCCACTTTGGATAGGACCGAAGCGTTAACAGGACAGATAGAACAAGAAGAATTTAACCGAGGAACGATTTACAGGAAATAATGGATAAATTACTGGCTGAAATGCAGTTCGGAGAAATTCTGCTTCAAAAAGGATATGTCCATCCGGAGCAGATAAAAGAGGCTTTAGAAGTCCAGAGGATTAAACCACGACGATTGGGGGAAATCCTTTTAGACCTTGGTTATGTGGAAGAAGAGCATGTTTTAGAAGCATTAAGTGAACAGTTTGGTATACCCGTGGAATTAGATCTTTCACAGCAGGTAGATATGAACCTTATTACAAAGGTTCCTATCAATTTTATTCGTGAATATTTCATGGCCCCATTTAAGCAAAACGGAGCAGGTTATCTTGTTGCTTTAAATGACCCTATAAATCTTTTACCCTTAGATGACCTTCGGGTGCTTTTAGGGGGACCCGTTCAGCCTGTTTTATGTCGCAAGATGGATATTCAAAAAATAGTAGATTCCTATTTTGATAACCAGACACAAAACACGGCAGAGATGATAGATACCATTGCTATGGCAGAAGAAGAGGGTGCGACAACGGTGCATACATTGGATGCAGTAGAAACCGAAAAAGATTTATTAGACCTCGCTAATGAAGCCCCGATCATTAAACTTATCAATTTATTAATTACAGGAGCTGTGAAAGAACGAGCCTCGGATATTCATATAGAACCATTTGAACGAGAAGTGCGTGTTCGCTATCGTATTGATGGGGTTCTATATGAAAAATTTACTATCCCAAAATCACAACAGGCGGCGGTAATTTCGCGTATTAAAATTATGTCAAATTTAAACATTGCTGAACACCGCTTGCCCCAGGACGGTCGTATAAAGATTAAATTGAGCGGGAAAGAGATTGATATTCGTGTTTCTATATTACCCACTGCTTTTGGTGAGCGTGTTGTGTTGCGTATCCTTGAAAAGGGTAATTTTTTATTCAGTTTAGAAGACCTGGGGATGGATGAACGCGACCACAAAATATTTGACCGACTTATTACCGTTTCTCATGGGATTATTTTAGTTACAGGTCCGACAGGTTCGGGTAAATCAACAACGCTATATGCCTCTTTACAAAGGGTTAATTCACCCGATAAAAATATTATTACATTAGAAGACCCCATAGAATATCTTATTGCAGGTATAGGGCAAATACAGGTCCGTCCGAAAATTGGATTGACCTTTGCTGCCGGTTTGAGAAGTATTTTACGACAAGATCCAGATATTATCCTTGTGGGTGAAATTCGTGATTTAGAAACCGCAGAAATGGCAGTTCAGGCTTCATTAACAGGACACCTGGTGTTTGCTACATTGCATACCAATGACAGTGCCGGTGCTATCACCCGATTAACAAATATGGGTATTGAACCTTTCCTCGTTACTTCTTCCTGTATTGCCATTCAGGCACAACGGTTGGTTCGCAAAATTTGTACACAATGTAAGGAACCGTATACTCCCGACCGAAATCCACTGGAAGAATTGGGAATAAAGACCCAAGACCCACGAGCCAATACCCTATGGAGAGGGAAAGGTTGTCAGAAGTGTATGGAACGAGGTTATTATGGCAGAACGGGGATATTTGAACTTTTATTAATGAGTCCTCGCATACAGGAGTTAGTTCTTGAAGGGGCGGATTCTAATGTAATCAAGCGAGAAGCCCACAAAGAAGGAATGCGAACACTTCGTGAAGATGGAGCCGAGAAAATGTTAAGAGGAATAACTACATTAGAAGAAGTTCTGCGTGTCACAAGAGATGATGTTTTTGAAGAAACTTTTTAAATTAAAGAACTGTAACCATCATTTGATATAACAGAAAACATATGCCTATTTATCAATATAAAGCATTAGTAAAAGGAAGCGGGAAAGCAACGCGTGGAGTGATTGATGCGGATTCTCCAGCATTAGCACGGATGAAACTACGCGAGTTAGATCTTTATCCCACGGAGATTAAAGAAGCATCCGAGGGGAGTAGTCAAAAGGGGAGAGAAGGGAGTAAGGGAAAATTCTTTTCGTTAGGGAGTGGCGTTTCTACAAGAGACATAGCCCTAATGACACGCCAATTTGCAGTCCTCCTTCGTGCGGGTATGCCTCTGGTAGAAGCTTTAAATGCTTTGATGGGACAGACCTCTCGTCAACGACTAAAAACAGCCATTTTAGATGTGCGGGATAAAGTTAATGCGGGGAAAAACCTTGCCGATGCCCTTGCGGAACATCCCCGTATTTTCAGTTCTTTATATGTGAATATGGTTCGTGCTGGGGAAGCCAGTGGAACATTAGAACAAGTTTTAACCCGTTTAGCCGATGTTTTAGACCGACAGGCAAAAATAAAAGCACAGATATTGTCTTCCATAGCCTATCCTGCATTTATGACTATTTTTGCTATTGCGGTTATTACTTTTATGATGACCGTAATTGTGCCGCGTATCACGACTATTTTTAAGAAACAACAATCCGAACTACCCTTTATAACCGATGCTCTGATTGCAATTAGTTCCTTTTTAGGGAAGTATGGAATATTTTTTGTAGGCTTTCTTTTCTTATTGGTTTTAACATGGCGTATATGGATAAGTCGAGAGGATGGGAGAAAAAAATGGGATCGCTGGAAGTTTAAAATACCCCTATATGGAACACTCCTTCAGAAGTTACTCTGTGCCCGATTTTCGCGGACATTGGGGACCATGCTTCAAAGTGGTTTGACCATGTTACCGGCTCTGGATGTGGTTTATAGTATTATGGATAACCGATTTATTCAAATGCACTTAGATGATATAAAATCTGGGGTTCGTAGGGGGAGAGATTTAGCTCAGCCTCTAAAAGATTCAGGAATTTTCCCTCCTATGATGATACACATGGTTGAATTAGGGCAAAGAAGTGGTGAATTAGAAAATATGTTGATCCAGATAGCGGATACCTACGATGAGGATGTTCGTTTAACAGTTGATGCTATCGTTGGGCTAATTGAACCCGTTATAATAGTAGTAATGGGTATTTTCGTCGGTTTTTTAGTGTTGGCGATACTCCTGCCCATATTAAAGATGAGCACACATGTTGGAGGATGAAACATGACAAAAGAAAACACAAAGAAAAAAGTTAGAAGATTATTGGGTTTTACACTTGTGGAGTTAATGGTAGTTATTGCCATTATTGCAATTCTTGCCACCACAGTAGGTATTTATGTCTTTGGTGCACTTGATGACGCAGACCAGGCAAAAGCAAAAGCGGAAATCAGTAATATGAAAACTGCTGTCCAGATGTATCGTATAAAAAACAAACGATTACCGAACACATTAGAAGAGATTGCTCCGTTTCTTGACCCGCCTAAAGTTCCTTTAGACCCCTGGGGAAATCCGTATGTATATCAAAAAGAAGGTAATTCCTCTTTTAAAATTGTGTCTTATGGTGGAGATGGCAGTCCGGGGGGTAGTGGAGCCAATGCCGATATTTCAAGCGAAGATTAGTTTTTTGAAAGGTATTTTCTCATAAGGTAAAAATTAACAAATCATGGTTTCCATATGGGGAAAAGAAGGTTTTACATTACTTGAACTGGGAATTGTTATTTTTATTATTGCTTTAATGGCAACGATTGCAGTTCCCTATTTGCTCCCTCTTGCCTTATCTTCTGAGTTGGAAAGTGAAGCGAGAAGATTGGCTTATTTTGGAAGAGCGGTTATGTCCACCTCGGCTTTATTGGGAGACGAGTTTTATGTGGAAATAGATTTAGACCAGCAGAGATATTATTGTTTAAAAGTTACCTATCCTGAAACAAATGAAGGGGAACAAGACCAGTTGGGCCTTTTCGAAAGTATGAAAGAGCAAGGTCTGTCTCCAGAACAGATATCAGCACTTTTTATGGGTTCCTCAGCCAATCCCAAGGAAGGGAATATGCCTATGCCAGGAGGTTTAGATCCAGAAGCCATGAATCGGCAAATCAATGAACGATTTGAAAAATTAGCAAAGAGAAGAATTATAGAACAAGCAAAGAATGTAAAACATAAAGATAGTTTAATGGACGAAGTAGGCTCTCTTTTTGATAAAAAAAATGATGTGAATTTATTTAATGTGGAACCTGTTATAGAGGAGGTTAACGAGCCAGGCTTAACCCCAGTCCGTTTGTCTGAAAATGTGGGGATTGAAAGTGTTTTTATCGGTGGGAATAAGTTTTCTAAAGGGCTTGTAGAAATACCTGTAACACCCCTTGGTCTAACAGAACCTGTGGCTTTTTATATAAAGAATGAAAATAATGAGTATTATACTGTTGTTTGGGACCCCGTTTCTGCAGGGGCTTTCGTTCTGGAAGGAGTCCAATGAAAATATATTTATTTGATAAAAAATACAAGAAAAATTGTTTTGGTTTTACGCTTATGGAGATCCTAACCGCATTGGCTATATTAGGGGGCTCCGCCTTTATTTTATTTAATGTCCACTTTAACGCAATGAAATTACATCAAATTACTATTAACCAAACTGATGAAAATCAGCTCCTTTATGCAACCTGTTCCCGTGCAGAAGTGGGAGTTTTAACAGGAACTTTAGAGGGGAGTGGGGACTTTGGCACAAGTTATGAAGGATATTCATGGAGTTATATCGCAACGGCTATAGGTTCAGACCCTTCCATTCCATTATATTCGGTAAATGTAACTTTATACACGCCGGAGAACGAAAGTAAGAGTTTAACTTTTTTATGTTATGACCTGAGTGTTGAAAATCAAACCAATAATTTGACAGGAAATTCCTCACAATCCAATCGAGCCAGAAATACAAATACAATGAAAGCACCAGTAAGTGGCTTTTCTACAAGAAGAAATTCATTATTTGGAAACTGATATATGCAATTAACGAAAAAAAATAGGTATTTGTTTTTAGGAAAAGGGAGTGGATTTACCCTTTTAGAATTGTTGATTGCCTTTACCATTATGTCAATCATTGTAATTATCGTGTATTTAGGTTTGGATTCCATTTCAAAAGGGACAGATTTGGCACGGCTTTCAGCGGAAAAAATGAGAATACAACGTTTTCTTGTTAATCATTTCTTTCATTCCTTTAACGCTTTATATATAGATTCTTCTTTCTCTGCTTCAGGTTATCAGTTTGTGGGGACAAATGAATCCGGGCCGTATGGCCCTGTGGACTCCATTCGCTTTTGCACATCATTACCCATGCCGGGACCTACTGCTTTACCGGGCATCCGTAGAGTGGTAACCTATTCTTTTGAAGATACTTCTGCACCGGAAGGTATGTCTGGTTTTGCTACGGATATATATGGAATTTCCAATAATGCACCCCAATACATGACTATTACAGAATCTCCACTTATTCTTGATGAAGAATCGGGTTTTTCAAGTGATTTTAATTCCTTGCCTGTGAATGTAATAAAAGTTCCGCTGGCTTCCTTAGATATTTATTATTATGACCCGGTGAAGCAGGATTGGGTAGAAGAATGGGATTCACAATCCATTCAGCAAATGCCATGGGCAGTGCATATAGTCGCTAATCTCTTCGATGAATATGGGCAAGTTAGTAATGCCTCTTCCAATGGAGAAGGGGATATAGACCTTGTGATAGTTTTGCCAACAACAGTAGGAACAGTCCAGCCAATGGATGACCCAAACCATTTCCGTGATGTAGGTTCTCTATTTAAGATGGATAGTAATAAAACAAAAGGAGCAACTCCAAATTCATCAGCACGCGAAAATTTTAGAAGAAGAAGGTAAATAAAGGCAAATATTTGATATGACATCCAAAATAAGAATTCAACTCAAAAAGAAGACGGGCGTGGCGATAATACTTTCATTGGTGTTTATCGCTTTACTATCCATCCTCGTGGTTGAGTTTTTATATGAGGCAGAAGTGGAGGCATCTTTAGCATATAGTCAACAGGGAGATTTAGAGGCTTATCTCTCGGCGAAATCGGCGGTAGCCAAAGCAATTGCTTACCTTGCGGAGGATAATTTAAATACCATGATGAGTGGTGCTCCCCCAGTGGATAGCGATTTTGACCTACTTTCCTTTAATATGAGTGCAGGAACAGAACCATTAAATAATGCACTCATGCATGCATTTATTTCAGATGAATATGGCAAGATAAATCTAAATGCTTTATTAATTCCTCAATCCGGAGGAGAGCCCCAGGAAAGAACACCTCTGGTCAATGCGGTAAGAGAGTTTTTTGCTTTGCGAGATACTGGGAAGGGAGCCAGTCCTGAAATCATTGTAGATTCTATTTTGGATTGGTTAGATTACAATGATGGCGATTCGGAACGACCTCAGGGAGCGGAGAATGATTATTATATGGGTTTGGAAAATCCCTATCCATGCAAAAATGGTCCTATGGATTCCATAGAAGAGTTGTTATTAATTAAAGGAATTACTCCCGAAATATATTTTGGCGACCCAGAAAAGAAACAGTTGCCTTTATCTGAATATTTTACAGTTCATGGAGATTGGTTAGGAAGGGTGAACATCAATTCGGCACAACCTGAAGTAATCGCAGCAGTGGTCAGTGGTTACACAGGTAATCCAGCAGATGTAGGGTTAGGTCAGCGAATTTATGATGATGCACATACACAACCCTTTACAGATTTAAGCCAGTTGGATGCCTATGGTTTTTTACCTAAACCTCCAACTGCTCAAAGGAGAAATACTCCACAACAAACAGGAAAACCTGTAATTACTCCTGCGGAAAGACCTGATAATCGTGCCCAACGCTATGTGATGGCGGGTCAAATTTTTACATTACAAAGCAATGCTTTTCGTATTTATGGGGATGGGCTTTATCAGAACAGAATGGTACGGATTGAAGCATATGTATTTCGCAATCCAATGGAATTAGGAGATCAGGGAGCTTCAAGAATTAATCCGAATATAAATCCTAACAATACGAAGACAAATCAGCAAAATCTCTCTCGCAATACACAACGAACTAATAATAATTCTACAACGCTCCAAAATCAAGGAGGTCTCCCTCCTGAGCCATTCCGCATTTTGGATTGGAAAGTTATAAAATAATAGAAAAAATGTAAAGCAATAAAAAACGAAAGAAGGATACATGGGAAATTTAGTAACTTCAATTGAAATTCGGGAAGATACAGTTCGATTGGCAACAGTTCGGAAAAAAGGTAGATATTTGGAATTGCTCCAGGGTATTGAAGTCCCGGTGATTTTAGAAGAAACAGAAACCCCAAATAAAGACGAGTCTATCTTAAATGCTCTGGAAGAAGCATTCAAACAATTAAAATATAAACCTTCATGTTTTGCTCTTTCTGTTCCATGTTCGGTGAGTATTGTCCGTTCGTTGACAGTCCCGTTTCGAGGGAAGAAAAAAGTCGTTTCTGCGCTCCGCTTTGAATTAGAACCGCATATTCCTTTCCCAATTGAAGAATTAATGCTCGATTTTATGATAGTCAACGAAACTAAAAAAGAAACAGAAGTCTTAACATTAGGTGTTCGCAAACAGCATATACAAGACTATATTCGTTATCTTAGTGAGTTTTCGGCAGAACCCGAAACAGCCGTTATCAATTCTCTTGGTTTGGTATATCTCTGGGAAAGAGGAAGTAAAAAGGGAAGTAAATTAAGAACCGCTTTGTTAGTTGACAAAGATTATTCTGTTCTTGTGGTTCTTAATGAAGGGAAACTTGTATTCATTCGTCATCTTGTTTTAGGCGCTCAAAATTATTACGAAAGCCCCGAAATTTTTGCTAAAGAAGTCCAAAATAGCCTCCGTGCATTCCTTGCTCGCTGGAAGGGTAAAGAAGGAATAGAAAAATTGGAAATGGGTGGACTATCTCTATCAGAGGAAGAATTAGGAGTTTTTTCTCGATTGGTAAAGATGGAAGTAGAAAAAGTATCGCTCGCCCCGTTTTTAAAGTTTCCTTCATCTATTAAAGTAGATGCTGACGAAAAATTAATTTCGTGGTTTCCCCTGATAGGTATTGCAGGTATTACATTAGACCCTTATTATACTTTCAATTTACTTAAAGAGAATCAAACCTTATCTTCCTATTTATTGTTTTTATCACGACACTTTATTTTTACAAATTGTTTAATTCTTACAGGGCTTGTCTGTGGTGCATTTTTCCTCCAACAACTTACTTTAAATAATTTTGTCTATAGTAATTTATATAAAGCAAGGGCAAACGAACTAACCCAGGAAATAGAAAGGATAAATCAAGAAAAAGGATTAGATGAGAATATCGATTTAACCCCTTTCTTTAATCCGCCGCTGTTGGATATTTTGAATACAATAGCAGAAAAGTTACCGTCGGATAAGGTTAATATTACAGAAATAAAAATAAGTTCACCTGATGTACAAAGTTGGTGGATTCGTATACAAGGGACGACAAGTGATTCTGCATTCATCTCGCAGGCGATTTCAGAACTGAAAAAAGTAAGTTATTTTAATATTGTTGATGAACCTGAGCTAAGTGCACAGGGAAATCAAACCAGTTTCGCAATACGGATACAAAGGCCGGAGAAGCCTTTATTTCAACAGGGTAATATCCCTTCAGAAGAAAGCAATAACAATTTAAATACAGGGAAAAAAGATGAAACAAACCCTTCTTGACCGCATTTATTTCATTACAATGATAGTCAGTTTTATTGCCGTTATAAGTATTGCAATATATCTACATCGGGGGCCCTATCGAAAATTTCTCCAATCGCGAAATGAATTAAATCAAGCATATAATCAATTACAAATGGTGGAGAAAATGAAAAAAGAACAAGAAGAGAGTTTGAAAACTCAGGAAATGTTGCTTAGCATAATAGAAAAGAGACCTCCCCATTTTGACTTTTTTTCTTATATTAACCAACTATTAAAAGAAATACAATTAACCGATAAAGCAAAACTTGATAATTATCGAGCACGGGCAAGTAGTCCTCGTCAACCTATGTTACAAATTAAATTGGAAGGGGTTTCCTTAAAACGATTTTCTGAATTTTTGAAGCGTATTTATAGCGATTCTTACTTAATAGCAGTATATAAGATGGATAAACTAAAGCCTAACCAGAGTGGAAAAGGAATTGATTGCGAATTAACCCTTGTGACCTTGAAATAAAATGCGAAAAACAATATATTTGTATTGAAAAACGGGTTTGTTTTTCGTTTAGATTATAGTTATAATGATATAATAATTACAATGAAATTGAAATAGAAAAAAAATGGTTTGAGGTAAATTATTGACAATCAAATATATTTTTTATGGATTTATGCCTGAATCCGCATTTTTAACATTGATTTTTGTTTTAATTTATGTTAAAGTATATAGAGAAAACATGGATGTGAATTTATGAGTACCTATAAATTATTTGGCCAGATACTTATTGAACAGAAAATAATAACGGAAGAGCAACTCCGAGAAGCAATTCATCGTCAGCAAACAACAATGTCACATCGGAGAATAGGCGAAATCCTTGTTCGCTTGGGGTATATTAGCAAAAGTCATATTATTGAGACACTCTCAATTCAATTGGGTATACCTATAATCAAGTTAAGTGAAAGGGAAATTCCAGAACGGGTTCGAAATATCATGGATGGGAGTATTGCCACGCTATACAAGGTAGTTCCCGTAGAAGTTCGAGGTGATAAAGTTATTATTGCCACCTCCGACCCGACAAATGTAAATAATTTGGATAATATAGCCCGTCTTCTTGACCGTTCTGTAGAACCTATTCTTGCCTCTCCTGAAGAAATTACTATGGCTTTAGGGAGGTACTACGGGGTTCAGGAAGCCACGGTAGAAAGCATGTTGAGTTCAGCGAGTAGTGCCAGCAGTGTAAGTTCACTTACATCGATGTCCAATGTTAGTTCTTTCGATAGTTCACTTAGTTCTGCAACCAGTTTTAGTGCCAGTGATATTTCCTTGAGTAGTGTTAGTATGGATGATGCAAATCTCCCTTCTACAGCAATTAGTACCGAAGGAATGGATGAGGGTGATGCAGATAATCCGATAGTGAAATATGTACATCAGATGATTTTAGAAGCATTCCGTTTGCGAGCAAGCGATATTCATATTGAACCGGGGAAGACCGATGTAAAGATAAGGTATCGTATTGATGGGGTGATGCATTTAATGCCGTTGCCTCCCAAACGGGCACAGGCAGCTATTATATCTCGATTGAAGATTATGGCCGGAATGGATATTTCGGAAAGACGCGTTCCCCAAGATGGTCGTATCAAAATGACATTGGGGAATAAAGTAATAGACCTCCGTGTAAGTTCATTACCAGCTGTATTTGGTGAAAGTGTGGTTATGCGTATTCTCGATAAAAGTGGCCTTATGTTGGGTTTGGGACAGTTAGGGTTTAGTCCAGAGGTACAAAATAGCTGGGAACGAATTATCCAACATGCTACAGGGGTGGTTTTAGTTACGGGACCTACAGGGTCAGGTAAAACGACTACCCTTTATGCTTCCCTGCATAACTTGAATCAACCGGATGTAAAGATTATTACATTAGAGGACCCTGTAGAATACCAGATTACCGGGATAAATCAGGTGCAGATTAATCACGAAATAGGCTGGGACTTTGCTCGTGCCTTGCGTGCCATATTCCGTCAGGACCCTGATATTGTAATGGTGGGTGAAATCCGTGACTTAGAAACTGCCGAAATTGCTATTAAAGCAGCTTTAACAGGGCATCTGGTATTTTCTACATTACATACTAATGATACCGCAACTGCTTTTACACGATTGGTTGATATTGGTGTTAAACCATTCCTTGTGGCATCAGGTATCCGTGCAATACTTGCCCAACGATTGGTCCGAACTATTTGTACGGTTTGTAAAGAACCTTGTGCCCCGCCAGAATTTGAAATTCGTCGTTTAGGTTTTCCCGTAGACCTTTCTACGATTGATTTATATCATGGTGCGGGCTGTGATAACTGTAATCAGACAGGGTATCAGGGCCGATTAGGTGTATACGAGTTATTATTAACTACAGACCGTATCCGAGAAATGGTTATGCGTGGTGAATCGGCGACAGCTATTCGAAGGGAAGCCCGTCTATCGGGGATGTCTACCATGCGAGAAGATGCATGGCGTAAGGCAACAATGGGCATTACTACCGTAGAAGAGGTAAATAAACGAACCCGAATTGATGAACCCCTTCGTAAACCAGCTGTTGCGGTATAATGTTGAATATAAGCGGTATAATGTTGAATATAAGGAGATACATATATGGCGTATGAAATGGTAAGTTTATTGAGAATGTTGATAGACCGTGAAGGTTCAGACTTACATTTGGCTGTAGATAATCCCCCTGTGGGCAGGGTCCATGGTAGGTTGGTTTTTTTCGGTGAGGACCCATTAACTCCTGAAGATACAGAACGACTGATGAAAAGTATTGCATCTGTAGATAATCAACAGGAATTACAAGAAGTAGGGGGGGCTGACTTTGGTTTTGCTTTCGAAGATATTGCCCGATTCCGTGTGGCTATTTTTAAACAAAAAGGATATGTAGGTATTGTTCTACGATTAATTCCTCGTAAAATCTTAACCTTTGAAGAATTAGGTTTGCCCCGACACATTGAAAACTTGCTCCGTCAACCTCGTGGACTGGTTCTAATTACGGGTCCTACCGGTTCCGGAAAAACAACAACATTAGCGACCATGCTTGATTGGATTAATACCAATCTGGATTCACATATTATTACCATTGAAGACCCGATTGAATACTATCACACACATAAAAAAGGGATTATTACCCAGCGTGAAGTCGGTGTAGATGTCCCCACATTCGCAGAGGCGTTAAGAAGGGCGTTGCGTATGGACCCCGATGTTATTCTCGTCGGTGAAATGCGTGACCTTGAAACGATTGAAGCGGCCATCACGGCTGCAGAAACGGGACACCTTGTGTTCGCCACACTTCATACTACGGGAGCCGTGCGAACCGTAGACCGAGTGGTGGACGCTTTCCCATCGAATCAACAAGAACAAATTCGAACTCAGTTAGCAGGTAACTTGAAGGCTGTGATTTCGCAGACTCTTGTGCCTCGAAAGAGTGGTTTTGGTCGTGTTGCAGCATATGAAATTATGTATTGTACCCCTGCTATTCAAAATCTGATTCGTGAAAATAAAACCTATCGTATTACTTCTGCTATTCAGACAGGTCATAAGTACGGTATGAATCTATTAGACGAGCATTTGCTTGCACTTTATCGAAAAGGTATTTGTAAATATGAGGATTGTCTTGCCAAAGCACAGATGCCAGACGAATTTGAAGCGGCAGCGCGTGCATTAGGTATTGAAGGTGGTCCTGCACCTAAGAAAGAAGGAGAAGTCGCATAATTTAGGATGGATGAATAAAAGAGAGTTTATGATATGTACAGTGCATTAGCAAAACAGAACCAGTCAAAAACAGGCCAGATAAACCAACGCCGCTTAGGTGATATTCTGGTAGAACAAGGGGTGATTATTCCTCTTCAATTGGATGAAGCCCTTCAGCGACAGCGATTAACCGGAGATTTTTTAGGTCGTGTGCTGGTTTCTATGGGCTATTGCGATGAACAGGCAATAGTAGAAGCATTAGGCACACAATTGGGAATGGAAAAGGTTGATGTTACTCGATTAAAAATCCCCGAATCTATTATTCGCAAAATTTCTCCCGATGTTGCTCGCTTTTACAATGTGATCCCAATAAAAGAGGTGGATGGTGTCCTTGTCGTTGCGATGGCAGACCCATTAAACCTACAGATATTGGATGATTTGAGACATATTGTAGGACAACCCGTTCGTGGGGCTATTAGTAATCCTCAGGATATTGCTACTGCATGGAAAAATAATTATTCTTTTGAGACCGACTCGATTCATGAGATGATTTCGGAATTACAGGATAAAGTGGGCTCTTCCGATTTATCTCTCGAAGAACTGGGAACGCAGGAAATTATTAAAGACACAGAAAATTTGGTCGAATTAGCACAATTACCCGAAGTTATTAAAATTGTTAATTTGGTATTTTTAGAGGCAGTAAAAAAGAGGGCATCCGATATTCATTTTGAAGTATATGAAGACCGTTTCCGTATTCGTATTCGTGTAGATGGTGTTTTACATGAGATTGTTAACCCTCCCAAGAATCTGGCGATTGCATTAGTATCGCGTGTAAAAATTATGTGTAATATGGATATCGGAGAACGGAGATTACCCCAAGATTCCCGTATTGAATTAAAAGTAGGTGATAGTATCATTGATATTCGTGTGGCTACACTTCCGACTCTCTATGGGGAAGGAGTTGTGTTGCGTATTTTAGACCGAACAGCGGTGCGAATAGATTTAGACCGATTGGGTTTAAGTGATTATGTGAAAACACGGCTCGATGATGTTTTAGCTCGTCCGAATGGTATTTTACTTGTTACGGGTCCTACAGGTTCAGGGAAAACAACTACATTATATGGTTGTATTGCAAAACTAAATACTGAAGAAGTGAAAATTATTACAATGGAGGATCCGGTCGAATTACAAATTGACCGTGTTATGCAATGTCAGGTGAATGAAGAGGTAGGATTGACCTTTGCAGCAGGTTTGCGTTCTATTCTGCGTCAAGACCCAGATATTGTAATGGTCGGTGAAATCCGTGACCTTGAAACAGCACAAATAGCGGTGGAGGCATCATTAACGGGACACTTGGTATTGAGTACTTTGCATACAAACAGTGCCCCGGAGACAATTACTCGTCTGCTTGATATGGATGTGGAACCTTATCTAATAACAGCTTCATTAGAGGCCGTGTTAGCACAGCGTTTGGTTCGGTGCCTTTGTAGGCATTGTAGAGAAAGGTATCGTCCATCAAAAGAAGAGATGGACGAATTGGGGTTACCCAAAAGTTGGAGAGAAGACCCCAAATTACAGTTATTTAAACCAAAGGGTTGTCCTGCATGTGATTATATTGGTTATATGGGCAGAACGGGTTTATTTGAGATTTTACAGGTGGATGAAACTGTTTGCGAAATGATTTTAGACCGTGCCATGGCGTATGATATTCGTAGATATGCAAGAAAGAAATTAGGTATGCGAACACTACGCGAGGAAGGTATAATAAAATGTGTTCAGGGTGTTACTTCAGCCAAAGAAGTAATAGCCCATACGGATTATTATGAAGATTAAAATAAGGAATTGGAACCATGCCTAAATATGCTTATCGTGCCATTAATCGTGAGGGAAAGGAAGTGTTTGGCATTATCCAGGCGGATAGTGTTGCACTCGCGATTAATGATGTAAGAAGTTTAGGGTTGTTCCCAACGCATGTTCGAGAAGCCCGTAGAAGTGATGAAAGAAAAGCTCGTGGAGAAAAAAGAGGGTTAAACGAACTTTACTTTGGTGGTGTGAAAACAAAACAACTTGTGGTGATGACACGCCAATTATCTACATTAATTGATGCAGGTTTGCCGTTACTACGGAGTTTGAATGTGTTAATTGCCCAGATGAAGCCCTGTAAATTAAAAGATATACTTAGGGAAATATCCACAGATATCCAATCGGGAAGTACTTTCTCCGAAGCGTTGGCAAAACACCCCAAGCAGTTTGACCGCCTTTTCGTGAACATGGTCAAAGCCGGCGAAGTCGGTGGTATGTTAGAAGTTGTACTTAACCGTATAGCACAATTTATGGAACGAAGAGAAGCATTAAAACGGCGTGTAAAATCTGCCATGATTTATCCCATTGCTGTTCTTATTATCGCCTCCGCAATTGTGATGTTCTTGTTGATTAAAGTAGTGCCTGTGTTTGCGGATATTTTCAAAGAATTTGGTGGAAATCTTCCCTGGCCTACCCAATTTCTAATGAAGGCTGGGGATTTCATGATTTATAACTGGTGGATGTTAATTGCTATAGTATCGTGGACAATTATATTTATAAAAATACTTTTTAAATTTCATGCAGTTCGAAGATTTCGTGACCGTGCTGTGCTAAAAATACCTTTAATTGGCGATTTGGTTACAAAAGTTGCGGTGGCACGATTTGCACGAACATTAGGAACGCTGATTACTTCCGGTGTGCCTATTTTACAGGCATTGAAGATTACAAAAGAAACTATAGGGAATGAAATTATTCAAGACGCTGTAGATAAAGTTCATGATAGCGTAAAAGAGGGAGATACTATTGCTGCCCCTTTGGACCAGACGAAAGTGTTTCCTGCAATGGTAGTTAATATGATTGATGTAGGCGAAGAGACAGGTAGTCTTGATGCTATGTTACATAAGGTTGCGGATATCTATGATGCTGAAGTAGAAGCAGCGGTAGAAGCAATGCTGTCATTGATGGAGCCCGCAATTATTATCGTTTTGGGTGGTATTATTGGTTTTATCGTGGTGTCCTTATATTTACCGATATTCACACTCGGCGATACTATCAGTGGAACATAACAAATGCAAAAATACGGCAACGGAAGTCGTATTTGTGGTATAAATATATTGACAGTTTAATAACTTATAAGAACTCATAACCGAAAGGACGAGAAAAAATACGAATCGTCTAAAACCTGAGTGGAGGAAGACCGTATGAAAAGGAACACAGGATTTACACTCGTAGAACTGCTGGTAGTAATGGCAATTATCTCAATACTGGCTGCTATTATAGTTCCCAATGTTGCCCGTTATATTGCAAGGGGCAGGGCAACACGGGCATTAGGGGATATTAAATCTATTGAACTTGCGCTGACCAAAATGGTTACAGATGCTAACGTGCAAAATCTGAATTATCTGTTTGATGCAGATAAGATTAGAAAAAATATTTTTAATTTTACAGATGCTCAACCCTATGTTATGACTTCACAGCAATTCCAATCTGCCATTAAATTGTATACAAATACTTTGTATGCTTTATTGAGAGAAGGACGCAGAGTGTTGGATGGAAGAACGGACCCTGATTTGGGTATTGCTTATGCTACCATTTTAGATAGAGATGTAGTTATGAGGCTTGGAGTTGGCTATCTTGAAGATATTGCATTCGACCCCTGGGGTAATTTATATAACATATATCCTGGGCCTTGGACTCCAAGGAATGGTCCCATACCGTTCCGTATCTATATGTTGGGCGAAAAAGAAAAGACTCTACCGGGCGTATCTGGGGGGAGAAGAAGTGATACTCTGACATTTCAAACGGTGGACCCAGAGACCAATTCGACTATCGAAGTAGGTTTCCCTGCGGATAAGGGGAAATTGGCATTTATCTGGTCTAATGGTGCTAATATGATTTCAGGCCAGGGTATATATAACTTTAATTTAGCAAACCCACTTCCCGGCGGAAGTTATCAGGGTTCGTCCAATTATCCAGATCAAGAAGAAGAATATAAAGGTGGTGGAGATGATATAAATAACTGGGATCCGGGTCAGAGTTGGATGCGTTTCTATAGTTAATGATATTTGATATTGAAAAATAAGGGCAATGTATGGGAAGGTTGAACATACATTGCCCTTCTAAATATGAAAGACCTGGTGAAAGATGTTTCTCAGAGATAGAAAACAAGGTTATACATTGACAGAACTACTGGTTGTAGTCGGAATAGTGGGAATGATAACCCTAATATCTGTTCCCTCAATTTTCCGCTTTTATAGAGATGCTACAGACCCTGTGAAACGCACGGCCCGAGAATTGGCTCAAATTATGCAGGTGGCAAAAATATATGCAGCAATCTACCGTGTCAATACGGCCGTGGTATATAGTGATGTTTTTGTCCCAGTTCCTATCACTAATGTTGAGACAAGTCAAGGTATTATTACTGGGGAACGACATATCCGAGCATTGGTTTCGGCGGCAGTAATGTATGAGATTAGCAAAAAGAATAACGAAGATTTTGATGATATTCGTGACCGATTGGGTTTTCCTCACACATGGGCTCGTATTTTTGTCCCTATTGAAGCGAGGTCCGAATACGGGTTAAATAGACGATTTGCAGAGGGTGTTGTCCTGTGTAGGGTGGAAATGAGAGATACTGTAATAGGTCCGAACTCTTTCACGGTAAAGATTCCAGTTTTGCGTTCTGTTGATGAGGGTGATTCTAATTCTGAATTGGGTTTAAGTAAAGTAAATGTTCCATTTTTAGATTTAGAATTAACGTCCCAAGCCTTTAATGCATATTCCGGAGGTTCCGGCAGTAAGTATTCCTGGTATGCTCATATTTTCGGACCGGATGGAAAATTAGTTCCTACTTCTAATGTGCAGGTAAAAGAGCTATATACCCTCGGAATAGTGGATACAATGAGCTCAGAGCCAATGGTTTTGCCCGCGAGTATACAAGAACAAATCCCAGCCGATGCGGTCTGGGTAACACACAACATGAATTTATTAAGTCTCTTTCGCGTAACAGGTAGGATTAAAATGGAACTATGAATTATTTCCTACATCATAATGTTAAATCACAAAGAGAATTAGGTTTCTCTATATTAGAAATCGTTATAGCTCTTGCCATTATTGCAAGTGGACTGGTTGCGGTTTTTACTCTATTCCCATCAGCACAGAAATTATTGACGGATTCTTCTGCCAATGCCAATATCTCCAATTTAGCTCGTACAGAAATGAGTCGTGTCCGTGTGGGAGGTACTTTCTCAACGGGATTAAATTCATGGTTAAAAGATAATGCCTTCCAGCAAATAGAAACCACTGCGAGTGCATATGAATTGTATCAACACTATGGAGCATCCGCTTCCCGCGTTCCCATGGGCAAGGGACTATATCGTGTTACTTTTAAAGTGAGGCTTAACGATGGGAGAGAGGAAAGGTTTGTTACCTATGTTACAGAACAACAATAGAAAACAAATGAAGTTACTTTTATTCGGTTGGGAAAAATACAGGGGTATGACACTTATTGAAGTTATAGTTGCGATGGCTATTCTTTCCATTATCTTAACAGGTTTGGTTACCATGTTTGTTTCGGCTATCGTATCAACCCATCAGGGATACATGATAAAAGAGAATTATGGGAACGCTCGTTCTGCAATGGAAGTATTAGCGCGAGATTTAGAAAGGGCATGTACTCTTTCCAATCGTGGAGAAAAAGTCCAGTTTTATGGAACACCTACAGCGTTAACTTTTGTTACGATGTTGGATAACGGCCAGGTAGGTAGAGTAACTTATTTCTTTGCCCCAAGCCCGTCAATTCCTGTTTTTGATACATGGCTCCCGATAGGACCCAAGGATAACTTGAGAGATCGACTCGAAAAAGCAAAAGCCATGAAAAGAGAAGCCAATAAAATTCCGAATGGGGATGTATCCATGTTTATGGATAATATACTTGCACGGATTCAAGCGAGTTTACCATCCAATTGTGATGTGGCAACAATTGTAAACACATTAAATAGTTTACTCACAGCGGGGGATCCTTTCCCGGAGGTACAGTCGGAGATGAATGTAGGGGCTCAATTTTCAACAGACAAACAAGCATTTCGTGTCCGTATTCAACCTATGGCACTGTTCCGAGTTGAAGAAACGGCAAAAACAAATATTGTTGATATGGTAATGAAAAAAGGTTTTATTGGCTCGGGGGGAGCAGATTTACAATTAATGCCAGAACCAGATTTGTCATCAGTTGAAAATCCATTTTCGTATACAGGTTATACAAATATTGATGCATTAATACATGCTTTCCTTGTCGAGGGGACAGGAACTCAAAGTGGTGTAAGTTTGGTAAGTGCTGTGGAAAATCAAACTCCTGCTGTAGATGTTGTCAAGGATTTAAGAAACACTGTTACGAATCCTAATTATCAGACAATAGACGAAAACCTTATTAATGACCTTGTTACAATTCGTAAAACAGAATTAAGACTTTTGCTTATGCAAATATATAATTCAAGGCAATTTTGTAGTGAGTGGTTTAACCTATTGAAAAATCCATCTAATGTCCTTGCGATAACAGGTCAGGGCAACATATTGAATTTATTACCTTATATTTGGAGTTATGATTTATCAATTGCACGAAAAGACCAAATGTATTTGTATCAACTATTTACAGGGGGGACGGGAAATCCGTATCCTGCGACAGCGGTGTTATATAATTTCTGGGAAACGAACGGGTTAAATCCTCTTGATTATATTTTGTCGGATGGCTTTGGTGTTCATGCTTATTGGATTGATGAAGTGAATGGATTAATAACTTCATCCGACTTGCTTTTCCCGGGGAATCTTTTCTCTTACCAGTCAGAAGAAAACCAAACCGCGATGTATTTTAACGATGTACGAAGCATCCCTCTCTTCACTCATTATTTATCTTTACCATCGGAAACCATTCCCGTTCAGCAGGCAGAATGTTTAAATGCATTTTTAGATAGGGTTTGGTCAGAAATGAAGGGGACTGACCCCAGTCAGACCTCCCCCTTTGCTACGATTTTCTTTGAGCGATTACCTGTTCGAATTACCGTCAGTGCCTGGGTTTGTTCCGAGAAGCCGCAGCCCGGTGTTTCTGATTTCAGGCGCTGGTTTAGTCAATCTATTGATATTCCGTGCGGATTAAGAACTCCACAACTTAGGAGAATGCCCGCAGGAATGTAAAGAAATTTTATTAATTAACTCAATCTGTCGTAAAATTTAATAAACTTTGTTCTTGGAAAAAAATAAGGACAAGGAAAGTTAAGTTTTTAAGGAGAGTTTTTTTATGCGAAAACCAGAAACGGGCGCGGCATTGGTCCTTGCCATTGGGATTATCGCCATTCTTTTAGCCATAGGGTTTACCTTTTATTTTGTAACAAGGGGTGAACTATATTCTGCGGAAATGTCCCTTCGTCAGGCACAGGCAGACCAGTTATTAAGGGGAGCCATGAATATTGGAATTTCTGTGTTAAACAGTGATTTGAATCAGCATCCCTATGCATCTTCTACCGACCATGTCTGGCGTTCCTTTTTCAGTGGTGCGTGGGTTGCGGGTAAGCCCTGGGCTGTTCGTAATTCGGGTGCAGGTCAAGGGAATTTTTATCTTCGTTTTTCAATGCAGGGGAAGGGAGGTATTCCTCATATTGACATTGCAAGGTTATGGATTAATTTTCCCAATTTACAGGAATTTATGATGAGTTTACCTCCCGAACGGCGGTTTTTATATGTCCGTTTTGCGGATGGTTATTATGAAATGTTATATAACGGGCCACGGAGTAAAAATTGGTTATTTTATCCGCGTATTGAAGATTTTAATTCGCCTATTTTGTATGACCTGAATGCAGAGTTAGTTGTCCCAGGAACAACTCCATCGAATTGGGTTCCGGTTCCGCAATATTTGTATTATAGGTTTAATGTGAATGCAGAAACTGATAATGATATAACTCGTGATGAAGGTATTCCAAGGAGTCATCCCCCATTTCTACTGCCAGCGATGTATGGCCCTGTTCGCTTTCAAGATGGGAGGCCTGTTTTCGGGGGTAACGATAGAAATGGTAATTCTTACGCTACAAGTAGCCTGTATGCTCCTGAATGGGTTAATGCTTGGGCAGATGTAGACCTGGATGGCGATGGTTATAAAGATGCGGTCTGGATGCCTATGGCTGGAGATAAATTATTTAGCGGTCTAGTTTATGATTCCGCAGGAGAAATACATAAAAATAACAATGATGGACTGGATAATAACTTAAATGGTTTAGTTGATGAAACTCCGGATAACAATGTAAATGAAGAAATGGGACCCTTTTTTGCTTTAAATGAAGCATTGCCTCAAGAGGACCCTACCGACAAATATTCGGATAAAATAGTAGATCCTGAAGAAGTATTTGAAACGGGTGTTTTTGTATATTGGGGAGGAGATGATGGTTTAGACAATAATTGCAATGGTAAAGCAGATGAAGATTTAGAACAAAAGGTATTTTTGACAGCACCTTTACCTGGATTACGAATAAAAGTGGATTGGAATGCGGATGGGGTTATAGACCGTAATGATATGGTTCCAGATGAAAATGGGAATATGGTGTATCTTGAAGTGATTATGCCATCCTCTATTGAAGTGGTTCGTTACACTCCATCAGGGCAGATGCGTTATACCCTTACTGCAGAGGATGTGGATTGTCTTGACAATGATTATGATTTGTTAGTAAATAATTTTGAAACTTATGCATATGTTGGCCCGAATAATATCACAAACTTTTTTACAATTAAAGAATCTGCTGATACAGAAGCGATTGAATTATCTGGCCCTCCATTTGTATTGAAAGGCTTTATATCCAGCGGTCCTTATCAAGGAGTTCCGATTTATGACCGCACCAAGAGAAATCAGGAAGACATCCAAAATTACGATTATACATTTGCCAAATTTGCAATGCCGGGCAATTGGAATCCAGCAGATAGAGTGAAGTTTACTGCAGTTCGTGAAGCAAGTTATGTTGAGATTAATCAATTCAAAGATGTGAGCGGGAATTCATTTTTACCGGGGGTGCAGATATATCCTAATAGAGGAGTTTATAGGGATGGAGTAGCAGGAATTACACGAACACTAAACTATACGAGATTAATTCCTTATATTCATATAACCCACACAGGGGAACCTGTATGTGATTTGGTAGGAAGAATGGCAGTTTACATTACTGATGAGAGTAAGAAAGTAAATCTAAACAGTGCGGGGGGACATTTTCCTATTGATTTTAATTTTGCGTCTCCTAATCCACTCCTTGCAGGCAAGTTAATGCGTACTTATTTTGTTCCTGGACTTTCTTCGCCTTACTTGATAGGTTATGGTTTGGAAACTCGATTTTTACCTGATATGGGCATTAATCGTTCACGGAAACTATGGAATTTATTAACCGGTGCCCCAGGTGGACAAATTGATAGTTCTCAATCTAATTATATTCTTAACACCAATTCTACGGGATTGTATTATGATGTAGCTTTCCCAGGGTATGGCGTTGTAGATGATAACGCGAATGCGTTTCTTTTATTCACTAATGGTTTAGATGACGATGGAGATGGAATTATTGATAATGGTGTAAATGATTTGTTAGGAATTTTAGAGGGAATAGATGAACCTTTTGAATTCCAATATACATTACCTTTTACTAATAAATTGGCTGAGAAAGACCGAGTTGATAATAATGCTGATAATAATGTTGACGAGAGTGGAGAATTGAGCGACCGAATTATAAGTACTCCTGACCAGATTGGTGAATTGTCAGATTATGGAGTACCTGGAACAACTGCTTTTGAGAAAATTAAACCTACAATTACAACAATGGGTTTATCAAAGAATACTCAAATACGGCAGTTTAGCACTTCTTTACGAGGAATTAATCCTGTTAATGTTAATTATGTAACACCTGCACAATTGGCATCTACGATACTCTTGTCCGAAAAACCCGTCTCGAGTATTAATGCAATATCGTGGCGTATGCCGATGGCGAAAAACGCTTATTATTTTGCAGAGGGACTTCGGAGTTCTCAGTATGAATGGGCTACATGGTTCGGGGTAGATAAGAATGAAGTGGGATTTTTATTCTATTATGATGATGGGACAAATGACCCTGTTTCCGCTATAAACTCTGCTTCAAACTATGTATTTCCCGTTGACCCTATTTTAAAAATAATGGAATTAGCAGTCAATTTGATAGACTTGCGAGACACGGATATAGCCCAGTCGAGACTTACCACGGAAAAAGTTCCTGAGCCATTAACTTCATTAGAAAGGCAGGTTTATTTGCCCAGTAAAGATGTGAATTCTTTATCCCCGTATGAGAAAGGTTACAACTCTTCGAACTTTCCACTTCGAGAAATGGAACAATATGCAAAAACTACCTTAGGGGAACTCAATGTTAACTGGGCGATAAATGATTATTGGTGGGCAGAGCGTGTGCAAAATGGTGTGAACAGTGAAGGAGCCCCATTAAAAGACCTTCGTTCTATTAGTTATACTGTGGCAGGTGTCGAATCGATAAGAATTACGGAATTGATGGTAAGACCTGTTCGTAGATTAGAGGCAGAGGTCCCTGTTTATCAGAACTATTATGATTTTTATCGTTCCAATTATCCTCCCGGAATTCCACTTTTTTTAGTGGATTGGGAACCTCTTGTCAATCGTTTTATTGATGATGATGAACACGATGTTATTCCATCCAATCCGTGGAGTTTATCAAATGATACAATTTTAGGAAAAGGAAATGCCTACGAAACAAGTTTGCCTATATTTCAGTATATTGATAGAACAACACTTCCTCCCCAGACGATTGATGTGCCGAATGTAGTAGAGTTTCGTATCCGTGCTACCAATTCATTACCGGCGGGGAGATACTATCTTACTTTAAGTACTCAAAATAGTTCTGGGATTCCTACATTAGAACGCGGAGATGATAAGAGAATAAGATATGCCATCAAATATTGTCCAATTAATGTAAATGATCCAACAAATACAAACGATGATATTTTATTAGAACCTTCTATTCTCGATGATATTGTTGCGGATCCCACGATTGTAGTGAATGATGCCGTATTCCAGCGAATTCAGGATGCATGGATAGGTGTAAATGCACGAGGCGAAACCACAGGTAAGGTGTTTTTACCGGGTCAGTTGGAATCAGGAACGCTTACTCCTCCGAATAGTTATTGGATGGATGGTATTTTACCCGAAGAACAACCTGTCTATGGAAAAACATTTACAGTTACTGTTCCCCCCTATACTCCCGGAGATGGGCAACCTAATGATTATATATTATGTATTGCTTTCTGGTTGGAACAAACAAATAATAATGAGACCATTTCATTGAACTTCTTAGATTTCAGTCAGGAGCCCGACCATGAATATATTGAGATTGCTAATATTTCGGATAATCCGATAGATTTAACAGGTTATACTCTCGAAATAGGTATCCCCAGCGATGAAGCAGGGAATCGTACAGACCCTTATAAGGTTACTGCCAGGATTGGGGATGTAAACAATGTGAATAATAGATACATTATTGCCCCCAAAGGGAGATTACTACTTACCTTTGACTCTTCTTCGGACTTGCCGGGGGATAAATTTGACCATTACCGTGATCCTAATTTAACTCCTGCATCCTTAATTAAGCGAAATGGAATTGGCGTGTGTGATGTTATTCCGACCACACCTGTTCCCCCTGAATTGGAACCTCTTGTAGGCATAACGACACCTTTTATTGCTCTCAGCGAAGCAAATAATGTGTTCCAGAGGGAATATATTAATAATAATTTGGCAGAAGATTTTACAGACTATAATGGAGATGGGGTTCCCGGAGACAATCCCTCAGATAATGAAATAAGAAGTACCCCGAATGATATTAACTTTAATATACTCGGTCCCAGAAAGGCATGGGATAGAATAGTCCCATTGTATTCGGTAGAATTTCCTCTGATTGATGGAGAAAATACCGAACGGAGAAAAACAGAACAGATTACTACACTAAATGACCTCGCCAAATTAGTCTTACAAGGAGGATTTTTACCCAATGAGCCCGAACACGATGGGTATGATAACGATGGCGATGGGGGTTATTTGTCCGGTCCCGGAAATTATAGATTAGGGACTTTAGAGAAGGACGGGGTAGATAATAATTTGAATGGAATTATAGATGATAGGCCAACCGATTTATCCAACTCACTTAATATTTTATTTAATGAAGGTGTAGACGAAGGAAGAGTAGAGCCCGGAACAACTTATACTAATGGTAGAGTGTATGGATATGGTACATACGAGCAAGGAATGTTGCCTGTATTCCATCTCAAAGATATGATTCTTTCCATGGGGAATATTGAGGTTGATTTCATTTCGGATCCTTATGACCAGACTCAGCCCGTTAATGTAACTACGGGATTTAATTATGTAGGTAATCCTAATCTAATAGAACCTTACTTTGGCACGGATAACGACCCACCCCAATGGAAATACTTTGTAGAGCGGAGGTGGAACCCGGGTGATTGTGTGGTAGTGGCTCTATATGATGAAAATGGTAGTCGGGTAGATGGAGTTTCGTATAACGAATACGATGTGATGAACCGTTGTATTGATGATATTCTTCCTGCGCCTAATATTAATATTAGTATGCAATTAAATACTAATTTCTCTTCTTGGTGGATTCCCGACTGTATGTTATGGGATTTCTATCGCTCATTGAATCGTAAACATCCCGAATTAAGTGGTGACCGTTTCGGCTTGTCAAATCGATGGGAAGCAACGGATGGTTTCTATGATGATTGGGAAGAATCTCCTCACTATTTAGAACAATTGGTTCAGGTTATGTTAGATAATATGTCCCCCAATGACTTTCCATTATTCCCATATACCAATAACAGTCCTTACCGAGATAAAAGAGATATTGATTTTGTTGTTAACACATATCGCGGAACTCCATTAGGTAAGTCCTATACGGAAATTGTATTGGAAGGGAAGAGTCTCTCTTTCCCAACGACTTCTCTACCGGATTCTCCTGTAATTAATGGACGAAACATAGATTTATTATATCCTTATTGGAATAGCAAACAGAGACGTGATTTAGGCACCATCTATGCGGGGACACTCAGTCAGGTGAAGATACCTATCCAGAGAGAATATCTCTATTCCTTATATAGACTGGGTCAAGTATTTACAAATCCTGATTATAGATATTTATTTGACTTAAATCGTCAAAATTTGACTCTATGTCCCGCAGGAAGTAATGAGACATTCTGGCGACAGGTCTGGACAAGTACGAATGTCCTTGCTTGTCAATTTCAAGGTAAAGATGAACTTAACCGAATTATTAAAGGGGGCTCTTCAATGATAACCACCACGGAGAAGATTCTCACGGTTGGAACGGCTGATTTTATTCCTATTCGCCCCAATCCTGCAGAGACAGATGTATTTCCATCAGGCTCTAATCTTATTGATATGTTACGATTTGATTTAGCCAGCAATACTTATCCTGAAGCATGGGTTCCTTTGTTCTTATTTATGTTGCCGGGTGAAGTGTATCGTTATCCGAAATTTGTAGATGGAACTACCTGGAACGGGGGATTTCCTACCCCCTACAATACATTATTTAATGCACAACCTAACAATAGCTGGTTGTTCAACAATAACACTGCTTTTGGTAGACCTCAATTAGATATAAACGACATTGCTCAAAGATGGGAAATTCCTAAACGCGTTTTTGCATATGTAAGTAGTTATAGAACTGCATATCCAGAACAAAATCGTCCTGAGGCACTTTTCGTGTGGGATGCTAATGATGGATTAGAAAATGGCGACTATTATGTTTATGTAAATGTTGTAAACGAGAAACAATTAAAACGACTTCAATTGTATGATGAACAACTCCATGCTTCAGGTACTCCTCCATTCGAATTATTTTCTTCACAATTTGGAAAATTATGGATTAATGAAGATTATGACCCGACAAGGATACGGTTAGCGTTGGAAGTAATTACAGAACCTGCAAAGGCAAGAGGGTTAAAACCAAGAGGTTCGACCCTCGAAACAGGCTTAACCCATCCTGATGATTGGTATCGCACAGAAGTAGGGGGTTTTTATGAGGATATTTTTGATTTTCGTCCGAATAAAGATGGTATAATATTATATGGGCAGCAAGCCGCAGCCAGCTGGCAAGCCCAAATGGTTCGAGTTACGCAAAAATTCATAGCCCTTCGTGTGAGAAATGTGGGAGATGTTCCATGTTATCTTACTCACATTACTTTAGTCCCTGCCAAGGCTTCTCTTCATAAGATTAATGTAAATACAATAGAACCCTATGTGTATGCCGATGGAAGCCGAAGGAGGGTTTTTGCTTCATCGATGTGCTTACCTAATTTTTATTACAGGTCGGATATCCTTCCTAAAAATCAAGATTTAAACAATCCTGTTTATGGAGCAAATCCTATCCCCTCTGCTAATGCCGTTTATACTGATAATATAAACGATACTATTCTTTCTGCTTTCCAATTGTCGTATCTATTAATGACAAACCGTCCTGAATATTCCGATGGGAGATATTATTTATCCCCTATGGAACTTGCAAATACAATCAATGCTAAATATCTACTGCCTTTAAGTGTTAATAATAACTATACCGGAAAAGTAGCCGATGTTCTTTCAAGATATGAATCAATTGCAGACCATATTAGTCTTAGGTCAGATGTCTTTAAGATAACGACCTTAGTGCAATTAGGTTATGGTGTAGATAAGAATAATGATGGGTGTTATAGTTATCGTTCTAATGAAGAATTTGTAGTTCAATCTGAAGCAAGAGCAAGCGTTATATATGAACGGAGCGTGCCCGCAGCCCGATATGAGGAGGATTAAATCATGAAAATAAAAAAGAAACAGGAAAGGGTGTTTCAATATACTTCCTTAATAGAGAAGTGTTCGATAAAAATTACTTTGATTTTTCTCGAATTATGGTTGGTATTGAATTTCAGTGCCATTGCCCAGACCATGATCCATCCCGGAGATAATATTATTGATATTATCTTAAATAATCCAACAGAAACTACTTTCCATATTGAGGCAGGGATTACAACTCCTACGATTTATAAGATTAATCAACCGATTATTGTGAATCGTAATATTTCCTTAATAGGTGTGCCGAATAGTTCCAGTCCCTCGCAAGCCCTATTGCCTACCGATGTCATAATTGCTGGTGAAAATGTATTTGTGGGAACTATCCGAAATGGAGATTTTGAACATCCTTTGGGAATGGATTGGGATGTACAACTTATTCCTCCCGACCCCAATGACCCCGGCTACTCTATTATTGAAGAAAATACCCACGCATTGAGTCCAACTCATATAGCCGTATTTAGAAGTGTAGATGAAAATCCAATTCCTGACCAGATACAACAGGAATTTCAATTCCCCTATGATCCGCTCAGCGGAGACCCTTACATGGCAGCCGGGTACCCTGAAGTATGGCAGAATATCACATTCCCAGTCATTCCGACGGTTGTTGATATACTCCAAACTCAACCTATAGATTTTCCCAAAGGTATGGAACCTACAGGTCTTTCCTATGTAGAAAATACATTAGCCCTTTCTGTGGGACTACCACCTCAGCTCCCTAATCTCATTTCTGCCGGATTACGATTTGAAGTTATGCGGAGTGATGACCCTGTAAACCCTGAAGATAGATTGGAAATTTTTGTTAAGATGTTAAATAGGTCTACATCTTTTATTATCCCCCTTTCAGCCATTCCCAATGCTATGATGTGGATGCCATGGGCTTTTGATATTACATCCCTGATACAGCAATATAATCCCGGAGAAACACCGGATGTAACGATTCGTATTTCGAAATTAGGAGGCGGTAATAATACAGCGTATTTGGATAATTTCCGAGTATATTTGGATTTGGATTTCTTGAATGTTGAAATTCCTATTGTTTGTGGAGACTTTGATACTCCCTGTAGTGGGTGGCATGGTGAGGGCAATTGGTCCCTTCAGCCGGATCCACTCGGTACTCCTTTGGATAAATGCCTTGTTTTAGGTCCCTCTCCTATGACTCCGAGAGAAGTATGGGTCGAAATGTTTATTAAGACAAGTGTATTCAGTGGAAAAAATACAGATTTAATGAGATTTTCTTTTGATGGAATTTTTCCACCGCGCATCTTTGCTGAGGTTACTCCGGGTAGCTGGATACCGATAGCCGAATATAAACCGGATATGCTTCCCAATGCGGGAGACTATACACGTATTTTGGTGCAAATCCCACCACCATTAACAAATGACAATATGAAACACACCATTATGATGCAAAGCGTTGTATCACCATGTGCCTCCACACCCGAAAATCCATATTTTAATACCACAACGTTTAATATCGATGATATGCGTTTTTTGGTAGGTCCATTAAACGACTTAAAAGTACCAGAAGATGGGATTGCTATACCCAATGGGAATTTTGAATCGGGGAATGAAGGTTCATGGATATTAACAACAAATCCTGTAATACCGGGAAGAACCATTGCTGAAATGATTAAACCTGCTGGGGGATTTATGGCTCCGTCATGTATAGAGTTAGGAAAGGTCCCTCCTGCAAAGATTTCTTTTTATGTAAAGCCTGTGAATATGGATAGTAGTCAAAATTTCTTTAAATTATGGCTGAATAATGATGAAAATATTCCAACCAAAGTTGTTTACGATTCAAATACATTAGGAATGCCTCCAGAAGGAGTGTGGACAAAAATAGAGAGATGGTTAGTTCCTCCATTACTCGAAGAGGGAGAAAGTTCTTTTTCACTTCATATAAAAACGAAAATCCTTGCTACCGACCCGAATTCGTATATCTTATTTGATGATTTTTGTGTAAACCCTTATGGGGGATTCGGCATGATGATAGACCCCTATGATGTGTGTCCTGATAACGCGGTGCAGAATCCGTCATTCGAAACGGACCCGGATTCATCCTGGGATAAGAATGCGGTCGCTCTATTAATGGGACCCATTCATTGTTATGATACTGCATATCCCGTTGATTGTATCTTGCCTGAAGCTCCCATCACAGGGACTCGGGCTTTGCGGTTCGGAGGAGTTACTCCAATGCCTGTGTTAACTTTTTGGCTAAAAATTCTCAATTCAAATCCCAATACCAATTCTACATTGGAGGTGCTTATTGACGGTCAAGTTATTAAAACGATTGACGCAAGAGATACTTTCTACTGGAATGAATATAGATTGGTAATATTAGAGAATGAGTTAGTGCCCTTCGTAGATACTGAAGAACATAACCTTACGATAAGAATCCAATCAAATGAATGTGAATCTTTACCTATACGATTTTTGATTGATGATGTCTGTTTAGGATATGAAATTTTTAACCCTGCGAGGTCTTTTATATGTTTAGATAACTTACTACTTGATCCCGGTTTTGAGTCGGGATTGGCTACTCCGTGGGATGCCCTCCCCAATAAAGCAAGGATTATTTTAGGTGGACCTGTCGGATTTAATGATGCCCATACAGGAGCCTGGTATGCGCAATTAATGAGCCCAAAACTGGATAAAAGAATTCTTTCTCAATCTGATATTGTTATCCCACCGAGTGCTACGATGCTACAGTTTTATATCCGTGTTGAAAAGGGGAATGTGCCTCAAAGCACCCAATTGAAAGTTTATTGGGATGACCCTACCGGAACTCCCGTTTGGGTTAAAGATGCAGGAAGTATCGAAGAAGCGGGATGGTATCTCGAAGAGGTGCCTTTAACGACATTAACTCCCTCTCCACATACCCTATATTTTGTTTATGAAAACTGTAGAGTGGTCGACAATTCTATATTTATGATAGATAACATTGCCATTGCGAGGAATAAGTTTCCTTTGATAGAAGTCCACAATAATGGGAGCTTATGTATTGAAAATCTCTCCTTAACTCGGGGTAGCATGGGTATTTTGAATACAGATGGGGAAAGCAAAGTTTTTCGTTGTTTCTTGGGTCCTCACCTTGAGGATGGTATCGTTGTTACATCTAACGGGAAAGCGGTGATTTCTCAAACTGTTATCCATGGCAATAATAACGCTGGTGTTGTGAATAGTGGAACTACCGCAGTTTTACAAAGTACTATTCGTTCTAACAACGGGATAGGAGTTGTAAGTAATACCAATGCATCTACATATGTTATGGCATCCCTTATCTGGAAAAATACGAGTGGTGGTTTATGGTGCGATACATCCTCTAATTTAATAAGTGGGTGGAATGTAGTTTATCCACTAAATGTTACAGGTGTGACTGAAATTGGTGCCCCTATTACCGTTAATCCCACTTATATTCAATTCTCGGACAATCCTTGGTTAGGGAAATTGATAACTCCTATACCTGCAAGAGCTTCTCTTGATACTATATTGAGCAACATCCCATCCGAATTGAGACCTGATTTATATGTTACAGGGTGTGTAAGTTTGTCATTTGTAGATTTTGAGAATGAGGCGAGGGATAGTCTCAATACTCAGGTGAGTGCCGATGAAGTGGTCGTATTAGGGACGGAGGTGTTATGGGTGTATTGTAGAGTAAGTCCTGTTGTGCCCCGTGATATTACGCAGAGAGAGAGGGACATCGGTATCGGGAATGAATTCACAGTAGATGTAGGTATCCAGGGGAATAATACACTAAGTGATGCTACTTTATATCTTGTCCCGGAGGAGTATGTCCCCATTGTGGCTAATGCTTCGGCCCCGCTATTACAAGCAAACAAACTCCCCGCAGAATTAAAACAGGTTGTCACACCAAGTGGGACTTCACTTCAACAAGGGAGAAGTGTTTTTACCCTATCCCAATTATTCATGACAGACACCGATGGAGTATTGTTCACAACCAATGGGAGAGCACGGCTCTATTTAAGGGTCGGACAGATCTTTATTGGAATAGCCACAGCTGATGATTTCAGAATACGGTTCAATTCAGCAAATTCTGAATTTGTAATTGATACAGTCCAGCCTCGTTTAAGAGATAATTTATACAGTGGGACTGCAGTTAATTTTGTTACACAGAACAATGATGTTATTTCTCCACCTACACAATTTAGTTATCCCCCTAATTGGGGACCGTATATGTTGAAGCCCTTGGCATATTCTTATGGAACAATAACAAATCAGACAGAACCAACCGCACAAATGTTTTTCAATAATGATCCACAAACCCCTCTAACATACATATTACAATCAGCATATTATGATCCCTTCCCTATATATAATGGAACGCCGAGACCTGTTGAAGTATCTGGATTTATTAATAATAGGTCAAATATAACAGCCTCTTCTGCCACTGCTATAATGGATTTAATTACAAATGGTCCCATTTTTGCAGGATTAGAGTCTTATAGAAGTTTAGGCTGTGCATTTATTGCTCAACTGAACGATATGGCACGAGTAATTTCATATTCTACTAACCCTATCGTTGATTATTTGGCTTCTGCAGACCCATCACAGATAGATTATCCACAACCATGGCAAACTGTGTTAGTTCAATGGCAATGGTCGAATCTTGTCTTTGGTTTTGATTGGCATATGCGGATGAAATTTTTAGCAAAAGATCTGTCAGGTAATTTATTCGTAGAAAATCCCGAACAACAAGATGCCTTAGAATTATGGTGGATGAGAGAGCCTGTATTAGAAATCACTTCCGCTCCACGGTTAGGTAGTTGGACCAACAATCCTCAAATTCAATGGAAACTCATAAGGACTGTTTCAAGCAAACCTGTTAATTCTGACCCGTGTTTACCTATTTATGGAATTCGTTTATGGTCTGCAATGGACCCATTTAATTATGAAACCTCTATATGGGAAGTTGTGGATAGATTTGTAGGTCGCTGGGGTTGGATTATCAATCGTGAAAGTATGGATAAAAATACACCTATCGTATTTGCTGATGGTTCAATAACAACTCTCAATGACATAATCAATAATAGAAGATATTGTGGTGCTTTACTAATGGCAACGATTATCGGTGCGGATGAAGCAGGAAATGTGCAACCTATTCCGAATGTATTGTTAGGGAATAGGTTTAATTCTTTAGGAACCATAACGGGAAATAATATCCCCTTCTGTATATGGAGAAATCCATGTGAGTTTGATATTGATACAAAATTAGATGTGAACGCATGGTGGAATCGTAGTACCGCTACCCCTAGCACATGGAGATTGATTAATTACAATTTTGGCGAAAGAGAATTCGGTGCTTCGCGACGAATTCCTCTGCCGTCCTTAGAAAATGCATGTGATTACCGTATAGAGGTTAAATTAAATATGACGTGTGTATTACCCTCTGAAGGTTTTACTACAGGTAAGCGTGGTTTTGATATCCAAATATTTGAAGATTCTAATTTAGTAGCAGCAGGAACCGTAGTAATGATTTACGGCGATACCACAGGAGAAATATTTATTCCTTCTGATTTCTTATCCCCTGGAGATGCAAGTAACATTTTGAATTTGAGTTGGTATACTGCTGTTCCCAAATTTTTAAATATACCTCCAGAACCGTGTAATTTGAATATGCCGCCTGACCGATTAGGTGATGAAGGTTCCCCTTCTGCTGGATTTAGAAAACGAGAAGTGAAATATGATTTTGTAGTTCGAGCATTTGTTCAAGATATGGCTACAGGTGCGTTGGTAACAGATACCACCCCTGCTAAGGCTACGATAATTATTTATCCTCCTTTAGAAGGTGGTGAAAGATCCGTTACCGCTCCTTCTCAACCTAAGGAAGAACAGAGGATAAAGATGTTCCAAAGGGAATGAAAACAAAATAGGTAATGTATTAATATAAATAATATTCTTGTATTCATCGATTATAGGTTATTATTTACGAATGATGAGCAGTTATAAGAAGCAGGCCGTAGTATGGAATATAGGGTGGATTATCGTTTTGTCTTTTATTGTATCTTGCTCTTCTGAAAAAAAAGAGAAGCAATTGAGTAGTGTTACAATTGATAGCTCTCCCGAACAAGGAGCTACTGTTATAGTCTATGGTGAAGAAAAAGGTGTTACTCCTTTAACATTAACAGGTCTACCCCCCGGAACTCTTGAAGTTATTCTTAAAAAAGAGCGATATCAACGAACCGCTGAAGTATTACTCCTCCGTCCGAGTGAACATTCCCAATATATATTAGAGTTAAAACCTTTACAGGGATATATTACCTTTGAAACGGAACCTTCAGGGGCAGATGTTTATTTGGAGGGAGTAAAAATAGGGACTACCCCTATTTTTCGATATCCTGTAGAAATCGGATATAAAAAGTATAAGTTACAATTGACAGACTTCTATCCTGTAGAAGGGGATTTGGAAGTCCGTGAAGATTTTCAATACCCCATTAAATATATTTTGAAACCGATGGAGGGAACACTCAATATTCTTTCTCGCCCTACAGGTGGAACTGTTCGTGTAAATAATGTGCCTCAATCGCAAAAGACTCCTTTACAGTTGCAGCTTACCCCCGGGGAGTATTTAATAACTGTTTCTGCAGATGGTTTCCTCGAGGAGCACACAAAAGTAAATGTACGACCAAATAAAGAGCAATCTATAACACTTGTATTAAAGGAAGGAGAAACACCTCCTGGAATGGTGCTTGTTCCTGCAGGCGAATTTGTTATGGGCGAAAATGAACGTTCTCCCGATGAATCCCCACGACGAAAAGTTTTTGTCCCTGCTTTTTATATTGATAAATATGAAGTAACCAACGAAGAATTTAAGAAGGTTTTTCCCGAGCATAATTTCCCCAAAGGACAGGAACGCTATCCTGTAACCGGTGTATCGTGGGACCAAGCAGTATCTTATGCTACAAGAATAGGCAAGAGATTGCCAACAGAGATAGAATGGGAAAAAGCGTCGCGGGGTGAAGATGGTAGAGAATATCCCTGGGGGAATGAATTCTCAACCGATTTATGTAATTCAAAAGAAAAGAATTTGGATATGCCTTCACCCATTGGGAGTTATATTGGCGGTGTTTCGCCCTATGGCTGTTTTGATATGGCAGGGAATGTGTACGAGTGGGTTTCGGATTGGTATCAACGGTATGAAGGAAACCAGTCTATTCGAAAAGAATACGGTCAGATTTATCGCGTTTTACGAGGTGGCTCTTTTATGACAGATAAATTTGATGTAAGATGTGCTCGTCGTCATTTTGACAGAATGGATGCAAAGCGAGTGGATTATGGATTTCGTTGTGTAAAAGACCTGCCTAAAAAATGACGCAAAGAATTTCTATCTTATGGCTTGTTTTGATACAATATATTAAGATCGTGTAATAATAGTCAAGAAAAATCTGATAGATAGAAAAATAAATTATTTTTGTCAAGAATTTTCTTGACTTTAAAGAAAATTTGTAATACAATTATTATCATAGAATATTAGAAGTGTAAAAAATGACATGTTGAAAAGAATTTACTTATGATTAAAAGATATAGTAAAATAAGATTGTTATATAAAGGATTGGTTTAAAAATAAGTTATGTCTGTATATACAACAAGAAAAGGGAAAAAAAGAGTAGTCATTGAAATAGGAACATCTGCAGTTCGACTTTGTGAATTTAAGAAAACAAAGAGTGGATTGCAGTTAATAAAATATTTTGAAAAACCTATTATGAATGATTTTAGGATGGAGGAAGAAGAACGGAAAGAGGTAAGAAAAAAAGCGGTTGCGGACCTTTTAAAACAAGCAAAAGTGAAAACTCGCAAATTAATGTTAGCTGTTCCAGGGCAGTCTGTATTTGTTCGTATTCGATCACTCCCGCCTGTAGCAGAGAGGAAAGTGGATCAGATTGTCCGATACGAAATTCAACAACAAATCCCATTTGATTTAAGGCAAATTGCTATTGATTATCAGATATTAGACCATCCGGAGGGGGGGGGTTATGAAGTATTAATGGTTGCCATCAAAACAGATGTTGTTGATAAACATTTGTCAATACTTGAGGGGTTAAAATTACAGCCCGATATAATTGATGTTATTCCCTTTGCTTCATATAGTTGGCTTAAATATAACGGAGAATTGCACGCTCACACAGAATGTGTAGCTGTTATCGATTTGGGGGCCTCTACAACCAATATAGTTGTGGAACGCGATGGTATTTTTCGTAATACCAGAACATTAAATATTGGGGGAAACGATATTACACAAGCTATTGCCGATACTTTTAATATTCCATTTGAAGAAGCGGAAAAAATTAAGTGTGAGAAAGGTTTTGCTCCTACGGGGAATCCACAAATTGATGGTAAAGGTGGAGAAGCTATTGGACGAGTATTAAACCGTTTGGTGAATGAAATTCAGCGTTCGTTTTCTTATTTTCGTTCGCTCCCCGGAGGGGGTCAAGTAACACGTATTTATCTATGTGGAGGAGGATGTGCTCTTCGGAATATAGTTCCATATCTTCAGCGGGTACTTGGAATAGATGTGCGAATTGCTCAGCCCTTAAGCGGAATTACTATTGGTCCTGATGCACAAGCAGTTGTTCAACATCCTGAAAGGAGTTGTGTTGTTTTAGGGCTGGCTCTCCGTAACTGGGAAGCGACTGCATTAGAGATAAATCTAATACCCCCTCGTATTATTGAGATGCGAAGACGAAAAGAGCAAGCCATTTATTGGGCATTATCTATGGTTACACTTGCTCTCATCATGGCATCTGTAATTCCTGTTCATGCAGCACAGAATAAATTTGTTAAACAAAGAATAGAAGAACTTCGTCGCTACGTTCGAATGTATGATCCCGAAGTGGCACAAAATCCGACAATTGTATCACCTTTAAAACAGGAACTAAGCAAGGCACAAGCGGAAATTAAAACTCTGCAAAATAAAGTAAAAGCCGTTGATAGAGCTGTATATGGTCGTAGATTTTGGTTGGATGAAATGTCATTAATTCTTTCCGCAAGACCTCCCCGCACTGATAAAGATGGTGTATGGTTTAGTTCTATCGAGACGGTTTTTATTCAGCAACCCCAAGCCGGACAACCTTTGCCCGGAGGGAGGAATATTCCGGGGTTGGCTACTCCAGCACAATCACAACAGACACCTGTCAATATTACAGGATTTCCGGGCATTGGGTCTCGAGGACCTATGGTAACGGGTGGAGGTTTTGGAGGTGGGGGCGGTTTCTTCCGTAGAGATAATACATCGCCTCTCCCTACGCAACAACAATCAACAGGAACACAACAAACGCCTCCCTTACCCCGTTCAAATGGTTTTCGTATTATGGGGTTGGCAACATCAGATACCATTATCAAAACTTTTGTTGATAATCTTAAGAAAGCATCTTTAACCCTTCCTGAAGGCGTTTTAAGAATTAAAGAAGTTATCTTTTCCGAAGCAAGCGTGCAAGTAACTCCATGGAGCTCCTTATACAACGCACAGTCAGCATTTCAAGGGGGGGCTACTCCAGGGACGGGAGGTTTTGCAGGACAACAGCGATTAGGAGCGTTCTCCCCACAGACAGGACAAACGGCAGCATTTTCGGCAACAGGACAAAATCTGTTCACATTTGTAATTACAGTTCAGTTTGAAAGAGTATCAGAGCAAAGTATCGCACAAAGTGGTGGAGGAGCCGGGTCATGAATATAACAATTTCAAGAGGAACTATTATCTATATTACAGTTTTACTCCTCTCTTTTCTCCTATTTGTTGGTGTTTATTACTTCTTTCTACAGAAACAACTAACAGCCTATAAGAAAGATGAAGATTTAAAAAAGACTTATGAAACGGCATTGAAAGATTTGGAACAAACTTTCTCAAAGACGGACCCTGAAGTATTAATTCGAGAATGGAGAGCACAAATAGTCCCCTGGGAACAAGCCTTAAAAGATAGAGCCAAATTTTTCAATATAAGTAACTGGACAGACCACGAAGTACCACCTAAAGAAGGTGTTATTTTAAAATTTTGGTATGAAGAACAAGCTCAGAAAATGGTCAAACAACTATATGATAAAGTCGGTGAGAAAATGGGGCGTTATGACCTGTTTCCTCAGGATATACGAAAATCTTTAGGTGTACTTAGTCTGGATGAAATATCTCGGATGGATATAACAGAACAGTTAGTAAATCGAGAATTAGCAAAACTTGCATTCGGAATAAAAATGTGTGAATTTCTCCTGGATTCGAAAATGGCAAGTAT
>CALLRP010000036.1 GCA_938014335.1 uncultured bacterium
TCAAATCAACCTATATGGATTTTTTGGATAGTTGGAATTATTGGGGTAGTTTTAGCGGTTCTAAATAGAAGACCTCATGATTAATTAAAATAAAAGGGAAGAGTTATTTCATGAAAACATGGTCTTTTGTTCAATGTTCTGATTTACATTTGGGTTATAATCCAGATGGGATATGGAATAATCGAGTTTTAACTTCTAAATCATTTGAAATATTTCAATGTTTCCTTAGTGATGTTGTTACTTATTCACCGGAGTTTATCATTATAACGGGGGATATTGGTTCCTGTGAGGATGATATTACTCCACAAAAAATAAAAGATTTGTTTAATTCAATTAAAATACCCTTATATCTTTTAGGGGGAAATCATGATTTAAGTACCCATCAAATTCGAGAACGAGAATTGAAATATTTTGACACAGAACTGCCTGAAGGCGAATTCACTTATGCATTTACTCATAAAAAACTCCGGTTTTGTATGCTGGAAGTAAGTTGGAAATGGAAAGATTCTACTGTACATGCAATCCGAGATCCCGACCATCACATTGATATGAAAGAAAGTCATAAAGGTCTACAATGGGTCTTAGCTAAAGAACATCTCAACTGGTTAGAAAATGAATTAAAAGAGCATAAAAAATATCCTGTTGTTGTTTCCATTCATACCCCATTATTTTCTATCCCTGAGAGATGTAAGTTCGAAGGGTATCAAGATAGTGGTATTTTATCCAATGCAGGTGAAGTTTTAGAATTGTTATATAACCATCCTCGAACCTGTATTATTCTTTCTGGACATATGCACATGAACTATCTGATAAAAGAGAAAAATGTGGTCCAAATAACTACTTCTGCATTATGTGAATATCCAATGGAGTTTCGACAATTTATAGTGTATGAGGATAGGGTAGAAATGCTTACTTACGGTCTATCAAAACCAGATTATGCCCAGCAGTCTTTAATTCCAGGAAGAGAAGCTGTTGGTGGGTTTCCTGAAGACAGAACCTCAATTATATATCTGTAATGTAAAGACTTTTACATGTCTTTATCAAGGACTCTTGTCTCAGGTGTCGTATTATAGGGAATAGAACTACCTGAATAATCGGAAGCAGGTGTTTGTGCAGAGGGTTGTTCTACAGCTTGGACCGAAGGTGCCTGAGTAGCAGGAATAAAATAGAAAATAGCTAACATTAAAAAAAGTATTCCCGCCGCTATACTTAACGCACTCCATAAAAGTATTTTTTTTCTTTGTTTCTCTTTTCTTATTGATTGTTTAATTTTATAAATGGACTGTTCACGTTCCCATTCGGATATGATTTCCTTCCCTGTTTCAGATGTATGCCATTGGATTATTTGTTCCATTTCTTGCCAGAAGATGAAATAATTACTACATTCTGGGCACTTCTGTATATGTGCCTGTACTTCTTTTGATGGGTTTCCATCTGAAAGTTCAATTTGTTCTACTACGATTTCCAATTGAGGACACTTTATTAACTCTTTATTATCCTCATATAATTCGAGGACCTTAATCTTATTCATATTCATGATTTTTCCCTCTATTTTATTCCTAACTCCTTATTCATTAAAATCATCAAATCTGAGGTTTGTTTTTTTCATAAGTTCATAAATTTTTTTCTTAGCTAAAGAAAATCTACTGAGTACTGTCCCTACTGGACATTCTAATTCTCCAGCTATTTCCTTAACACTCCAGCCATCCAATCGTTTTTGAAACACAATTCGCTGAGCTTCAGGAAGTTGTTCAACAACTGTACTTAAATATTCAAATTTTAAGTGCTTCGTAATAGTTTGGCTATTTTCCATATTGGAAATAATTTTGTCTTGATTTTCAATCTCTTCTATGGATACTTCTCTCTCTTTTACTTTCTTCTCTTTCCGTAAAATATCAATACAATGATTTTTAACTATAGTTGTTAGCCAGGAGACAAAATAGGTTCCATCTGTACAAAAATTTATGTTTTTCCAAACTTTAATGAATATTTCCTGTGTTGCATCTTCTGCTTTCTCTTTGTTGTGGAGTATTTTTAAACAAGTATAATAAACCATGTTGTGATATCTTTTTATTAATAGATCAAAAGCATGCTCATCACTTCTTTTTACCTTTTCTACAAGTTCTTTATCAAAATCGATATGTTCACTATTTATCATAGACGAAAATCCTATGATTTTTATTCAATCAACTTTGTCTTTGCACAATAAACTCACAGAGATTTATAAGGGATTCCTTATATAAATTATTCGGAAGTAAATCTAACTCTTTTATTGCTATAAGTTTGAGGTTATTCGTATATTGTAATAATTCGTTTTCAATTTCATATTTTTCTATTTTTTCATATAACCATTGCTTTTCTTCTTCGTTGAGATGTTTTCCAAAAATATGAGAAAAAAAACATTTTTCGTCAGGATCTAATTTTTTCCATAGTATTATTATAGGAAAAGTAACTTTTTGTTCGGATATATCGCTGTACTGGGGTTTCCCTAAAATATGAGTATCCTGAGTTAAATCTAATAAATCATCAATAAACTGAAATACAATGCCGATATTTTCCCCAAAACGGAATAAAGATTCTTGTGCATACGATCTTTGGATAAGAGCAGGGGAGGATGCGGAGCGTGCAAAAAGCATGGCTGTTTTTTTCTTAGCTAATTCTGTGCAATCCTCTATGGTAAAACCTTCAAGGGGTTTCGCAAAGAATTTTAATTCCCCTTCAGCCATTTCACGGACACATTGAACAGCATTAATAATAAGTTCATGATTTTTATATACCCCTAAAAGTTCGATAGCACGCGCAACTAAATAGTCCCCCCCCAAAACTGCCGCGTGATTATCCCAGAGGGTATTTAAAGATTGTCCTCCTCGTCGAAGTACCGCTCGGTCAATTACATCATCATGAGTGAGAGAAGCTAAATGAAGCAATTCATAAGAAGTACCTAAAGAGATATATTGGTTTAAATCCTTTTCTCCAATAACTCCAGCACTTAGCAAACATATTGCAGGTCTTAACAATTTCCCCTTGGCTTTAGGTGCCATTGTAAAATCTATATCTACAAGTTTTAATGCATCTTCCCATACTTTTTGTACTTCGTCTGCAATTCGCAAGATTTGTTCCTGTATCGGTCTGTAAATATCTAACAAATTGTATGCCATTCTTTTTCCCTATGTTAGAACTGTACTATAGTTCCGTATGTATTTTATTCTCCTCATCTTGTTTGTCTGCTGGGATAATATTATAATTCATCATTGACATAAGAATAGATACAATAGGGGTTATCCAATTAAAGAAGCAAAAGGGAAGATAGTGGAAAGTAGAGGTTCCCAAAACCGAACTGGCAAAGGCTCCACAAGTATTCCATGGGACTAATACAGATGTTACCGTTGCCCCATCTTCTAATGTCCGTGATAAATTTCGCATATCTAAATGTCGTGCAGAATATGAAGCTCGATACATTCTCCCCGGTATTACTATCGCCAAATATTGTTCTGCAGCAAAGATATTAAAAACAATACAACTCAATACCGTGGAAGCCATTAATCCTCCCGCAGAGTGAACATAATTCAAAATCGATTCGGCTATTTTTTGGAGCATTCCTGTGGCTTCCATTACACCTCCAAATAACATAGCCATAATAATAAGGGAGATTGTAGAAAACATTTTTTCCATACCTCCCGTAGATAATAATTCATCTAAAACGGGAATGCCACTGTTTAAGGTATATCCGTGATAAGCCACATGAATTATATTTTTATAATTTCTTGATATAAAAGCAGGAATTTGGGAAGTGTTTTCGGGGTAACCATTTTGAAATGCAAATGCAAGGATTCCACCTAAAATACAACCTACCGTCAGAGCAGGTATAGCAGGTGTTCGTCTCATAGCAAGAAAAATAACTGTAAGAGGAACTATAAAGAAAAACCAATGGATAAAGAAATTTTGTTCTAAACCACGGATGATTTCATCGGTTTGATGGATGTCATGTCCTTTTGTGTGTGAGAATAGACCGATACAAAGAAGAATAATAAGAGTTAAACTATAGGCAGGAACGGTTGTGTTCAACATATTACGAATATGTAAAAATAAATTAGTGCCACTAACGGCAGGAGCAAGGTTAGTAGTATCTGACAGAGGAGACATCTTGTCTCCAAGATAAGCTCCTGAGATAATGGCACCCGCAATCAATGATTCAGAATATCCCAATGCTTTTCCTATCCCCATAAGAGCCACACCTATAGTTCCCATTGTAGACCAACTACTTCCTATGGCTAATGAAACAATAGAACAAATAACGCATGCTACAATGGGGAATGATTTCGCTGTAAGTATTTGAATGCCATAGTAAATAATACTTGGGACAATCCCCCCTTGTATCCACAATGCAATAGTTGCTCCTACAATAAGAAGGATAATAATAGCCTCCATAGCAAGGACGATAGAATGAATGGCTTTGCGCTCAATTTCTCTATAAGAGAGTCCTAATTTAATATGACCTATAATCCCTCCAATAATAGAAGACACCAGCAATGCTACCTGACACGGACCCGATGTAGCCTCATCTCTAAATATCCATACATTAATTACCAATAAAGAGATAAGCAGAATACATGGGATTAATGCTAATTGTAATGTGACTTCTTGTTTTGCCATGATAAAAAATATATGTAGTTAAGTAATGAAAAAGTGTAAATATAGTATTGATTTTTGACAGGAATTTACAACTCGAAGATTAAGTGTGGGAGGCAGATAAGGAACCAAATTTATGTTAATAAATCAGCTATTTTTAACATGAAATCACCTAATTTTGACGCGTATTCGGGGGAACCTTCTGTAATAAGCAGTCCCTGGGCCATGGCTTGAACCGTATCCACAGAGTTAGTTAATACAGGAAGAGCTGAATCTATATCAGGGAATCGCATATGAACAAAAGGTTTTCGCAAGGTATAAAATCCCCTCCCTGCTTTGGTCTGCCCCGCTTTAATTTTTAACCAGCATGCAATATCTTCATTATCTACAGACCATTGATAAATCCGTTCAGGTTGTTTAGATGTCCATTTGACCATTTCTGTATCACCTGATTTATTTAATTGACTTAATGCTGTGGAGACCATGTATAAGGTCATTTTAACTTTAATTTTCTTATCAATTGGATTTTTGGGCTTTGCATCGGGCATGAGTAATTTTAATTTTAATAGTACACTAAACATTCGCCATAGTAAAGAGAAATTTTTAAATCCTTTGATTTTAGGTAGAACCAATTTACCAGTGAAAAAATTATTCATCTTTTTTAATGAACTAAAATGAAAACTTATATCAGGATTCTCTAATAATTCAGTTGATACTTCAAAGTTCAATTTATCAAATTTTATATGAGCACCAATTACCTGACCCTTATTTTGAGCAGTAAACTGAACAGTTCCTTGTATATTCTTAAACCGTTTTTGGAAAATAGAATGGTCCTCTAACAAAACTTTTATAACTGGCAAAACTGCTCGTAATATAATTTTGGAAATCAGAATATCTTTTTCGCTTTCGGACATTAGTACTCATCCTCCCAATCTTCTTCTTTTTCAAATTCTTTACCCAGCAATTCCCTAACCTTTTCAACAATGCCATCTGTATCTATTTTATAGTAATGCATTAAATCTTCCGGATAACCATGAGGAGTGAACTGGTCAGGTATGCCTACTTTTGTAAACGCACAAGCTTTACCACTTTCAGCTATTACTTCACTTACAGCACTTCCCAATCCACCGATAACATTATGGTCTTCAAAGGTAACGATTCTTCTTGTTTCTGTTAATGCTTTTAGAATGGATTCACGGTCAATAGGTTTTATCGTATGCATATTTAATACTCGAACAGATATACCGTCTTCACGCTCCAATATATTTGCCGCTTCAACTGCATGATAAACGACTGCACCACATGCGATTACGGTAACATCCGTACCCGATTTCATCTCTACTGCTTTACCTATTTGAAAACCATACTGATCGGTTTCATATACACGAGGTTCAAAACTGCGTCCAATCCGTATATATACAGGGCCCTCCACTTCCACACATGCCTGTACGGCCAATGCAGTTTCTACTGCATCCGCGGGCACAATTAGCTGTATATTAGGAATAGCACGAATAATAGAAAGGTCTTCAATAGAATGGTGGGTTGTTCCTGCAGAACCAAAAGAAGTCCCTCCATGAGTTGCTATAATCTTTACATTTAAATTTTGATAACATACATCCGTTCTTAAAAATTCTAACGCACGCATAGATGCAAAAACGGAAAATGTAGATACAAAAGGCAAGAGCCCTACTTTAGCTAAACCTGCTGCAACACCAAACATATTTTGTTCTGCAATACCTAAGTTGAAAAATCGGTCTGGAAACTTTTCTCCAAATTTTCCAATTTTTGTTGACTTGGCAAGGTCTGCAGAAAGACCTACGATTTTAGGATTTATTCTTCCCAATTCACTTAAAATAAGTCCATAAGTTTCTGCTTGGGTCATTTTGTCGGCATCATATACCGTCCATGTTAAACCTCCCACAGGGCTCATATTACTTCTCCTATTTGAATTAAAGGTTTTATATTATTATTTAAGGTATATCAGGATACATCTTATCAATAGATGCTTTTGCTTTTTCTGCTAATTCTGCATTAAGACCACCATAATGCCATGCTGGATTATTTTCCATGAAGTCCACGCCTTTACCTTTAACGGTATCACAGATTATCATAGAGGGACCTTCTTTATACGCAAGTGCCTTGTCAATAGCATCACATATCTGAGGCATATCATGTCCATTAATTACCTGCGTAAACCAGCCGAAGGCTTCCCATTTTTTATCAATAGGTTCTAAACTCATAACCGATTCTGTAGGCCCATCAATCATCATATGATTGCGGTCTAAAAAACCAATAAGATTATTCGTTTTATAATGATTTGCTGCCATTGCGGATTCCCAGATAGAACCTTCGTTACATTCACCATCGCCTACTACTGCATAGATTTTCCAGTCTTTCTTTAATACACGAGCTCCTAATGCCATACCTAACGCTTGAGAAAGCCCATGCCCCATAGACCCAGTAGATGCTTCTACACCGGTGGCTTTTTTGGAATCCAAATGCATACCAAAAGCAGAACCAAACTGATTAAATTCTCTTAATAATTCAAAGTCAAAATAGCCACGATTAGCAAGAATAACCGCATGTCCAACTCCCCCGTGTCCCTTACTCAGAACCAATCGGTCTCGGTCTTCCCATGAGGGATTTTTAGGGTCAATTCGCATGTATTTCCAATAAAGCACAACCATAAAATCCACCATGCTTAAAGAACCACCAATGTGGCTTCCTCCTGACCAGTGGGTAACATCCACAATGTCTTTTCGTATCTTTTTTGCAATGGTTTTTAATTTTTTATGTTCTTGTTCGGTTAACGGCATGATGAAAAACTCCTCTTAAATACTTTATATAGATGATTTTATTGCTTTAAATGCATCTTCACAAATTTCCCAGGTTTTTTGAATATCCGCCTCGGTATGTGCTATAGATAAAAACCAATTATGATGCGAAGTGAAAAAAGCACCTCGTCTTGTACATTCTGCACACCATTTTTGATGAAGTTGTAAACTCGGGTCATCTGTAATTCGATAATATGCCATGGAAGGATGCCCTGTTATTTTCAGGTTAAAACCATAGTCTTTGGCAATCTTAATTAAACCTTCATTAAACTTCGTTCCTAATTTTTCAAGATATTCCGGAACATGTAATCTTTTTAGCTCTGTAAGATTCGCTATTGCTGCTGACATATATGCTGCAGAATACCAATAACTACCAGTATGAAATACTTTAGATGCTGTTACTCTTAATTCTTCTTTACCTACAAGTGCAGATATAGGATATCCATTTGCAATGGCTTTACAAAAACAGATAAGGTCAGGTTTAAATTTGAAATATTCATTTGAACCACCTAAATGAAGACGAAACCCTGCTCGTACATCATCACATATTAAAACAACTCCATGTTTTTTTAGTAGTCTTTGAACCCCATCCCAATAGCCTTCTGCAGGATATTCATTATCTACAAATACAGGATGGTGATATGGAGAAGATATAAAACCCGCCACCTGTCCGTAGTTCTCTTCTAATGCTTGTTCTAAAGCTTTTAAGTCATTCCATGGGATGCGGATTACATTGGCAATATCCTCATCAGTTACTCCCGGATGTCCAATCCCTTGCATCCAGGGTGTTGTCCCATGATAACCCCCTTTAATTGCAATAATTTTTTTCCTCCCCGTTTCAGCTCGAGCGATCATTACTGCATAATTGGTTACATCTGCCCCATTTTTAGCAAAAAACGCCCAATCTGCTATAGGAATTAGATCTACTAAGAACTCAGCTAATTCCACCATTTTTGTAGAAGCAATACTATTAACATCTGCTTGTTTTAACTGTTTGATAAATGCTTCGTCTACAACAGGATTGTGATAACCCAAAATCATGGGTCCATAAGCACACATATAATCAATAAATTCATTCCCATCGACATCCCAGAACCTGCATCCGTCTGCTCGTGTGCTAAAAAAAGGATATACATTTGTTGGAACGCATGGTGCAGGACTAAAGTGTCCATATACTCCACAAGGGATAACACGAGTTGCTCTTTCAAACCATTTTTGATTTTCAGAATAGTTAAAAACCTGCATACAATCAACTCCTTTATTATGAAATATATTGGGTAATACGACCTAAAACCAGTCCTACATTGTCAATAATAGGGATAATCCCTGCAATATGGATTTTCCCTAAGCCCAACCCTGCAAATGTATCTAATTTATTGGTAAGTAAAAGTTCGGTAGTTTCAAGGTCTTTTAAACTTAATATAGAACTTATGCTCTGTCCAGAAAGTTGGTCAATATATTTCCATTTGCCATCTATATAACCAAAATAAGATTCAAAATGAATACTTTCTATAGCTACCTTTAATATCCCATGTGGTGTACTTGCAAGTATTTTCTTTGAAACCTCTTCTTTTTCAGCAAGAACTTCAGCCGAACGAAGTGCGGTTTTAAGTTGGAGAATAGCATATATTTTTTTCTCTTCTTCTGTATAATTTTGAGGTCCTTTTAAGTAATATTCTAATCGTTTTGTAAGAGCATCAAAATTCTTTTTAAGGAAAGAAATGTGAGTAAAACCTTTCAATAAGAAAGGAAGTTTTCCTTGTTCAAAAACTTGAACTGCATGAGTTGGACTCATAAGAAGAATATGAATAGTAGGAGTCTCTTCTTTATCAGTTGAAAATGAAATTTTGCCATTTTCAATTTTTAAAAATGCCTTATCACCGTTTCGAATTGAAAAGAAAATTTTTTCATTGGCAGACTGGATAAGTTCTTTTGCTGGGTTATCTAATTGAACAAGGTCTGCAATAGAAGGCAAAACTGCTTTTAAGTATATAGAAGATTTAATAATGTCTTGCATCGTATCGCCCGTAGTTTTGCAAAAAGGACAAGATATAATTCCCATATCTCAAACCCTTTAATTGTTTTTATTGATTTTTTTGTTTAGCAATAATATTACAAAAATGATTGTTGTTTTACAAATTTTTATTCAGGTTTTTGTTGGGGAGGGGAGATATTATTTAAGTTCGAAGTCTCTTTGAACTGGACAAGACTGCGATATTCAGGATGTCTGGGTAGAAATTTATCATAAGTTTCCCGAATAATTTTAAGATCTTCTTCTATATTCCCGGTAGGTATAACCGCAACACCGGAGTTTCCTACTCGCCTTGTTTTGTAATCCCAGAAACCGAGAACGATAGGAACCTTTGCATGGTATGCAATATGGTAAAAGCCACTTTTCCAATGGTCACTAAATTTTCTTGTCCCTTCCGGGGCAATTGCGAGAACAGCCTGTTCATTATTATTCAAAAACTCAACTGCCTGTTCAACAAAACGATGAGAGGTAGAGCGGTCAACAGGTATGCCACCTATCTTTTTAAAAAACCAGCCAAAAATACCTTTGAACAATGTTCCTTTGCCTAACCAATTTCCCCGCACTCGTAAAGCAAAACTACACAGAATTCCTACCAATCCATCCCAGTTCGAAGTATGAGGAGCAAAGATTACTACATATTTTGGGTAGGGAGGCGGAGGACCTTGTACTTTCCAGCCTAAGAGCCTTAATATTAAATTTGCTCCTACACCCAATAAAAAATTAGATTTACCTGCTCTTGCTTTAATCATAATAATCTATACCTTAAAATTATAGTTTAACATCTAACAGTTATATTATAAACAATCAAAGAAACACTTTTGCAAGCATAGCAAGGTGGGGAACTCTCTTCTCAAAAAATATGAATTAAAACCTTATTATTTAAAAATTTGTAGAATATTACATAAGAAGTCGGGTAGTTTTTGTCCTGATGAGGGTATAACAATAAAACCACTTTCAGAATTACTCAATTCACTTAAACAGCTTTCATTAATTCTTGCTATTACCCAATAAAATTTCGTTATTTTCTTTTCTTGGGGAACGCAAATTTCATTACAATTCTTTGGACAACCGCATCTTAATTTGTTCGGTTCTTGCGGTTCTACAGTTATAATATCTTCATAATAAAGACTATTAATCCATGGAGATATTGGAACCGCCGTTGCAAGATCGTCTTTATCATTACTATAAACTCGGTATTCATTAGCACCCAAAGAGGCATTCCATGTAATAACGATACGGTCTAAATAAATCCCGTCAGTTGCTGAAATACCAGATGGAGGAGTAGGTTTATTGCAAATAACTGTAACTTTGTGATGAGCAGGGGCACTATCTACTTCTCCATCGTTTACAGTAAGTTCAAATTCGTAAATGCCCTCTATATCTGCTACAAACTCAATTATTTTAGCAGTTATATCAGAAAGAGCAACAGAACTTCCTGTGGGTACGGTAATAACGGACCACCTGTATGTTAGTTCTGATTTTTCATTATCTAAATCATAACTTTCAGAGCCATCAAGTATTATTTTTTCATCTAAACCGACAGTAGAGGGACCTTTTATAATTGCAAAAGGTGGCCGATTTATGCATGTAATTTGAAAATGAACTGTATTACTCCGTAAAAACCCGTCATTAACGACCAGAGTTCCCTGATAAAATCCTTTTTTATCTATATTCAAAGTAACTATAGGTTGTTCTGCGTTCTGGATAGTAGTCTCACTATTTACAGGTTTCGAGAGCAGTACCCATTCGTAATTAATAGGGGTATTATCTTCGTCATAACTATCGGATGCATCAATAGTAACAACATCTCCTGTGTATACCTGAAAAACTGTTTGTTTTAATCGTGCCACAGGAGGCTTGTTCGTGGTACTAACCCGAATAACAACTGGCTTGCTGAATAATTTCCCATCCGAGACTATCAACTGTATCTCATAATTCCCTTCAACATCAGGTATGAAATAGGAGAGTGAGGAATTCCCATCGAAAATTTCTGCCTGGCTTCCAACAGGTTTGGATAAAAATGACCAATAATATATCAATTCGTCGTTGTTGGGATCATAACTGGAACTTGCATCAAGATAACATTTCGTGCCCAACACAGCATTTTTGTCCTTTTCTACTACTGCAACAGGAGCCACATTCCCTGTAGATAAAGAAACCTTTGTAATATCAGATAATGTCTTCCCATCACTGACCTGGAGTTCAATAGTATATGTCCCCTCTTTATCTATGTATAAGTTCGTTGTAGCCCTTGTGAGCGAACTCAGGAAAGATGTACTTCCATTGGGTTGAAAAGAGAGTTGCCATTGGTAAGTAATCGTATCTCCATCCGGATCATAACTCCCCGTTCCATCTATTGTAATGGTATCGCCCACTTTAATAATTTGAGGGGCCGAGATTATGGCTATAGGTGGAACATTTAATGTTCTTAGGGTAATCTCTTTCCTGGCTACAGAAGAATAAGGGTCCGACACGATTAATTCAATAGAATAATAACCGGGATAATCAGGTGTAAAGGAACAAACATTTTCCTCTGTATTATTCAGTTCTATCCTACTAAGCTGGGGTTTAGAAAGAAGTTTCCAACTAAAAGACAGTGGATCCCCATCCGGGTCATAACTTAAAGAAGCATCTAAAATCATGGGAATTCCCACCTCGAGATATTCGGCAGAAATTACTGTTATTAGAGGTGCACGGTTTTGAGTGGTGATTGTTACTACAGCAGGATTACTCCACATATCCCCATCAAATACTTGTAATTGAATTTGATAGTTACCGTTACGGTCGGGAGTGAAATGGGTCATACTTGCAGTCGGATTCAACAATTGTGTAAAACTTCCCTGTGGTTTACTCATCAAAGTCCATTGATATGCTTTTATAGTATCTCCATCCGGATCATAACTCCCCTCTGATGATAATGTAACAGGAGTGTTTATAAAGCACTGTGCTTCTGATTGAATAAAAGCAACCGGTCTTTGATTAGAAACTTCTACAGTTATAACACAGGATGTGGTTCCTCCCCATGGGTCTGAGGTAGTAATTCTAATTTCATAAGTTCCTTTACGATCGGGAATAAATGTAAACTCGGATTCATTGGAATACATGGTATCTAATATACTTCCCGTTGGTTTAGTAATTATTTCCCAATGATATGTAAGAAGATCATTTTCAAGGTCGTTGGCTTCAGGTGGCAATAATGTAACGGGTTGTCTGACAGAGCCTACAAATATTTGTTCAGGGCACTGCATTACAGGGGGGGTATTAATTGCCGTAATTTCTGAAGTGACAATTTCTCCCGATTCGAAGCCATCGTTTGTTTGAAGAGTAACTCTATATTTACCTGGGGCATCTGTCTTCAAACTTGCAATGTTATTCTGAATTAAATAAATCTCCGCACTGCTTAATATAGGGCGTGAAAGAAGTTGCCAATCATAAAAAAGTGGGTCTTTATCTAAATCCAAACTTTGTGTAGCATCAAAAATAACTGCTTCACCATGGGGGATTTCTGTAGCACTTGGGATTACTACTGTTTGGGGTTTTCTATTTACGCATTGTAAAGAAATGGTTTTATCGGTCTTTTCGTAAGTATCCGATACCTCAAGTTTCAATGTGTAAATACCTCGTTTATCTGTCGTAAAATAAATTTCAGATTGATTAAGAGAAGAAAGCACAGCAGTACTCCCTGATGGCGTCGAGAGAAGTCTCCATTGATAAGATAGAGGGTCATTATCAACATCAAAAGTATTTAATGCTGAAACAGATACATTAGAATCTAAGTAAACAGTCGAAGGATAGTTAATAACAATTTGGGGTAAATGGTTATAAACATCCAATTGCAAGTTAGTAAATGTGTTTTCAAAACCATCCGAAATATAAATTAAAAATTCATATTTCCCCAACAAATCAGGTGTAATAGTTATACGATTACCTAAAACTCCTTGAAGAGAGACCCTGCTGTTATCAGGTTTTGCTACCAGTTTCCAGAGAAAATCTATCGTATCACCATCAGGATCTATTGTAGAGGATGCATCTATTGTAACAACATCACGAGGCCGAGCTTTTTGGGGACCATTAATTATGATTTCGGGGAGGCGGTTTATAACTTCAATAGTAACCGTATCAGGTTCACTTTGGGCAAAACCATCTGAGACAATCAGTTGTGCAATATAAGTTCCCGGAAGATCTGGAATTAAGATGGGATTTGCCGTGTTTGTGTTCCTTAAATATTCAATACTATCAAAAGGCTTACTAACAAGACGCCAAGAATAATTAATTCGGTCCCCATCTGGATCATAAGAACCTGTTCCGTCAAGAGTGATGGAAGATGGCCTATATACATTGGTTATATCCTCTCCTGCATTCGCTATAGGAGGTTTATTTTCCAGCGATTCGGATTGAAATTCTACAATATATGAGTTATGCCCTGTTTTATCCACAAAATGTAAAGAAGGTTTTGCTGAGTCATGTTTGGGATATGCAGAAACAGGTCGACTAACCCAGTAGTTTGCTGTTGGAATGACTGTCATATCTGTTCTTCTAATACGAAGGATTACGGCATCTTCTGGAACATTGTTAGGAAAATTAGAATGTAAATAGATGTAATCTGTTTGTGAAGGAGATGTATAGGTAATACCATATTCTTGAGGGGAATTCAGAGTAGGAACCCAGACGGGATTTGATGGTACAAAAATACTTAATGTGTTTCCATTAGGTAAATAGATATTGTCTGGAATTCTTTGTTCATCCCAGTCATCATTACTAAGAAGTCCTGTCATTATCGAAGCATTTTCTCCAATGATGTCAACTACATGTATCAAATCATAATGCTGTTCTTTCACCGTAAGAGGTAGTGTAGCCTTTTTCCTATTGATATAGGTCCATTGAGATTCAATCTCCCACTTACTTGATATAGGAGGGGATAATAAATACCACAAATAAGAATAGACTTTCCCTTTTTCAAATGATAAATTACCACATGAAAGACGAGGTTGTGTTATTTCTAATCCATTTATTTCCATTTGAATTAAAGAAAGAGGAGAAATAATTCCCGTTTCATGCAAATATTGGATGTTTTCCCAATCAAATTTTATAGGATTATTCGTATTCTCAGATGTAGATACCAAAACTGCTAACGGTAAAATGATTTCTTCAGGATTCTCTGCACTTGATGAGATTTGTAATTCATGAGTTTGAGGGTAAAATTTGTGTTCTGTAAGAATAGGTTGGGGGAGAATTTTAATAGGAAGTGGAGGTGCCGTTAAATTCCATGTTTGTTGTAATGATGAGATATGGATTTGGGCTATCAATTTTATCTCTGATATGGTGGTATATTCCCAAAATTCATGAAGGGGGTATATAAACCATTGTTCCTTATTAATGCTATTGGAATTTATATTCTCTGCTCCTGAATCAGTCTTTTTGAATATCTGGAACAGATAAGAGATATCTTCTTCACTATCCTTTTCTTGTATTTCCCATTGAATATCTAATTGTTCAAAAAGGGATGTATTATTAGCAATTACTGCGGTAATAGGTAAAATCTCTCCTGTAGAAAGTGTCATTTGGGAAGTTGCATAAGAAAGTATAGGTATATTTTGTTTCGTTTGAGTATCGGGGATCTGCACTTCTATATGTATTGGAGTGATGATAGTATCAGGCTTTGTTTCAATTACTTTAAATAAATCTCCATAGACAGGAGTATAGTTAGGGCATAAAGATTCTGTATTCCACAAGGGTATACTAATAAATTGGGATATATTTGAATATTCAGTCTTTCCCAAAAAAGTGATGCCTGTAATAGCTGATGAAGAACATAAAGAACTTAATTCGGATATTTCTTGTGAACTCGTAAATAAAGGTAATTGAATAGAATCTTGAGAGCCTAATCTCCCCGAATATTGAATGGGGTAATAAGCAGTTAAAAACTCACTTTGAAATGGATATAAATATATATCATTTATAGCATTATTCCAATGATTACTAATAGTAATATTTGAATAATTTTGAGGTTTTGTAAAGTTAAGTGTGATATAACTCGGCGATACTGTTAACAAAGAGATGCTGTTAGATTCAAGAGAGTTTGTATTGGATATGGATATCAAATAAGGTGTTTGATTCTCACTTATACCATAAGACCAGAATTGTTCAGATAAAAAAGGTTCTAAATAGGCTTTTACTGTTGCTTTATTATTTTTAGTTTCAGAAATAAAAAAAGTTTGACTCTCAAAACCTTCTTTTAGTATGACAACTGAAAATGGGGATTCAGGTATATCATCAATTTCAACTATTCCGTCTACATTTGTTTCTGTAGAAGTAAATATTCCTGCTTCACTTATTATAGAAATAGAAGCACCATTTATAGGTCCATTTGTATATTTGTCAAAAACACTAACTGAGAGTTGTCTTGTGGGGTTTGGAATAATCTGAATAGGGACAGTAACATCTATTCCCGATTGGAAATTGATATAAAGGGCTGTTTCAATAGATTCTGGAATTTCAGTAAATGGAACATTTATCTGTAATGAAATAAAATATCTCCCATCTGCATGAATATTCTGGATTATATTCGGTGTAACTAAGTGAATATTGGGGTTTTCAGGATTAATGAATATTTGAGCAGGTCCTGAATCTTTTCCCCCTTCATTTTTAACCTCTATTGTGTAAAGTATGGTTTCTCCAATAAGCAAGGGTAAAGAAATCTCTTCAGGTATGGTTGTAATTATTGTTTGATAGGGCTTTGGCTTTATATCATATTGCACGGAAGCAAATCTTCCAGAACTACTTTGCAACAAAAGAGTAACAGGTATATTTTCTTGTGTTGTTGATTTAGGATAAACAATCAACTTACATGTCGCATTACTTTGTCCATTTATAGTAGAAGGAATCACATAATCATAATTCCAATCAGAGGGAATCCCTGCTACCTGAAATGATAATCCCTGTTCTTCTGTGTCGCCTAAATTAATAATTTCAAACGGAATAGTTTTTGTCTTATTAGGAGTGACTTCAAAAGTATACTGGGTCGGAGTTATAGCAAGCCCTCTTAAGGATACTTCTGTATTAATAGGAAAACCTTCTTCTCTTGGGTCTTTTATTGAAATTTGATAAATTCCACCTTCAGTTTGGGTAGTAGGATTATAATTGTAATGTATTTCCCCATTTAAATCAGTGGTATATGTCTCTTTTATGATAAAACCCCGATGTTCAATTTGCAAAACAATCTGTTTATTCGGAGCAGGTTGATTATTATCGGGATTAAATACATATATCCTAATAGGGATAGGTGTTCCCACATTCCCTTCATTAAAATCTGTAAATAACTGGAAATCATATTCTCGAGGTTGTATTTGAATATGTCCGATGACTCCAACATTATTGTCTCTGGATTCTTCATAAACTGCTGTAGTTTTATTGAGAAGAACAAGAACATAATAATCCCCAGTAATGTAAAATGGGAGTTTAACCTTTGTCGAGTTTGAGTAATTATCTTCTACATTTAGTAAAAAGTTGTTTATAAGAGAATGGATTTCTATATCCGTTTCATCTAATTCTTCATTTTTGGATAGGAAAAAACTATCTACCCAGTTTTGGTCATTGATGTTTACACGACCCGAATTTTCAGCAGTATAGCTGATGGTTATTATACTATTTGAAAGTGGATTTCCGGGTGTGACATTTCCTGAAACAAATGCAAGATCAGCTCTGGGAGTCGGACTTAAGTATATTTTAGAAGTTCTTGTATAAATCTGGGCACCCGTAGTTCGATAAATACCATATCCAGATATTTCCTGATTCCCTTCTGTATACGGCGAAACACTTACAGAAAAAGAAAACGTAACACCACCAGAAGGAACGAAAATCCATGCAAATTCAGTTTGCCCTGTTTCTGTATCAAAATTATAAATAGGGGGCGGAGAACCGCCTGTAAACTTGATAAATTGCCATTGTATAGGAAGGAAAACTCTTGCTCCTAATGCGGTAATTTCCAATGGGTTTAAATATGAGATATTAATTTCGAATTCCATCTCTTGCTCAGGAGAATATATATTTCCAGTTTTTGAAGATATATTAAAAGAAACTTCTTCAGATATCCCTTCACCCTCAACTTGCCCTTCCCCTTCTATTTGTCCCTCTCCTTCCGTAGTCCCTTCATTTACCCCTTCTAATATTCCTTCTCCTTCTAACTGTCCTTCAATAATGGGACAGTCAAAATAAGTAATGACAGGTTCCGTTTCCTGAGTATCACCATAAGAACCATAAATTCCTGTTCCTGTTATGGATTGTGTGCCACTGATAGGCTGTCTAAACTTTAAACGAAATGTGAAAGAAACGGGAAAAGAAGGTACAAAAATCCAACCAAATTCTAAAGTGCCCGATGCCCCATAAGCAGGTTGTAATGGGGGGGGAGAACCCCCAACAATACCTTCGTAAACCAGCCCTTCCGGAATAATCTCTTGTAGTCCTAAAGTAAGTAGGGGAGATTCTCCAGTGTATGTTAATTCGACGGATACATCAAGAAATGAATTAAGTGAACAATCTACATTTTGAGATAAGGACTGTGTTAGATGTAAAGTCTCTTGTTTTTCTTTAATCTGTTCTTGTGATGTTTCACCTAAAACAACCGACTGAATGAATAAGAAGAGAAAAACTATAAGTACGAAAAAATATATACGAAAGATATTTTTCATTAATCATTTTCCTTTTTTTATTTTATCAAACAATTAAAAACATTAAAGTTTACAAATATATTCTATCATAAAATTAAAGTAGGTAGGAAGAACCGGAATAAAAAACAATAAATCGGAGTCGTAATCCCCGATTTATTGTATGTTTATATTATTATTGTATTTAATCTACTATATGTAGAACTTCTCTACCCTTCCCTTGTGCAATGAGAGAGATATAGTTTTCTAATTCTTTTTGTGTATTTTTATCTGTCAAGTCAATCACCCGTTTTTGTTCCGCAGACATATAAGCCGCCTGAACTAATTTAGTGATTTCCAACCCATATTCAAAATTCAAGAAGGCATCTCTCCCTTTTTGGAAAGAATATACTGCATCACAAATTTCATCTACATATCCATATAAATCAGGTTCATTCGGTTCTACAATTAATAGCCCACGAGTTGCAGTTGATTTTTCTAAAGCGGATTCAGCGTCCGCTACTGCTTCTGCAGCGGAATCACCAATAAATACTTGCAAGGAAGACATCTGTGAATTAAACTCAAATGCATATCCTGGACCTAATCCGTCCATCATTAACCGTAGTCCTTGTTTATCATACATCCAGGAATTCGTAAATTGTCCCTTTACGATTTGTCCTGTTTTGGGATTTTGGAAAGTAACAATACCTGTTGCAAAGTCTTCCCCTGGTGTTTTTCCGTAATCTACGCCCGTTTTTTTCAGGAGGTCTTTTCTCCATTTAGGTAATCCCCATTTCAATAAACCAACCTCTGCTGATACGCTGACAGGTTTTAAGTAAGTTACAGGTTTCCCTTGGGGGGTTAAAACATACCAACAACATGCAATACTGTGACAACCCATATCACAAAGTACTCCTCCCCCCTGTCTTGTGGGGTCCCAGAACCAGCCTTCATGAGGTCCGGAATGCTCTTCCGATGAGCGTGCCAGGGCTATTGGACCCATAACTTCTTCTACAGAGGCTAATTGGTTTTTTTGACTACGAATGGCTTTCATGTGAAGTTGATTTTCAAAATAAGCAGTAGGCAATTTGGTAGACTTCGCTATGGCTACTAATTCCATGGCTTCTTTTACAGTTCGTCCTAATGGTTTTTCACAAATAATCCCTTTCATTTTTGCCCCTGCTTTTACAGCATCGGCAATTTTTTGCATTATTTCTATTCGTGCAAAATTGGGAGCAAAGACTGCAACTGCATCCACATTTTCACAAAGGTCTTTTATACTTTTATAAACTTTACATTCCCCAACCCCTAATCGTTTGGAGAGAGAAGAAAGTTCCCCGGCTCCTTTGAGTGCATAAACACCTGCTAACTCAACACCACGAACACTTTGTAATGCCTTTGTCTGGAAACGAGCTATAAATCCAGCACCAATAAACCCTAAACGAAAATTACCCATTATAAATCTCCTTCTCATGTTCATGTTTATATATTTATATATTATTAGATTTAATGATAATCATACAATAAAAAAAAGAACTATGCAAACCCGTAATATTTTTGAAACTTTTTTGTAGGTATAAGTATCCAAAATACAATTGCATTATTCATGATTGTTAGAATATGAAATGTTTGACATTTAACATCATATCTTGTTAAAATTTATATCGTAAAAGTGGGAATTAATTTTTTACTTTTGAAAGGAGGTGAAAAAATGACCGATACCGATGCTTTTGCAACTAAGATTAAGGAAGTTATCGCCAACCGTTTAAGTCGTTCGATAGACGAGGTTACGGATGAGGCGCGTTTTATAGAAGATTTAGGGGCAGATTCGTTAGATTTAACAGAACTACTAATGACCCTTGAAGAAGAATTTAATATCCAGTTAGATGATGATGCTAATCAAATAATTACTGTGGGTGATGCGATTAAGTATGTATTATCCCGCGTAAAATAATAAATAAAAAATTATTATCCCTGTGAATAAAATCTATTCACAGGGATTTTTTTATACATATTTTGAATTGGATATTCATAGAAGAATTTGATATAATATAAAAACTTTGTATTTGTCTTTAAAATGAATTAATCTTATGGAGATAAATAAAGAGGGTAAGTGGGAAACTTTATTTTTATTATGGGCAAAAAACTTAAAGTTTAAGCCCAGAAATATAAGTTTATTTAAAATGGCAATGACACACACTTCTTTACATAATGATAAACCTGATACACATGGCTGTATGTTTGAATCGTTAGAGTTTTTAGGCGATGCGGTTTTAGGATTGGCTATTGCGGAGTATATTTATAATACAAATCCAGGTTTAACACCAGGTGAATCAACTCTAATGCGATCATCCCTTGTGAGAGCCCAGTCCTTAAGTCAAGTAGCACGAAATATAGGACTTTCCCAAATCATCCTCATGAGCAAAGGGGAAGAAAACGCAGGGGGAAGAGATAAAGATTCTATACTTGAAGATGCTATGGAAGCATTTATTGGGGCATTTTATCTCGATAAAGGGTGGAACTCAACCAAGAAATTTATCTATAAAATATTTGAAAAATATCTAGAACAAATTGCTAATTTGCCAATAAAAAAAGATTCCAAATCGGAATTACAAGAATGGTGCCAGAAAAATCAGTTCCCATTACCAGAATATCGTTTGATGAAGGAAGAAGGTCCTGACCATCGGAAGAAGTTTCGTATGGGGATATTTATAGATAATAAGTTTATTTCAGCAGGGGAGGGGATGACAAAAAAGAGTGCATCCCAAACCGCTGCACAAAAAGCTTTATCCCTCCTCCAAAAAAATGCTGTAACTTTATGAGTATATCTCAATATGTATTATATATCTAAGTTCATATTGAGAAGATATACAAAAAATAATAAGGTGAGTGTGATTAACCTTAAAACTTAAAATAATGAAAGGAGTAAGTGTTATGATGGGATTAGGTTATTTAAAAATTGCCGGAGGGGTATCCATTCTGGCTCTTCTCGTGGTTGCCTATATGATTCAGTATGTGCTGAGTAAATCACAAGGCAACGAAAAAATGGCACGCATATCAAGAGCGATTCAGGAAGGAGCCTTAGCTTTCCTCCTGCGTGAATATCGATATGTGATGGCCACAGTGCTAATTATAGCGGTATTAATTGCTATAGTGGGTGCGCGCCGTCCCGATTTGCCCTTAGGATGGAAAACCTCTGTAGCATTTATCATTGGTGCTGTTGCAAGCGCTATGGCAGGTTTCTTGGGTATGTTTATTGCCACCCGTTCCAATGCACGCACAACCGAAGCAGCTCGTTCCGGTGGTGTAAAAGCAGCTATTGATATAGCTGTGAGTGGTGGCTCCGTTATGGGATTAGGCGTGGTCGGCATTGCTACATTATTACTTGTCGTTGTCTATAAAATATTTAACGGCGAAGCCCAAATAGTAAACGGCTATGCTATGGGCGCATCATTAGTGGCATTGTTTGCACGGTCAGGGGGGGGTATATATACCAAAGGTGCCGATATGGGAGCAGACCTTGTAGGTAAAGTAGAAGCAGGTATTCCTGAAGATGACCCCCGTAATCCTGGAGTAATTGCTGATAATGTGGGTGATAATGTGGGTGATGTCGCTGGATTGGGTGCAGACTTGTTAGAGTCTTATGTGGAATCAATTATTGCCAGTCTGGCCGTGGCAGGCATGATTACCGCAACAACAACTAGTGTTTCCGCATATGTAACTTCATTCCCATTCCTCACTGCTGCGGTTGGTATTATCGCCTCAATCATCGGTGTATTTTATGTTAAGTTTTTCGCAAAGAACGACCCACAAAGTGCTTTGATGTGGGGAACCTATGTAAGTGCTGGACTTACAATTATTGGTGTCCTTTTATTAGGTTTTATTATGGGATCGAACTTTACATTAGAAGGAACCATATACAATTGGTGGGGTCCCCCAGCTGCCTGTATTGTGGGTATTATTTCTGGAATTATTGTTGGTTTTACCAGTGAGTATTTCACCTCAGGTAAGTATAAGCCTGTACAAAAATTAGCGGAAGAAGCACAATCGGGTCCCGCTGTAGCCGTTGTTGGAGGAACTTCGGTAGGTATGATTAGTACGGGTATACCGGCAATTGTTCTGGCTCTCGCGGTTATAATTGCTTACAAGGTAGGGGGGATGTATGGCGTGGCTCTTGCATCTTTAGGCATGCTCGCTACTACCGGTATGGTCCTATCCGTTGATGCTTACGGACCTATTGCAGATAATGCAGGTGGTATTGCGGAAATGTCAGGTCTTGACCCCAGTGTTCGTAAGATTACCGATAACTTAGATGCTGTCGGAAACACAACGGCAGCCATCGGAAAAGGCTTCGCCATTGGTAGTGCCGCATTCGCCGCAATCGGTTTATTAAGCGCCTTCATGCTTTCTGCAAAATTAGACCCCGCAAAAGTGTCATTAATCGACCCGAAAATCCTTGCGGGTTGCTTAATCGGTGGAATGATACCCTTTGTATTCTGTTCCCTGCTGTTCGGTGCGGTAAGTAAAAATGCATATTCCATTATTGCGGAAGTAAGACGCCAATTCAAAGAAATTCCAGGACTAAAGGAAGGGAAAGAAGATGTTATGCCAGATAGTAAGACTTGTGTGGACATTGCTACCCAATCCGCTATCAAAGGTATGATGGTCCCGGGTATTCTTGCAATTATAATTCCCGTCATCATAGGTTTCGGATTAGGTGCTCCTGCCCTTGCCGGATTTCTTGTTGGTTCCATCACTACTGGCGTTATGTTAGGTATCCAGATGGCGAATAGCGGTGGTGCTATGGATAACGCAAAGAAGTACATTGAAGAAGGGCATTTCGGTGGAAAAGGCTCCGAGGCTCACAAAGCGGCAGTCGTCGGTGATACCGTCGGTGACCCATTAAAGGATACTGCAGGACCTTCTATCAACATTTTGATTAAATTGATGTGCGTAATTGCTTTAGTTCTGGCTCCATTATTTGTGTAATTTTTTTCTATTGAAGTTAAAGATCTAAATAATAAAAGGCACAGGAATATTTTCCTGTGCCTTCTTCTTTTATCTGTTCCCTGCCTTTTAGAAAAAGTTTATTTTCCCCTCAAAATAATTTACTTCTATAGATATTATAAAATGTTTCCCGTGTTTCCCGATTTTAATATATTCCATATATATCAAAACTATAACCTCACAACCCCGGCATATAGTGACACAGTACCTTTGAAACCGCGATAGTACCTTACCTATTTCAAAGAAGTTTGTAGATACTCTTCAGAAAAATTTTCTTGCCTATGATTATAATGAGGAGTAAAAAAAGAGCGAAACAAAACTGTTTCGCTCTTTGGATATAACAATAATAGAATTCTTGTGAATTAACGCTTTGAAAATTGGAAGCGTTTCCGTGCCCCCGGTTTCCCGTATTTCTTCCGTTCTACTTCTCTTGGGTCGCGTGTTAATAATCCATAATTCCTTAATGTTGTCCGCAAATTTTCATTTGCTTCTAATAAAGCACGGGCAATACCGTGGCGTAGTGCTCCTGCCTGACCTGAAAGACCACCACCATCACATAAAGCACGAATATCATACATTCCTTCTGTACCGGTTACAACAAGAGCTCGTTTTGCAATACGAACCAGAACTTCTCGGGCTAAGTATTCTTCTATTGGTTTCCCGTTTACTGTAAATTTGCCTGTGCCCGGTTTAATTCTTACACGAGCAACGGCTCTCTTTCTTCTGCCTGTTGTGACAATTTCTTTTGTATTAGGGTCTATCACAGTTTTTTATCCTCCTGTATGTTTAATCTTTAAATTCCCAAACTTCGGGGTTTTGTGCTTGATGCTTATGTTCACTGCCAGCGTAAACTTTCAAATGTTTCGCTATTTTCCTGCCTAAACGGTTATGAGGAAGCATTCCCCATACTGCTAATTCCATTGCTCGCGTAGGATGTTTCGCTACCATTTGTTGGTAAGTAAACTCTCTTAATCCACCTTTATAACCAGAGTGACGATAATATTTTTTTTGTTCCCGTTTATTTCCGGTAACAATGGCTTTTTCTGCATTTATAATGACTACCTGATCCCCACAATCCATAAAGGGGGTAAAGTAAGGTTTATGTTTACCGCGTAATAACTTTGCAGCTTCTGCTGCAACTCTACCCAATACCTTACCTTCTGCATCAATAAGGTACCACTTCTTTTCAATTTCATTTATTTTCGGTATAAAAGTTTTCACCGATATTCTCCTTTTAATAAAACAATATAGATTATTTACTCTAAAAAATCTTGGAAATGTAACGGGACTAAAAGTATATCAAAAATATCGTATAACTATCAAGTTGTGTTTTATTAATCTATCCTAATACATTTTAATGAAAATATGAAAGAAAATATAATTTCATGTTATTATATTTATATATAAACAAGGTGTTTCTCATTTTCCTGCGGTGTTCGACATGGACTGAGAAACGTGGTTCCTTAAAACTAATTTTAGGGAGTTCAAAGCCGAGTGCAATATTCGAGTAGTCTACGACAGGCCTTCATAGTAAAGGAAGTCGGATGACTACCGTGAGAACACCCCACTTAAAAAAATTAGGTTCACAACGTTTCCAAAAAGTCCGACGACACACGCGGGATTTTTTTACTAAAAATATATGAAAAATTTTTACAGTTTATTCTTGACAAATGGTTTTTAATGTGATATTATTAATAACTATCGGTTAGTTGAATTAAAAATAAATCAGGAGCACGTTTATTTTTGATATAATGTTTGACATTATTAAATATAATGATAAAAATAAGGACAAGAAAAGGTGTCATCATTTTCAAGACCTAAAAAAGCTATAGGAATAGACTTGGGTGCACACTCTGTAAAAACCTTGCAGGTGAGCAAACAAGGAAGAAAAATTTATATAGAAGAAGCGGGCTATGCAGAAATAGATAATGAGATGGTCGTAGCCGATCCCATTAAGGCAAATACGGATGCTCTGCTTACTGCACTTACAGGTTTAGTACCCAAACAAAGTTATATTGTAACCGCATTACCTGGAAATACCGCAGTAGTTCGTTATCCTAAAATTGCACTGAAAGCAAACGAAACTATTCGTTCTGCAGTGGAGAGAGAAGCAAATCAATATATTCCTTTTGATAGAAATGAAGTGTTTCTTGATTGGGATGTAATAGCTAAAGAGACCGAAGAACAAAAAATTCAAATACTTCTTGTCGCAGCAAAAAATGATGCAATTAATAGTCGGCTTCGTATTTTTCAAGCATGTGATATAGCGTGTTCTGTATTTGATATTGATTCAATTGCTGTATATAACGCAGTAGAAAGATGTCATTTATTACATCCTGAAGAAAGTGTTGCGGTTTTTGATATAGGTTACTCTTCATCGAGTATCCATTTTGTCAGGGATAGGAAATCTGTATTTATTAGAGATTTGATGTGGGGTGCTAAGGATATCCTTGATGCTATTGTCAAAGAAAGAAGATGTGACTTCCAGCAAGCCCAAAAAGATTTAATCGTAGCAAGTAAAGAAACTAAAATAGAGCATCCGGAAGCACTTGAGGTCGCTACACCCGAAACACAAGAGATTGAAGAAGAGGTATTTGCAGAACCTCTCTCTCCTCTGGAACCTTTGGATGAAGAGTTAAATATTGACCAACCACGCGCCGAAGTTATAAGTTTTGCACCTAAGAGTATTCGCGAAATCATGATTTCACCTATGAACCGCATGGTAAGTGAGGTGCGGAGATCCTTTGATTTCTTCGAACATCAACTATATGAAAAACCGGTGCAGAGAATTATTCTCTGTGGGGGAGTATCCTGTTATCCTCTAATAGGAGAAACATTGGTCGAAGAATTTAATGTAGAGACAGTTGAAGTTGCAGATTTAATTACATCAGAGGTTATACTTTCTAACTCAAAATCATTAGAAATATTCAAGGAGCATTCAGCAAAGTTTGCTGTTGCTTTTGGTTTAGCAGCACGAGGATTATCAGAAATATGATACGAATTAATTTATTACCAGAACAGTATAGACCCATAAAAAAATCAATACTTCCATACTTTTTAGCATTGGTCGTATTTGTTTCAGGACTTGTTGTGATTGTCCTTTTTTACATGTCTCTGTATCAAAAAACGCTTCAATTCGAAGCTCAAAAAAATAACCTTCAAAAAGAATATGATTCTCCAACAAATTTGAAGAATGAGAATGGGGAATTTATTACCCTCTCAGGAGTTGTAAATGAATATCGAAAATTAGATAAGAAAAAACAGGAATTAGAAAAAAGAGTGGCCGTTATTCAAGAAATATTGAGCGACCGTATTATTTGGTCTGAAAACCTTTTCCTTCTTGCTAATCTAACACCTGAAAATGTGTGGTATGACAGAATTCGTGTTACATGGCAGACCTTCCGTGAAAAAGTCATTAAATTAGACCAAAGGACAGGAAAACCTGTTACTGACCCTAAGACCAAAGAACCCCAGTTCGAACAAAAAAGTGTAAAAAAACCTATTCTTGAAATTACAGGATATGTAATTAGTGGAGAACAGGGAGAGCGACAAATATCTCCTCTGATCGAAAATACAACAGATCCCGAAAAAGCTTCTTATTTTGTGAAACAATTTTCTTTATTAAGACCTAAAATCGAAGATACAGAGTTTAATGGCTTTTCAGTTCGTAAGTTTACATTAGAATATTTAATCGAAGCTAAACCGGGAGTTAAAAATGATTGATCTATTTCGTGGAAAAATTACTCTCATTGACTGGGCAATATTGGGAATAATAGGAGTTGTCGTTATTGGATTATTTATCTCTGCTTATATTTTCCTTTTTATCCCTCAGCAAAACAAAATTTCCCAATTACAAAGTGACATCCGTGATTTGCAAAAAAAAATAAACGATGCAAAGAAAACCATTGAAAATTATGATAAATTACAAAATCAGGCAAAAAAGATGGATAATTTAGTAACTATGTTTAATGAAAGATTGCCTGAGAAAAGAGAAGTTCCTAAACTTATGAAACAATTTGAAAGTATGGGCGATAGTCTTGGATTAAAAACCCAACTTACTCCCCTTCCCACCACAGTGGATGCCTCAAAAGAGGTAATTCCATATCAAGTTGTGGCAAAAGGGTCTTTTCATCAAATTGTCGCTTTTATTAATTTATTGGAAAAAGATCAACGCTATCTTAAAATTTCAGATCTGGACATAGGTCCCGAAAAAGCAGGAATTTGTGAAGCAAAATTTGTTCTTAGTACATTCCGATTTGCTGAAAAAGAAGATATAGGAACCCAACAACAAAAGAAGTTATAACTATGGAAAACAGAAGACAACTAATAATAGCAGGTGCTTTACTTGTCATACTCGTCGGAGTTCTTTTCTATCAATTCGTCTTGGCAAAGCCAAAACCACCTACCCCACCGACAACAACCACTGCACAAGCAACCTCAACAACTCCAGCACGGGTTAACCCAACCCTGCCAGCACAAGTATCAGCGACATCTTCCAGTGGAAGTTCCATTGCTCCCAGTATTGATACTTTGGAACAAAATGTAGATGAAATTATTGAAAACCTTTTAACTGCTATCCAAATAGTCCAATTTAATTATCAGGAAATTCCTCCCCCACGAAATCCAATGACTCCATTAGTCGGTATTATACAGACTACAATGTTTGAGGCAGAAACACCTGTCCCCAGCACAGAAGTAACCCCCGGACAGGTATTGAGCAAAAAAATTTCAGCAATAATTTGGGATGAATTTCAACCCTTGGCTATCATAGATAATAAACTGGTAGCAGAAGGGCATACATTCCCAGATAGGATACAGATATTCAAAATAGAACCCACAAGAATCGTATTTAAACTCGATGATACAATTTTCCCGGTAAGATTAAAGGAGCAATAAAATGCAAAAAAGGAAGAACGACAGTATCACTTTACATCAAAAGGCTTCAACAGCACTATGGGAAAAGGGGTATATTATTCCAATTTTCTTGCTGTGTACTTTTATGAGTGTTTTACTTTTCCCATTACATTCAGAAGATAAGGATTTGGTAAATCCACTGTGGAAACAGCAAGGAAATATCTGGATGTTCCAGATGTCTACGGATTCCAATATGTCGTATTTTATATCGGAAAACAAGGAGAGAAATGAAATTAAATTAAGACTAGAATATCAGAAAGATACAACAGATACTCTTGCCAAGTATATATTGGAAGGTAAGCCCCATTTTATAGATATAACTTCTCAACAAACAGATAGTACAGGAACGGAATTTATATTTAGTATTGGGCAAAATCAAACTTACCGCATCCAAAAAAGTGAAAAAGGCTTTTCAATTAGTTTCAATTCAACTGATAACAATAATTCGGAACTTAACAAACTTATTTCTGATATTCAAACCCTTATAGGTACTTCAAACAAAACTCCCGATAAAAATGAAAAGATAGATTCATTAGACAATACGATTTCTAAACTTCGTGTGGAAAATGAACTAAAATTAGCAAAACAGATAACACCTAATTTAATTATTCAAGAACCCAAACAACTCTTTGCTCAGGATACAACAGGCGGACAATCTTTATCTGTAGGAAATGTTGGAAATCCAGATAGAAAAATAGAGATTCGTGAAGCTGAACCCGTAGATACTACTCCACCTCCCCCCCCAATAGAAGAGGCAGATACAGAAAAAGAAGAAACAACCCAAGCCCCCTCCGCGCCCCTACAAGAAAAAACTATGGAACCATCCGCTCCTAAAGAGGCTCCCGCAGAAGAACAAACTCAACCTCCTATGCCCCGTGAAGTAACACCCGAACAAGCAATAGACGCTACAGCAGAAATAACAAGAGAATTAAGGGAACTTCAGACAACGAATGAAGAACCCAGTAAACAGTTAGTAGCTATAACTCCCCAAGAATCTGAACCTGCTCAAAAAACAGAATCTGAAAAACCAAAACAAGAGAGCCCGACTGAAGTGAAAATTAAGCCTTCTCCTAAAGGATTAGATACGGTTATTGATTTTGAATGTGAACAAATGCCATTATCGAAAGTGGTTCCTCTTTTAGCATATAAAGCAGGGATTAATGTTATTGCAGGAGCCGACCTGAAAGGCAATGTTACCATGAGCTTGAAACAGGTAACCCTGCGTAAGGCTATTGAAGCAGCTTTACGGATGAATGGTCTCGGAATTATACAAGAAGAAAATATATTTAGAATCGTGCCCTATGAAGAAGCCCTATCTACTGATAGAAGCACTATTGTTGTCCGCTTAGAAAACGCAAAAGCATCTGAAATTAGAAGAGTCCTTGACGAAATTACAAAAGGAGTTCGGAGTCGTGAGTATATAACTATCAGTGCAAATGATACGACGAATGTAGTAATCGTTTCAGGACCTGAAGAGCATATCCAAGGTCTGGCACAAATGGCAAAAGAGTTAGATATAGCTAAACCGGTCATTCCTACAGTAACAACTACAATCAAGTTAAACTATGCTGATCCCGAAGATTTAGCAAAATCTATTCAGAAAATCCTCACACCTAAAACGGGTAATGTGGCAGCTGATACTCGCGCAAGGAATATTATCGTTACAGATATACCTGTTGTCGTTGAACAAATAAAAGAGATTGTAAAGAGCCTTGATATTCCCGTTAAGCAAGTTCTTATCGATACAATGGTAGTCGATGCTACATTAGGCGATGAATCTCAAACAGGTATTGACTGGTTGCTCAAATCCGTTCGCAACCAGAGTTGGCGAGATTTCGTGATGTATGGCCCAGAGGGTCGAAAACTTGGGAATGTTCAACAACTTGACCTTATAGGCACAACAAAAATCGCAGATACAATCGGAAACCTAAGTTTTAATATCTTAACCCGTGAGATTGACTGGAAAGGTGTTATACAAGCAGAAATTAAGAATCGTAATGGACATCTCATCTCGAATCCTGTTGTCGCTACTATAGAAAATAAACCAGCAACAATAACAATCTCACAAGAAATACCCTACATTGACCTTTCTCAGACCAGTGAGGGTGGAGCATTGACCAATACACGGTTCAAACAAATAGGTACAGTACTTGAAGTAACTCCAAGAGTTACACACGATAACCATGTTATCGTTGACATAAAAGGAAAAGAAAGTACAGTAGTAGGTGAATTTAATGGCGTTCCAATTGAAGACATGAGACAGGTTACCAGCACATTACACATCAATAGTGGTCAGACTATTTTTGTGGGCGGATTGAGAAAGCGTAATGATAGTGTAACTTCACAAAAAATGCCTATACTGGGTGACATTCCAGTGCTCAATATCGTATTCAAATCAAATCAAAGGAAAGCACAAATTAATGAATTGCTAATCTTCCTAACATGTTCTGTTTTAGAGCAAGGATTGCCGGATCTCACAGAAGAACAGAAAAAGGCCTATGATGATGCCAAACAAGCACCTATGGACGCAAACCTTGGTAAATACATGGGACACGATATCCTACATCCCAAGGATATATCAACACCTCCTTATAAATGGAAGCGGGTAAAAAAAGATAACTAAAAACCCTATCCTAATGTTTTCAAAATATCACTTCGTAATCAAATCCACATTATTTTAAATAAAAATTGCAACTAATTTATTTTATATTATATACTTTATTGATATTATTGAATATAAAATCGTTATATAAGGATATTATAATCAATGGAAACTATTAATTTGTATAATTTTAATCCTACTCTAAAATTGTTATTATTGATGAGAAAAAAATCAGATTTACGAAAACTTCTTCCACCACCCGAAATTCAGATATATACACCTGAATTATCTTTACCTATAAAAAAATTTGATAAATATTTGAAATTATTTAATTTGCCATCCTCTGATTTTTTACCTATAACTTATCCTTTTATTTTAACCATGCCTATGCAAATTCAACTCTTTGACCATCCTTCAATACTTATTAATCCTTTAGGTTTCCTTCATGTAAGTAATAATATGACACTATACAAACCCATTCCTAAAAATGAAAAAATGGAGGCTTACTGCAGTATTGACTCTACGCGATTAGCCAAAAAAGGAGTTGAAATTATAGTAAAAATTAAATTGAATATTAACAGAGAAGTTGTATGGGAATGTGAAAGTACCTACTTAAAATTTTCAAAAAAATATAGAGATGAACAAGGAAACGGTAAAAAACAATTTACTTTTGAATCTTATGACAAATATGATGAAGAACATAATTGGCATGTGTCACGAAAAGACGCATTTTCATATGCACGAGTTTCCGGTGATTATAATTTAATACACCTTTCCAAAATATTTGCTCGAATTACAGGTCTTCCCACCCCTATCATCCATGGAATGTGGTCTATAGGTAAGTGCTTACATTATTTAGACATTGACCATCATAAAAGCCCCTTATATTTCTATCATGTATTCAAAGGACCCGTTCCCATCAATTCCTACTGCACACTTTGTATTAAAAATATTACCAACGGCAAACGTTTTGACCTATTCACGAAAGACAACCCCCGCCCCTGCCTCCAGGGAATAATCTCGGAGTTTCCATTACAGTAATAAAAATAAATCGTACTTAAAATTGATAAGTTCCTGTATCGGAGATAGTTTTTACTACTTTTTGACTCTGAGAAATTGTATATTCAATGTGAATGGGGAACCGGTGTAGTTTGTTTAATACTTCGATAGTTAAAGTGGTTTGGGATGCAATGATATTGAGGACCGTGTCTTTATATTTTAGGTTTTTTATTACCATGATATTAATATGGGAAGGTAGTTTAGGTGCGATTTCGAGTTTGTCGGGTTTAGGTGTTATTCCCATAAAACCGTAAACAAAAATAGAAGGCAAAAGACTACTTTCGAAAAATTCACAGTCTATACCTAATCCGCCGGGAGTATTGCAACCCTGTAAGGTCGTTCCTTGTTTCCCTTCCTTGTAATATTCCCTATAACCTCCTGCATTTCGGACTTCCTTCTCCCAATCAACGATTTCTTTGAGCCGTTGCCATGCGTTATCAGGCCCTAATGTGTGTAATCTTGCCCATAAGTCATAAAATGTAAACCCTAATACAGCTCCGCCGTCCTGGACCTGTCCGCCCCAAGGGATATTTTCAGGATGTGTCCAGGGAAACACATACCAGTCCAAATTGCGGAGTGTTGTGGCACGCGGGCCAAAGCGCCAATAGTAAATATCCGCACCTTTAGATGTGTCTGTTTCAATAATTCGTTCCCCATTGAGCCATTTGAAAATTTCAGTGGCTTGTTCAGTAGAGGCAATACCATACCAGATGCAATCAAGGTTTAGAAAGGTAAAACCATAATCATGCTTATTCCCTTCGCGGTCAATACAAGCAACGAACCGTTTTTTCTCTCTGTCCCAAAACAGAGCCTGTGCTTTTTCGCGGACTTTTTTTGCATGTTCCTGTAATTCATTCGGGTCAAAAGCAAGAGCTCCTCGTGGGATATTCCACTCAGGATGTTCCATGATGGCTTTTTCAATTTCTGCCATAGCGAGTATAGATGCATAATATTGGTTTGTGGCATAACAATCATACCCACCGAAAGGTAAAAGGTCCCAATAATTAGTTCCAATTCCATGTCCAATATTAAACTTTTTCCCTTTCTCAGTTAAATTGAACCCAGGAAGTCCATCATGTCCTACCCATGGATTTACAATACAAAAATTAGCATCCCCCCCTAACTCTTTTCGCTGGTAGAGTAACGCCATTCGCATTTTGTTTATAACCTGCCTTAAGAAATCAATATCCCCCGTCCAATTATAATAATACTTACATGCAAGGATGTAAATAGGATTATTTATAGTATGGCGTGTATCGAACAAAGAAAAGAAAGAATCAATCATGAATGAGCCTGAACACGGTCCCGGTGCTAAACATATCCGAATCTGGTCAATAGTCCCATTCCACAAAGGATGTTTATATACAGGAATATGCGAATGAGCCCATCCCACTGGGGTAAGTGCTGTGTCCTGGTAATAAAAATAAAATCTTCTCTCAGGTGAAAAATCATTATCCCCAACCCTTTTCCATTCCATATAAGGGAGTAAATGGTTATTTATTTGAATATCTCTTTTCCATCGTAATTGGAAGAAGGGAATATCTTCCGCAGTTAGGTTTAGATTGGGAACAGATGTAATTGTGGGCGAACCTTCTCCTATAATTTCTAATTTCCATTTATTTTCTACAATTCCTTGAGAAATTAAATTGTGTAATTCCCACTGTTTAATCGCATTTTCACCACAATGGGAATTATCCTTAGCATGGCGAAGGTTATCCCCGACCCAACCGGGAACCTGGTCGAGAGGTTGGAAATGCCAGCCTATTCCTTTATCTTTTTGCCCTGATGTTTGAGTCCAAAGAGGGAAGGGCCAACCTGCATCATGTGCATGTGAGAAGTGCTGATGCGTGTCAACATATCCTTCATCATCTATTCGAATGGCTAACAGGTCTTCTCGATGAACTTCTTGAATAGTTTTTTTCCGTTGAGGTTCGATAAAGTCATTGACCCAGGTATCTGCACAAAGTAGATATTCTTTGTTAAACAGAGTAGGCCCATTTCCCAGTCTTTTAAAGAGATGATACCATAGATATTCCGTTATAACTGTTGCTACTTCGGTATCATCTGAAACCTCAAAACGAGTAAAGTTATAAGGGAGTTGATACTCTTCGGATAAAGAGTTTGGAGAAGCCATCATAAAAAGAATAATTAAAATAGGATAGAAAATTTTTAACATTTTTTTCCTTTGTTCAAAGTTAAGTTGTTAGTAAATATCAATATTTGATAAATTTTTGATTGACATAAAAATATGATATATTTGATACATCAAATTAGACTTTCATTTGCAAATAAAAGTTAACGATAACAAATTTGATTTGGGATAATAAAATTATGAAAATGACAGTTATTGGAACGGGGTATCAAGGATTAGTGGTGGGAACTTGTTTTGCTGAAAGTGGACATATTGTAACCTGTGTAGATTGGGATAAAGAACGAATTGAATTGTTGAAACAGGGTGAAATACCGATATATGAACCGGGGTTAAGTGAACTTGTTTCTCGAAACATCGAGGAAGAAAGACTCTTTTTTAGTGACTCATTAGAGGAGGCGGTTCAAAATTGTTTACTTGTATTTTTATGTATGGACCCGGTGCTTTCCTATTCAACAATAGATGATATTACCAGGCCTGTTCTGGATATTGTAAAGGTAATTGCACGGATGATGACAGGGTATAGAATTATTGTGAATAAAATGACATTGCCTCCTGGAACGGCTGATAAAATTAAAGAAGTGTTAAAGGAAAATACACAACATCCGTTTGATGTGGTTGTGAATCCCGATTTTTTGAAACAAGGGACGGCGGTAGATGATTTTCTTCGCCCTGACCGTGTGGTTGTAGGTTGCGAGGATGTTCGTGTGCAGGAAATAATGAAAGAGATATACAGTCCGTTTTTAAGGACAGGCAAGCCTTTATTATTGATGGGTTTGCGAAGCGCAGAATTGAGCAAGTATGCAACAGCGGTTATGTTAGCAGGGCGAATATCAATAATTAATCAAATAGCTGATTTATGTGCAGTTTGGGGTGCCAATATTAGTGAAGTACGCGAGGCAGTCGGTGCGGATAGTCGTATTGGCCAGACATTTTTATTCCCGGGCATAGGCTATGGTGGAATTTGGCTACCCCGTGATTTAGATTTATGTATACTTTTCGCTAAGGAGAAAGATATTTCTTATTATTTATTTGATGCAATTCAAAAAGTCAATAAAGAACGATGTGAAAAATTCCTATCTATGATTGTTGAACATTATGGCGGAAATATAGAGAATAAAATTCTTACCATCTGGGGTGCTTCTTTTAAGGCAAGAACAGATGATATTCGAGAAGCCCCATCTATCTTTATAATAGAAGAGTTATTGAGGAAAAGAGCAAAATTAAGGATTTTTGACCCGCTTGCAGGACCTAAATTAAAAGAAAAATTCGGAAATCAAATTGAGGTTGCATCCAAACAATATCCCGTATTAGAAGGAAGTGAAGGGCTCTTAGTGTTAACAGAATGGAATGAATTTCGGCGTCCTGATTATGAACGCATGGCTCAACTTATGAAAGAAAAAGTAATATTTGATGGACGGAATCTTTATACTCCCAAAACGATGGTTTCGTATGGATTCCGTTATTACAGTATTGGTAGACCTCCGGTAGGATAAATTAATATGACTAATCAGTTGAATTCTTTATTTGTCGGTAGAAAAAGTAGAATTTTGACAATTGAAATTTCTTCCCGTGATGCAATGAGATATTCTGCCGGAATATATGAAACAAACCCTATTTTTTATGATGACCGTGTTCATCCTCTGTTAGTACATCCGATGTATGCAGTGGCATTAACATGGAAAATTTCTTCTCATTTTGAAGAATATTGGGACACGGCGGGCTTCCCTCTGGATGTCTTGGAGAGACAAGTTCATTATTTAGAAGAAATCCATTGGTATAAGCCCCTTTATGCGGGAGAGACCCTACAAATTCAAGGTGAGGTAAAAGCAATTGTTCCTCATTTATCAGGGACCTTATTCTGGATAGATTACACAGCAAAAAATAATAAGAATGAAATTATTTTTGTTGAAGGGTTAGGAGCCTTGTTAAGAGATATTCCTTGTGAAGATGAAGGAAAAGGTAAAGAATTGTTTTTTAGAGATGTGAAGATTGATAAAAAAGGTCAAAAGACTTTATGGGAAGAGGATATTTTTATTCAGAAGATAGACCCGCTTATTTATGATGCGTGTAGTGATATTCATTTCCCTATACATACTTCGTGGGCATTCTCTCAAAAAGTTGGATTATCATCTCCCGTATACCAGGGTACTGCGACATTATCACAAGGTATTCGGAGGATATTTGAACACGGTTTTGCTCCTCCTCAAAAGAAAATTGAATATTTATTTGCCCGTTTCTCGTCCTTTGTTTATGGTGGGGATATATTAAAGATAAGAGTTTTTGAAGAGGAAAGTAATGAAAATAATAATAAATTGTATTTTGAAATAAAAACACCAAGAAATGATTATGCTATAAAAAATGGCATAGTTATTTTTGGAGGGTAGCACTCAAATTTTAATAACAATAAATTTATAGGAGGATAAAATTAAAATGAAAAGTGAGGAAAGAAAACTGCTATGGCATAGTGTAGATTACTGGGCAAGTGTAAAACCGGAAAGTGAGGCAGTTGTTTTTGGAGATATTCGACTTACATGGAAACAAGTTAAAGAGAAAGTGGATTTATTGGCGGAGGCTTTTGTTACTTTAGGGGTAGAAAAAGGAGATCGTGTTGCTTTGCTATCCATGGCTTGTCCTGAATTTATAACCTCATTTATGGCAGCATCCAAGGTAGGTGCTATATGGCAGGGCATTTCTCCTAAATTTTCAAAAGATGAGATTTTCTATTTTCTATCCGATTCTCAACCTAAGGTGCTTCTCGCTTTGGACCACTATATGAATATTGATTTGCTGGAAATGATACTTGATTTTAAGGAAAAGTTCCCATTCTTGCATGAAGTCATTATTATTGGTGACCCAAAAGGAAGTGGGCTTATAGAATTTAATGAATTTTTATATCGCAGAAATGAAAATTCAAAAAAACTATTAGAAAAAAGAATCCCGGAAGTTAACGAAAATGACGAAGTTTTATTAATGTATACATCGGGTTCAACAGGTAAACCTAAGGGGGTTTTACATACACATCGAGCAGTGATGACAAGTGCTATGGTAGAAAGCAAATATATGTTTTGGGACTCTGATAGTCGTATTTTACTTCATTTTCCAATTAACCATGTTGCTGCAGATGTTGAAATGGGTTATACAGCTATATATAGTGGAGCAACCATTGTTCTGATGGACCGTTTCTTACCCGAAGGTTCTTTAATTGAAATAGAAAAAGAGAGAATCTCTCATTTGGGACAGGTTCCGGCAATGTATTTAATGCAGATGAGTACAGCGAAGTTCCGTTCAATGGATTGGAGTTCGATGAGAGTGATGGTGTGGGGAGCATACTCAGCAAATGAACGCATGGTGCGTGTTTTGTCGGATTTAGCAAAAAAATATAATTTCCTTTTACTTACAGGTTATGGTTCAACAGAAGTCTGCGGTTTTACTACTTTTGCTACCCCAGATGACCCTGTAGAACTTTTGTTTAGTTCAACAGGACGGATTGTTCCACCGTATGAAGTTAAGATTGTTGATGAAGAACGGAAAGAGGTGCCTCAGGGTAAAATAGGGGAAATTGCTTTTCGAGGTCCTGTGGTAATGAAAGAATATTTAAATAACCCGATTGCTACTTCTTTAGTTAAGGATAACAATGGCTGGTTATATACCTCCGATTTGGGATGGGTAAATGAACAGGGTTATTTATTTGTATGTGGGCGTAAATCGGAAATGTATAAAACAGGGGGGGAAAATGTTTTCCCAAAAGAAATAGAAGATGTGCTTGAAATGCATCCCTCTGTTTTAATGTCCGCTGTAATAGGTGTCCCCGATAGCCTGTATGGAGAAGTGGGTCATGCCTTTATTGTTCCTAAGCCCGGAGCCACCGTTAAAGAAAATGATTTAAGAGATTATTGCAGACGCCATTTAGCAGGGTTCAAGGTCCCAAGACGATTTGATGTCCGCCCTGTTTTACCTATGTTAGCAAATGGGAAAATAGATAAAATGACACTCCGTCAATGGATTGCTTCATAAATTTTACTATTTTTTTTGAGCACACTGATTTTCGATAAATTTATCCCAGAGCGACTGTTCAATATAAAGATAGCGAAAAACGCCAGGGCGAATTGTATATACCTCTTTCATATAGGGTTTGCCATTTATTACCTTTTCAAACTCATGAGATAGTTCTGGAGAAACAATCCAAAAGGGAACGGTATCTATATCGGATGGAGTTTTAGACCAAAAGCCTTTCTTATCAATTTTCCGTAGATACCATGGGATAGGCCAGTAATCGTTAGTGGGGTCTATCACAAAAACAATAATCTCCTTATTATTTTTACTGAGTATATCGGATAGTTGGTATATACGGTCTATCATTTTTACAAGGGAAGAACTTGTATGTGCGTAAACATAAGGATTGGAAATGTCAGCATAGTAGATGAAATTACCCTGATATGTTTGGTTGGACAAATGGTATGTTCCAACAGTTAAGAAAATCAATAGTATAATCCGAGCCCAAATTCTATGAAATTTTTGCCAGAGGAACTGAAAACCGATACCTGCAAAAATAATCATCCCCAGAAGTGGAAAAAGGATATTCCATGGAGTTTTGTAAGGAATGAGAGAGAATATTAAAAAAGTTATAAAAAAAGAAAAGAATAAAAAAATATAGAGAGCGGATAATTTTCGTTCTTTTTCACTACACTTTTTTTGAATAAAAATTTGAATTATGAGATATAAAGAACTCATTATCCCGATACAACATAAAAGAATTATAAATCCCTCTGACCATATAGGTCCTACAGTTTTATTAAAGTAAGTTAGTATTTGCAAATAATACCACCAGGGTTTATCGTGAATTCCAGAAGAGCCTTCTCCACATGCTCTAAAAAGATAAGTTTGATAAGCCCTGAAGAAGTCCAGTAATCCTTGGGGGTTCTTGAAAAATGAAGAGAATAACAAAAGCCATGGAATAAAAAATGATATAAAAAAGAGCGAGATGTACTTATAGGTTTTCCACAATGTGACAGGATATATTGTAAGAATTGAATATGTCCCAACAAATTGAGAAGTTTTGAATAAATAAAAAAAAGTTATTATTACTGAGAGAGAAGTTGCAAAAAGAACAATTAATGTGGTTTCTTTGGTGGCAAATGCAAGAGATAAACTAACCCCTGCGACAATTATAGATAATATATTTTGTTGGTTTATATAGGACCACAGAGAAAATATAAATATCGAAGAGAAAAGAACAAAAGCAATTTCATGGACATAATACCGACTATAAAAAAAGAAGGCGTGAGATACCGCAAGTAGTAAAGAAGAAACAAGAAAGGCAGGATTCCCAATATACTTTTTTAAAGTCAGAATAGATAAGAAGAGCAATAGACTAAAAAAAACAGGGATAGAACGGAACATTGTTTCAGTGGTATCTTTGAAATGTGTGACTTTACAAAAATAAAAGACGGGTAACGTCGAATAATAAAGAAGAGGACCATGATGTTCATGTGGGTCGTATTTATAAATACCTTTTTCCAATAATATTCCCGTTTTATATGCTTGATTTGCTTCATCACAATGCATGGGACGAATGGAAATTCCATAGAAACGGCTGATAAGAACAACAAATAAAAATAGGAGATAAATAAGAAAGAAAAAATATTTAGAAAATTGTTTTTTAAGCATATATGGAGTTTTTGTTTTATTATGGAGAACCAGTTTTTAAAAGGCAAATTTTTAATATATAAAAAAAACGCCACTTTTATTGAGTTAAAGGTGGCGTTTGAAATTATACAAACAAGTATCAATTATTTCCCATAAACTTCTACTTCAATATAATGATTCATATCATTGTAAGAATTGCCGTTGCTATATAAACGAACATACTTACCTTTGACGCCTTCGTCAATTCCAATGAGTCTTCCTTTATTGTTTTCGATAAATTCCTTATCTTTTCCAATCCCCAAACCAGCGGAATTATCATAGTCGTTATTATAAACTTGTTTTCCCCCATCTTTGAATTCAGGGTCATTTCCAACAGTTACGATAAAATCTTTATATACACGTTTGCCTTCATGGAAATGCCATACAACAATAGCATAGATAGTATATTCTTTATCGAGTTCAATCTGAACCCATTGTAAGCCGGATGGAAGTTCTACGACGCTTTTTTTGCCGTAGTCTTTATCACCATCTGTAATTTGTTTTAATTGCCCACGAGTTGGAGGAACACTACTTGTAACGGGTTTGTCTTTAGAAACAAGTGTTACACCTTCGGGAACATAGTAAGGCGGACGGTCTTTATAGTCTTCTTCTTCTAAATTAGGGCTGTAATAGTCAATGGGTGTTCCGCCAAAGAAGGGTTCAGGAAGTTCTAATTTTAATTCTGTTTTACCTGCGGGCGGAGTATCATCAGAAAAAATAGTAGGTGATGCCAGTAGGCAAAAAACAAATATACCGATTAATGAAAATACATAATACATTTTGTGAGTGTAATTCATAATAAACTCCTTCTAAATTTTTAGGTTGATATTTTTAAGTAATTTGACCAAATTCGTTTCCGGTCCAAGAATGAGATATAATTGAGATATAATTTTAACATATTTTTTTGCATATATTCATCTTGTAATATTTTTCGATAATTTATATAGCACCATTTAAATATACGAAAGTTATAACAATTGCATTTATATTAGATGGATTATAGATTAATTTTGTTACATAATTGAGAAGATTTTATTGAAGAGTAAAATAAAACAGGTTGTATATATTATATATCGTGTAATTATAGATAATAATAAATTTTGTATAGAGTTTAACATATTTCAAAGATTAGTTGATTTTTGTTTTGACAATTATGTATAAATGATGGTAAATTATTATTTACTTATCATTAAGTATATAAAAACAATTGAAAATCTTAACTAAGATGAGGGTAAAACCTATGGCTACAAAAGAGGATTTAAAAGCAAAAGATGCAGCAATGGAACTCGCAGAAGAGGCGCGTGAAACAGAATGGCAATTTCCAAGTTTCACAGCAGAGATGTTCCGCGGTAATTTTAGGTGGGATTTATTACATCCCTATCCTGCACAATCTGAAGAGGATAAAAAGAAAGGTGATGAACTAATTGAAAAGATTAGAGACCTGCTTGACCAATATGTAGACCCTGTCGAAATTGATAAGACGGGCGTCTATCCACAAGAGGCATTGGAAAAAATGAAAGAGATGGGTTTGTTTGGCATGAAGATAAAGCCTGAATATGGTGGTTTAGGTTTATCCGTTACAAATTATGCTCGTATTCTTTCTTTTATTGGTAGCTATTGCCAGAGCACAATTACATGGCTTTCCGCTCACCAGAGTATTGGTGTTCCTGAGCCACTTCGTACATTTGGTACAGAGGAACAAAAGAAAAAATACCTACCACGGGTAGCCAAAGGTGAAATTTCTGCTTTTGCTCTGACGGAACCAGAGGTTGGTTCTGACCCAGCACAAATGAAAACAACAGCTACACCCTCTCCGGATGGCTCTTATTATTTACTGAACGGTGTAAAATTGTGGACAACCAACGGTCCTGATGCGGATGTAATTGTTGTAATGGCAAAAACTCCGCCAAAGATTAAAAACGGTCGTGAGATTCCCCAGATTACCGCATTTATCGTTGAGACGAACTGGCCTGGTGTTGAAGTGGTTACACGTTGCAAATTTATGGGACTTAAAGGTCTTTCCAATGGTATGTTAAGGTTCAATAATGTTAAGGTCCCTACAGAAAATATTATTGGTAAGCCCGGTATGGGGTTAAAAATTGCTTTAACCACACTTAATACAGGTCGTTTAGGTGTTCCATCAGCAGGAGTAGGTGCGGCAAAAAGACTCTTAGAAGATGCGGAATGGTGGGCAAAAAATCGTGTTCAATGGGGAAGACCTATTGGTCAACATCAAGAGATTGCCAAAAAAATTGCTGATTTTACAGCGAATACATTTGCCACACAAGCAATGGTATTTATTACTTGTTCTTTTGCTGACAAGAAGAATGCGGATATACGGTTAGAAGCGGCTGCAGCAAAATATTTTGCGACCGAAATGGGTTGGAAAGGGATGGATGAGTTGCTTCAGACCTTAGGCGGTAGAGGTTATGAAATGGCAGACTCATTATATAACCGTGG
>CALLRP010000037.1 GCA_938014335.1 uncultured bacterium
GTTATTCTGGCAAGAGGAACGGCGGGCTGCTTCACGCGCACGAGCTAATGCAGGTAAGAGGATAGCGGCGAGAATACCAATAATAGCAATAACCACTAACAATTCAATAAGAGTAAACCCTTTGTTTCTCATAGTTTTTTCTCCAATACTTTTGTTTCATTTAAAATTTTTTTATTTATATTCAATCTTATTACTAGTTATATTTTGATAGATTCTACTTTTTGTAATAATTATTCTATTTTTATTATAAGTTATTAATATACCTTTGTCAATATATTTTTAAAAGAAAAAACGGATAAACCTTTTTTATTTCAGTTTATCCGTTAATGGGTTTAATTTATCGCACCTATTTATACATCCCCCTTTTGAATGATGCCCAAAATAATAGTAAAACGGGCTAACCGGTTCGGACAGATTTATAAATTGGACATGTCCATCCATGAATAAAACATTAGAAGCACATAGAATATAATTGAATTTACTGGCTAACGAACTGTAGTTATCTAACATAATAAAAATAGAACTTTGTGCCTTTGCGGATTCCGCAGGATTATTAATATCCGTAATGAGAAATCGTTCTATCCCTTCGCGTAGACGATATGTCGTTGAACCGCCTGCATTTCTAAATCCTGGGCTTACTGTCGCATCATCATCAGGTTGACTAGCAGAATATATCATAGTATTGAGTAGGTACCAATTGACTAACTTATTTACCCAATGTTCAAAAATTTGCTTGGGTGCTTTTGTTCCTGCAGAACGTACACACCCATTTGACTTGCTACGACTGAAATATGTGGAGCAGTCGGACCCTCGTCAAATTTATCATCCACCCATCCCAAGTAATGCATAACTATGTCCCGCTTACTCATAGGGCCAATAATTAAAGGGAGGAACATCTGGATATTTAGTTGCAATTTTACTGCCTGTTGGGCCATTAAAAACACACTCGTCTCTAAAGAAAATTTTATTATCTGTACCTGAAGGGCATACAAGCACTTTTGCATCGTTCAAATATTCTGGATAAATGGACATAATATCAGGGCTAATGAAAATTGGGGCTTTATAGTTGTTACAGGATAATCTCTCATCTGGACAGGGGGAAAGTTACCACCGGGTGCTTCATTGGCATACATTTTAAATTTAATACGAGTCCCATTTGTTTCAGGTTATTCTGGCAAGAGGAACGGCGGGTTGATTCACGGGCTCGAGCCAAAGCAGGCAAACGTATGGCTGTGAGAATACCAATTATGGCAATAACAACTAATAGTTCAATTAATGTGAAACCTAATTTTTTTATTCATTGTATAATTCCTTAATAATTATGTTGAGATGATTATATAATTGTCTTCAACATCATAATTTATACCCAATCCCTTCGGAGCATTTGTAGATAAATGTTTTTTTACTATCCTGTTTGTTTAGCATTGTTAAATAGAAATTTAGAGCGTTCGGCTTCTTCGTGGTGATTTATAATAGGAGGGGGATAATTTATTTGAGGATAGTCTTTGTAAAAAGTGTCCCATTGATGTAAGTGATCCGGAGGAATATATTGTAGTTCGGGGAGCCACCTTTTTATGTATTTTGCGTTAGGGTCGAATTTTTTGGATTGAAGCCAGGGGTTAAAAATACGAAAATAGGGTTGTGCATCACAGCCTGTTCCTGCGACCCATTGCCAATTGCCGTTGTTTACCGATGGGTCATAGTCAATTAGTTTTGTTGCAAAATACCGTTCTCCCCATTGCCAGTCTATATGCAGATCTTTTGTCAGGAAAGAACCGACAATCAATCTTGCGCGATTATGTAACCATCCTGTCGTATTAAGTTCTCTCATTCCAGCATCCACAATAGGAAAACCTGTCAAACCTTCTGTCCATAACCTAAAAGTATTTTTCTCTTTGCTCCACCATACTTTTTGAAAAGATTTATTAAATGGTTTTCCGAATACATGCGGGAAGTAAAAAGCGATAAGCGTGAAAAAATCTCGCCAGTATAACTGTCGTAAAATTGGTTCTGGGTCGGGATTATTACTTTTTATCTTATGGAACACTTCTCGTGGCGATAAACATCCAAATTTTAAGTAAGGTGACAAAAAAGTGTTTTTTTCTTTTTCTAATATATCTCGTTGATTTTTATAATCCTCTAATTCACAAGCCCTCTTTAGCCATTTTAGTCCTTCTGTGCGACCGCCTTTTAATCGAGCTTTCTCATTTTGGGGAGGGAAAAAAGGCAAAGAAGAAATTTCATGTATGTGTTCTGAAATATTTCCTTGATAAAAGTGCGGTTCATTCGGTTGAAGTGGCTTTGTGACAGGTATTGTTATTGCCTTTTTATAGAATCGTGAAAAAACGGTTGTTGGAGTATTATCTTCACGAAGAATGTGTTCTGGTGTGATTAAAAGTACATCATCTAACGAATAAAACGTGATGTTATTAATCATACAAAATGTTTTTATATCCTCATCGCGTTTTTTTGCGAAGGGGGTATAATCTCTATTGATAAATAATGCATCAAAGTGGGTTGTTATTAATGTTTTTTGCATAATTTCATTGGGTTTGCCATAAAATAAATATAATTTTCCACCTCTATTTGCCAGTTGTTTTTGTAAATCTTCAATACTTTCTTTCATAAATTGAACAGCGAAATTACTCCGATAGGGGTTGTTTTCTACCTGTCGAGGGTCGAAAATAAAACAAGGTAAAATCTTTTGACACAGTTTTGATGCGTATATAAAAGCGGTATTATCTTCAATTCTTAAATCTCTTCGGAAGATGAAAAGTCCTAATGAATGTTTTTTCTCCATCGTTTTGCCTTCTTTTATAGCAGTTTTGCAAAAACATTTATTTAATAGTGTATAATTGATTATTCATAATACTCAACACACGAGGGAAACTGAAAAATGCGTCGTGGTCCAGTAAAAGAGTTAGGTTGGGGGAGTCGTTTTGGTCTTATTATGGCGATGGCGGGTAACGCGGTTGGATTGGGCAATTTTCTCCGTTTTCCAGGTCAGGCAGCACCGTATGGTGGGGCATTTATGGTTCCCTATTTTTTAGCACTTATTTTGATTGGTATTCCGTTAGCATGGATAGAATGGAGTATTGGTAGAAGAGGGGGTGCATATAAACATGGGACAACCCCCGGAATGTTCTATCGTCTATGGAAACATCCCATTTCAAAATATTTGGGTATCTTTGGGATACTTCTTCCAGCAATGGTGGGTGTTTACTATATTTACATTGAATCGTGGGCATTGGGTTATGCATGGCAAATGGCAACGGGGATGCTTCGGGGGAAACATACCTATGAAGAGATGAAAGCATCTTTTGGCTCGTATGTGGGCACCGCAAATGCAGGACTTATTAGTTTTAGTAGTGTTTCCTATAGCTTTTTTATTATTGCATTTTTGATTAATATTTTTGTTTTAGGAAGGGGAATTGCTAAGGGTATTGAAATTGTTGCGAAATATTGCATGCCGGTTTTGATAGTATTGGGGATGATATTAGCGGTACGTGTGTTAACATTACCCCCGCGGGGCGAGAATCAAACTGTTAGCCATGGATTAGCCCAAATCTGGCGATTAAGTCCACAGGATTTTCAAACATTGATGCGACCTCATGTCTGGATTGCGGCAACAGGGCAGATTTTTTTCACGCTGAGTGTTGGTTTAGGGATGGTGCATACCTATGCAAGTTATTTAAAGAAGAAACATGACCTTACTTTGAATGGACTTACTGCATGTGCAACGAATGAATTTGTCGAGGTCGTGTTAGGTGGCTCCATTGTTATTCCTGCTGCGGTCATTTTTTTTGGGGTGGAGAGAGCAAGAGAGATTGTAGCAATGGATGGAACCTTTGCGATTGGTTTTTATGCTTTACCCCTTATATTTGAGCAAATTCCGTATGGTGAAATTTTTGGGGTTATGTGGTTTTTCCTGCTTTTTCTTGCAGGGCTTACATCCAGTATGGCAATGTTTACCCCCCTACTCGTATTTTTAGAGGATGAACTGCAAATTGACCGAAGAGTGGGTGTTCTTCTTGTAGCATTTTTTGCATTTATAATGATGCAACCTGTAATTTTATTTCAGCATCATAAAGTTCTGGATGAGTTGGACTACTGGATGGGCACTTTTGGTTTAGTGCTTTTTGTGGCGATAGAGACGGTCGTTTTTTCATGGATATTCGGTGTAGATAAAGGCTGGGAAGAACTTCATTTAGGAGCGGAACTGAAAATACCGCGAATATATTATTACATTATGAAATATGTTACCCCTGTTTTTGCTGTGGGACTTGTTGTGTGGTTCTGTTATGACGGTTTGCTTGAAAAAATAACTATGAAAAATGTAGCAAGCGAAGATGTCCCCTATATTTGGTTAGCGAGAATAATGATTCTTTTGATGGCTTCTTTTTTAATGTGGGGTGTCTGGTATGCCTGGCAAACGCATCCAAAATTCTTTGAAGATGAGGAAGATACTAAGTCTGAAAATTCAGATGATATAAAAACGATTGAGGACGCTTTATCATGATGACATGGTATTCGTATTTATATATGTTTACTGTATGGGTAATTATTACAGGATTAAATATTTATTGCTTTTATAGAGTGCTGACGAGTAAAAATATTATTACGCACGATGATGAGGAAGAAAATAACGAGGGGTGAATTTTTAAAGGGGAGTGGATATTATTCCCAACGAGGTATAATACTTTCTCCATAAGTCACCGGAGGTTCTACTTCGGGCAGTTTTACTTCAATTTCAAGATTATCCAATAGGGAACCTTCTGCGAGATATAGGTCAATGAGAGCTTTTTCATAAGAGATTTGGGCCTGAAGTTCCATCGTTTTTGCCATGGTATAATCGGTTTGCACCTGCAACACGCGCCAACTCGTGCTTACACCTAAACGAAGACGCTTTTCTTCTGCAATGACATTGGCTTCCTGTAACTTTCGTGCTTGTCGATTGCTTTCTACCAGAATACGGTTAGTCTCTACATTTCGAACAGCAATATGAACACCCATCATAATGGCTTGTTCAATTTTCTTCTTGCGTTCTTCCATTTCTCGTTTAGTAAGGCGTGCTCTCTGGAATGCTCCACGGCCGGCACGGTTTCCGAGAGGAATTGTTGCTTTTATTCCATAGGTGTAATAAGTCTCATCATCATCCCGAATGCCATAAAACATTTTTGCAAGAGAACGGTCACGTCCTCCTTGGCCATAACTTCCGATAATATCTACCTGAGGTAACATTTCATTTCTTGCTTGTAATAGTTGGAGGTCTGCTATGTCTATTTGTAAATCTGCCATAGCAATTTCAGGACGGTTTTTTAGTGCTTTTTCTATGGATTGGTCAAGATCTGGTGCTAATTGGGAAAGGTCAAAGTTTTCATTTTCGAAACTATGGGGACGGTCTGTGGGAACAATAAGAACTTTAGAGAACATGTTTTCATCTCTCAACATGAGCAGATTTTTTAGCAAGTCCGAAGCCGTTTCCAATTGTGCCTGTGCGGCGACCAATTCACTTTGTCTTGTTGCAACGCCTGCTTTTGCTTGTAAGACTTCTATGTCGGCGGCGGTTCCAATTTCTCTCCGTTTTTCGCTTATGGATAGGAGTCTTTCCGCATTTGCTAATGCTTCTTCACGCACTTTTACATTTTCCATTGCTCCAACTAAATCCCAGTATGCCTTGATAATCTCCGTTACGGTATTCATCACGGTCATTTTTAATTGACTTTCCCCAATCTTTTCAGATTTCCTTGCCATTTCTAATCGTGTAGTATTTACCTTGATTCCGAAGCCTCTCAGGAGGGGCTGGGTAAGTGTGAATAAAAGTTGTCCACTATAGTCTTTCAAAAAATTTGAAAAGGAAGTCTCTTCAATATTGGTGTTAAAAGTTACAGCATATTGTGTTCCTAATTTCAATTTTCCCCCTACACTTGATTCAAGAGTAGTTTGTTTAGTCTCGAAACTGTTTATCCTTGCATACGCTCGAATTTGTTGGCTGGCAAGGATGGATGCATAACTATGTTGTAAAGAAGTTTGTAAGAAAGGGTCAAACATTCCACTCGCTGTAAGCTGGTCTGCTTGTGCTTTTCGAGGTTCCAACCCACTCACAATAATATCTGTGTTTTGCTTCAATGCAGTTTCGATACATTCCTGTAAAGACATACGCAATACTGCGTTGGGACCGCGCCGTTCTTCTGTGACTTTGCGAAGAGCATCGAGGTCAATTAAATCCACGGAAATTTCTTTTTGCAAATTTAGTTCTATTCCTGCGGAGGATGTATCATCGGTTGCATTCTGTTCGCTAATTTGACTTGGTGTAGGTAGTGCTTTTGTTTCATTCGTATCCTGTGAAAAAGCAGAATAAGATGTTAGAAAAGCGACAATAGATAATAAAATAAAAATATGAAAGCGGGAAACGAACAATTTCTCAGTTATTCTTGTCATAATAATTCCTCTTTCTTTTATTTATATATAAAGATTATAAATTGTTTGCATTGTTAAAATAAAAGGTGTGTTAGAATATGTTTAGTGGAAAACGGTATCCGTTTAATAGAAAAGGATACCGTTTTCAAAACAAACTATATTTGTTTTATCATGATAATAAAGTTAAATTGTTTATTTGTTACATAACATCTCTAAATATAGACATGAAAAAGGACAATTTGTTTTCAATTTCTTATGAATATTGATAATCCGAGAATAAAGGTGGTAATTTTATGGGGTATTGTTATTGTTAGTTTTTTTGTATTTTGGGTTTCTCACACTTACATTTCTGATTATCAAGAATTTAACGAACCACGGAATTATTTAATACGAGCTGAGTATTATTTCCAGGAAGGAGATAAAGAGAAAGCGCTACGAGAAATTGAGTTTGGCATGGACACCTTTCGTCCTGTTCCTTCTGAAACTTTAGTTTTTTTGATGAAAATAAGAAAGGATAAACTTGAGAAGAATATATACAATGAGTTAGAGAAAAAATATAAAATCACGATGCTTCTTGAAAAGTGTAACTATTCTGAAACTGTGCAGTTTGACAACGCGGTATTGAGTTCTGATGAGGTCTTATTTCCTTCTTTGTCAAAAACCACGAAATCAAGTGTTTTATCATCTTGGAAATTGTTAACTCGAAGTACATTAAAATGTATGCAAACTGAAAATTTGTCAGAAAAACAAATCTTGAATTTTTTGTATTACGCGGGAGGAGTTTTTTCATTTCATTCCACTATAGGCAAAACAGGAGCTTCGATTGACGATGATGTAATTGTCATTAGCGAAGGGAGTGAAGAAGGAAGTGGAGCACAAATATGGTTTCAAGGTAGAAATTTTGGAGGACATCGTAGAGGTTTTTATGTGCTTATTTTAACTCCTCCTCCCTGTAAGATATATCGTTCTGACCGTTTTGATATTTGGGATAGCTATACTGAAGCGGTAAAGATGACTCGTTTTTTGGAGGAAGTACCTGATGGATATATAGGTATCTTTGCAGTGGCAGATGAGGCTTCAGAGAACATGACTGAGGAATTAGAGCACACCCTTTTATCTTTTGGCTTTGCGAAAAGAACGTATGTTCGTAGGGAACTTAAATTATTTGGTTACGGATATGCTTTCGCGGGTATTGGTGTAAAAGGAGCTAACAACGGCACAGCCCCTCAAAACTGGGCAGAGTATGACCCCTCTAAAAAACGAATTCCACTTGCTGTTTGTGGTGTGATGAAAGGGGGAAATAAGCCATGAAATATCAAGAGTGGTCTTATATAGCGGTTTGGTTTGTTTCATTTGTCACTACTTTATTACTGGTTCCTGTCTTCCGTTGGATTGCCATCAAATTAGGTGTAGTAGATATGCCCGACCAGAAGCGAAAAGTGCATAAGAAGCCCATTCCTTATTTAGGGGGTATGGCTTTTTACATCTCTTTTTTGGTTGCTTGTTGTTTTATTGAATGGATGTATCCTCAATTTTTTGATGAGAAACTTACCATTATTGCAGTTGTAGGGACACTGATTGTGCTAATGGGGTTGTTGGATGATTTAATATCCATTCCTGCGAGTAGAAAATTGATATTTGAGTTATTTTTAGGGGTTCTGCTCTATTATTGGGGTTTCAAATCAACAACGATAGCCCATCCCTTAGGAGGTGTGTGGGATGTGGGCTGGCTTGCTTTGATGATAACCCCTTTATGGATAGTCGGTGTAATGAATGCCATCAATTTTTCCGATGGTCTGGACGGACTCGCCAGCGGTCAGGTTGCTATTTGTTCAGCAACGATTTTTGCTATATCCTATTATAATGGTCAAATTTTTAGTTGTTTAGTAATGAGTATTTTGTTAGGTTGCACGCTCGCTTTTCTGGTATATAATTCCCATCCTGCTTCAGTTTTTATGGGGGACACCGGAGCCTTGTTTTTAGGTTTTGTATTAGGTTGTGCGACGCTGGTAGAACGAAAAAAAGGAGTTACTATTGTCGCTTTAACAGTACCGATGGTAGTGCTTGCCGTTCCGTTTTTAGATACCTTTTTAAGTTTCCTTCGCAGGATACAAAGAGCCACGCGGGGTGAATTTTTTATGCCGGACCGCGACCACCTTCATCATCGTTTGCTTAAGTTAGGACTATCACAACGGCAGGTTGTTTTTTCATTGTATTATTTTTCAATATGTATGGGTTTTCTTGCATTTATAACCTCACTTCTTCCGTCGAAATATACATTCCTGGTCCTTTTCCTCGTGTGTATGTTAGTGGGAATGGGTGTAATCTTACTCCATTTTATAGAAAGTATTATAGAAAAGAAAGAGGAAATAGAGTAGTTATATGATGTGAAACCGCCGGGATATTTTACAGGGATGTAAAGTAATAATTCTTTAGAAAATTTTAACTGTTCCTACAATTTCTATTAAAGATTTATCAGAAATTTTAGGATATCTGTTTTCATCAATCGAACAAAATTATCTATTTTCCTTTGTTAAAGATTAAATGAGGTTGAGGGTTTTCATTGTTTTTTCTAACAATTGCATTTCCTGTTTGGTCAGTTCGCGGTGAGGAGGACGCACGAACCCTGTATCTATACCTCTTAATTTTAGTGCTTGTTTGAATATAGCCAGGTTTCTACCATATTGCAGGACCTGACAAAGTTTTATTAATTGAGATTGATAAATCCACGCCTCGGGTAGTTTGCGTTTCATAGCGTTTTCATACACACCCAGATATATTTCAGGAGCAACATTAGCAGTGCCTGAAACGGCTGCCTGAACACCTGCTAAGAAAGCCTGATAGCCATACTCATCTACACCATTTATTACCGCAAAAGATGTGGGTTTCTGAATTAAAAGTTCGGAAAGGTTTACCATATTTCCGGTGCTGTCTTTAATACCTACAATATTTTTATGTTTTTGTGCTAATTTGATGATTAAGGAATTAGGGAGAAAATTTCGCGCACAGGACGGAATGTTGTAAAGCAGTATAGAGCAATTAGGGAATTCAGATGCAATATTAGAAAAATATTTGAATAAAGCCTCTTCATCGTAATAATAATATCCTGGAGCAACAATCCCTACAGCATAAACCTTATTCTCTACAGCATGAGCAGTGAGTTCTATTGTGGAACGCAAATCCAATGTCCCTGTATGTGCAATAACTGCAATTTTTTTATTGGCACATCTTAAGACACTTTCTAATAATTCCTTTCTTTCTTCGATAGACATTACAAGGCCTTCACCTGTTGTGCCACCAACAAATAATCCATGCACACCCTTTCCCTGAAGGAACTGGATAAGTTTATGTAATTTAGGATGGTCAATTTCTTTTCCGCCTTTAGTAAAGGGGGTTAAATTAGCGCAAATAATACCGCGGAGGCTTTTTTGTTCCATTGTTGTTTCCTTTATTTCTTTATATTGGTTCAGGGATACCTATCAGGTCCCCAAGGTTTAATCTCTAATTGTTGTTGCTGGATTACAAGGGAATAAGGTTCAATGTCGTTATTAACAATGACATTGGGACCGATACATGAATACGGACCTACACGCACTCCGGGCATAAACATTACATTGATGCCCGTTCGACAATAATCGCCGAGGTATGTCAAATTTCCATGATAAGGAGGAACTTCTTTCCGTAATTTGCATTGAATTTCCCTTATTTTATTATCAAAACGCCATGTGGCACTAACGGTCCCCGCTCCTATATCTACATGTGAACCTATCACACCTGATATACAGCAGGAATGGACCATAAAAACAGTATCTAATGTAAGGCCATAAAACTCTGCATTGTGTAATATGAAATTATGTTCACCAATGACGGAATTATTATGAACTTTGGCATATTCTGAAATGCGGGTATTTGGGTTTACAAAGATGTTTTTCTCAAGAATAGCTCCGCAACTTATATGACTATTTTTACCTACAATAAGGTTCCCTTTGATTATAGTTCCTTTTTCTATTCTTCCACCCTCGTGTATCCATAACTTTGCTTCAGAAGAAATATCGGCTCCATCACTAATAAAAGCAGAATGCTCTATGATAGGTCGTTCCATTTTTTTGAATATATCGGATAATGCTTTTTGATTCGCTTCTAATAAATCCCAGGGGTGGTCGACATCAATTATAAAGTCTTCTGCATTGATACAGGACACTTCACAATGGTTTTCTAACATCATATCTATGGTGGAAATAAGATTCCCTTCAGGGTTAGGCATGGCTCCCAGTGGGACAGAACGAATCATTCCGGGCTCTACATCAAAATATTTTTGCAATGATTTCGTTTTCCCTATAAGTACGCCACAGAACCATAAATTAGAATGGGAGGTATTAAAAATTAAGTTTTGTAATTTTCCTTTTGTATCTGTATCTAAAAAGACGGTATGTAAAGGGGGTGGGGTGTGATTTGAGGCGAGTAGGGAAATTTCATTTTGCTGTTCTATGTGAGTTTTTATAAATGAGGAAATGTTTTCCTGTGTCGTTACTATATCGCCATGGAGAATAATGGTTTCATTCGACGAAACTGAATTTAAAACACAACGAATTGCATCAGCAGGAGTGTCTTGTTCCTTTATTTTAACAAAAGAGATACTATCCATATTCTGTAAGGCATGGCGGATACTTTGTTCATGATAGCCTGTTACAATAGTTATATTATGAATACCCACCTCTTTGATCTGTAAAATAAGCCGACGAATGAGGGATGTATCTAATATAGGTAATGTTACCTTATTTCGGACCGCTGAAAAAGGGAAAGCCCCTTCTCCTTTACCCGCCGAGAGAATAATCGCAGAAATCATGTTGACTCTTTCTTTTATATATACAGGGAATAGTGTGCCTTTTAAATTAAACCAAAACGCTCTACAGTTTCAATTAGATTTATTTTATAAATTTTTGAAAAAATCCCAGATAACCTGGGAGGCATTGGGTGAGGGAGCGGTTGGACCGACGATAAATTGGGGATAGAAGTTTTTTGTTCCAGGCCAGGTATGCCCTCCTCCTATTATTTTGTAAAGAAAAACAGGAGGGTCGCAGTTGTAATTAATAACTTCTATCGAAAATGTATCGGTGACATTGGCATCCGGAAGTTGGGTCATAATGGGTTCACTCGCACAGCCATATTGTTTTGCCCACCATTCTGCATTTTCCTCCGCCGATAAGAAAACAGGTCGTCTGCCGGGACCTGCATTTGTTTCCCCCCCATCATAAGGGACAACAGGATCGCTTGTCCCATGCATAATCAAAACAGGTATATTCTTCTTCGGTTTTCTTTCTTCCGCATAATTTCGTGTCATACTTCCCATGACAGGGGCAATACTGGCAAAACGGTCTGAATAGCAGTTAAATGCTTGTATCATCATTCCCCCCGCAGATGCACCTGTAGCAAATATTTTATGTGGGTTGATAGGGTATTTAGATAATAATTCATCAATAAGTATTTCCAGAAATTTTGTATCTTCATTAGGTAATGGATCTGTCTTCCATATCCTCCATTTCCCCTGAGGATAAGCGACAATAAATTTTTCTTTATCTGCAAGTTGATTAAACTGTGTTAGTTTTTCCATTCCTCTTGCGGTATCGCTAAATTGATGTAAAGCAAGAAGTAAAGGAACCGATGAATGGGCTTCCAAATTGGGAGGAACATGCAAACGATAGTAACGGGTATCTTTATCTACTTTTATTTTCAAATAACCTGTATAACATGATGAAAGCATAAGAGTGATTAGAATAGATGAAAAAATTAATGTACTTCCCGTAACAACAAAAAGTTTTTTATGTTTTTTTCCCATCGTTCTTATCCTTCATAGGAACATATGCGTTCCACATACGTGTTATAAAAAAAGTATAATATAGAAAAGTATTAAAAAGAACACTTGTTGAAAGAAAACAAATGAAAACTCCTTTATATTCTGTAAACTTAACCCGTGTTAATCAACCGGGCAAAGTCTGCCTTGAGTTAAAAGGTTCCATTCTCATAATTCATAAAGAAAATTGGGTGTCGAAATATTCACTGTATGTTCCTGTAGAAGTTGTGGATATAGAAGAAGGAAATCATAGAAATTATAGAAAGTTGTGGCAAGGTATTTTAGGCTTGATGTTAGCCTTTCTTCTATTTTTACCCATAAGTTTATGGTTTATCTACAAACCTTTATTTTACCTTTATGACCTTTTGTGGGTAGTGCCATTAGTAGGATTGCTTTTATTCACGTTGATTGTAGGGTTGGTAGGTTTTTTCCGATTTTTCAAATTAAATCCAGTCGTTAGCTTGATTTTTCATCATCGCTCCCGGATGATGAAAATGTCGTTCTGGGTAAAACCGGAAATTCGAGGAACACTGGAAAGTTTAGTTGCTCGAATACATGAATTGAAAAAGATATTAGAAGTCGAGGGATATGTTCCGTTGAAGGTATGTCCGATGTGGTTTCATTCCAAACCCTATCGTCGGGCTTTATTGATGGGCTTATCGGTGAGTTTTGTTTTATTTTGTGGAATTACCGTGTTTCTTGTATTGCAGATAGCAGGAGCGTTTCAAGATAAAATTTGGTGGACATATTGTGTTTTGCCATTCCCACCGTTAGTATCTGTTATCAGTGAATATGTCAGAAGAAAAGTCTGGTGGGGGGTTCCGAATGCGTTTAAGAAGGCAAAAGATGCATTTGAAAAAGGAAACTATTCGTCAGCCATTACAGAGCTACAAGAATTATTGAAAAAGCAACCCGATTTAGGTATCGCTCGTTTTTTATTAATACAAATGTTAACAGAACGGGGGGAATATGATAATGCATTAAAACACTGTGAGGATTTTTATTTTCAAGAACCTTCCCTGGCGACCGAATTGAAAACGAATATCTGGTGGTTACGCTGTGTTCAGGAACGGATGGAATATTTTCCTGAAAAATCTCGGGAAATAACAGAGGAAACCAGAAATTAGTGGTTTGCTTATAGAATTAAAAAAAGGAATGTTTTTCGTATCAAATAGGATTTTTGATAAAATTTATTGAAATTTAACGAACGGAAGTCTTTATGCAAAGGGTTGTTATTTTTGGTCATAAAGGTCAATTAGGAAGAGACCTTGTTAAATTGTTTCAATCGAAATGCGAGGTCGTAGGCTATGACCTGCCTGAGTTGGATGTAACCTCTCCGGAAATATACAAATTATTGGATGACCCTGCTCCCGATTTGGTGATAAATTCCTCTGCATATACCAATGTGGATTTAGCAGAAAAGGAGATTGATAAAGCGTTTCTTGTAAATGAAGTAGGAGCACGACTTATTGCGGATGTGGCAAATCAATGGGGTGCACCGGTGGTCTATTACAGCACGGACTATGTTTTCGATGGAATGCAGAGAAGACCCTATCGAGAAGATGATGTGCCTAATCCTTTGTCCATTTATGGACGGTCGAAGTTAGCAGGTGAAAAAGCGGTAGCCGATTATAATCCGAGGCATTATATTTTGAGAACGGCATGGCTATATGGACCTGGTGGAAATAATTTTATAGAGAAAATGATCGTTCGTTCCCAGACTGCAAAAAAATTAGAAGTTTCTGATGATGAAATTGGGTCACCTACTTATACAGGACACCTTGCCCAGATGACTATGAAAATTGTTGAAACACAAAAATATGGTTTATATCACGCAACCAATACGGGGGAATGTTCGCGGTATCAGTGGATAAAAACATGTTTTGAACATTTGAATATATCTCTCCCTATTATTCCGTGTTCTCGAGTAAAATTTATCGCTCCTGCTCAACGCCCTGCTTATTCGGCAATGGATAATCGCAAAATCAGGGCTACTATTCAATGGGAAATTCCGACATGGCAGGAGGCACTTTTGAATTATATCAATAGGAGAGGGGAAAATAATTGATGGGAAAAATTCTTGTTACAGGTGGTGCCGGTTTTATTGGGTCTGCGTTTATTCGCAATATGTTAGATTGGTACCCTGATATTCATATTGTTAATCTGGATAAACTTACTTATGCGGGCAATTTAGATAATTTAAAATCGGTAGATACGAAGCGTTACACTTTTATTCATGGTGATATAGTAGATGCAGAAGTAATGGAACACGCCATCAAAGGGTGTGATGCGGTGGTACACTTTGCAGCAGAAACGCATGTAGACCGCAGTCTGGTGGGTGCCAAAGATTTTCTTCGAACGAATGTAGAGGGTGTATATCAAATTTTATTAAGTGCCAGGAATAATGATACAAGTAGAGTTTTGTTAGTTTCGACAGATGAGGTGTATGGGAGTAGAGATGTAGGGTCTGCTGTTGAAACCGATATGATTTGTCCGAGAAATCCTTATAGTGCATCTAAAGCGGGGGGAGAACTTTTAGGAAAAGCCTTCTACGAATCTTTTAAGTTGCCTGTCCTGATTACGCGTGGTTGTAATACATACGGACCCTATCAATATCCGGAAAAAGTTTTACCTTTATTTATTACTAATGCTATGGAGGATAAGCCACTCCCCCTCTATAAAGGAGGAGAACACAATATTCGTGATTGGCTCTATGTAGATGACCATTGCCGGGCAATTGACACTGTTTTGCGAAAAGGAGTGCCGGGGGAAATTTATAACATTTCTGCGGGATATGAAAAAGAAAATATCGAGATTACTCGGAAAGTACTGGAACTCACAGGTAAGGATGAGTCGTTTATTCAATGGGTTCCCGACCGTCCCGGACATGACCGAAGATATTCCATGAATTCGGATAAACTTCGTGCATTAGGATGGAAACCCCTCGTATCCTGGGAAGAGGGGATACAAAAGACTGTGCAATGGTATAAGGAGAATGAGTGGTGGTGGCGAAAGATAAAAGAAGGCGAATTTAAGAAATATTATGAAGAGCAATATATAAAAAGAATTATCACATAGAATAGAGGAGATAGAAATATGGCACAAGAATGCAAGAATCAAGAGCGTAATCAGTCCTTTTGCACATGCAGTTATCCGGGTTGTTCAAGGCATGCACTCTGTTGTGAATGTCTGCAATACCATCTTAAAAAACGGCAATTGCCTGGTTGTTGTTTCCCTCCCGAAGCAGAAAAGACTTATGACCGTTCTTTTGAAGCCTTTGCACGTGCATGGGGGTTGAACAAATAATTAAAGAGAAAGTGCCAAGATGTTGGAAAAGTTGATAAAAAAATTAAAAAGACAAAAACGGAAAATTATTGTTGTTGGTAGTGCTAATGTAGATATTGTAGCGAAAGTTCCCCGATTACCAAAGGAAGGAGAATCTTTTCGGGGTGAATCATTAACCATCGTTCATGGGGGCAAAGGAGCCAATCAGGCCGTTTCCCTTGCAAGGTTAGGCGCAGATGTTCAATTGATATGCTGTGTTGGGAAAGACCATTTTGGAAAAAGTATGAAGGAAAGATTTAAAGAAGAGGGTATCCCCACAGACACAATTAAAGAAACAGATGAAACTTTTTCAGGAACCGCTTTAATCTTTGTAGATAAAAACGGGCGAAACAGTATTGTAGTAATTGCAGGTGCTAATCATGAGTTAAAACCAGCAGATGTCATACAGCGAGAGAACCCATTTATAACAGGGGAGATTTTCTTGACGCAGTTAGAATTACTGCCAGAAACTATCGAAACAGCTCTTATTCAGGCGAAGAAAAATGGGTTAATAACTGTGGTGGATGCAGGTCCTCCCCGTAAAATATCCCAGTATATCTTTCCTTATATTGATGTAATTTCTCCTAATGAAACGGAAACGGAATTTTTAACGGGTAGAAAGCCCAAAACAAAAAAAGATTTTAGATGGTGTTCTGAAAGATTATTACAAATGGGTGCTCACTCCGTTGTTCTCAAATTAGGGAAACAAGGTTGTTATTATTTTGATGGAGTTAATGAAGTTTATGTGCCAGGTTATAAAGTGCCTGTTGTAGATACTACAGCGGCAGGAGATGCTTTTACTTCCGCTTTAGCACTTGCGTGGGGACAGGCAGATATTGATGAGATACTGGACTTTGCCAATGTGGTAGGAGCGTTAGCATGCACAAAATTTGGAGCACAACCTTCCATGCCTTTTTTTGAGGAAGTAACAAAATTTCTAAAGAGCCATAATAAGTAGTAAAAGAGTATTTTGATATGAGTAAGAACACAATAAATTTGGATAAAGTAAAATATTGTGCGTCTGTAATGTGTCTTGACTTAGGTCGTTTAGAAGAGGAATTTCGTACAGTTCAGAAAGCAGGTATTGATGAACTTCATTTTGATATTATGGACGGAACTTTTGTCCCTAATTTAACATTAGGATTTGATTTTATTTCACTGGCTAAAAAATGTTGCTCATTGCCATGTTGGGCACATCTAATGATTGAACGGCCGGAACGATATATACAACGATTGGCAGAAATAGGGTGTGCGGGTATTACTGTTCATGTAGAATCGTGTTTACATTCCCATCGGACTTTAAGACAAATTCGTGAGTTAGGTATTTCACCGGGTGTTGCTATCAATCCGATGACACCTTTAGATGAATTAGAATACCTTCTCCCGGAGGTTGACCGTGTGTTAATAATGGTAGTTGACCCGGGTTATGCTGGGCAGAAAATAATCCCTCAATCTTTTGAACGCGTTCCGATTTTATCGCGTAAAATTCAATACCATCAGTATCCTGTTGAGATAGAAATTGATGGGAATGTAACCGTAAGAAATTGTGCCAAATTGATCCGTTTAGGCGGAAATATTTTTATATTGGGTTCTTCCAGTATCTTCTTCGGTTCTACACGAAATTATGAAGAGAGTTTTCCTCGTTTTAAGAAAGAAGTAGCAGAACAAGTTCATATCGTATAGTATTTTATTTCACTTTAGATCTTCTTTCTTTTAGTTCTCGCCATGTGGTTAATATGATTTTTTCACTCTCTAAGAATTTCTTAAATTCGGGATTAAGCATGATGAGATAATCTCCCTTCCGTGTTGCGGACGATTGGGTAAAGTATGGAAATTCTTCCGTAGGGATAGCACAGTGTAAGATAACTTCTGTAATGCCAGGCTTCATCTCACGAAGGGCTTTTGTCATAGGCTCAAATTTATCTTCTGTCTTCCAGTCGTAAGTAAAGGTTATAACATCATCTACCAGAGGTAACCCCCCTTCCCATACTTTTTTTGCCCATGTATAGATAGTTTCTTTTGACATAGGTAATTCCGTCTGTAAATATTGCATGTGCCCTCCCGGGAAGAGTACTGGAATCTGTTTCTCAATACCTAAATTGATGTATTTTTCTATATACCTCGGACCGGCAAATAGCGTACCCATATGAGAATCCAGATGAGTGGGCTTCATTCCCATTTTCTCTGCAAGGGCTAGTTGAGCACGAATTTCTTTATCCACTTCTTCAGGGGAGGCATTCATTACAACATTTTTAACATCACCCCACATGTAACCCGACGCATCTACTAACCCAGGAACTTGCTGAAAGCCGGACACAGGTCCCCAACGATAATTGTCCCACTCCGAAGTTAAGGTAAGGTGAAGTCCCGCATCCCAGTGTGGATTTTTTTGCCATTCTTTATTGAATTGCTCAACCCATCCGCAGGGCATCATAATACTGCACGAAGTTGCAACTCCTTTTGTAAAAGCCTCAAAAGTGGCTTTATTAGCACCGAGACACAAACCTACATCATCAATGTGAAAAATAACAACACGGCTCCCTTTTTCCCAACCCAATCGTTCCGCATAAGTGGGTTCATCATCCGAAAAAATGTTGGAGTTTGATAGAATACAGAAAGTTGCGAAAATGAACACAAAAAATTTTTTCATAAAAAATTCTTTCTTTTTATTGAAAAACACATGACAAAAGTAGGAAAATATAAAAATATTATACTACCTTTATATAATTGGAAAAAATTACTGCACATATATAATAATAAAATAGGTTAAAATGTATGCAAATAAAACAATTTGGCGAAATGTATAAGGTATAAATTTCATGAGAAGAACACTACAAGATTATAATGTTTCGCCCGGTGCAAAAATAGATGCCGATGCAGTATGTGTCCAATGTGGAACAGTAAATCCTGAAGGAACTTTAATTTGTAGAACTTGTGGAAATAATCTCCGCGACCAGCGCAGATTGCGTCTTCAAGCAGAAGAACAATTGCGTGCCGGTGGAGAAGAATTACCCAGTCCTCGAAAGATTGTGTTGGGAATTATTGCGGTAATTGGAACAGTATTAATTATTATTGCGGGAATCAATGCGGATAATATTATGCTGTGGTTGGTCAGTAGTAGTGAATATTCTACAGAAAATCCCTGGTCAGGAGAATTAGGGAAACAGTTGTCCGTCATGGTTGAAGATTTAAAGGCTCAAGTATTGACAAGCAATCAAATTTACAGTGCGATGAGAACTCCTATAAATGCAGAAAATCTGGAAGGTTTTTTTGTAATTGCAATTCGTGACACAGAAGAAAATATGGTTCCTGTTGGGAAAGCATTCGTAAAATCTAAAGGAGATAATTATTTATTTACAGCATTACTGAATAATGGTGCCCAGGTTCGTGGTATTGCTCAAAAGCAAGAGCAGAGATTGGTAGCGTATTGGGATAAAGCTTCATGTGAATGGAACGGACAAAAAGGCTCCGCTTCTGGAATTGTTTCCAAAAGAGATGATGGGAGGTATGAGGGATATGGGGGAACGGATTTGACTAATGAGAATTTCGGATTTTATGCCTTTAAGTTGCCTTAATTTTTTCACTCCTTTATAATTTTCTCATTCACTCAATATTTTTAATCATCAAGTCTTCATAAAAACAAAGGGAATATTCATGTTTAAGATTTTTTCTAACCTTAAGCAAAAATTACAAAAAACAAGAAGTGCATTAACAGAGGGTATAAAAAATCTTTTTTCTTTATATCCAAAAATTAGTGAAGATGTTTATAATTCATTGGAAGAATTACTTATAGAAGCCGACCTGGGTGTAAATACAACTTTGTTTTTAATTGAGCGATTGAAGGAAGAGGTAAAAAAACAAGGTATCACCGAAGCGGAACAAATCGTGCCGTTGCTCAAAGCGATTATGTTAGAAATATTGAAACCCGGGGAGCATGAAATTAAATGGGAAACAGATCCCCTTCCACATGTTACTTTAATTGTCGGAGTGAATGGTTCAGGTAAGACAACTACTGCAGGAAAAATAGCAGCGCAGTTGGTTAAAGATAATAAAAAAGTAATTCTCGCTGCGGGAGACACTTTTCGTGCGGCTGCATGTGAACAATTAGAGATATGGAGTCAGCGGAGTGGTGCCGATTTAATTCGCCACCAAGAAGGGGCAGATCCAGCCGCTGTAGCATATGATGCAGTGGATGCGGGAATTGCTCGTAAGGCTCATCATGTAATCATAGACACCGCAGGAAGGTTGCATACCAAAGTCAACCTGATGGAAGAATTAAAAAAAGTCTATAGAGTAATCAAAAAAAGAATGCCTGAAGCCCCTCATGAAGTTTTGTTGGTACTGGATGCTACGACAGGGCAGAATGCGTTACAACAGGCTCGCATTTTTACAGAGGCTCTAAATATCACCGGTATTGTTCTTACTAAATTGGATGGCACTGCAAAAGGAGGGATGATATTTGGCATTCAGAAAGAACTGAATACCCCTATAAAATTAATCGGTGTAGGGGAATGCGTAGAAGATTTGCAACCCTTCGATCCCAATTCATTCGTTGAGGCTTTATTCAATTGATATCTTTGTTAACATGAATACCCCTGAGAACACACTCAAAAAACTTGCTCAAGAGATCAAAAAGTGCAGGTTTTGTGACAAAGAACTCCCCTTAGGAGCCCGTCCTATTTTGCGGGTGGGAAATATCTTATCCCCCATACTTATAGTGGGACAAGCCCCAGGGTTAAAAGTGCATCAAACAGGTTTACCATGGAACGACCCCAGTGGAGACAAACTACGCTCATGGTTAAATGTATCCCGTGAACAATTCTATGACACACGCTATTTCACTATTATTCCTACGGGTTTTTGCTATCCGGGTCGTAATTCTCGGGGGGGAGACTTACCCCCACGAAAGGAATGTATTGACTTATGGTGGAATAAACTTTTAACATTGACTTCCCACTTTGAACTTATCCTTTTAATGGGAAGGTATGCCCATCAATTATTTTTGGGAAAACACCTACCCGCTACACTAACGGAAACAGTTCGAAAATGGAAAAGATATTATCCTCCTGTTATTGTTTGTCCTCATCCCTCTTTTCGGAATCATCTTTGGTTAAAGAAGAACAAATGGTTTTTACATGAAATAATCCCTTTTGTTCAGGAAAAGGTGGATTCAATAATACAAAAAGTAGATGCAGGAAAATTTGAAATTTAGACTTAAAAGTGATATAAATTTAAAGTGTTTCCTCTTGATAAAAATACTAAACTTCAAACTTTATTAAGAAAGGGCAAAATATGAAGAAACATTTTTCTCTGCTCACAGTAGCAATGGTGGTAGTTTGTATGTCACTTATCGTTTTCGGTTGTCAAACAGCTAAGAAAGTATCCCCCGAGGAAGCGGTAACTGCACAGGTCAATAAGTTTGCAGAAGCCATGAAAGCCAAGAATATAGATGGTATCATGGCGGTATTTTCTGAAAAATTTGAACACTATGAATGGGGTGATAAAGCCGGTGCTCGTGAGTTTTTACAGCAAGCGGTTGATGTAGGCTACTTAGATGGTCTGGAAGTTGATTTAAGTAAAATGCAAGTTAAAGTAGACGGCGCAACAGCAACCGTGTATCCAATAGATATTAGAGGGAATTTTGGCTCTACTACGGTCGAATTAGTCTTCACCAATGAAAATGGTAATTGGCTCGTAACAGGTTTAGATGCCAGCGATATATAATTGGATATAATAGTTTTGTAAAATTGTTTTCAAACACACGATAATAGGGACTACGGCATTCAAGGAGGGTGTCGTAGTTTCCTTTTTATGAATATTGATTGTCATCTTTTTCAAAATACATTATCAAAAAGGGCTAAAAAGTGATTCCAATAGATAAATTTTCTAATTACATTGAAGAAAACTGGCAGTATTTCATAGAAGAATTAAAAGAATTTGTTTCTATCCCATCTATATCTACATTACCTGCTCATAAAGGTGATGTATTAAAAACCGCACAATGGTTAAAACAGTACTTTCACAAGATGAATTTTCATCGTGTTGAAATAATAGACAACGGGGGACATCCTTTTGTTTTTGCAGAATATAAACCTGATAATCCACTTCTTACTCTTCTTATCTATGGACATTATGATGTGCAACCTGTTGACCCTGAAAATGAATGGGATACAAAACCGTTCCAGCCGACTATTAAAGGAGATTGTATGTATGGCAGGGGGGTCTCTGATATGAAAGCCCAATTACTGGCTCAAATGTTTGCAACACGAGCATGGTTGGAGAATAACCCTCTTCCTATTCACTTAAAATATATCATTGAAGGCGAAGAGGAAATCGGCTCCCCAACTATGCAGGACTTTCTAATGAAATATAACGATTTACTGCAAGCAGATGTTGCTATCAACTGCGATGCGGGAGTGTTTGCCCCAGAGATTCCTTCCATTACCTATGGTCTTCGTGGACTTGCTTATTTTGAACTAGAGTTAAAGGGGCCTAAGCAGGATTTGCATAGTGGTTTGTATGGTGGAACGATACGGAATCCTATACATGTATTGTGTGAATTGATTGCAAAAATGCATGATGAAAATGCAAAAGTTACCCTTCCTCATTTTTATGAGCATGTTAAACCTCTAACGGATGAGGAGAGGGCTCTTTTATCTCACATTCCCCATTCCGATGAGGAGTGGAAAAACATCGTTGGGATAACCGAACTCTATGGTGAAGCAGGATATACCACTATAGAGCGTATTGGAGCAAGACCTACATTGGAAGTAAATGGGATAATTGGAGGTTTTACGGGTGAAGGAGCCAAAACCGTTTTACCCTCAAAGGCACGAGTAAAAATTTCCATGCGTTTAGTCCCTGATCAGGAACCGGAAAAGATAGAAGAATATCTTCGCGAATTTCTGCAACAAAATTGCCCGCGTGAGATTGAATGGAGATTATCATTACATTCCTGTTCTCCTCCCGCTGTGATGAACTTAAAATCACCCTACATGCAATCAGCAATCAATGCGTTAACAAAAGAATTTGGGCGAACTCCTTTATTCCGAAGAGAAGGAGGAAGCGTCCCCGTGGTAGCATGGTTACAGAAAATATTAGGATTAGATTCCATCATGTTAGGCTTTGCATTACCTGATGACGGCATACACGGACCTAATGAACACCAAAACTTATCTCTACTCAAAAAAGGAGTGCATGTTTATTACCGTTTTTATAAAGAATTACTGAACACAAAATAATGAGTTACAAAAGATGAGACATAAAGAAACAATTACGATCTGTGGAATTCCAATTGGTAAAAAAAAACCGGTTGTTTGTGCCATAAAAGATGGGAATATCATTAGAATAAAAGAGGATGTAAAAACAAAAGCAGTTGATATAGGTGATGAAGAAATAATAATGGCGCCTCTCCTTTTGGATATACAGGTAAACGGTGGTTTTGGAATTAGCATTCAGGATGAAAATTTAAATGAGGAAAGACTCTTAAAATTGTCTGAAAGACTATTTCGATTAGGGATTATTCGTTGGGTTCCTACTATCGTTTCCAATTCCATAGAAAAGACAGAATATCTGTGTAAAGTTATTGGAGATAGTTTGAAAAAAAATAAAGAACTATCCTTTGCCATTCCCGGTATTCATTTAGAGGGTCCCTGGATTTCTCCAGAGGATGGTCCTCGTGGAGCCCATGCTAAGGAATATATTAGAACACCATCTATAAAAGAATTTGAGAAATATTACAAATCAGCCAATGGTAAAATTCTCTATGTTACATTAGCTCCAGAACAGAAGGGGGCTATCTCTTTTATCAAGTATTTAGTATCAAAAGGGGTTCATGTCTCTCTGGGACATCATAATGCGGATGTACCTATCATGCAAAAAGCAGTCGAAGCAGGGGCAGGACTTTGCACGCATATTGGAAATGGGATTCAAAATTATATCCATCGGCATAACAATCCTATTTGGTATTCTCTTGCAGAAGATAGGTTATCTGTTTCTGTAATTGCGGATGGACACCATCTTCCTCCGACAGTCCTAAAAGTTATTGCGAAGTGCAAGAAGCCTAATAATATTATCCTTGTCTCTGATGCAACCCAATTTATGGGAATGCCTCCGGGGGTATATCAAGAGTTTGGGGCACCCGTAGAATTGAAACAAGACGGGAAACTATGCTTAAAAGGAACACCCTATCTTGCGGGAAGTGCCTCTTCTTTATTGGATTGTATTTTTGTCTGGAAAGAACATACTCCTTATTCATGGGAAATGACATTTAAGTGCGGAGCATCCGTGCCAGCAAAAAAATTAAAAATTAAAATGCCACCTTTTACATTAAAAAAAGGAGTAAAAGCTAATTTTATATGTGCTAAAATTAATAAAGAAAAAACCAAATGGGTTTTACTCGGTATATTTTGTAATAATAAAAATTTCATATATGTTTAATCGTAAATATTATTTGGAACTTATTCCCTCAAATTGAGTATTCTATATATACGTGAAGAAATTATAAAGTAATAAAATGTGAGTTGGGAGAGTAACAGTGCCTAAAGCCTATCTGGTTAAAGAGGACAACGGAGAGAAAATTCCCGTTCATTCTCATTTAATCATAGGAAGGACAAAGGAATGTAATCTGGTTATTGAAGACCCTGCCGTTTCCCGTAAACATTTCGAACTAATTCAGAGCGAAAACAATTATAAATGGAAGGATTTAGGTAGCACGAATGGGACATTTGTTAATGGACAAAAAATGTTATCCGGCGAGTTACATCCTGGAGACACAGTTCAAATAGGAAAAACCCTTTTTCGGTTTGAAATCGAAGAGAATAGTAAATCCTCTAAAATTTCTGAAAAAATTGAGAGGAAAGAAGAACAACATTCTATAGTAGCTCATTCTTTCCTGAGTATGGATGAGACTACGGTTTCCCCTGTAAAAGAACAGCGGTCTACCCAATTATTAGAAACTTTATGCAAAGTCATCAATGACATTTCTACTAATTTTGACCTTTGTGAATTACAAAATAAAATTATTGAAGCAACCTCTCATGTAATTCCGATAGACCATGGGGCAATCTTACTTACAGATGAAGAAGGGAAAATACAGCCCTGTCCGCAATGTTCCCGTGTTCATCAATGGGAAGGGGGACATTTAGTTGCTGTTCCAGTAAATCGGGTGCGAATTAGTAATACTGTAACTTATAAGGTCGTTCAAGAGCGACAAAGTTTGCTTTATCAAGATATTATGGACGATGATGACTTGAAATGTGCTGTAAGTATCATTTCCTTAAATGTTCAATCGGTAATTTGTGCACCGCTTCGTGCTAAAGAAAAAGTTTTAGGTTTGCTCTACATGGATACCGTATCGGATAAAAATCGCTATACAGAGGAAGAATTACTTCTTGCTTCTGCTGTGGGAAATGCTTCTGGATTAGCCATAGAAAATGTAAAAATATATAAAGAATTAATTGAAAAATACAGATTAGAACAAGAATTACAAACCGCTGCTACTATCCAACAAGGATTTTTATTTAATAGTTGGAATACTATCCCTAAAAATTGTGATATATTTGCCCAGACCCTCCCTGCTAAAGTAGTGGGAGGCGACTTTTATGATGTAATATTATTACCTGATAATCGTTTAGGCTTTGTCGTAGGTGATGTTTCCGGAAAAGGTATGCCTGCTTCTCTGGCTATGGTTCGTTTGCTCACAGAGTTCCGCATTCAAGCCCAACGATTATCCTCACAGACTGAAGTTCTCAATGCTCTTAACGAAGATTTGTTTGAATATGGTCAACAAGGAATGTTTTGTTCTTTTTGTTATATTATAATTGACTTAAGAACAGGAGAAATATCTGCGGTAAATTCGGGACATTTACCTGTTATTTGGTGGCATAACAATAAAACGGAATACTGTTTCCATCCTTCGGGTCCTCCTTTAGGTGTATTGCCGAAGATAGAGTGGAAACAGGATAAAGATATTTTATCCAAGGAAGATATTCTGATTATGTTTACGGATGGAATTATCGAAGCCCGAAAAGAAGATAATAACAAAAACATTCTCGAGAAAGAATTCGGAATTGATAAATTAAAAAAGACTGTCGAAACCTTACATTTTGAGAATGCAGAAAAAGCAGTTCACGATATTTTACAAAAGGTTCAGAAGTATACTGCCCCTAATCTTCCTCATGATGATTGCACACTTCTTATTTTTCGGTGGTTAAATCATGCGTGATGATTTTTCAATTACTTTTCGTTCCCATCCTAAATTACTAAAGCCAGTTCGGGCTTTGGTACGTAATTATCTTGAAACTGCTCATTTTTCAAAAGAAAAGATAGACGATATTGTTTTAGGGTTAGATGAAGCCTGTACCAATTGTATTCGTCACGCTTACCATGGGGCTCGTTCTGGAATCATTCAACTATCTGCTCGACTGGGGACTATTTGGCTGGAATTTGAATTACAGGACTGTGGGTCGTGCCCCCCTAAAGACTTTTTGCACAGAGAAAAAAGAAATGATATAACTCCAACTACCATTAAGCCTCATGGACTTGGACTTATTATACTAAAACGAGCTTTTGATAATGTCTCTTTTCATGTCAATGAAAATGGTAAAAACTGCCTTATACTAAGAGCAAGACGAAAAGCATTTAAGAAAGGTTAGAAGATGTCAATAGATATTCAAACCGTGGAACAAAATGGAAATTATAAAATTCAAGTATGCGGACAGGTAGATTTATATACCTCGCCTAACCTGAGAAAAGTTATGTTAGAAACGGTAGATAAATCAAAAGATTTAATAACAGTTCAACTCTCACAGGTCGAATATATGGATTCTTCCGGTGTTGCTACTTTAGTAGAAGGACTTCGTTCAGCAACAAAACAAAAGAAAACTTTTCAACTTCTCTCCCCTTCGCATGCGGTTCGTAAAGTACTAAACCTGTCACGACTGGAGACGGTTTTCACGATTAAGGAAGATAACGAAGCATGATAGCAGTTTTCTTGGGTAAAATCGGTAGCGTTTTTTTAAATGGATTACATTCTACTTTTGTAGTTTGTGTCCTGATTATGGATACATTAAATTGGTTATTCTTCCAGCCTTTATTAGGTCGTGGATTAAGATGGCGCAGTGCAGTGGAACATTTTGTTGAGTATGGTTTCCGCTCCATGCCAATAGTCGGTCTCATCTCACTATTAGTAGGAATTATCATGGGGATGCAATCTGCCTATACTTTGCAACAATGGGGTGCAACTATATTCATGGCAAATTTAGTCGGCATTTCTGCATTGCGTGAATTAGCCCCGCTCATGTCTGCTATTCTCATCACAGGGAGGAGCGGTTCTGCTATCACTGCAGAAATAGGGACGATGAAAGTTTCTGAAGAGGTAGATGCTCTCATGGTAATGGGGTTAAACCCGATTAAATTTTTGGTAGTTCCTAAATTTTTAGGCATGGTCATTGCCGTGCCCTGTGTGACGGTGCTATCAATGGCCATTATGATTGCAGGCGGATTTATTGTAGCGGTGGGTATCCTCAGTATTGATTTCTGGGCATATTTCGACCAGACTGCAAACGCCCTTGTTTCCAAAGATTTGTTTTCAGGGCTGGTTAAAAGTGTTTTCTTCGGTTTAACAATTTGTTGGGTCGGGATATATCGTGGATTTCAGGTAGAAGGAAGTGCGGAAAGTGTCGGCAAAATGACCACCTCTTCCGTTGTTACTTCTATTTTTACCATAATTATTGTAGATTTAATCTGGACTGCACTATTTTACTTTACAGAATGATGAATGACAATAATAACGAATATGTAATTGAAGTAGAGAACCTCGTCGTTCAGTATGGAACGAAACGGGTGTTGGATAATATTTCTTTTAAAGTAAAAAAAGGGGAAATCTTTGTTATTCTCGGCGGAAGTGGTTGTGGAAAAAGCACTCTTTTACGAACCTTGGTAGGGCTCATTCGACCCCATTCCGGAAGAATTTTAATGTTTGGCAAAGATGTTACCACGATGAATGCTCCGGAACAGATAGAACTTCGTAAACGGATAGGGATGTGTTTTCAAAATTCCGCTTTATTTAATTCCATGACAGTAGGTGAAAATGTAGCCTTACCCTTAAAAGAACATACCCACCTTGCAGAGTCCACCATTGAGATTATGACCCAAATTAAATTAGACCTTGTTGGGTTAGGTGGATGTTCTAATCTATATCCTTCTCAATTAAGTGGTGGGATGAAAAAGAGAGCCGGAATTGCACGGGCTATGGCATTAGACCCCGAAATTATATTTTATGATGAGCCCTCTTCCGGTTTAGACCCTATCGTTGCAGCGGGTTTAGACCATCTTATACGAAAAATGCAGAATACTTTTAATTTGACCAGTGTTGTTGTTACTCATGATTTAGAAAGTGTACAGATTATTGCTGACCGTGTTTGTTTATTGCATGCTGGGAAAATCGTTGCCATAGGTGACTTGAAAAACTTAGAACAGAATAACAATTCTTACCTACAACAATTTTTCTCACGGACACCTAATCCGGAGGAAAATCAGTCCGCTTCAGCAATTTTAGATTCTCTGGAAGATATGTAATAATAAATAATAAATATATGGTGGTTTAATATGAATTCAAAAGCAAGTGAATTTACAAAAAAAGAGATTATTGCTGGCTTTTTTGTATTAATAAGTATTGTCGTTCTCGTATTTTTCATCCTTTTAGTACGGGGTTATCGTCCCAATGTGGGAACAAAAATTTACTATACGAAATTTAAAAACACATTAGGCTTAGACCGAGGTGCGGATGTTCGATTTGGAGGATTAAAAATAGGAAAAGTTACAGATATTTTTCCAGACAAAGAAGACCCCAGTCAGGTATGTGTGAAACTTGCAGTCGCTTCTGATATTGTACTAAATCAAAAATGTGTGGCTACGGTAGAACAGGTTTCTTTGACTTCTGCACGACACCTTGAAATTTCAACTGGCGAAGCAGGAGTACCTCCATTAAAGGAAGGTGGGATTATCCCATCCATAAACAAATCAGGAAGTTTAGTAGAACTTCCTGATTTTTCAACTACAATTACAAAAGTAGAAAAACTTTTAGATGACCTAACCGATTTCTTGGGAATGGATAAAGTAAGGAAAGCAGAAGAAACCGGAGAAACCAAAGCAAGAGTTACGGAACTCACACAACAAATCAGCGAAACATTAGATAAGGGGACAGATTTTATAGAAGAATTGAATAATCTGGTCAAAGAACAGAAACCCCAGATTGCGGATATATTAAAAAATATCAACAATATAGAGAAAGATACCAAGAAAGTCGTTGAACAAGTAAATGCGGTCATAGCAGAAAATCGAGGTTCCATACGCGATTCACTCCGTTCCGTAAAAGATGTATTAGCAAAGGTGCAGTCTATTGCTGAAAATAGTGCTGATGATTTGGAAAAAATTTTAGCCAATGTAGAGAAAATTACAGGGAATGTAGATAATGTGTCTGCAGAAGCAAAAAATTGGATGAATAAAAATAAAAGAAATATTGATGAGCTTATTCTGGATATAAAAGAAACCATTCGCAATTTAAGGTTATTATCTCAAACCTTAGCAGAACAACCTCAATCTATACTTACAGGGAAAGTCCCGGGAGGTAAAAAATAAATATGACCTTATCATTTTTGTATAAACCGTTATTCTTAATGAAAAAACAATTTTTTTTGGGTTATTTGTGCATTCTATTTTCTTTGTCGAGTTGTATCTCTGGTCCATCATTACACTATTACACTCTGGAAAACCCAATAAAGCCCCTTGAAAATACAACACCATTATGTTTACAGGTTTCGAGTATTCGTTTAGCTGAATCACTAAAAAGAAAAGAAATCATGGTCCGTAAAAACTCGGTTCAGGTGGAATATTACTCCGTTCACCTCTGGGCATCCAGCTTAGAAGAATTAATAAGCAATAAAATAAATCAGACTTTCTTATGCCATCACTCTGAAAAAATGACTCCCGATTATTATCTTCACATAGATGTCCTTAACTTTGAAGAAATAGAAACTTCTACTGTCCCTGTTGCGAATGTAAAATTTATTGTCCAATTTTTAAATCCCGTTAATATGGAAGTATTGGCACAAAAAATATATTCCATAGAGAAACAATCTCCTAATAAAGGAGTCCCTGAATTGGTAAAAACTTTTTCTTCCTGTGTAGATGAAGTAATATATAAAATATATACAGATGCAAAAAATCTAAAAGCACTTAAATAGGAGGTAATGTTCATCCATGCCAAGAATAGAAATGGATGATTTTTTAAGCGACTATGAAAGGGCTGTGTGTTATTTTACCCTCCCAAAATTGGTGTATCACATAAGTCCTATCAGCGTATTTTTTTATTTTATTTGTGTTATTTTTGCTTTTGCTCTCACCTTTTGGGGATTAGCATTGGGAAATCAACTACTTGCTTATGCGGGAACATTCGCTCTTATTATCATTACATTATTTGGTTTTATTATATTCATAGGACGAGCATTAATAAGTGAACTTCGCTGGCGAAAATGTCTTGCAGAAGCCCATGGTTCCCCTTCACAAGAAATATTAGATTTACCTGACCCTTTTGAAAGTCACGAATTATATCTTATCCCATTGAAAGAAAAAAAGAGTGTTTTATTCCCATGTGCAAATCGTGACGGAAAAATACACTATTTTGTAGAAGAAAAAGAGCGGGGTTGGACTGTAAAAGATCCCTTTGAAAAGGAAGTCTGTACCATTACAGCGAAACGCAGTTGGTTCTCCATCGCTCTTACATCCAAAGCACCTAAAGTAATTTATGTTCTCAAAGACAAGAATAAGATAGCTACTATAAAACCTAAATTTTCATTTTTCGATTCTACTTCCCTAATTACACTTTTTGAAAATGGTAAAGAAACCTACTGGATTTTACAGTCAGGTATTTTCCACAAAGGAGAATTAATAGGGAGAATTTATCAAGTCCGTCAATATCTATATCTTGATATAAAAAAGGAACATTTTAATCTCGGAGTACTTAGTTTTTTTATCACCAGCCCGTAATAAATCCGTTTTTTTATACTTTTTCTTTAATACCAAGCCATTATATTTTTATAGTTCCTTATTATCCTTGAAAAATTGTCATGAATTCTATAAATCTCAAAACGACCCTGTTTGACAAACAAAAATAGTATTGAGAGTATCCTCTTCCTCTTGTAGTTCAGGTTTCGAACCTTATACAAAAAAATATGCTCATCCTCTCTGGTCTTTTTATGAATCTTCGGGAAGTCCCTCTGCAGGGCATGGGCTTGGCGATTTTATTACGATTCGTGAATTAGTTCGTGCCATACCACAGGACAAACTTCTCTTCCGGATGTCTATGATTCAGCTACCTGGTCAGCCATCATAGAATTATCAGAAATATCCATATCTGCAGGTGGGAAAAAGATGGAAGCCCCGGACTTTACAAATGGGAAATGGAATACCAACCGAACTATATCTGTGATTCCGTTACCTGAACAATGGACTTCTAATTGTTAAATAATGAATTAAATGTCCTAAAAGTTTTTCTCACTTGAGGAAGATTTTTTATCCGATTTAAGAGCGAGAAGCATTTCTTGAATATCGAAAAAACCACGAATGCCTACATAAATCGTCATTGTAAAATACCAAACAACGCAGAAAATGGCTATGATTAACCAAAATATTGTCATGACGATACTCCTCCTTTCTTGCTCAATACCAGATATTTTTTTGCCAACGAACCAATAACCATAGCAGAACCGGAAACAACATAGGAAGCAATTCCTGATTTATAAGGTCCAATATGTTGAGCCCACTCCGAAGTTGTAGGAAGTTGTTGCAATACTAAAAATCCGATGGGGAAAATCGCCCCGCACAGAATAGCCCCTATAGCCCCCCAATTGTTAGCATCTTTCCAATAACAGCAAGCAATTAGTAGGACTGACATACTGGATAAGTAAATGGTACCCGTTACTCCTAAATAATCCCATAGATTTCCCTTTAATGGATACCATAAACCATAGAATAACAGGAATAAACCAATACAGGCAACGATAAAGCGGTTTATTAAAACTCCTTTTTTCTCTGTCCATTGTTTCTTCTTACGGAAAGGAGCCAAAATATCATTGTAAATAACACCACCCCAGGTGAGCATATATGCAGAATCGGTAGACATATCCGCAGCAAGCATTCCCGCAATGAGGATACCCATCAAACCTGTGGGAAGAAAAACACTTAAAAATTTGGGCATAGCGTAAAGCGTATTGTTTCCAATTTGCTCAGGAGTAAGTGTCGCTAATGCGGCGATTCCCCATAATCCCGGAATCAGAAATCGGGCTGTGAAAAAGAAACTTGTATGCATATAAATTTGTCGACCCGTTTTGGTAGTTTTAGCCGACAGAATACGCTGAATAACCGCCTGCCATGTCAATACAACTGCAAATTGTAAACAGAGATTAAATAAAACAAATTCCCATCCACGGTCCATTAGAAATGGATTAAATCCTGCAGGTCCGTGATGTGTCTTAACCGCCTCTACTAACGGTGTCCATCCAATTTTGATAAAAATAAGTACAGTAACTACTAACATACTTAAACTCATGATAATAAACTGAAGGAAATCTGTCACAAGCACCGAAAGCATACCGCCAAGAACTGTATAAAGTGCCACAATCACAAGTAAAATGGTCATCATAATTTCCAGGTGATACGATTGAACAAAGGCTTCAGGATTAAATCCCGCCGTAAGTAATAAAAATTCTCCCCCCGTTCGCAAAAATACACCCATATTTAATAATCCTCCCAGGACAATAACTACACCCGCCAACCAACGAACTGTAGAACCGAACCTTTTTTGAAATAGTTCCGGAATGGTCATCACTCCTGCATCGCGTAAAGGTTTAATACAAAATCCAGTAATACCTACCACCAACATAGCAATTGTTTGAAGGATACCCGGTGTTGCTCCTGCAAAACCCATTTTATACCCATTCTGGGCTGTATACATACAGGTAACTATTCCAAACTCTGTAGCCGCCAGTGATGCGATTCCTAAATAAAGATTCATCTCTCGTCCTGCAACAAGATAATGCTCTACCTTTCCTACATATTTACGCACAGCCAATCCCGCAATGATTGTCAAAAGCAAATAAAAACCTACGATACCCGCATCAAGAAAAGTAAAGAGAGAGAGCATAAAAGACCCTTTATCTATATAGAAATCTTTTCAAGTTGAAAAAATAATACCAAAGAAAAAGATAATTTACAAACTTAAAAAAGTTTGTTTTATTTGAAACATTATGTTGTTATTACCCGATTGGTATGTTTTAATCGTTCACAAAGGATTTGAATGATATTTAAAAGTAATCGGACTGCAGTTTTCTTGGTGAGTAATTTTTCAAAAGTAGTTTCGCTAAATACAAACAGGGAAGAATTTACCATCGCTTTTGCTGTAGCCGAACGGGGTTGTTTTGTGAGCAGTGCCATTTCTCCAAAAATTTCCCCTTCACTTAATTGGGCTATTTCTTTCCCTTCTTGATAAATTCCAATTCCCCCATGAAGAACAAGATACACATGGGTACCTATACTTCCCTCATGAAATACAATCTCATCTTTCGCAAAATGAACAACAAGTCCTTGTTCAAATATTTTTTTTATTTCTTCAGAGAACAGTCCTTTGAAAAGAGGGAAATTTGCTATATGTTGTTCAATCTCTTTTTTATCCATGAAAAGATGTCATTTTTTTGTTGTATACCCATTAAATCCAATATACAAATCGTCTGCATGTGGGACAGGTATATAAATTATCCGTTTCCTGTCGAACTCGCTGAACGAAATCCGTATGTAATGTCATATAACATCCGTGGCAACGGTCCCCTTCAATTGGAACAACCGCCGGTGGCTTTTTGGCTTTTAATTTGTCATAATGTTGAAGTGTTTTTTCTGAAATCAATGACCGCAGATTATCAATTTTCTGCTGTAATTGTTTCTTACCACGTGTATTATTTCTTAGTTCCTCTTCATGTAATTGTAATCGGATGAGCAGATGAATTTCAGGTATAACTGAAGATGTTGACACAGGTTTTTCATCTGGAGTTGATATCTTTTTTTTCACAGTATTCAATTTCGTAGGTTCATCAAGTTTACTTAAAAGTTCTAATAATTTTTCATAAATTGCTTTTGCAGTAGTTTGTTTGATGATAGTCTGAATATTTTCTTTCTTATGAAAAACTTTAGAAATACTCGACACAAGACTTAAATAGACAGAACTCTGTGAAGGTGGGTAACAAATCATAATAGCAAAAAATACAGGTTTGCGGTCTTGTGCCACAAAATCAATTCCATTCGGAATACGAGCCACCGCTGTAACTATCTTATTTAGGTCACGAATACTGGTATGTGGCAAAGCCAGTCCACTTCCAACTCCAGTGCTATCAACAGACTCTCTTTCTATGATGGAAGCGAGGATATTGGCTCCTTCAGGTATTTTATTTTCTCTTTCAATCACTTCAACTAAAGAAGAAATAACCTCTTGTTTTGTTTTAACTTCTAATGTAGGAATTATAGTTTTAATGTTAAAGTATTTATCGAAATCCATACCTTGTCCTTCATTCATAATTTATCTTTATAAAGAAATTATAATTTTATACCTATAAAATATTATTATACTTTACATCGCCTTATTTCCAATTGAAACATTTTCCCTCCAACAAAAAATTTATATAAAAATGAAGAGTTTTTCTCTCTTCAGGGTAATAAATAATAATCTACACTTCGCTCTCTTGATATAAAACCGTCACAATAATAATTGTTTCCTGGTCTCTCCCATCGTGTCTTGTGGTCGAACAAGGGCATTGTGTAATTTGTAATATTTTTAGACGTGTTCTTTTAATCCAGTCATTGATTAAATGATCTAATTGATGGAGCCCTTCCACACTCGCTTTCCCAATAAATGACTGCACCCTCATAATATATTCTCCTTTTCTATTATTTATAACTATACACTATCCCACATCCTATTTCAATACTTTTTCAACAGATTTTCTCATAATATCAAAAGGTGCAGAATGTCCTGTCCATAGTTCAAATTGTAATACTGCTTGTCCCAGAAGCATCTCTATTCCTGTTATTATCTTGCAACCTTTGCTTTGGGCTTTTAATAAAAGTTCTGTATACAAAGGACGATATATCATATCCAATATGGTATGTTGAGAGGTTAATACATCATAAGGAAAGCGAATTTTTTCTTCAGAGTGCCCTGTCATTCCTGCAGGTGTTCCCTGAATGATAATCTCATGAGAGATTACATGTTCATCAAAATTTTCATGTAAATATCCTTCTTGGAATTTAATTTGAGGGTAGGCTCTTTTTAAATCATCTATTAATCGTTCCAATCGTGAAGGGGTTCTACCTAAAATGGTTATTTGCTCAGGTTGTATTTTTTCTGCAAAAGTAAAGGCAACCGCGCGAACGGCTCCTCCTGCCCCCAAAAATAAAATTTTTTTGTTGTTTAAGTTCACCCCTGCCCTTTTGAAAGCATTTAATGTACCTGTCCCATCCGTAATCGTCCCAATGAGTTTATCTCCCTCATGTGTGATAGTATTGACACTCCCAATCTTCTGTGCCACAGGGTCAATTTCATCAAGGAATGGAATGACCGCTTCCTTATGAGGAATCGTAACACTTATACCCCGGAAATTATCCATCGCACGCATCCCCCTCAAGCACGATTCCACATCCGTTATATCAAAAGCAAGATAAACAAAATTTAAACCTAAACTTTGAAATCCTGCATTATGAATAGTCGGAGATAAAGAATGACGGACAGGATGCCCTATTACTGCACAAAGTTTTGTATTAACATCTATTTGTATCATTTTCCCTTCAATCATTATCCCGGGGGCCAACCCAAATCTCTACCACCCAAAATGTGTAAATGAATATGAAAAATAAGTTGTCCCCCTTGTGCATTACAACTTAACACATAACGAAAACCCGGTTCGGCTATCCCTTCCTTTCGTGCTATTTCATTAGCACATAGAAGCATCTTACCTAATAATACAATATCCTCTTCTGTTACATCTGTAATGCGTGCGATATGTTTTCGAGGAATTAATAAAACATGAACAGGTGCTGCCGGATGTATATCACGGAAGGAATAAAACTCTTCATCCGAATATACTTCAGTAGAAGGAATTTCTTTCCTTGCTATCTTACAAAAGAGACAATCTTCACTCATGATTATTTCTCCATTTTTTCTTTTGTTCTTTTTATTTTGCTAAAAAATAATACTATTGGTCAAATAAAAAAATTCTTCTCTGGTGGTTTTTCAAATTGGTGTTGCTTCTGCATAACAAGAATCGAACCTAACAAAGCCGACAATTCACTGCGATAGATACACGGACCTAAATGAACAGGAATAGCACCATATTTTAGTGCTATAGTCTGTTCTTGTTCGGATAAATCTCCTTCAGGTCCTATAATTAGCCCACATTTAGAAATATCACTGAGTTTCTGAATGGGGACAGCATCCAAATCAATAGTAGCGATAAGAAGTTTGCCATTAAAATTGGTAAGAGCCTTTTCTAAACTTTTATATATGTTTATTTCAGGAAACCATTCTCTTCCTGTCGTTTTACAGGCTTGAACTACCCACCTCTTTATTTTTTCTGATAAACGGATAGGGCGAGTAGAACGCTCCGCTTGAAAAAACCGAAACTCAGATATACCTAACTCCGTCCCATAGTTTATAATCATCTCCATTGCAGTATCACGATGAAGCCAACCCAAAATAAGAGAAAAACTTTTTTTTTCTTTCGGCGCATATTGATATTTTATGATTCTTGCAGTAAGTGTATTTTTAGAAACATGAACGACTTCTCCAAACCACTTCCCCCCGATACCATCAATAAATGCAATGGGTTCACCTCCTTTTAGGCGCACAACCCGAATCGCATGATGTGCTTCTTCTCCCTGTAATACAATTTCGCCTTCTTGGGGTGAAGTTTCAGGAATCACAAAATAAAATAGATGAGGCATATCCATAAACCCTATGTTATCAATTTTCCATACTTAAAGAGTGTATGTTAAAATGTTGCTGATTTCAAACTTGGGGAGTATTCACTATGAGTCAAGATATAAAAAAAGATGACCTCAAAGCAATGTATCGAACCAAAGTGGAAGGTTCCTTCCCAGAAACCATAGAAATCATGGGAAAACAGTGGGTCAAAGTGGAAGACCTTCGTTATGGAACCAATCCACATCAGCCATCCGCATTTTATCGTCCAGCAGAAGGAGATAAAATCTTTTTGGGTGCGTATCAAATACTGAAAACAGGGAAAAGTGGATTGTCTCAAACCAATTTAGAAGACCTCCATCATGCTTTCGGAATTTTGAAGTTTTTAAATAAACCTGCATGTGCGGTAATGAAACATTGTAATCCTTCCGGTGTCGCCATCCAACAGGAAGGGCAAACACTCGCAGATGTTTATCGTCGTGCTCGTGATGCGGACCCTCAAGCCGCATTTGGAGGTGTCGTTGCTTTCAATACAGAAGTAGATGAGACAACTGCTGATGAAATTATGCAGACCGTTATTGAAGGTGTATGTGCCCCTTCTTTTACAGCAGGGGCCTTATCTACCTTCAACAATTTTGACAAATATAAGCGGAACAAAGAAATACGCATTATCCAGGTTCCACCATTAAACCGCTTACCGAAATATATTGGCGATGACATTTGCACATGGGAAATGAAAGTTTTCGATGATGGAAGTGTTGTCCTGGCACAGCCTTATTTGACGAGAATTAAAAGCACTGCAGATTTTATGAAAGCCACTACAGAACATCCCAAAAAAGGAAAAATCGAAAGCACAGTTACCCCTTCCCATAGGGAATTAGAAGACTTATTATTTGCGTGGTATGTAAATATTCATGTTCGTTCCAATGGTGTTGTCATCGTGAAAAATGGGCAAACAATAGCTGTAGGAACAGGACAACAAGACCGCGTAGGTGCTGTCGAGCAAGCCATTGAAAAAGCACAAAAGAAATATAAAGGAGAAGAAACACTTCAGGGGGCTGTCCTTGCTTCAGATGGTTTCTTCCCCTTTCCAGATGCAGTAGAAGCAGGTATTCGCGTGGGAATAACCGCATTCCTTCAACCGGGGGGTAGCGTTAGTGATTATGATGTAATCGAAACGGCCAATAAGGCAGGAGTGGCAATGTTATTTACAGGGGAACGCTGTTTCTCTCATCATTAATTTCTCATAAGTCATCCAACAATCGCAAATATCGAAAATCATCTACATTGATATGTCCCCACGCATCCATACTGTCATCAATTATTTCTATCTCCGCATCTTTCCCTTTATATTCAGATACCATCCATATTACAGGTTGCATATCCTCACGATTTTCTTTGTTCTTTTCCGACCTGACTACCTTACCGTCCACATACAAACGAACCTCCAATCCAGAACCTTTTCCTCCTCCTAAAAGAAACCGAATTGCATAACCGCGTATTTTAAAGGGTTCGGAACGCAAAGTGCCAAATGCCACATCTTTCCGAATCATACCCGGCTCTTCCCCCGGTTTTCCCTGATACAATTCATAGGTACCTATCCAATATTTCCCCTGATGATTAGAATGTTTGCCTCTCTCTCTCATGGAAGGATTATCGCCTAAAGTAGGTTGTCTCTCAAACGCAGAACCTTGTGCTTTCCAATGGTCAAGATTTCCCATTTCAAAATCGCTATTGGGAAACAATAACATATTATCCGGCGAAGAATACCCTCGGAAATCATCGGCATTAATACAGCCCCAAACACCTTTATCTCTATCTAAAATGGAAATTACTGCAGGCTGATTTAAAAATTCTTTTACATTCCAGAATTCACGCGTCAAGAGAGGATGATTCTGTCCTAATGTTTCCCGCACCACTTCTCCATTTACAATAAGCCTGACCGCAGTTGTCTTTTTTGAACCTCCACTGATGAGAAATCCAATATAAGGGGTTTCAATAATAAATGTTTGTGATACTAATTCCCCAACCACATCGTTTTTCTGTGCATCCCCTGGTTTTTGTCCCGGTAATCCCTGATAATTCTCGTATGAGCCAACCCACCACGAACCTTGAGGCAGTGCAGATTTGGGTGCCTCCCGTGCTAAAACATTGTCTCCATGAGTAGGTTGATTTAAAAAAGCCTTTCCAAAAGCACGCCAGTTATCCAAATTCCCATGTTCAAAATCACTATTAGGGAAAAGAAGTTTTGCTTTCTTAGAAAATTTCGGAATAGCAGAGGGTTGAGAAAAGATGTTATATGTAGATAATAGAAAAGTAATTAAAAACAGTATTGTAAAATAGAATTTTATCTTTTTCATCCATATATCCCTTTTATTTTTTGATTTTATTATAAACAATTTTATACTAAAAACCTCATTTGTGAAACAAAAAAAGAATAAAAAAAACGCCATAAAAAAATGAATTTATTCGAAATTCTTCTTCGCAAATTATAGAGCATCCCGTTTATAGTCTGCATTGATTTATATCAGGGATGACCGAAAGAGAAATTATTGTTAAGATAATATTAATATAAAAAAGAATTATGGAATATTTGCATTATTTAAATGTATTTAGTTTATAGAGAATAAAGATAATGACCACATTAAAATTGAAGATATAAGGAGAGATGTTTATTTTTAATTTGTATACAAAATATGTATACTATAATAAATTCTGCCTGACAATGCTAAATTCTCAATTTACTAAAGGTAGAAAGAAGTGGAAGACACAAGTCTTATAAAAAATCCTTTTTACGAAAGAGGGCTATATACCTACATCACGGAAATTTCTAAAATCCCTCTTCTTAGTGCTGAGGAAGAGAGACGACTGGCTTTTCGCATTTTAAAAGGGGATGGAAAAGCAAGAAGAAAACTTATTTTATCGAATTTGCGACTGGTCGTTAGCATTGCTAAAAAATACATTTATTACGGTGTCTCCCTTTTAGACCTGATAGAAGAAGGGAATATCGGTTTAATGAAAGCGGTTGAGAATTTTGACCCTAAACGCGGAACAAAGTTCTCAACTTATGCTACATGGTGGATTCGTCAGGCAATAACAAGGGCTTTATCGAATCAAAGCAGAACCGTCCGCGTTCCTGTTTATTTAAATGAAAACTTAGCAAGATACAGAAAAACATTAGAAGAACATTTTGCAAAAACAGGATTACATCCGACTATCCAGGAGATTTCAAAAATTTTAAAAATATCCCTTGAAGAAGCCGAACAACTGCAACTTTATCTCGATTCTATAATGTCATTTGATTTTGTTCAAAACATTGATGAAATTGAGGAAGGGTCTGGAATTGTAAGAGTAAATCCTTCTTTAAGAACAGATAGTTTTGCTAAAGACATAGAAAAAGAACAAGACCTCGAATTCCTCATAAACCTACTCCCCGAAACAGAAGCAAAAATCATTCGCTATCGCTATGGACTTGTAGATGGCAGACCCTACACATTAGCAGAAACAGGAAAAATGTTAAATATGACCCGTGAACGAGTCCGGCAACTGGAACGATTGGCTTTGCGATTTTTGCGTCAATATGTCGAAGAACATAAAGAACTTTTTTAACAAAAACTTAAGGAAGAGGAATTTATGGATTTAAAAAATATCATTCGAAATGTTCCTGATTTCCCCAAACCCGGAATTCAGTTTAAGGATATCACGACACTTTTACTTAATCCACAGGCTTTTCAATATACAATTCAATGTTTTGTCGAGCGGTATAAAACCTTAAATATAGATGCCATCGTTGCTATTGAATCCCGGGGGTTTATTTTTGGTTCTGTTATTGCACATACTCTAAAATGTCCCTTAGTATTAGCACGAAAAAAAGGAAAACTCCCTGCGGAGAAAATCAGTGAAAGTTTCGCATTAGAGTATGGCTGGGATACTATTGAAATGCATGTAGATGCCCTCAAAGAAGAACAGCGTGTCGTGATTATTGATGACCTCCTTGCTACAGGCGGGACTGTTTCTGCCGTTATAAAATTAGTCGAACAGCTAAAAGCCATCCCCATAGAGGCAGGTTTCGTTATTGAATTACCTACCCTAAAAGGGAGAGAAACACTCCAACCCCTCCCCGTTTTTTCCCTAATCCAATTCGACGATATTTAATTTTTCTCAATAAATATAAGTATCTAAACAATAAATGAAAATGCTACAAGGAATTTTGTTTTTTATTTTCTGTTGTATGTCCCAGTAGAAACAGAAATTCTAATAAATGTAAAATAGACATGGAAATAAAAAAAGAAAAGGAATTTAAAATGGCCGTTTCAGAAAGAAAACCTTTAGTAAGCGTTATCATGGGTAGTTCATCGGATTGGGATATAATGTCCAGTGCGACAAAAATGTTAAAAGATTTTGATATCCCTCATGAAGCCCGTGTTCTTTCCGCCCATCGCACACCGGATGTATTAAGAGAGTATGTAAAATTTGCAGAGGAACGGGGAGTAGAGATATTTATTGCAGGTGCTGGAATGTCAGCCGCACTACCTGGAGTCGTTGCTTCTTGTACGGTTTTACCTGTTTTAGGTGTTCCTATTCCATCAGGGGCCTTGAATGGAGTAGATGCCCTCTATTCTATCGTACAAATGCCTCCTGGCATCCCTGTTGGCTGTTTCTCAATAGGAAAAGCAGGGGCTACAAATGCTGGATTAATGGCAATTGCTATACTTTCTCAAAAGTATCCTGAACTAAAAGCAAAGTTAATAGAATATCGGGAAAAACAAGCAAAGAAGATTTTAGAGACCCATCTTCCCGAAGAATAATCCATTTGAAAGAAATCAGGAATTTTTTCTTTGTTGACAGGTTTTATTGTTTTTTTGGCTTTTCTTATTGCAAGTTTTGTTCATACCACAACAGGTTTCGGTTCTGCATTAGTAGGTATGCCGGTCCTGGTTTTCGCTATCGGTCTGCAAATTTCTGCCCCACTTCTGGCTTTATTAGGGCAGATTGTTAATCTGGGTGTGCTATGGCAAAACTGGAAAGACCTCGATTGGAAACATGCACTATTATTAATCATTCCTTCCTTTTTTGGTGTGCCCATAGGGCTACTCCTTCTCAAAGGAGGTAATGAAACTCTACTCAACTCTTTATTAGGCATAATCCTCGTTGGATATGGAATATACTCTTTTTTTAATGCCAATAATCAAAACGGAAAGGGGCAAAATACACTTTCAAATCGTCCTCATTATTTTTGGGGGACAATAGCAGGTTTCTGTGCTGGAATTTTAGGTGGGGCTTACAATGCTAATGGTCCTCCCGTAATTATCTATGCGAGCATAACACATCGTGATAAAGGCTCTTTTCGTTCTATATTACAAGCCTTTTTCTTTATAAACGGTTTCGTTATTATCGCAGGGCATGCTTTTGCGGGTCTGATAACAAAAGATGTTTTATATTATTTTATTTTTGGATTACCGGGTCTTGGGCTGGGTATGTTAATCGGTTTCTATATTGATAAGTTTATTACCCCTGAAAGATTTCGAAATATCGTGATTGCAGGAATAATCTTATTAGGAATAGGACTTCTCCTTCCTATCTTATGGACTTTTGCTCTTTAGGTATTTTTAATCCATGTGAAACACTTCTGAGATAGGTGTAAAACGCGGTTTGTCCCTATCGGTTTCCATTAATGGATTTGTTTTCGCCCACCATTCCTTCATTATAGGTTCTTGTGCAATACGAATAAAACACGATTCGGGGTCTTCTGATTCAAAATATGCGAACAAATTCAATTCTTGACGATATATGGAATAATTTCGGAAACCTGCTCGACGATGTGCTTCTAATACTTCGTCCCCTATATCTTTATGTAACTGTTCATATTCTTCAACTACACTTTTATCCTTCAATTTCATCATGAATGCATATCTTCGCATACATTACTCCTTTATTTACTTTTATTCATGTTGGTAAATTTGTATAATTGTATCTGTTCTCTGATTTAAATATAAAATAAATATGAAAGGTAGAATCTATGAATGTTATGTCCATTTTGTTCCTCCTGTATATTGCTTTTTCAGAAACGGGAGATGAAGTTCTTATGCAAAATGCAAATTTTAATGGTGAAGCCCTTCGCTTCTGTAAAAATGTCCTCAGTGGGTGGCTACAATTTGCCGACCCCGAAACGGATTTATTCCCACGGAATCTAAAAGGAGACACCTTTTGGAATGCAAAGGATTGTTCTGCAGACAATTATCCATTCCTCACTTTGACGGCATATTTTACAGACCGTTATGTATTTGAAACACGAATGAAAAATATATTAAAAAATGAGCAAAAACTTTGCAACCGTATAGACCGTCTTCCTGACGATTGGGACATCATTAAAAGAACTTTCCGTGAACCTTTCCCAAAATTGGCAGACCTCATCTTTGGCTCAGCTGAATATATTAAAGATGGTCTCTTACCGCTAACAGAGTATTTGGGACCTACAGAATGGTCAGAAAGAATGATAGGACTCATGGACGATATATGGAAAAACACAAAAATTGAAACAGAAGTAGGTTTGCTCCCGGATATCTCTCACGAGGTTGCAGGCGATTTATTACAGGGATTATGTCGTATTTATTGGCTAACAGGAAATGAAAAATATAAACAGTGGGCATTTCAATTAGGGGATTACTTTTTCTTGTATCACTTACCCACCGATAGCGAATATTTCCAATTAGATGACCATGGCTGTGAAATCTTTGGAGGACTTTCCGAAGTCTATCTCCTATCTGCATATCAAGCAGAGGAGAAAAAATATCAATGGAAAGAACCCATGCATAGGATGATACAAAAGATATTAAAAGTAGGGCGAAATCCACAAGGACTTTTTTACGAAGCCATTAATCCAAAAAATGAAAAGGTTTTACGGGAAACTTTAACTGACAATTGGGGCTACAATTACAATGCAATAGCAACTGTGGGAATGTTAGATAATGAAAAAGCATATTTAGATGAGATACAAAAAACTTTAGATATGTTATGGGATTCGCGTGACTATCCCTGGGAAAATGATGGAGCAGATGGATTAGCAGACTCGTTAGAGGGTTGCCTCAATTTAATAAACCGATTTCCTTCTGAAAATGCAGAACGATGGGCTGATTATACTGCACAGCGACTTTTGAAAAAGCAAAGACCTTCGGGTATTGTAGAAGGCTGGCATGGGGATGGAAATACTGCACGCACCATGCTTATGTACGCACTCTGGAAATCGCAAGGGTGTTATGTTGAACCATGGAATGCAGACATATCCATCGGAACAAAAAGAATAGAACATAATAAACTGCTAATTGTAGTCAATTCTGTTTGGAATTGGACAGGAAAACTACTATTTGATATTCCAAGGCACAAGGAATTCTTTCACTTTCCCATAGATTACCCTCGCCTAAACCAGTTCCCTGAATGGTTTACGATTGAAAAAGATAAAAAATACCTCATTCAAATTGAAGGGAAAGATGCATTCGAAATCAGTGGAGAAGAACTACGGAAAGGTATCTCCTTAACTTTATCCAATAATTCTTCCGTTTATATCACAATAACTATCTTATAATTAGGCACTTATAGATTTCTGCTGTTTATTCTTTCGGATAAGGTGTACTGCCAATATTATTATTAAAAATCCGACAATGAGCCAAATACCTTTATAACCAACTCGTGATGTGATAGACCAAAATGCACCTATGGCGGATAAAATGAACGATATACAAAGTAAAATGTTCCATATCCACCACTTAGAGCCCTGAGGCATGTCCTCTTTTAATAATTTCTTCTGATTTAATAATAACCAGAAAGATAGATATGCTAATGGTAATAAAGTCATACAAAATACAGAAGTAGGAATGGCAATCCACATTTGGGCATCATTCCAGAACAGTACACCGACAAGACTAACAGATACAATGAGCCCACCAAAGAATTGCGTCCACCCCCGTAAGGGACGGTTTAATAATTCACAGAAGCATAAACTATTTATAAGCATTAACATCGTAGAAGCACCCAAACCCATGCCTAACACACCGATACCAAAAATATATTTTGCTATAGTAGAGCCCGTTAATGGTTTTAAAGCATCCGAAAGGTTGAACGCATCACGACGAACCATCATAGCAGATAATTTTCGGTCGGCTTCAGGTAAATTTTTTATTTTTTCTTCTTTCGCCTCTTTTGATAAAGTATTCCACACTTGCTCGCCGACTTCGTAAATAACCCGACCCTCCATAAGTTTCTGAAAACTTCCAACTAAATTGGGTGCTGGCTGGATAACATTCCCTTTCTCATCGCGCTCACCTAAAAAGCCTGGCGCCGGTTTTGCGTGAAATTGTGCCGCAGAGGCAATCACTACACAACTGGTAGCAAGTATGAAAGGGAAAAATAGCCCTGTGGATAGGTCAAATATAGCAAGGCCGCGAAATTCACGGTCCCATCCTTTACGCAACATGGAATATGGCAACATGAAGGTCATGTTGATTCCTACTGCGGTTGCCGCTGCACTAATCATCACATCTCGTTGTTGAGATACTATCATATTTGTCCAGTATGAACGGAATTTTTCAGGAACCTGTTCAATGTAAGGGAGTAATTCTTTTGAAGGATGGAAAAGTAATGAAAAATCAGGGATAAATCCTGCCAGATATTTCTGCCATTGCACCTGCCCCGTCACTGTAAGAACAATAACAACTCCAAAAAAGCATACCACTACAGATGCAACCATAAGTTTTACAATAATTTCAAAAAATTTTACGCCTTTCCCGCCGATTGTGTATAGAAGGAGAAATATTAAATTAATACCCAATACTAAAAGCCCTGCAAGAACTTTTCCTGTAAAAGGCTCCACCATAGGAGGACCGAATACCTGAGGTAATAAATTTTGCTGAAAAGAGGCAATAGCAAGAGAATATTGAGGCATGGACCAGACGATATTAGCCAGCATAGAAGCCAATAACCAACTCCATCCTAATACAGGACTAACATATTCGTTAATCGTTCGGACAGGTCTGCGTCCTGTGGAAAGGGTTACATACGCAATGGCACTTAGCATGATAATCCCTGCAATCATGGCAAGGGGCTGTAACCAGAGAAGACCGAAACCGACAAGCACACCTAAATACATACTGGACGATAAGGAACCTCCTCCTAAGGTTATTGCACTTTGTAACCAACCCGGACCGGAAAGACGGATAAAAGTCTTAAAAAGTGCTCCCTTCCCTTGCTGTCGAGATTGCACTATCATTTCCCGCTCTTTCTGGATATTCGGTGCGATGGATTTCATTTGTTCCAAGACAGGGTCTTTAAATTCAGACATACTTTCTCCTTTTTCTTTTTGAACTTGTTTTTAAAATTAAGGGAATATCCCTTTTTAGAGAGATTTCACTTTTTCGATTAGTTATTAAATTTTATTATATTTATCTTATATAATCGTTTAATATATTTTCTAACAATTCTTGACGACCACTTTGTAGTTTAGGTTCTCCATGTTCTTCTGCATATTTAGCTAATTCAACAAAAGATACTTTTTTACTTTCAATTTTCTTACCTAAATCCTTGTTCCAGCCTGCATACCGCTGTGCAATGGCTTTTTCAAACACTTTATCTTTCATTAATTTACTTGCAATCTTAAGTCCACGGGCAAAAGCATCCATCGCTCCAATGTGGGCATAAAATAGGTCTATAGCATCTATGGATTGACGACGGACATGTGCATCAAAGTTCAAACCTCCTGTTGTAAATCCTCCTGCTTTCAGAATGATATGCATTGCTAATGTTGTGTCATACAGGTCTGTGGGAAATTGGTCTGTGTCCCAGCCTAATAACAAGTCGCCACGGTTGGCATCAACCGAACCTAATAATCCATTTGCCGCAGCGAACGCCAACTCATGATGGAATGTGTGCCCTGCCAGTGTCGCATGATTGGCTTCAATATTTAATTTGAAATGGTCAACTAACTTGTAATGCTGTAAAAACGCATAGCAACTGGCACAATCGAAGTCATACTGATGCTTTGTCGGCTCCTTTGGTTTCGGTTCAATATAAAATTGTCCTTTAAATCCAATTTTCTTTTTATAATCCACAGCCATCTGTAGAAACAGGGCTAAATGGTCTAATTCGCGTTTCATATCTGTATTAAGTAAGGTATCATATCCTTCACGTCCCCCCCAGAACACATAGCCGGCACCATTCAATTCATGTGTTATCTCCAGGGCTTTCTTTACCTTTGCCGCAGCAAAAGCAAAAACCTCCGGGGAAGGATTTGTTCCTGCTCCTGCCATAAAACGCGGGTGAGAAAAGAGATTGCAAGTACCCCACAACAATTTAACACCTGTATTCTTTTGATACTTTTTTGCAAGTTTTACGATATGGTCTAAACGCTTATTAGTTTCAGTAAGGCTGTCTGCTTCTGGGGCAATGTCGGTATCATGAAAACACCAAAATTCAACACCTAATTTCTGATAAAACTCAAATGCTGCTTCAAGAGTCTGCTCTGCGATTTTTATTTCATCACTACCCTGCCGAAAATTGCGGAAGAGAGTTTGAGAACCAAACATATCCGCCCCCATACCACGAAAGGTATGCCAATAACATACTGCAAAGCGAAGATGTTGAGCCATTGTTTTTCCTAAAACTTTCTCTTTAGGATTGTAATACTTAAAAGCCAGCGGGTTTTTAGAATCGGGACCTTCATATGCAATCGGTTTTTTTACTTCTGGGAAATATTCTGCCATGGCTTAAACCTCCTTTAATAGTTGCTTAAAAGTTTATTCATTATACTTATTCACTATCTTTAATTACATCTTTATATTACACTAAAATGTTGTTTTGGTATCTGTCAGAACCAACACTGCACGGGGAAAATCATCACTACCGGACCCGGTATCGGGCATAAATTCAAGCCAATGTCGCTTCGGTTTCTCTCCTGTTGTATCAAGGTCATTGGCTATCAGAGAAAAAGTTGTTTTACTCCCTGCTTGAAGTTGGAGTGGGACTAATTCTGAAGGGGGAAAGTATACCTCATAAAAAGTATATAATCCTTTTCGTATTACAGCAAGTTGAACAATATTGTTGACAGTTTCCTCCTCGCGACCCGGACCTTCATAAAGAAAAACTTCAGGACCTTTTGCCGTTAAACTCAAACTCCATTCCCACTCCCCTAAAAATAATTCTAAGTTGTCTGCACACCAGACAATATCCCCGGCAAAGGGTTGATAAAATTCATTATCATAAACTTGAACTGCCAAATAAATACCCTCTTCATTCCAGGCACATTTCCAGCTCGCTTGCAGGTCCTGTGTATTCTGTTCAGGAACAAAACGTACAGGATACAACAAGGGATATTCAGGAATATCTCCCCATTCTATTAAATCTCCATCAATAGTTGGCTTCTGTGTAATATAGGGGATAGATAGAGATGGATATATGGGCAAAGGAAGGTTAAAAGAAATAGATATATCTTTTTGTTTTATCATGGTTTTTGCTGTTGGAACAGGATACAATTTGGGATAAGTGGTATCGCGAGCTATCTTGATTAGTGGCGAATGGGTTTGTTGTCCTGTGAGTTGAAATTCTGTATTGGGAAATAATAAGTTCCATGAAGAAGGTATATCCCAAAAAATCCTAACTTCCGCAGAGTCAGAAGTAGGGTTACTTATTTGCATAGGGAGTTCCATTTGAATAGGGCTTCCCCAATCCCATTCCACAGAAGGTATTTGAATAGAAGTTTTCCACAAGCTCCGTAAGTCTATCTTTTCTTTAGAGATTATATCCATCGGTTCCATATTTCCCGGTTTTACCACAGACCATAACACATTGTCCCCATTTACCTGAACCCAAAGATAATGATGGAAACCGCCCTCTTCAGGAGCCGTGCGTATAGGACCTCCTCCCCCGCCAGAGATAACATACTGAATGTTTCCTCGTTTACCCACATTTAAATAGCGATGGTCGTGCCCTGCAAAAACAAATACGCTGGGGAAAGACTGTAATAAGGGCTCAACTACAGACCAGCCCGGGTGTTGTGGGTCAACAAAGTAAGGTTTATGAAAAAAAATAAAAAGATGTTTCTCCCTTACTTTAACAAGTTCTCTTTTTAACCATTCTATTTGAGTCTCTGAGAAGGTATCTACCTGCCCAGGTTCCTCTGTATCTAAAAATATAAAGCGAGCATTCCCATATGAAAACGCATAGCAAACAGGACCTATTCTTGATTTATAAATTTCTTCAGAAGGTTTGTCCGATATGTCATGATTACCCGGTGTAGGGAAAAAAGGTATCTGAAGGTTGGCAATGATATTTTCCCATTCCGTCCATTGTGAATCCAGACCTTCTACGGCACCTCCTAAAATCAAATCACCAAGACTCACTACAAAAGACGGTTTTAAATTGTTCCATTCATCTATCATACGAAAGAACATAGGAGAAAATTCATGAGGTTCACCCGGCTGTGAATCCCCTACCACAATAAAAT
>CALLRP010000038.1 GCA_938014335.1 uncultured bacterium
ATAGCACGGACATTCCAAAGTAGCCCAGCTATACCTGTCTGTGTTTTATCTTTCTCCGTGTATCTCTGTGTTCTCTGTGGTTAAATTTCTTTTTTTTCTTTCTCACCACAGAGGGCACAGAGAAGCACAGAGGATTTTATTAAGGAAATTCCTGGAGTTTATTTTTATTTAATGGTATGCGAAAAAATGTAAGGATGTTGTTTAAGTTAATAGCGGTAGTGGTCGGGTTTGTAGGGGCCCTCGATAGGGACGCCAATATAATCGGCTTGTTTTTGGGTGAGGCGGTCTAATTTCACTCCGAGTTTTTCAAGATGTAAGCGTGCAACTTCTTCGTCTAATTTTTTGGGTAAGGTATAGACTTTACCTTTTTCATATTTTTCGGGTTCGGTAAATAGTGTGATTTGGGCGAGGGTCTGATTAGTAAATGAATTGGACATGACGAAGGAAGGATGCCCGGTAGCACAGCCTAAATTGACTAGTCTTCCGCGAGCGAGAAGGATAATTTCTTTTCCATCAGGGAAGATGAACTTGTCGACCTGGGGTTTGATATTTTCTTCACGGATGTTGTTTTGTTTTTCAAGCCAGTCGACATCGATTTCAGCGTCGAAATGTCCGATGTTGCAAAGTATGGCTCGGTGTTTCATTTTGAGCATATGCTCACCACGAATAACATCGCAACAGCCGGTTGCGGTGATGAAAATGTCGCCGATGGGTGCGGCATCCTCCATTCGCATGACTTCGTAGCCTTCCATAGCGGCTTGTAGTGCACAGATGGGGTCGATTTCGGTGATAATAACGCGTGCCCCTAAGCCACGCATGGCCTGGGCACATCCTTTGCCAACATCGCCATAGCCGGCGATGACTACGGTTTTACCGGCAATCATGACATCGGTGGCTCTTTTGAGTCCATCGCCTAATGATTCTCTGCAACCGTAGAGGTTATCGAATTTGGATTTGGTCACGGAATCGTTTACATTCATGGCGCGGGTGAGTAGTTTGCCTTCTTTCATCATTTGGTAGAGGCGGTGAACGCCTGTGGTTGTTTCTTCGGATACGCCTATCCAGTTTTCGACAGTTCGGTGCCATCTGTCAGGGTCTTCTTGATATATTTGGTGAAGTAGACTATCTACGATTTGTAGTTCTTTGTGTCCATCGCTGATGGGAGGTAGTTTTCCGTTTTTGCGGGCATATTCTTCCAATTCGTATCCACGATGGATGAGGAGGGTCGCATCTCCGCCGTCATCGACTATCATGTTGGGTGTCTGTCCATTGGGGAAGCACATGGCTTGATAGGTACACCACCAGTATTCTTCTAATGTTTCGCCTTTCCATGCGAAGACAGGAGTTCCTGTGGCTACAATTGCGGAAGCTGCCTGGTCCTGGGTGGAGAAAATATTGCAGGAAGCCCAACGGACGTCGGCCCCTAATATTTTGAGTGTTTCGATTAGCACAGCGGTCTCGATGGTCATGTGAAGGGAGCCCATAATCCGGGCACCTTTTAAGGGTTGTTTGGTAGCGTATCGTTTGCGCAATGCCATTAATCCGGGCATTTCGTGTTCGGCTAATTCGATTTCTTTTCTACCTAATTCTGCCAGTTTGATGTCTTTTATTTTGTAGGGTAAACCAGAATGAATTTTAGGGAAAGTAATAGGGGCAACTGCCATATAGAAACTCCTTTTCAATTGAGAGATTTTTCGTTATTAAATGAAATTAATTCTATATTTTAAACGATTTGAAAGGGTTCTTTCATGTTTTTAAATTTAGTCAAGAATTACATAAATTTACACAAATATAAGATGTAAATTTTAGAATATAATTATTGGAAGTTAATATTGCCAAGACAGACGGTTGGAATATTTGTGTTCTCTATGGGAAGAATTTCTACTGTTATAGTATGTTTTGCTCCAGCCCATTTTGAAATATCTACAGGCACTTGTGTCCACTGACTATCTTGAACTTTTTGTTCGTATATGGGTACATAATCTACTCTTACTCGTAGAGAAAAATGTTTATTTTGAATTGAATAGAATTCCATCTGCAATTGTTTTGAGTTTGAGGGAATTTCTCCGAAGTATTCAATCATGGCGGGCACGCCTTCTTCAGGGGGAGCAATCATTAGAACAATATCGCGATTGAATTTATTGGCAAATATTCCTGTTTCTTCTGATTTTTTGCAGGATTTGACTTTCCAGTTTTGGTTCCATTTTGCTACGTCTTCTTTCAGAATGGGAGGTAAAAATATTTTGTGTTTATAGACCCATTGTTCTAATGTAGGTGGAGGAGTAGGATTCTGAAGTGGAATTTTGTAGATATCATTTTCGATTGTGCCACCGGTTTTTGTGATAATTTGTTCTGTTACACGGACGCAAGCATCTATAAGAGTATTCCATGAATAATTGGTAAAGATGAATTTATTCTCGCTTACTTTGGGAAGGTGTTCCTTCCACATTGGTTCTAAATTAGAAAAACCTTTCATACAACATAAAATTCCAGCGGCGGATGATGGGTTACAGTCTGCATCTTGACCGCATCGGGTGGTAATTTCGAGGGTTTTTTGTAGGTCGCCTTTGCCATAGAGTAAGCCAATAGCCACATAAGCACCGTTGATTCTGGCATCGATGTTGACGAGGTTTCCCGGTTCGCAGTCTATGTCGTCCTGCCATTTATGCTCGATAAATTTCCATGTTTCGAACCAGTCATCAGGATGCTGGCGATAGGAGGTGATAACATCTTCGATGCATTTACGATAGTTGCTTTCGGGTGGAATACAGGATAGTCCTGCATGGACTACTTCTTCGATATTGTCATCAATGAAGAAAGCGGAGGAATACATACCTGCGATGAAGTATCCGGCATAAAGTCCGTCTCCGTAGTTCATAATAGAACCAAAGACTTCTCCTAATTGTTGCATTTCTTCAAATAGACCGGGAGTGATAATTCCGAAGAGGTCGCTTTCAATCTGGAAATCGATGTCGTCTGCATGGGGGTTAAAACGGGGATGACCGGATAAAGGAGGCATAATACCTTTGCGGACATTTTCTCGGCCTGCTTTGTTAGCATGCCATAAGGGGTATTTTGACTCTGCGAAGGTTTTGCCCGCCTGTTCGAATGAAATATTAATGCCATGTTTTTCGATGGCTTCGAGAAAGGTCATTTCGACATATAGGTCGTCCTGTGCGAATGCTCTTTCTAAAGATTCGGGCTTCCATTCCTCTAAAGGTTCGAGAATAGGAACTCCGTTGAAGCGGAATTCATATTTTTCGCCGTAGGTAACGCCTATCATCTGCCCTAACCATGCTCCCTTGCATTTGTCGATGTATTTTTCTCGGGTGAGTTCTTTGAAATCGGATGAATTTGCAGTTAGTGTAATTAACATAGCCGAAATCATAAGAATGGTTGTGATAACAAGAGAATATTTCATTGTTAAGTCTCCAATTGTTTACTATAATGATTTTATAAAACCGGGCTCAAAGTCAACCCAGACGGGGTCGTACCCTTTTTGTTTAATTGCTTGAACAACTTCCTCTACGGTTCGGTGGTCGTCTATCTCAAATTGTTCTAAAACGGGGCGTTGTGTGGTAGTGGTGTCGTGAAAAACCTTGTAACCTCCGGGACGAGTAGAAGAGCCTGCACTCATTGAAGTGATACCTAATGGGATTAAATGGTCTCGCACTTCGGCGCTTTCGCGTGTACTTAAATTGAAGGGGGAATAGGGTAAGAAAAGTCGCATGGCGGTGATAATTTGCACGAGTTCTTCAAGGCTAACTAAGTGAGGAACCTTAAATCGAGAAGGGGTATGTTTAAGTCTTGGGAAGGAAAGTGATATAACACTTTGCCAGCAAGTCTTCTCTAAATATTTAGCATGTAAAGCAAGCCACACCATATCGAGTCTCCAATTGCTTAATCCCAATAAAGCACCACAGGTAAGTCTACGGATACCGGCTCTTCCAGCTCTTTCCAATGCATCGAGGCGGTATGTGTAATCTCTTTTTTTTCCGGAAAGATGGACTTTATCGTAGGTGTCTTTGTCATAGGTTTCCATATAGAGAGTAACCCCTTCCGTTCCTGTGGATGCTAATTGAGCATATTCTTTTTCTTCCATAGAATAGACTTCGACGCTAACCGATTTAAAGTATTCCTTAGCGATACGGACAGCATTGGCTATGTAATCCACAGGAACTCGATTAGGGGCATCGCCTGTGAGGAGGAGAACTGTTTGAATCCCTTTTTTATTTAATTCGATACATTCTTCCCTTATTTGCTCTTCAGCTAAAGTAACTCTCTTTTCACGAATCCCTGAATGGGATGCAAAATAACAATAAACACAGTCTGAGGCACAAAGGTTTGAAAGATAGATAGGTGCGTAGATAGATATTGTTCTACCGAAATGCCAGCGTGTGAGGCGATGTGCTTTTTGTGCTATTTGTTCGAGGAAGGGGGTGGCTTTTGGAGAAAGGAGTGCGATTAAATCATCTATGGATAGGGCTTCTTTTTTAATGGCGTTTATGATTTTTTCTTCGTTTACGGAGTCATATAAACGAAGGATATGCTCTGTGTTCCACTTATCGAGGATTTTAGAAAAAGAATAGGGTTCCATAGTTTTTCGTATGTTATAAACTTTCGTTTTTTGTACCGAATAAAAAACCTGTAAGAGGAGAAGATGCTTCTGCGATGTTGCGTTGAGGACCGAGGCCAGCAAGGAAGGCTAATCTTCCGGCTTCGGTAGCCAGGCGGAAAGCGGTTGCCATTTTCTCATGGTCCTGGGCATCGGCAAGGGCTGTGTTCACCAGTACAGCATCGGCACCCATTTCCATAGCTTCAGACGCGTGGGAAGGGGCTCCTAAACCGGCATCTACGACAACAGGAACATTGGATTGTTCTACTATTATTCTTATGAATTCTTTTGTTTTTAGTCCTTTATTACTGCCAATAGGTGAACCTAAAGGCATAACAGTGGCTGTTCCTAATTCTTCTAACTTTTTGGCAAGAATGGGGTCTGCTTGAATATAGGGCAAGACGACAAAGCCATCTTTAATTAATAATTCAGCTGCTTTTAGTGTTTCAATGGGGTCGGGAAGTAAATATCGGGGTTCGGGGGTTAACTCTAATTTTACCCATGGTTCTAATCCCATAGCACGAGCAATTCTCGCCAATTTTAATGCTTCTTCGGCAGTTTTAGCACCGCTGGTATTGGGTAATATCAATACTTCCTTTGGGTTGAGAACGGATAAAATGCTATCGTTTTCTGGTTTTTTAAGGTCAACTCTACGCAATGCTACAGTAACAATCTCTGCTCCGGATGCCTGTATTGTTTTGCGTAGTGCGGACGGAGAGGGAAACTTCCCCGTACCAATCAGGAGGCGGGATTTAAATTTCCGTCCTGCAATAATAAGAGGGTCATTATTTATGTGATTAATATTTTTTTCTTCCATTAGATGTGCCTTATAAAAAGGGTATCTTATTTAACAAAGATAAAATGAGAATCATTTCGATGATTATGGTATATATTTTAACAAAATTGGTAGCGCGAAGGGGATTAGTCTTCTGGGAGATTGAGATACGAACCTTCTTCGCTGGGTTTGATTTCTATCCAGGCTTTTTTAGGGTCGAATTTAGGTAGGCGCCAGAGTATTTCAGGTGTAATATCCTGGGCGTAAATAGGGCTGGTCATCGCGTATACTTCAATATCACCGAACCCTTTTGTATTTTCTGGGGGACCAATTATACGAAGACGATAGGCACCACTTCTTGTGGGTTTATCTGTAAAACGAACGGTAAAGTTATCGCTTTCGATGATTTTTGTAACAATAGGTCTGCCGTTAAATAATACTTCTAATTTTTTCCCTTTTGCATTTGCGACAATTGCTTCGAAACGGATATCGATACCTAAAGGGACTATCCCTCCAATACTCACATCAATTTTATTATCGGCTAAAGAGTCTGCCATAAAACTTAATTTAGGGCCATTAACACCAGAAGAAACGTAGGTCCTTCCTAAACGAAGTCCTTCTAAAATTGCTCCTAACGATTTATTTTCTGCACGGATATAAGTTATGGGTTTTCCAATAGGTACAGAAGGGCTTGAAGAATGACTCCCTGCTATCCCACAGACCATAGCACCTCGTGCAATTTCATAATCCCAAAATCGGGTGGCTTGAGAATTGGCGGACACAGATGCAATATTTGATTCATTAACAGCTGCGGCAAGGGAATATATGAACTTCCCATCTTTTTTTTCTTTAATCCAGTCGTCTAACTTGTCCATAGATAAAGGGGGAATAGCCCGCCAATCTCTACACCATATCTGAATAGCATTGACATAACTTAATCCCCATCGCCAAAAACCCGTAGGAAAGCAGGGATGAGCAATAGCAAAGATACCGCCCTGTGCCTGAACACGAAGACATTCTGCTTGTGCTTCGGGGATTGTTGTCGGACTGTCCAAAGGGGTTCGTGGACAATAAACAAGGGCATAACCCATGGAATCATTTCCCCATTTCATTGCGGGGATAAGGACAAGTTTGTCTGAACGATATTCGGGGTCTTCAATAGATTTCAATGTATTTATATCTGTTATTGCCAGAAAATCAAGCCCTTCTTTTTCTGCCCTTTTTATAATTTCACCTACGGTTTCACTCCCGATACTGTATTTGGAAAAACAACATAATTCCCCTTTATACCATCCCGCTTTGTTCAGCAAAACCTTGTTTTCTACAGGAATCGTTTTCTTACCGGGAACATCCAGAGGATTATAGGGGTCTGTTCCTGATTCTATTTCTACCCTATCCAGGACAAGATCGCAATCGCTATCAAAATCTCGGAGTACGAGGGGGCCTGTGGTTCCTTCAAGTAGTGTTATGGGGATGAATGTAGACTGCTTTTCTTTAACGGTAATGTCTTTGATTTGAACCATGATAGGGACGCCGTTATCATAGGCGTACACATAAGCCCTGAAACTTCCAACCGGGACTATTTGTTCTCCTTTTCCTTCTGGAAAGTCAAAACGGTATCGTTTCCCATCTTCTATATTGAGTAAATCAACTCTTGCCCCCCAATATTTTCCTACGACATCGGTTACATCAATATCTAATAATCCTGTGGGGCCTGAGTATTTACTGTATTGTTGGTTTTCATATAGATTCTTTTGTGTTTGTGGGAGAGACTGTTGTTGGGGTGTCTTTTTAGATGGAGTTTTCTTTTTTGCGAATGTTTTATTTGGAGTTAAGCAAAAGACAGCTAATAAAAAGATAATTATAAAAGTATTAAATTTATTCTTTCTCAACATTATGTTTAATCCTGTGTGTTGTTTAGCAAGTTAGAAATAACACCTTGCTCCAATGTAAATATTTGAATTTTCCATGAATTGACCGAAGAATGTGTGAGGTTCGTTTCCAATGAAAATATTAGCTCCACCTTCAACCCACCATTTATCATTTACTTTATAACGGACATTAGGTCTTAAGTAGAAGTCCTGGTCGGTGGGAGAATAATACATAAACCATGACAAAATGAGATTCTGATTCATTAATTGACGAGTAAGTCGAAGTGTTGTTAGTAGACGATTTTCATCTTTATTGTAGACCCAGAAAGGTTGGTTTTCTTTATAATTATCATAGTCTAACATGTGCTCTAAATAAATTTGAAAGGCACCTGTAAAATCTTTTGCCAATTCTTGTTCATAACCTATCAAAAATCGGAATTCAGAATTATTTATAAACGGACTACTACCGTCTCTATCTTCCTTAGAGTCGTAGTATCCTATTTCAATTGAGAATATACCTTTTCCAAGAGGACCGCGAAGACTGGTTCCATATACATCCAATTTGGGGAAGTATGCCTGTAATGGGGGAAATAGTCTTTGTCCACTGGGACTTTTCCATCTCCCGTAGTATGTATATACAGCAAACTCAAAATTCTTTATTTTCCTATAAGCTCGAAAAGCCCATTCATCATCGTAGAAACGGGGTCCGGGGTGATCCGCTCGGATTTCGTTGTCTTCACCTTGCAATTGATTAAAGAGGGGGTTCCAGAATGTTATAGGGTCGCCTGTAATGTATCTATCAGGTGTGAATCGTGGAGTGTAAACAAGTTCCAAATTAAACCATTCAGGGTACCAGCCTAATTTTATGGAATCGGAAGGTGCCTTTAAATATTCTTGTTCTCTACCGATAAAAAATGAGTTCCAATCTTTGGGAAATAGGTCATTAATGAATAATAAATCCCCCGTGCCCCATGTGAGAATCTGTCTGCCTATGCGTAAATCCAGAGCAGAGGACAGAGTCCATGTTAATCGTGCCTGACGCAGATCAAAGTTAGCTTCCTCCTGGACCAAATTTCCATAAAAATCTCCTGTTGTTTCAATGCTTACCTTGTCCCAGAATGTATCTGCTCTTAATTGTAATCGAGATTCGCCTAATGTTAAATCTTTAGATTGTTGTTTATCTTCCCTATAACGAATACCTGCTCTATTATCCCAGAAACCTTTAATATCGATATCGAATGGGATAGATTTTTTCTGTTGATTTTCATCTTTCTTTGATTCTTTTTCAGAAGGGGTCTGTTCTAACCCTTGTGGGAGTTGCGGTTCAGTTACAGTGGAAGATTGCAATCCTTGTGGGAGCTGGGGTTCTGACGAGGTTGAAGGTGTTAAACCTTGTGGTAATACGGGTTCGTTTGGGTTCTGTTGTTCAGTTGATTTTGATGTCGTTTCATTTTGGGTTTGTAATCCTTTAGGTAAAGAGGGCTCATCTGCATAGTTATTTAGTGAAAGCACATATATAAAAGGAAGTAGAAAAGTAAATAAAAATATTATATTTTTACAATCAAATCGCATATATATTCTCCGTTTGTAGCATATTGACTATTTAATAATATTTTATAACGATTATTGGGGTTCGTTAAAATAATTGGCCTTTTTAAAGATTTCAATTATTTCTTCGCCGTACATCTTCAGTCGGACAGGACCGAGAATATTTAATTTTTCCAATTCTGTAAAAGTTTTAGGGGCATAGATAGCAAGTAAGAAAACTTTGTTTTTAGGTAGGATTGCATCTGAATCGATATTACGGGTAATAGATTTTTTCTTTCTCCAATTCATGAGAATAGTTACATAATTTTTAATTTTTGGGTCATTGTCGGTTTTTGGTAAAAGAATAGTTTCGTTAGTATTTTTTGATTTTTGAATTATTTTTAATAATTCTTGTTTTCCTACCTTATGAGGTATAGAACTTGATCCTGGAATTTGATTTAACTCATCGATAGTATTAGGTATTTTTTTAGCTATGTTGAAGAGACACTTGTTAGAAATCAATTTATTAGGGAGGATATGTAATGATTTTCCTAAATCATCACGGTAGAAAAAAAGTTCCTGGAGAACTTTCATATTTTTTTCGGGGAGTAATTTACTACGGAATGTTTTGTAAAATTGAATCGTTTTCTGTTCAACTTCTTCTAATATAATATCTTTTGCAAAGTCGTTAAAAATTTCCTGAGCCTCTTCCCAGAGTCCTTTTTCTTCAAGTTGTTTTTGTAAAACTTCTGAAAGAGGGATAAGATAATGAGAATCACGATAAGCATAACTCATCTGTTGATGGGATAAAGGGCGATTTTTCCAATTGGACTTTTGGAATTTTTTGTCATGCTGAACATTTAAGAATGTTTTAAGTAATGAAACAAGACCTAATTGTTTACATCCCAACAATTTCCCAGCCCACATCGTGTCAAAAAGGTTGGTAACAGACCATTTATATTGATTCCAGAGCATTTTTAAATCATATTCGGATGCATGGAATATTTTTAAGATATTTGGATCAGATAATAATTCGCCTAATTCGGAAAAAGAAAAATTAGCTAATGGGTCTAATAAGAAATCGTAACCACGAACAGAAATTTGGATTAGACAGACTTCTCCGGGATATTCATATAGGGAATTTCCTTCGAGGTCAAGGGCAATTTTAGGTTCAATAGAAATTATTTTGAGTACTTTTTCCCAGTCTTTTTTGTTTTGTATCAGGTTATAATCGTTTATAGTAAAATCAAGTTTTTTATAAGGCATAAGACATAGATCATTTAATATTTAGATTGTCATAAATGATTTTTTGCAAAATCTATTCCATTCCTGAAAATTTTCAATCCATCTCCTGGACCTTCAAGTTGTAGGCGATTCCATAAAGGATGTAATTTAGAGTCCCAGAATGCTTCTGGGTGAGGCATCAAGCCGAAAATTCTGCCTGATGGGTCGCAAATAGCGGCAATATCTTCAGATGAACCGTTGGGATTAATGGGATATTCACCATTTGCTAAAGATTTATCCTTTTTTGCATATTGTAACACGATTTGTTGATTGTCTTTTAGTTGTTTTAATACAGTTTCGTCTTTTGTGATAAATTTCCCTTCTCCGTGTCTAACAGGTAGCTCTATGTATTCAATACCCTTTGTCCATACACAAGGAGAAACTGTATTGACTTTAAGTGAAACCCATCGGTCCTCAAATCGTCCTGAATTATTATGTGTAAGTGTAACTAATTGTTTAAATTCTTTTTGAAAGAGGGGTAAAATTCCCATCTTGACCATAACCTGAAAACCATTACATATACCAATAATAAGTTTTCCGTCATCAATAAATTTTTGTAGCGGTTTTTCTAATCGGTAACGGATGCGATTAGCTAAAATTCGTCCGGAGGCTATGTCATCACCAAAAGAAAATCCCCCTGGTATGGCAAGAATTTTTGTTTTTTCGAGATAAGAGGGATTTTCAATGATATCATTTAAATGAATTAGTAGGGGCTCCCCACCGGCTTGGCGAAATGTATGGGCTGTTTCTCTCTCACAATTTATGCCGAAACCTGTTAAAACAAGAACCTGAACCATAATCTATCCTTATATCCGTAAAGTTTTCTGCCATGCTTCTTTAAGTTCGTATATTGTTGTATTGATGATAAGGTTATTCTTTTTCCCGTATACTTTGAATTGAGGTTGTTCTAATACTTCGCCTAAATAGAAAATATCCACACCTTGCATTACTTTTAAGAAATTGTGTTCATGATTGGGAGAGACTGATACAATATGTCGAGAAGGTGTTTCACTGAATAATGTAATAATATCATTTTCCAGTCCAATAGATTGTAATTCAATCTGCATCCCGAGACCCCCTGCAAAAGCACTTTCTGCTAAGGCAACGGCAAGTCCTCCATCAGAGCAATCATGACAGGAAGAAACCCAACCCTTTTTGATACATTCATAAATCTTTGTGTATTGTTGTATTGCTTTATCTGTTTTGACTGTTGGGACATTGCCTCCTTCAATTTTATGGATTTCTGCCCACTCACTCCCTCCGAGAGCCTCTACAGTTTCTCCAATCAGATATACTTTATCTCCCGGATTTTTTACATCCATTGTCATTGTGTTTTGAATATTTTCTATAAATCCGATGGCTGTGAATAGTAGCGTCGGGGGAATAGAGATTTTAATATCTCCAATTTTATAGTCATTTTTCATACTATCTTTACCACTAATCAGGGGAACTTTATAGGCGAGGCAGGTATCATGAAGTCCTTGACAGGTTAGAACTAATTGAGCTAATTTATGAGCACCATCGGGAGTTTTTTCACTTTCGACAGGATCAGGCCAGCAGAAGTTATCTAATCCGGCAATATCTCCTAATTTTACTCCTACTGCAACCAGATTGCGAACAGCCTCGTCCACAGCGTTAGCGGACATCTGATAGCAATCAAGATCACTGTATTTAGGACAAATACCACAACTGATGGCCAGGCCACGGTTGGAATTATAGACGGGGCGGATAACAGTTGCATCACCGGGACCATCGTGGGTAATTCCCTGGAAAGGTTTAATAACCGTTTGAGCTTGAACTTCATGGTCATACATTCGAACGAAGGTTTCTTTGCTACATACATTCAGACTGCTTAAAACTTTTTTCAAATCATCAGTAAGGTCTTCTTTTTGTTGAATATAAAAAGATTTTTGTTTGGTTAGTGATAATTTTGCTTTTAGCCTCATTGTAGGGACACCATCATGTAAAAAGTCCATGGATAAAGAGGCTATTAATTTGTTATTGAAATAACATTCAAGATAACCTGAATCGTTAAATTCACCTAATATTGTTGCTTCAACATCTCTTTTGTGTGCAAGAGTCATAAATTCTTCGATATGATCTGGTGGGACAGCAAGGGTCATTCGTTCTTGAGATTCGGATAAAAAGATTTCCCAGGGAGCTAGTCCTGCATATTTTAAGGGGGCACGATCTAAATATATTTTTGCACCGCCTACTCCCCTTGCCATTTCACCGATGCTTGAAGATAAGCCTCCGGCTCCATTGTCAGTTACTGCATTGTATAGAGAGCGATCTCGGGCTTCAAAAAGGAAATCGGACAGTTTTTTCTGTGTGATAGGGTCCCCAATTTGAACGGCGGTAACGGGAGAGCCCTCGTGGAGTTCTTCAGAAGAGAAGGTGGCACCATGAATGCCATCTTTCCCGATTCTTCCTCCTATCATTACAATTAAGTCACCTTTTTGGGCTTTCTTTTCATGAGTAGATTTATTGTTAATTTTTTTAGGTATTATACCCCCTGTTCCACAAAATACGAGTGGTTTACCTAAAAATCGTTCATGGAAGACAATGGCACCATTCACCGTAGGGATACCGCTTTGGTTGCCTCCATCCCGAACGCCCGCATGAACACCTCTTAATACACGGCGTGGATGCAGTAATCGTTCAGGAATTTTCCCTTCATAGAAAGGCGATGCAAAACAGAAAACATCTGTGTTGAGAATACAACGACAACCTAATCCTGCACCCAAAATATCACGATTTACCCCAACAATCCCTGTAATGGCACCTCCATAAGGGTCTAATGCGGAAGGACTATTATGGGTCTCAACTTTCATTGAAATAAGATGTTCCTCATCAAATTCAATTAATCCGGCATTATCATGGAAGACACTAACCAACCATGGAATTTCTACTTTTAATTTGTCAGTAGTAGATTTAATGAATGTTTTAAATAGACTATTTATAACCTTGAGGTTCCCGTTTTCATCTTTATATTCAATTTCTGCATTAAAGATTTTATGTTTGCAGTGTTCAGACCATGTTTGTGCTACTATTTCCAGTTCGATATCAGTAGGATATTCAGGTAGATTTAATTCTTGGCGATGTTTTTTGGTGTCGGGTTTCTCATAATAATCTTTAATTGCCTTCATTTCTCTTAAGTCAAGTGCCAAAAGTCTTTTTTGACTTAGTTTAACCAATTCATTATCCGATAGATTTAGTGAGATTGTCTCTACTATGGTTTCTGTTTTTTCAGTTACCAACGGAATGGGTAAAACAGATAACCCCTGTTTTTTTTGTAATTCTTCAAAGGATAAAACAGTCCAGTGTTGTATAAGTTCATTTGCAAGTAGTTGCTGGGCAATTTTCGAACAGTCCTCCTTTGATAATCCAGAAAACCAATACATAGTGGATTTAAATACAAATTCATCTGATTTCAGTGGTCGGGATAATGTGTCCTGTATCCCTTCTTTTGCACTTTTTCCAACATTGTCTGTTACACCTGGACGAAAACCTACTTCTACGACATGTTGATATTCTTGAGGAAACTGTATATGTTGATTTATGGAAGAAATTTGAATAACAGAATCAGTAAAAAGTTCTTCAGCGACCTTTTTAAGTTCAGCAGGTGTTAATTCGGCTAAAAGGGTGAAAACATCAACTACTCGGATGGATGAACAGTTGATAGAGAGGTCATCTTTAATTTGAGAACATAAACTTTTCCCGATAGGGTCTTCCAACTCCGGACGGATTGTAACTTCAATTCGGTTCAGCATATTTTAATTCACCTTTATAATATACTTTTCTTTCACTTTGGATAGCTTTTCCTACGATATGAACGGATACGCCTGCTTGTTCGAATGCTTTCAGTACTTTAGATAAGTGCTCTTCCGGAATAATGAACAATAGACCTATACCCATGTTGAATACACGAAGCATTTCTAAATCATCTACATTTCCTGTTTCTTTCAAAAATCGGAACAAATAAGGGACTTCCCAGGATGAAAGGTCTATTTCTGCACCGATCCCTTCGGGAAGGATACGGGGCAGATTTTCAGTTATACCTCCACCCGTTATATGAGCCATTCCTCTGACGTCCGCAAGTTTGATAACAATTTGCATGATTTTTGAATAACAGAGATGAGGTGCCATCAGGACATCATATACGGACTGATTTGTTCCCGGAAAAGTGTCTTCTAATTTTAGTTTTGCCACTTGAAAACAGATTTTTCTGGCAAGTGTATATCCATTGGTATGGAGTCCTGATGAAGATAACCCTAAAATAATATCACCTGCCTGTATATTTGAACCGTCAATAATTTTTTTGCGGTCTACAATTCCTACAATTGTTCCTACTAAATCATATTCATCGGGTTGATAAACATCAGGCATTTCTGCAGTTTCACCTCCGATTAATGCACATCCTGCCTGACCACATCCCCATGTCAATCCTTTTACCACTTCGACGATTGTTCGGGGGTTTAGTTTCCCCATAGCAATATAATCCAGAAAGAAGAGGGGTTTGGCTCCTTGAACTAAAATGTCGTTGACACAATGAGAAACGAGATCAATTCCTACAGTATCATGCTTATTTGCCATGATAGCGAGTTTAATTTTTGTGCCGACGCCATCTATACTTGATACAAGAACAGGTTCTTCTATTCCATGGAGATCAGGCTGAAATAATCCTCCAAATAAACCAATATTTGACAAAACCTGATCATTGAAAGTTCTTTTTACTAATTCTTTTATTTCATCGACTGCTTCATTCGCCGCATCAATGTTTACACCTGCGTCTTTATAACTTAATTTTGAAGATTCATCCATATTTTGTTCCTTTAGTAGATAATATGTATATGTGATATAAAATAAGTTCCGTTCTAAAATATTTTTATTGAATATGAATTTGTTTATAAAATTGAAAATATAATAGCATATACAGAGATATAATTCTAATGAATTTTAATTATAAAAACTATAAGTAAAACTTATGGATATTTTTTCTTACGATGCACTACAATGTTTCTGTGTTTTAGTAGAGACAGGCTCTTTTGGTAAAGCGGCCGAAAAAACAGGACGAACTCAACCCGCTTTAAGTCAGAGAATCAAAAGTATTGAAGAGAGATTGGGGGGAGAACTTTTTGACCGAAGGAGGAAATGCCTTACACCCCTTGGGAAGAATTTTTATCAATTAGCAAAAGAATTTACTTTGGTACAAAAAAAATTTAATATGCTTTTTCAAGAAGCAACCCAAGGATTTTCTTCAGAATTAAAGATAGGGACCAGTGATACCTTTGCTTTCCATTTATTACCCAAGGTAATCCGTGATTTTTTAAAACAATTTCCCCAAATTCAGTTATCTGTCATAACCCGTTCTTCAGATGAAATAGAGGATATGGTTCATCAGGGAGAGATAAATATAGGGGTAGTTACAAAACCCATAAATCATAACAATATAAAAGAAGTAAAAGTATGTGAAGACCCTATTTATATGGTAACTTCTAAGAAACATCCATTTGCAAATAGGAAATCGTCAAATGTTATTTATGAAGTATCGAACGAGTCTATTATTATGATAGATTCAAAAACAAGAACAGGAAAAATAATTAATAAATACTTGAAAGCGATAAAAATACAGCCTAAGTGTGTCATAGATGGGGGGTCTTTTCAGGTAATAATGAAATATGTCTCTGAAGGATTTGGTATATCCTTTGTCCCGAGGATGGTAGCCCTGGATTGGCAGGATAAAGTAGAGATAATAAAGATAAAAAAAGCCCCTGCAATTCCTTATGTTTGTATTTATCCAAGATTTCTATCAATGTCAAAGACAGAAAAAATCTTTCTAAATCTGCTGAAAAAGCATACTCATAGAATAAAAATATAAAATTATTGAAGGAATGTATGGAATTAAAGGGGAAGGAAAAAATAGTTTGGATTATTATATTCTCTATTTTATTTATTCCCCCTGTTGTATTTTCTTTTGAATTTACATCTTTCATCTATCCTAAAGAAATTGCTTTAAGTATTTTATTCATTTTGCTGATGGCTTTTTCTTTAATGGAAAGAAAAATATCTATTATTCCTGTTCCTCTTTTTATCTTTCTTGTGATGAATATATTTTTATTTTTAAGTGGGTTGTATGCAAAAGTTCCACAACAGACACTTATACGTTCCGCAGAATTGTTTTTAGTTTTTATTACACTTTTTTTGTTAACAAATTTCATTAAAGAAAAAAAATATAATACATGTGTCGAATATGGTATGTTATTATCGGGTATCGTAGTAGCGATTTCTTTAGTTGTGCAATATTACAATATTTTACCTGTTTTATTTCCTCCCTATTCTTTTTATGACCAGTTATACTCTGTTTTTGGAAATCAAAATCTTGCAGGTGGGTATATTGCAATTATAATAATTAATTTCTTGGTTTATTGGGATAGAATTCAAATAAAAGAAATATACAAATTTGGAAGTCTTTTTATATTGGGAATAGGACTTATTTTAAGTAATTCCCGTAGTTCATGGTTTTCGGTGATGATTATATCTATTCTTTTTATTATTAGAAAATATAGGGAAGGTGAGTGGAGTAAAGAAAAATATTTGTATTTTGGGGGAATGGTATTATTAATTATTTTACTTACTTTTCCAATTGTTTATGAAAGAATCAGGTATAGTTTTTCAGATATGGATATGGGATTCCGTGTTCGTGTATGGATATATGACGGTTCTATTAGAATGTTTTTATCAAATCCATTGTTAGGGGTAGGTTTTGGGAATTTTTATTATTGGAGTCCCAAGTTCCTTGCGGATGTATTACATTCAAGTTATGGACAGATGCATTTTCGGAATGAAGTGTTAACCTTACATGCTCATAATGATATATTGGAATTGATAACCGAAGTGGGTATTTTTGGAATGCTATTCATATTCCTGTTCTATTTTTATCCCCTTTTATCATATAAAAATTTGTATGTTTGGAGTGTTTTTGTTCTCATTTCTTTGTTGAATCCTATTTTCATAAGTTCTTCTCATTTAATTGTTTCTTTTTTGTCTTTAATTAAAAGTGAGGAACGTGTAACTCGAAAAAATTACTATATAAGTGGATTTTTGGTGGTTAATAATAAAACAAAATATTTAGTTTGTGGGTTGGGATTATTTACGGTCATATTCCTTTGTTCTGTTTTATGGTTTCCTGATTATAGACTACGCCAAGCAGAGAAATTATTAATTTTAGGGCAAGATTGTGAAAAACAATATCAGAGTTTAATTGATTCTGAATTTGCTACCTATGCTATGTATGAAGGTTATGCTCAACATTTAATGATGAAAGGTGACTACAAAAGAGCGTATGAAGTATTAAGGAAAGCATTGGATAAGACAGATGGAGGGAATGTTTATCTTATGTTAGGGCAATGTGCGGAAGAATTGGGAGAGAAAAAAGAATGTATAAAATGGTACCGAGAATGTCTTTATAGATATCCAGATAATAAATATGTAAAAGAGCGTTTAATAACTATTGGGGGCTTAAAATAAAAAGACTTTGTATTTGAACATAAAATGGAATGTTATGTTCAGTTGATATTTTGAATGTAAAAATATCATCTGTATTAATAGAACAAGAGAAGTGCCATTTATCTGAAAAATTTTTGTAATAGATAATGGGTTTTGTTTCGCCTTTATTAATTTCAAAAATAAATGTATCATTATTGTCTAAATAAATGTATAGGGCTATTTTGTTGGCTCTTTTATCAAGCCAATAAGACCCTGTTTTTTCAAAAGAAATTTGTTTCGTTTGAGGGGAGCCATCTGGACTTTTTATCACAATTTCATGTGGAGGTTGTATTGTTTGGGTAAGGAAAAAATGGACTACTGCTGGAATCTCTGTAAAGGGATTGAGGACAGTTTTGAGATTATGTGACTCAACCGCAGTAAAGATAATAACAGTCGAGATAAAAAGCATAAAAATTTGGAATAAACATAAGTTTAATGTTTTTAATAAAGATGTTGCAAATGTCCCTAATATGACAAGGAAGGAAAAAATAGGGACGAGAATAAGACCCCATAAAAACAGAGGTTTAGGTAACCACGATGCCAAACTTATAAAAGATGCAATAATTAATCCAGTAAGAATAATAAGATTGAAAGGTATTTTCTCCCTGAGACCAATTATATTTAATCCGAATTTAATAAGAATGGGAGAGATAATAAGCAATAACATACTTGTAATAAAACGAGCCGGAAAAAGTTCGTATCTATATATATCCCAAAAAGTCAGACTTATGTGCGTAGATTGATAATCTCCTAAGAAGAATTTCAGGGATATAAAGATATTTATTGATAGAAAAGAAATGGCAACCAATCCAAGAATGAGTGTTATGATTTCAGGGGTTAGTAAGATTATGGGGTTTAGTTGTATTTCTGTGGATGGCAATTCGGGTTGAGTGGATTCCAACGAGAGAGGTTCACCACATTTCCAGCATCGGTCAATGTATCCTTGATTTTCTGTCCCACATCTTTTGCAGATAGATTCAGGTAATAGGTCAAAATCGGAAGTTAGAGTAAAGGAAAATGGAGTTTTCCGAACATGCTTTTTACTTAAAAAACTCTGTATTCGCGTAACTGCAGTTTGTGCCCATTTATGATCGGGGTAAATTTCTGCAAGTTTTTCATATATTTTTTGTGCTTCTTCAATTTTTCCTATAGTAATTAATACTCTTCCTAATTGTTCATATAAGCCGGGTTCGTTATTCCATCTTTCGATGGATTTTTTTAGTACATCTATAGATTCCTCATATTTTCCGAGGCGGTATAATGCAGCGGAGAGAAATCTGTTTACATTGACATGAGGTTCCCATTCGTTAACTAGAATATTTAAATGTTCTACTGCTAAAGAATAATCTTTGTTTTGATAAAGTTTTTTGGCTAACTTCCATCGTTTTTCATAGTCTTTTGGATTTTTTTCTACATAATCAAGTAAATCAAGTAGATTCAATGCCGTTCTCCCCAATAAAAAGTTAAGTAGATTTTTTCTTCTTTTTCCTTTCTTTTTTCCTTATCTCCTTATATTTAGCAAGATTAATTCTATATAGTATTTCATTAACAACCCAGGCAATTATAGCACCTATGACAGCGGACATCCCTATAGTTAAACCAATTCGCACTCCCACAGAATTATCATATAGCAAAAAGCCCGAGAAAAAATAGTTGGGGAAAAGTGATATAATACTGCAAATTGCCCAAAAAATCCAGCCTACCGATTCAATATTTTTGAATTGTTTCATTTTACTATCATAACTCCTTTCTATTTATTTTATATCACTTTGGGGAAGAGTAATTATAAACTTTGTTCCAATATCTTTTTCACTTATTACCTGAATGATTCCACCATGTTCTTCTACAATTTTTTTTGTAACGGATAGGCCTAAACCTGTTCCACGATAGCCTTTAGTCGTGAAGAAAGGTTCAAAAATGTGTTTTAAATCATCAGGTGGTATTCCTTTTCCATTATCAGATACAGTAATGACTATGTCGCCATTTTCTAATTGGTTACTTTCAATTTTTATAATTCCTTTTTTTTCAGGAACGGCCTCTCCAGCGTTTAAAACCAGGTTTGTTAAGCAGTGTATAATTCCATTAGGGTCAAGAAACACTTTTCCTTTAACCTCAGATATATTAATTATTAGTTCTATCTCGCGGTTGGAAAATAGGTCAGCAAAAAATTCAGATACTTTATTTGTTATGTCTGCTAAATTACAATATATTTTTTGGGGTATTCGTGGCTTGGAAAATAGTAACAAGTCTTTAACAAATTCAAATACATAAAGGGATGTTCTTTTTAGTACAGGCCATGATTTATGTACGATCTCATAATTTTTTTGAGTTAGTGCTTTTTCTATAAGTTCAGTACTGGTGAGCATTCCTGTAAGAATATTCTTCAAATGATGAGATAATGAGGTTAGTGTATAACCAATAGTTGCAAATCGTTCCGCCTGTAATTTTTCTTGTATTAACTGAGAGTTTACCACAGCTGATGCAGCCCATGATGCTAATATTTCCAGAAAGCGGAGGTCTTCATGAGTAAAAGGTTCATCATTTATTTTATTAACCATTTCAATAACCCCAACCAATCGTTGACGGTCAATTAATGGGACAGCAAGAATGTTTCGTGTTGAAAACTGGGTTACTATATCAACACCGGAAAAAAAACGAGAATCGTTTTTTACATCATTCACAATTAAAGGTTTCTTTGTCCTGGCTACTTCTCCGGCAATCCCACAGGTTATGGGTATTCGAATCTCTTTTTTGATAATTTCTGAACCTACAGGACCTAAGGTAACCTGAAAGGAGAGTTCTTTTTTCTTTTCATCGTAAAGTAATAATGACCCTGCCTCTGCATTACACGCATTTTTACATTCTTCGGTTATGATTACAATAAGTTGTTCAATGTCAGTTAAGTTAGCATAAAAATGTTGAACCCTGTATATAGACCCGATGTAATTGCGGACATTTTCATCTAACCAGTCTAATTTTGTAATTTCACTCTCGGATTTATTTTCCATTATTTATCAAAGTCCTTTTTTTATTTTTTGAGTGTACATGTTTTTTATGTGCTGTGTCCTTCGTTTCTTTTGAAGTTGTTGTATTTGTGAATACATTGCTTCCAATTCGTTTTTTTGAAAATTATAAAGAAGAGAGAAAATAAAATCTCTTAATCTTTCTTCATCAACAAAATCACAAAAAGAATCATAAATTTGTGTTAGATTTCTTATTTTATATTTTATCTCGATCGGATTTATCAAACGAGTAGAATCTAAGTCTATGAGATATATTCTATCACCATTGACTGTAAGTAGATTTTTACCAGATAAATCCTTATGATATATTCCTTTTTCCCATAAAAGAATGATTAGTTTTTTTATTGTATTAAAAAAATCCTGTAAAGTTATTCCTTTTTCTATATATATTTTATCTCTAACAAATATTTCTATGTTGTAGTTTTCAAAAAGATATTCAGATATGAAAAAATGTTGATAGGGAAGAGAATGTTTTGATATTTCAATATATGCGATAGGGAAGGGAGTGTAAATTCCGTGATGGATTAGATAGTTACTTATATTCCATGAATTTCTACATCGGTTTGATAAGAATAAATGCCTAAAAATTCCTTCAATAAAAGGGTAATGAGTTTTTTTTACAAAGTAGGAATTCCATTGGAACGAAGAAGTTTTAGGGGTTTCTTTTATCAATTTCCCATTAGTAGACAGTTGTGATAAAAGATTATCTACATCAAAGTTTTCAACATTAGACCATATTTTATAACGATATTTTTTTGTGGATGTCATTTTGTATTTTTACTGTCTTTCTTTTGGATTTTGAAAATAGTTTTTTTTGAATTTTAACCATTGTATGTGAGGATAGGATAGTAATTGTGCTGGAAATGATAAATGTGAAACACCATAGCCTTTTACTAAATGAGCAAAAAAGTCAATGGTAATATCTCTCTTTATAAATGAGCGTTTTAACCTCATTAAGTTTAGCGAACGACAGAAGAGATTTAAGGGAGACATTCTTTTTGCTTTATCGAAGTCAATAAGATATATAGATTTGCTTTGTTTATGAACTAATATGTTTCTAATTTGTAAATCATAATGAAAAATACCCAAATCATGCATTTTTTTTATTGCTTTTCCACATTTAATCAAGATATTGTATTTATCTTCTATTGAAGTTAAAACATCATTTAAAAAATTCTCTAATGTAATTGTGTCAGAGATGTATCGAGTTATGACACCGCACTTATACAATCCCATCTCTTTTCTCCAAAATCCACCCAGATATTCAGGAATAGGTAATTCATTTTTTAATATGTCTCTGTATAGATGAAATTCATTTAAAAATCGGTTAGTGAAGAAAAGATATTCAGGAAATAAATACTTGAATATTCCTCCATGAGAATATAACTTCAATGAAATAAGAAAATTTTTATCTATTTCAAATAAAAAAATGTTATCTCTTCCCCCTGTTAAAGGTGTCCATTTTTCAGAGGAAGAATTGGAAATGAATTGGAGAATAGGAGTTATATATAAATCAGAAGAGAGGTCTTCTCTTAAAATTATGGAAGTATTGTTAATATAAAATTCATTATAGTTTTTTTGTAAATACATATTTATGGAGTTCGTATATGTTAGATTAAACATTAGACAGTAGATTATAAACTACATGAATAATATATAAAAAGAAGCAAATAAATGAAAAGGGAGGAGCGGCAGGCTTGGGCTTTACCTGCCGCTTTTTTGCGGGGGGTGTCTGAGTAATTGCACTGTAGGCGCAAGAGGAAAATTCATATTCAATTTTAATATTCATTTTGGGCTGGTCTGAGGAATCGGGCATACGCAATTCCCAAACACCAAATATATAGTAGCACAATATATAGTGTTTTGTCAAGTGTTTTATTAAAATTTTATAATTATTTAATGGTAGGTAAGTAAATCTGGATTTGAAGTATTTCTTTTTATTTCTTTATACTATAACAAACTTATTAAGGTGTTAATAATCTTAGAATGAAAATTTAATGATTGAGAGGGTATTTTTATGATTTTTATTCCGAAAGAAGTATACCCCAAAGAGACTCGTGTTCCGGTAGTGCCTGATACTGTAAAAAAATTAGTTAAGTTGGGAGCCGAGATATGTGTCGAGTCAAATATGGGGTGGAGTTGTGGTTATTCCAATGAACAATATATAGAAGCAGGAGCCAAAATAGTATCTCGCGAAGAGGGACTTAAGAATGCTGATATAGTTTTGAGGTTGAGAAAACCCCCTCTTGAAGAGATTAAATTACAGAAAAAGGGTTCATTACACATAAGTTATTTAGAGCCTTTTTTTGATTTTGCTATTCAGGACGAATTTGTTAAAAATGAAGTTAATGCTATCTCGATGGAAATGATACCTCGAACCACATTAGCACAAAAGATGGATGCATTGAGTTCACAAGCTAATCTGGCGGGTTATGTTGCTGTTGTCGTCGCTGCTAACAGATTGCCTATGGTATTTCCCATGATGATGACCCCTGCAGGGACTTTAAAACCAATTCGTATTTTTATTATTGGTTGTGGAGTGGCGGGTCTTCAGGCAATTGCTACCGCGAAACGGTTAGGGGCTCGTGTTGAGGCATTTGATACAAGACCTGTTGTGGAGGAACAGGTGTTATCGTTAGGTGCTAAGTTTGTTAAGATTGATGTGGGTCCTACCGGTCAAACCAAAGATGGATATGCCCTCGAACTTACAGAGGAGCAAAAACAGAAACAACGAGAAGGGATGAAAAAGGTAATTGCTCAATCCGATGTGGTAATTACAACTGCTCAAGTTTTTGGGAAAAAGGCTCCTTTGCTGGTTACTAATGATATGATTAAAGCAATGAGACCGGGTAGTGTTATTGTAGATCTTGCTGCAGAAACAGGAGGAAATGTTGAAGGGTCAAAACCTGGGGAAGAGGTTATTATTGATAATGTTATAGTCATCGGTGCAGAGAATTTCCCGGGGCGGGTAGCGGTTCATGCAAGTCAAATGTACTCTGCTAACTTAGGAAATTTAGTGGAACATTTCTGGAATAAAGAAACGAAATCTTTTAATTATAAATTAGAAGATGAAATACTGAATGGTTGTCTGATTATTCATGAAGGGAAAATAAGAAATGAATTAATAAAAAAGGCAAGGAGTTCACAATGAGGAAAATAATAAAACAATTTAACAAAATTCCCTTAATGGGATGGGTCAGTCTGGTTGTTTTTGTATCCATCCTATCGCTTTTATTTTTAGGGAGTTTTCCAAAGGCAAAGGCAGATAGTAATACAGGAGTATCCACAATGCCTGCAGTTGTTGCAACTGAAGCTTCTGCAGAACAAACTTTACCCAGTAGTAGAGCATTAAATCCAATGACATTACTTCTATTTACTTTCCTAATAGCAGTATTTCTTGGAGTTGAGATATTGACAAAAGTCCCCTCCCAACTTCATACACCTCTTATGTCGGGTTCAAATGCCATTTCTGGAATTACCGTCGTAGGTGCCTGTTTGGCAGCGGGACAGGGGCGAAATTCCATGCTTTTGATAGGTATCGGTGTAATCGCAATGATTTGCGCCATGATTAATGTAGCAGGTGGTTATCTTGTAACAGATAGAATGTTAAGAATGTTCAAAGGGAAGGAAAGGAAGTAGCCGTGAATGAGACTATTAAAATATTAACAGAAGTTGCTTATATGGTATCGGCGGTAACATTTATATTGGGTTTGAAAATGTTAAGCAAACCAACAACCGCCATTAAAGGAAATATCATTTCAGGATTGGGGATGTGTCTTGCTATAGTGGTTACACTTTTCAATCCTGTTGTTAGATCCTATGAATGGATAATTATAGGTGGACTTATAGGAACAGTTATTGGCGCTATTGCTGCGATAAAAGTTCCAATGACATCTATGCCCGGTTTTGTTGCTTTTTTCAATGGGACTGGTGGGCTTGCCAGTATGTTGGTAGGTTGGTCCGATTTTCATGTTACCTATACAGGCAAAGGCTATGGTTCTTATAGTCTTGAAAACATTGTATTATTACTTGCTACCTATCTTGCAATGTTAATAGGGGGTGTTACATTCTCCGGCAGTATGATTGCTTATGCTAAATTAGAAGAAAAAATGAAGGGGAAACCGATTCTATTTAAAGGACAACAAATAGTAAATGCTGTTGTTTTAGGACTGGGAGTCTTGGCGGGAGTTTTATTCTTTGTAAGTCCTAATGGTGGATTAATTTATCCTGCAATTATATTACTGATGATACTGGCAAATATTTTAGGTATTTTGGTTACTATTCCTATCGGTGGTGCGGATATGCCCGTTGTAATATGTCTATTGAATAGTTACTCTGGTATGGCGGCTTGTGCCTCGGGCTTCGTATTAAATAATACCGTATTAATTGTAGCGGGGTCATTGGTAGGAGCCAGTGGTATTATTCTTACAGCAATTATGTGTAAAGCCATGAATCGTTCCCTCGGGAATGTGCTTTTCAGTGGATTTGGTTCATCCGAAGGAGCGGTTAGTACATCTGTAACCGGTGAAGTAAAAGCATTATCTCCAGAAGATGCCTATTATGTATTGGAAGCGGCTCGTTCCGTTGTGTTTGTTCCTGGGTATGGTATGGCAGTTGCTCAAGCCCAGCATGTAGTAAAAGAGTTAGCCGATTTGTTAGAAAAAAACGGTGCAGAAGTGAAATATGCTATACACCCTGTTGCGGGGCGTATGCCAGGACATATGAATGTATTGTTAGCGGAAGCTAATGTCCCTTATGACCAATTATTAGAAATGGATGATATTAATCCTATTATTGATACAATAGATGTATGCATTGTTGTTGGTGCAAATGATGTAGTTAATCCTTCCGCAAGAGAGGACCCAAAAAGTGCTATTTATGGGATGCCGATTATTAATGTAGATTATGCTAAAACATGCTTTGTTTTGAAGCGTTCTCTGGCTTCGGGTTTCTCGGGTGTTGAAAATCCATTATTTTTCAAAGAAAATACCCGTATGATTTTTGGCGATGCTAAACAAACTTTGACAGCGTTAGTAAATCAGTTCAAAGAAGCACAAGAGTAATTCTTGTAAAACAAATAAACCCTTGTTATACAATAGTATAGCAAGGGTTTATTTTATTACCATTTCTTTAAGATTAGCACAGGCTTTGTCTATTAATTCTTCGCCCGTTCCAGCAGGGACCCATGAGAACATAGGGTCGGCACCATATCCGCCTTCTTCGACTGCTTCTAATGTAGGTATGTAAAGAGAATGGCCATTACAATAACCCAAGAACAAGGTCTTTTTTACGGGAGAGTTTGCTTTTAGTCGAATGGCAAGTCCTGAGAAAAATTCTCCAGAACCTCCAACGAGTGCGAGTTCTTTGTTTATAAGTGCTGTGGTGAGGGTTACAGAAACGGTGTTATTAGAAAATTCTTTTAATAAAGCATTAATAAGCTCAGGGAAAAAACCTTGTTTATAAATAGCCATACTGAGAGGGTTGGTTGTATCCATACGAGAAGAGTAAGTAAATCTTTCTGATTTAAACTGGATTTGGGGGTTATTAGGAACAGAAGTTTGTGCTTTTTTATAAAGTTCAGCGGAATATTCTCCAATAGCATTGCCAAAACCGACCATTCCTTTCCGTTGTTCGTTGGTGTTAGGAGACATATCCCCTGTGGAACCTTGAAGGAAAATACAGGGGACATTAGTCAACTCTTCAAATCTTTTTTGCATGATACCTGCCCAATCGGAACTCCATCGGCGGTCGAATATATCATCCAATACAGGGTGAGCAGAAAAATTGATGAGAGCAGAAATAGGTTTGTCATCAACGGTATCTATACGAATTATTGTTAATTCAGGGTCGCGCATTTTTTGAGGTTTTTTGGATACACGATTACGATTTAGGTCGGTTTGTTCGCTAATCCAGCCTATTTTTGCAGGAACAAGTTTTGAGGTGGCTTCACATATTGCAGTGCAAATTTTATTTTCAAGTTCTTCAACATATTGTATTGCTTTATCAAACTTGCCTTGACCGCAATCCGGTTCGTTAATCAGTTCAATAACGGGTCCGTGATGTGTATGGGAACCAACCAGCATAACAAAAGATACATCACATTCGTTTTTTACTTTTTCGATAATTTTTTCCATAGACCTTTGTGTAGGCGAACGACCCATGTCTAATCCCCCTATCGCAAGACGATTCGTTCCATCATCAATTACGACAACTTTGAAGAATAGTGGATATTTTGTTCCTTCTGCGGGTAGGTCGTGTCTTGCTCCATAACCCCACATAGGAATTCCGGGAGGAGGAGTTACATCTACCGTAGCAACACCTGCCTTAAAGACAGGTTCTGAAAAGGCAAAAATAGGGTAGAGTAAACATAAGAGAAAAGCAAATAAAACGATTATTTTTATTTTATTCTGTAGCATAAACATCTCCTTTAAGACTTATTTTGTATTTGTAATAAGACCCAAAGGAAAAATAAATTGTTTCAATTGTATTTTTTTAGATTATAATAAAATTGAAATAATAAAAAAGACCGCAAGACGGAGAAGTAAGAGATTTAAAGTAAAGCATACAAATAGTTGTATACGATGAAATAACGAAGATAGGGGAGGGAATTATGGGTGTATGTATTTGTTTAATACATTATTGGGGATATACCAAAATTTTATTCGTTCTCGCCTCCATGTGTAAGTAATGGCTATACCTTTTTGAGTTGTGATAACTGCAGGATAAGAATATTCATGAGTAGGGATTAAATCTTTTTCAAGATAAACAAGTTCTGTCCATGTTTTTCCATTATCTTTGGAATAAGCAAGCATCAGAGGGTTACGAGGTCCCCAATTCCCTGCGATAGGATTGTAAACTAACCATAGAGTTCTATCTATGTTTTTAACAAGGTCAATACCACTGTTGTTATTAGGTAAATCGGTACGGTAGACTTTGCCCCATGTTTTTCCCCCGTTTTCCGAATCACAACGGGCAATACAGCCACCAGTAGAGCGCATAAGGGCATGAACATGATTGGGCTGGGATTCCCAAAAAGTAGGTTGGATAACGCCTTTCCCTTTGATTTCAGAAGATTCCATATCCCAATCTTCACTTCGTATCCATGTAATTCCTTTATCGTTTGTTCTATCCGCAAAGCAACGCCAGACTTTTATTTCAGTAGATGCAGGAGCAAGCCATGTACCATCATGGAGGATAATAGGCTTATTTTTAACGGGACCTCTTCCCCCAATATCACCGGGAACAAGTTCTACAGGTTCGGACCATGTTTTGCCACTATCAACCGATTTCATCCAATAAGTAGACCAACTGGGAACATCTTTTCCTACTTTAAAAAATAAATAAATAATATTATCTTGATCTTTGAAGAGAACAGGATTCCAATGTGCATCTTCCCTTACTTTGGCAACTTTTTCGGGGGGTGTCCATTCTTTTCCATCCCACTGAGATAGCCAGATTGCTACATCAGGATTTTTTTCTTTTGTCCCACCGAACCATGCGGAAAGAATTTTTCCTTCGCTTGTTTCGACAAGAGTAGATGCATGACATTCTTTGAATGGCCGTTCATTTTCAAAAATGTAATCCACAGTTCCACCCTCTTTTTGGAGTGATGATATAAAATCTTCGGTTGATACTATGGGAGGGTAATGTAAAACGACACATGATGAGAGAAGTAGACATAATAAAGGCATAATCAGATTTCCTAATAAATTTTTATCGATGATTTTAATGATACTTATAACCATATAAATAAAACAAATATAGAAGCTGGAATAACAGCGATAAGAGTAAATGGGATGGATATTTTTATCCATTGCATAAAGGAAACAGAATATCCCTCTTTCTTTAGTAGTCCTGTGCCCACAATGTTAGCAGAAGCTCCGATGGGAGTTATGTTTCCCCCGAGACTAGAACCAATAAGTAATCCCAGATAAAGTAAAGTGGGTTCAAAACTACCTTTTTCTGCAAGAATGGTAGTGATAGGAAGCATAGCGGCGAGATAAGGAACATTATCTATAAAACCAGATAATATAATAGAAATAAAAATAAGTGAAATATATATAACAATTTTGTTGCTACCAACAGATGAGTATATAAATTCCGCAATATCGTTTGTCCATTCAAACTTATTTAGAGTTCCTACGAGCACAAAAACGCCGAGAAGAAAAAATGTGGTGTCCCAATCCAATTGTTTTAATGTATATCTGATGGAGATATAATTAGACCATCTTGCCCAGAGAAGTCCTATGATTGCGATTAGCATACATATAAAACCTGCAGATGTAAAAAAACTTTCTTCGAAAAATGAAGCCCCAGCAAGTAGTAAAATGAGAACAACTAAAAATAGAGTAGGTATCCACGATTTTATGGGTTCTATTTCTACTTCCTGCTCGCTTTTATATTTTCTGAATACAAAATACAAAAAAGTTAAAGAAGTGATGGCACCTAATTGTATTGCAAAAAAGATGCCGGGTTTACCTTGATAGAAGAAGAAATCTAAAAAGTTCATGTGTGCATAACCTGCCAAAAGCATGCTTGGAGGGTCTCCAATTAAAGTTGCAGTTCCTTGTAGATTACTGGAAATGGCAACCCCAATAATAAGGTCGCGGGGTTCAATTTGTAATCGTTTTGCTAATTCAAAACATATAGGTGCGATGATTAAAACTGTGGCAACATTCTCTACAAATGCAGAAATAAAAGAAGTTAACATGCAAATAATTAATAATGCCACAGGGGTACTCATTTTCTTATGAATAAGATATGTAGCTAAAAAAGCAGGACAACGACTATCAATAAAAATATCTGCCAGAAAGAGCATACCTACGAAAATACCCATTACATTCCAATTAATGGCAGAAAATACTTCTTTGAAAGACATGATTCCTGTGATTAGAATAATAATAGATACACTAATAGCAATAATACTCCTGCGCGAAGGTAAAATGAAGAATAATAGATATGTTAAAACAAACAGAATAAGAGAAAGACTTTTGGGTTCAAACATATTAGTTTTGCAATAAATAAGAGATTCGTTTTAAGGATAGATTATAGCAGTTTGTGAAATTATATGTATAACGGTTCTTTATTTTACCCCTTTTTCTTTCAAAAAAGGGGCATATTTTTTATCTGTACCTTGAATATGCTTTATTAACCATTCTTTCAAAAAATTGGCTACATTAGACACGATTATAACATTACCTTTCTGAATTTCATTACTGAATTCTTGAACTTTTTTTATGAATAATTCATGCTCTTTTTTATGCTGAGGGAGTTCAGGATAGCCATGTTGTTGCATTAACTTTTCTTCTGTGCCAAAATGGGTTATTGTATATCCTGCCATTTCTTTGACGGTTTTTTCTATAATTTCTTTTCCTTGTCCTTTACTCATTGCTTCGTATAATTGGTTTACCATATTAACCAAATTCTTATGTTGTGAATCAATTTGAAGAATTCCAACACTTAAATTATCATTCCAATTAAAAAATGCCATAAGACAAATCTCCTTTTATTTGATTTTGAATTATTAGCAAATTTTATATAAGAATACTAATGGAAAGTCAAATTTAGAAAGGTAGGATATGAATCGAAGGGATTTTATAGAAAAAACCATAAAGACAGTTACAACGGCAAGTTTGTTTGTAAATACAAGTACTGCAGAACAGATAGAAAACAAACCGACTTCTTGGAAAATTCCACCGGGGACAAAAGTTCCAACGAAGAGATTAGGGAAAACGGATATTATAACTCCTATATTGATTATGGGTTGCTGTCAGAATTTGGACCCGGTATATGACCGAAGATTGCATCGTGCCTATGAATTAGGTGTGAATCATCTGGATACCGCTCAAATGTATGCTGAAGGACAATCACATAAAACAATTGCTCCTTTTATAAAACAGATAGGAGATAGGAAAAAGTTGATTATTGCATCAAAGGTGCACCAGACAGAAAATAATGCTACACCGGAAAAATTTATAGAGAATATTAATACATCTCTTGAAGAGTTAGAAACAGATTATTTAGATATATTTTACATGCATATCGTTAAGCATGAGCGATTTTTGGATAAAGAATTTATAGATATGGGCGAGAAGTTAAAAAAGGAAGGGAAAATTCGCTATTTTGGTTTTAGTGCTCATCATGGTAATGCTCATGAGTTAATGATGAAAGCAAGTAAATTAGGCGGCGGAATAGATGTAATAATGTTTAAGTATAGTTTTCGTGAAATGGGAAAGGATAATCTTAATAAGGCTATAGATGCATGCAAGGAAGCGGGTATTGGGCTTGTAGCTATAAAAACTCTGGGTAGTATTCCTGATGATGGTGAAGAATTACTACTATGGACATCGAGAAATTTTACAAAAATACAAGCAAAGTTAAAGGCGGTATGGGAAGATGAACGGATTGACGGAATTGCTTCCCAAATGGGGAACATTCAACATGTACACGAGAATGCTTATGCAGCAATTACCCCTATGAAATTGACAGAATTAGAGAAAAATGAATTAAAAAACATAGCAGAAAGTACACAGCATCTATATTGTGCAGGTTGTAATCATCTTTGTGAAAGTGGAATGTCAGAACATCTTTATGTGCAGGATGTCTGGAGATGTATGTTATATGCAAAAGGTTATGGAGATGAAAGGTGGGCTCGATATTGCTATAAAGATATTGAACCATATGTTGAAAAGTTACCTCTGAATAAATTACAAACTGCTATGAATCAATGTCCATATCATATAGATATTCCAGGGCTATTTAATTCAGCAAAAAAGATTTTGGGGAAATACTAATCAGTCCCAAAATAGTTGTCAATATCAGATTTTAGTTTTTGTACAGCCAATTCTTTTGCTTTTGCTTCGATATCTAAGGTAAAGGATTTAAGTATCAACCATTCTTGGGGAAAGTCGGAAAAATTAATATAATCATCATGTGGTTTGGGGTTCCCATTATTCCATCCGTTTTTAGGGGAAGAAATATGGAAATAAGGTTCTTTTCTTATTCTTTTCCAGGTGCTAATACAAGATTGAGTTGCCTCTTGTATAGAAAGACCATCAGGGTTACAACGATGATGATGGACATCATAAACTAAGGGAATATGTGTTTCTTTAAAAACAGGAAGTAAATCTTTTACTGTATAATTTATATCATCATTTTCAATAGTCAATCTATTCCTTACTTTTTCTGAAAGGAGTTCTGTTGCTCTAACAAATCGTTCTAAACTTTCTTTCTTATTTCCATAATGTCCCCCAGCATGAATATTAATTACATCTGCCCCTACAAGTTCTGCTAATAGTCCTTGATATTCCAATTCTTCAATAGATTTTTTTTGGGTAAACTCATTTGGAGAATTTATAACAACAAATGGGTCAGGATGGAAACTGAGGCGAATATCATTTTTTTTAGAGAATTCTTTTACTGATGATAATGTTTTCATAATATATTCAAAATCAGGGAGCTTCTCTAAATAATGACCTACCACTGGGTGAGTATAACGAGGTAATAGAGGAGAAAGTATACGAAATGCCTTTATACCGCTACTATTACAGTATTGAACTGCATTCAATAAACTGATGCAGTTGTGAGTGCAAATTTCTGAAATCTTTTTTAACCGCTTATTTGGGGTTAGTGAGAGAATAAATTTCGCAGTTAAAAAACGGAATTTAATTTTCTGTTTTTTGAATATGCAACAAAGACCCAACCGAATATGTGAACTAATCATTTTTCAATATTTATAAAATCGTAATTAATTAAAATATTACAATACCTCACAAAGAAACAAAATAGAGATAAAAAATATTTTATCAAATAAAACTATTAAAAAATTTTTCGAATTTAAAAAAAATAAAATTATCAAGAAAGAGAAATATATATATTGTGAGAGGATGCAAAATCAATTTTATTTTTAAGATATTTTTATGAATTTTTATATTAATTTCATGCATAATTATAATAATAATGATTTATCGTGTCCAGTGTATTAATAGTATAAATTATTA
>CALLRP010000039.1 GCA_938014335.1 uncultured bacterium
ATTGGTCAAAACAGCCATGGCAATGTATGATTATTTCTATGCCTTTGGTCCTCAGATTGAACGATTGAAAATGGAATGTGGAACCGTTTCTGCCATTGCGGGAATCTTTAAAGCACCCTTAGACATAATCGCTGATAAACTACGAGGCTATATTGGATTAACAATGGACCTGCTCATCCAACCGGATAAAGTTTTAAAAGCATGTGAAGCCTTAATGCCTCACCTATACCATATAGCAAAAACTACAGCAGACCCTAATAAACTCGTGCCTATTGGTTTCTGGATGCATCGGGGTTGCACTCCCTTTGTTACCCGAGAGCAATTTAATACATTTTACTGGCCTACATTAAAACCTATCATTGAAGAGCTCTGGAAAGATAAACAGCAAGTGTTATTCTATGCAGAAGGGAATTGGGATGACCATTTAGAATCCTTTGCAGAACTGCCTGAAAAAAGTATCGTATTCCACCTCGACCGCAGTTCCCCTGAAAAAGCCAAACAAATACTCAGTGAAAAATTTTGCCTCAGTGGTGGGCTCCCTAATGCGATTCTCGCCGTGGGCACTCCGAAAGAAGTTCGAGAACATTGCAAGAAATTAATCAAACTTTTAGCACGGAACGGCGGTTATATCATGGATGCCAGTGCCATTATTCAAAACGACGCTAAAGTAGAAAACATCCAGGCATTTACAGAAGCCACACGCGAATATGGAATATATAATTCTCCCGCATGGTCAGGGATTGATAATGTTCTGTATGGAGAAATATCGGATACCGCTTCTAATCCTAACCGTTCACAGAAACCTTCATGGCTTTCTTGCTACCCATCTCCTGGAGTATGTTTCCCGTGGGAAGAAAAGCGAAAAGAAATACCGGAAATCAAAGGCGACGAACTTCTCATCGAGCAAATCTGGAATGCTGTTGAATCACATGGTTATACCTTTATCTGGCAACTACTACTGTCTTTTTGATTCAAAAAGGGAAAGTATTCATCTACCATTTATTTCCCTCACATTATTTAATATAAAATCGCCTATAAGTTCAGCCTTCAATCGGGCACCTTCATCGCTATTATGAATAAAATCCATAAAGTATTCCGGTTTTCGTGGGTAGGCTTTGGCTAAATCAAAAAAGTAAATATTTTCATCATCGGCTATTTTCTCTAATCTCGTATTCATACTATTGATAAACTTAGAGAAAACATCTAAGAAATAGTCAATTTCAGATGGGAATTTGAGTTTAGCTTTATCACAATAATCTCTTGATTTGTAAAATACATAGCTAATTAAAATAGGCACCACATTCCTGTTTTTAAAGATATAAATGATATTTCTTATATTATTTTCAAACCATATAGGTGGATTTCTATCTAATATTTCTTCAGGTGTTACTTCTCTAAATATCCCGGAAGGATATTCTTTTTTTAACACCTGCCTCAAAAATTCTTCAAATCGATTGTTCTCTCTGACATTCACGTAAAACATATCATAGTGTGGTTTCAAACCAAAAAGTCTTACACCTATTATCCGAAATAAAGAAATATCCTCTAAAATCGAATAATTTAACATACTTCCTATTCCTCCCCGTACATCTGAAATCTTAAGGTCAGAGTAGTTCTTAGGAACAGGATACAAAAAGCGAGTTAAGGTAATATCATTTATACCTCCGTAATAAATTACAAAATCGATGGGAAGTTTTATTAACTCCAATTCACTATTTATCAAAATCTCAAAACTTGTCCAACCACTTACCCCCGCATTCATTACCTTGACATTTTTACCTTTTGCCCTCAAATATCTTTCCAATTGCACTGGATAACTTTTATCCCAGGAACTTACCTCACTATCATATGTGGTTGACTCCCCAATGCAGGCAATCCATATATCATTTTCCCCTTTCGCAGATAATTCCTCTCCTCTCAGACCAAGTGAGTTATGTTTATCATTTTGAGTTTCATAATTAGGTGTGTTTTGGTACATGGTATAAGGATGAGGTGAAAAACGGAAACGACGGGGTACTTTGTTCATCATCTTTATTAACTGTCCGATGGAAGCATACTCCTCAATCTGCTCATTAGTGGCAAAATAGCAAATATACACATTTATAACTATCTCTAATACTATTACCACCATTATTAAATACATCAAGAAAAACAAAACCTTTTTCTTTATAGAATGATGCATACTCCATACCTTATGTTTTCAATTTATAATACCCTTATATATTGGCTCACCAACATTTCATAATACTACCATCAGAATTAAAAAAGGTTAAAAATCAATTTATCCAAATTAAACTCCGCAAAAGTAAAAAAATCCTTGTTTAATATTATACCTAAGTAACCATACATGCTATAACCCCAAAGGTTTAGCCTACACATCATGAGAATCGAATCCAACATTTCTATCTATAAAATAAAAGTGAAATATACCGATATTGAAAATTTTTTTACCAGTTAATGCTCAATTAAACAAGGTGCTAAATTAAAAGCAGAACTCATCGTCAACTTTCTCACTAATTCAAGGTTTCTTGAAGGGGAACAAGGGCAAGCAAAATAAATTAAGACCTATTATTATCCTCCATGTTTCATTAAGTAATATAATCCAATAGTTATCCTTTAAGAAGATTAGTGTATGAATTAAAACTTTTATCAATCAAAGGAACGAATTCAATGCAGTATGATGTGTCCTACGACGGTCTATCTCCCCAGGGAGAGGTCATCAAGCGGATGATGTATTACGACTACCCCAGGTGGGTACCTGTTCAAGTTTCCTTCTTACCCGCCTGTGTAAATAGGTATAAAACAGCATTAAATGTTCTTATGGCAAAACACAATAAATTGTTTCCCCAATTCGAAAAGATCGATGAAACCCACCCTATAGAATATAAAGATTTCTATGTAGAAGGGGAAGTTACGGATTGTTGGGGTTGTGTTTGGAAAAATTTACATGGGGGTATGGTCGGTAAGGTAGCAGGGCATCCGCTGGAAAATTGGAATAATTTTGAAGAATGGAAAAAACATATTCCAAACCCCGAAACAGATGGTATTTTAGGACCTCGGAACTGGCAGGATATTGCAAAAGAGATACAAAACAAAAAACAACAAGGTATATTCTCACCTGATTTTCCACTTCCCCATGGTTTCCACTTTATGCTACTCTGGGATTTGCGAGGTTTTGAAAATTTCATGTTAGATATGCTATTAGAAGAGCCCTGTCTTATTGAGTTAATGAATATTATTATGAAATATAATAATTATTCCGTTAAGAAGATACTGGATTTAGGAACTTCTTTTTTAGGTCTTGCAGAAGATTTAGGGATACAGAATAGTTTACCTATCAGTAAGGAGTTGTGGGATAAATATGTCCGACCGGGGTATGAAGTAACCGCAGGCGAAGCCAAAAAACGAGGTATCCCTGTGTATCTCCACACAGATGGGCATATTTTACCGATTATTCCTGACCTCATTGATATAGGAATAACATTACTCAATCCTCAATCACGTGCGAATGGTCTTCAACCCCTCCGCGAACAGGTGTTCAGAAAAATAGCTATTAACCTTGACCTTGACCGACAATTATTCCCCGTTGCAGAAAAAAAAGATATAAAAAACCATGTCCACGAAGTTTTTAATACCTTTTACATACCTGAAGGGGGGCTAATGTTAAATATCGAAATCAATGAAGATGTCCCCTTAGATATAATGGATTATCTCTTTTCCATTGTCGAGGATTATTGTTCCTTGCCCAATCCTGAGGACACAAATTTTTCAAAAATTGGCTTGTTTTAAGAAGTTTTTTGAATTTGAAATAGTAGTATATATTGCATAAAATACATATTCACATAAAAAGGTAATCAGAAAGGATGAAAAATGAAAAAATATTATTCGTTTGTTGTTATTTTATTTTCAGTGTCGTTTTCTATAAATGTTTTGAGTGAAGATATTAATATCTCAATGGGTAATCAATTTTTATCATTTTTTTATGGTCCGCGGAAAATCGCGGATTATAAATACAACGAAGTTCCATTTAAACCTTACATGAAACATTTTTTTACTCCTTCAGGAATGCAAGTATTAGAAGATGCGCCCCATGACCATTTACATCATCACGGTTTAATGTTTGCTATTGCAGTCAATAACACGAATTATTGGGAAGAAAGCCAAAAAAGTGGGTATCAAATACATCAAAAATTTTCTAATTTAGATATAAACAAAGATATTCCTATTCCAATGAGTTCTTTTGTTGAAGAGTTGATATGGAAAAGTCCTGCTTCCGAAAATCCACAATTAACAGAAACACGAAAAATAGCATCCGGATATTGGGAACAGGAAAATGCGAATTTAATACTCTGGGAAACACTATTAGAAAATCCCTCCAATACAGACACAGCAAAACTTACAGGACATCATTATTTCGGCCTTGGCATTCGACTTTTAACCACACCATTGCAAAATGTAAACATTATTACTCCTGTAGAAGAAACCCTGGAAAATGTTCGCGGTGATGAATATCTTCGGAATGCTCCCTGGTGTGCTGTGATTGTAAAAAATACAATGGGAACTTTTACTTTACTTATTGTAGATTTTCCGGATAGTGTTCGTTTCCCTGCTCGCTGGTTTTCTATGCGAACCCCCTTTGTTTATCTGTCTGCCACACGAAATTTGTGGAAAGAGACATTTGAAATTCCTCCAAAAGATAAGGTATTGTTAAAACATGCTCTAATTCTGTGGGATGGGGAAAAGACAAAAGAGGATTTGGGGAAGGCCGTCGAAGAAATACATAATGTGCTAAAGTCAAAATAAACCCAGAATAAGGAGAATATCTATGGAACAGTCCCCAAGAAACAAGCACGGCATGAGCCGTCGTTCTTTCATTAAAACCACTGCAACCGGACTTATAGCTACCGCAAGTGTCTCTGCGGTTAAAAGTTCTATGGCACAGAATAACCGTTTAGGTATCGGTATCATAGGCTGTGGTGGACGAGGAACCCACCTTTCACAAGCCTTAAAACATCTACAAGATAATGACAAAACTATCCAGTTCAAAGCTTTTTGTGACATATATCGTCCAAGATTAGATAAACTGGCAGATATTTACAACGGTAAAAAATATATGGATTATCGTGAACTATTGAATGACAAAGAGGTAGATGTTGTCATTATTGCCACTCCCGACCATCATCATGCTCGCCAAACTATCGAAGCGGTAAAAGCAGGGAAGCATGTTTACTGCGAAAAGCCCATGACGCACTGGACACAATGGGAATTAGCAAAACAAATGACAGATGCTGTAAAACAATCCGAATGTGTCTTTCAAATTGGCACACAAGCCATGTCCGATAGTGTTTGGAAACAAATGAAAGAATTGGTAGAACAAGGTAAAATTGGCCAGCCGGTGCATGTGGAATGTGGATATTTCCGATTGGGAGACTGGGGCGAACGAGGCATGCCAATTGACGACCCCAATGCTAAACCGGGTCCTGATTTAAATTGGGATGCTTTCTTAGAGGATGCCCCAAAACGGGAATTTGATGTGAGCCGATTTTTCCGTTGGAGAATGTATGCAGACTATGCGGGTGGAATGTCCACTGATTTATATCCCCATATACTTACACCGGTAGTTTATACCATAGGGGTGCACATGCCGAAGATAGTCGTTGGTATTGGTGGAAAACTCCGCTATGAAGAAAGAGAAATCCCTGATACATTCGATATGTTGATTAACTATGATGACAAAACTGACTTGGCACTTTTAGGGACACAAGCAAATGAGTATCAAGGGACGGCGCTTCGTGGACAAAATCGGGTTCCTGTAATTCGGGGATGGGAAGGAACATTAACCATTAATGAGGAAGACATTGTCTTCTGGCCTGCAAAAGCATTGAAAACAAAAGAGCCCGAACGAATTCCCATCCAGAAAGGTGAAAATTTAGTCGATTACCTGCGCAGTTTCATCGATTGTTGCATCCGAAAAGACAAGGCTACATTAAGCCCAATCGATATGGCTTTTGAAGTGCAGACCACTTTGATTATGGGAATGTTATCCTGGAAAAACAGTAAAATGTATACTTATGAAGAAGGGAAAGGACCTATAGCACTATAAACCTCAAAATAGAAAGGATACGCGATTATGGGGAAAATAGGTATCGGAATTAATTTAGAATTTGTTCGCCACGCAGATAAACCTTTTGAGTGGGGCGTGGACAAAGCTGGAGAATTAGGTTATGAATATGTTGAGCCTATGGTGCACTGGGGCAGAGAACTCCTCAGCGAAGCAGGTTATTTTCACAGTGTATCTATGTTAGACGACCCATACCGGGTGAAAAAGGCATGTGAGAATGCAGGGGTTAAGCTCTCCGGTCTTTCTTCGCACTGCCCCTTATGTAAGCCCGAAATCAGCACCGAATACTTAAAACAAGCCATCCGTTTTGCAGGGGAATGTGGTGCTCCCGTGGTTAACACAGACGAAGGACCCAAACCAAAGTGGACCACGGTGGAAGAAGACCATGTTTTAATGCGATATGTTCTCATGGAAGCCTGTGCTGTTGCCGAGCCACGAGGTATCTTAATCGGCGTGGAACCTCATCAGCAATACAGTAAATCACCCGAGGGATTAGACCGCATTCATGCCCTTGTGAAATCTCCCGTGCTGGGAATTAACTTCGACACGGGAAACAGCTTTTTAAGTGGTCAAGACCCGATTGCCTGGCTCGAACATGTCAAAGACCGACTGGTGCACCTGCATGCCAAGGACATTGCCTTACAACAAGCCGAGGCAGAGCGAGGTAAGGTTACAGGGACGCCTGTTGGCTGTGCTTGTGGCGATGGTGTCATCGACTGGGCAAAAGTGATTTCTATCCTTAAAAAAGCACCTCGCGACATCGTCATGAGCGTAGAATGTGGAACTGTGGAACAAGCAGAGCGAAGTATTAAATATCTGAAAGAGTTACTAAAAAAGTTTGAAGGTTAATTTTTTGAAACTTTCATCAACCCCGAATAGGGATTTATTTTACTCCTTTCGGGGTTGATTTTTTACATTAACATATATACGACTTCTACCTCAGGGATAAGGTGATTCCCCGCTTGCTTGAGAACTATCATTAATGTTCCTTTAAGCTTCTTTTTTATTGTTTGTCTAAATTTTAATTTATAAATAACCTATTCTTTCGATGAGAGAGAGATTGAAATTTTTCTATAAAGTTTATAAGAATTAAAATTCCTTATATAGGGAGTGGTAGGCGGAGTAGTTACCCAAGACTTTTTTTACATAGTTGCGAGTTTCGGTGAAGGGGATGTCTTCTATAAATGTTTCTATTTCTCTACTCTTTATATTTTTTTTCCACTCATCCACGCGACCAGGACCTGCGTTGTATCCGGCGAGTGCGTAGACGATATTTCCCTGGAAACGGTCTAATAAATACCGAAGGTATGTACTTCCAAACGCAATGTTATAATCGGGATATTTCCATAAATAAGGGTTCGTTTCTTTCAATCGGCTATCTTTTTTAGAAATCCATTCGGCTGTGGTAGGCAAGAGTTGTAAAAGTCCCTTTGCATTAGAGGTGGATATTACGGAAGTACGGTAGGAACTCTCCTGCTTCATGATGGACCATATAAGGTAAGGGTCTATGTCCATTTTTTTTGCCCATGTAGTAACGGATTCGTAATAAGGTAATGGAAACAAAATTTGATATTTGCTCTCTTCTCGAATATTTGCAAATCCTGGAGTTTGCAATGAATACATATAGTCCCAGACAATTTGGGCGACACCTGCATGAGAAAGTAGCATTAATATTTTTTCATCTCTCTTCCCTTCTTGATATTGTTGACAGATAAAATATCCTATCCACTCTTTTTCTTCTGTCCCTAATTGACTGAAATGGAATAACCATTTTAACTCTGTATCTGAGTCTGTTTGAACAGAGGTTTTATTCTCATTGTTAAATAAATGTTTATTTCTTTGTAATGCGGATACAGGTAAATTTTTTAATGGGACTATTTTTGCAGAAGTAGCATTTATATGAAATTCTTTTCGTAATTTTTCTGCAGAAAGATGGACATAATAATCACCTAGATTTTCCTGCGTTGTTTTTAGATAATATTCTTTTACTTTTGTTTTATTACCTTTTTTCTCAAAGATAGAAGCCAAAAGATATAATGTTCTTGAGTAAAAAGTAGATTGAGGGTAATTTCTCTCTAATTTTTCGAAATAGTCTTGCGCCTTTTCGTAATCGCCTTTATTGTAGAACCAGAAGCCCAAAAGAAACAGTATATCTGCGATTCTCTTATGCTGGGGAAAGCGGTTTAATAGGAGATTGGAATATAAAACGACCTGTTCTTCATTTTTATTTTTTTCTGCTCTCTGCCCTGCCCAATATAAAAATTCTCCTATATCAAAATTTGCTGGGAAATTATTATCCATCGAATTAAAAATAGAATTCGCCAGAGTATATTTCCCTGACAAAATTAGACATCGTAAGGCATATTCATACAATATAGAACTATATTCATTTTCTTTATTCTGTCGTATCTGTGCAATAAAACTTTTTCCTGCATCTTCAAAAATTTTCCATTTTTCAACTGCATTGGAAGGACCTATATAGGTTAGGAAAGCATATTCTACATTGTTGTATAAAATAAACCATGCTTCAGAAAGATAGCCTCCTCTGAGTAAGTAACGAATTGCAAAAATTTTGTCTTTATTTTCAGAGGAGAGGCATAAATTGAAAAGGGCATTCTTTCGGGACAGATTGTACCCAGCATAATTTACTACTTTTTGTAAGTATTCTGAACCCTCTTTTTGGTATTTATCTGTATTTATTAAAAATGTTCCGCAATCGTTTAAATATGTAACCATCCACCACGGGACAAAAGGAGAGACTTTGACACTTCGATAGTAATCACAAGCTAATAAATTGTTTCCTTGTTTCTCATAAAATTTTGCAAGATAATATATTGCGGGTAATTTCCACGCGGTTTCTTCTTTATTTGATGATACTAATTCTTCAAGGATTTGTATTCCTTCATTTATGTTTCCTAATTCTGCTTTACATTGGGCAATTCTTAATTTTACAAAAGGCGATATATAAGGTTCGGCATCTTTCACACTCTCAAAATAGTTTAACGCTAATGCGTAATCTGTCTTTTCTTGAGCAAAAACACCCTCTTTAAATTTTTTTAATATTTCCTCTTCTGAAATTTGAGCATTTGCATGGACATGAATGAGAAATAGAGTTAAACAAAAAGTCGATATATATACTTTTTTAAAGTTCATATAAAGAAATAATAACTTTTTAGTCACGAATAGCACAATAGATAAAAATTAAAAGATATTTAATTTAAAATTTATGGAACGCGAACGGGTTTCCCTAATTTAGCGGATTTCCAAGCAGATTCAGTAACCTCCATTGTTCTTAGTCCGCATTCGGGTGGGACTTCGGGTTGTTCTTTTCCAAGGATGCTCATGATAAAGTTACGATCCGGGTCGTTGGTTACTTTGGGGAGTTTTACTTTAACAGGTTTACCTAATTCATCTTGTTGCATAACACCTATGCCCTGTCTCAGAAATAATGCTCCTTTACTACCTACAATGGTATGGTCTTCATACCAACCTGGGGCGTTCCCGATCACGGATAGGTTTCCCAAGGCACCATTTTCAAATTTTAGGGTTAAAGCGGAATTTATATCGACGGGGGCATCAAATTTTTCTATTTTAGCGAAGACTTCTTTGACTTTCATACCTGTCATCCACATCATAATATCAATGAAATGGCTACCGGAATCATTGAGTTGTCCACCCCCGGATAGCTTTAGAATTTGCCGCCATGTATTACGAGTTAATCGTAACCATTCCTGGGATAATAATGCCTGAATAAATTGCACTTCGCCGATAGCTCCCTTTTGTATCTGTTCTCGCATATAGCGGAAGGGCGGTTCAAAATGCCGTTGGTAGGAAATCATTAAAATTTTGTTGACTTTTTTAGCTTTTTGAATAACTTCTTTTGCATGCTTGACGGAACACACCATAGGTTTTTCTGTGAGGACATGCAATCCTGAATTCAGGGAATACATAATCTGTTCATAATGGAGGGTGTGGGGGCTTAATATTACCACCGCATCCAGATTTTCTTTCTGAATCATATCTTTATAATTTGAATAAACTGGTAATTTCTCGGAGCCGGGGCAATGTTTATAGAACCTTTCCCGTGATGTAGTGCTGGGTTCATTTAAAGCTACAATTTCTGCCTGTTTGATGGTTGAGAACCGCTGATGATGCAGAAGGGCAATTCCACCTGCACCAACAAAACCTACTCGGATTTTTTTAGCCATAAATTTTCTCCCTGTTCTAATAAATTAAATTATTTATGAAAGAGTATATATCAAAAAAAGATTCCGTTAAAACTCTATTTTATCGATGATCCTTTTTTTAATTAGCCATTCATAAGTCTGACCAATAGCATAAATAGAACCCGTAACAAGTAATTTATGCCCTTGTTTCGCTTTCTGCCAACCCTGTTCCAGTGCGGAATAGAAATCAGGTTCTATATAAAAGGGGATATTTTTTTGTAAACCTATTTCTCTGATTTTTTCGACAGGCATTGCCCGTTTCCCATAAAATTGGGTAATGATAAGTTCTTCTACACAGGGAACAAGTATTTGAATTATATTCCGCACATCTTTATCATCTGCGACTGAAAATACAACGGTTACTTTTTCGTCAAGGTTTTCTGCCAATCTTTGTATTCCATCGGGATTGTGTGCCGAGTCTAATAATAACCACGGAGATTGAGATACTAAATCAAACCTTCCGGGCCAGCGGACATTGGCAAGCCCTTGGAGAATAGATTGTTCTTGAATAGAAATACCCTTTTTTGCCAACCAATCAATTACACCTATTGCAACACCTGCATTATCACATTGGTATAAAGCGTTTAATCTTGAATGAGCCTTTTTTATTTCGCGAACAGGACTTTGGTATGTAAGTATAGCCTCTTCTTGTTTTCTCTCCCAGTGGACATGAAAGTCTTTTTCAATTTGCCATAATGGAGCGGATAAATCTTTTGCCCGTTGATAGAAAACATTTGCAACATCCTGTTTTTTTTCTCCAATAACAACAGGGATATTCTCCTTTATAATTCCTGCTTTTTCCCATGCGATTTTTTCAAGGGTGTTTCCTAAGTATTGTGTATGTTCTAATCCAATATTTGTAATAGCACAGACTTCTGGTTTAATTACATTTGTAGAATCCAGTCGTCCACCCATTCCTACTTCAATTATTGCCCAATCTACTTTTTGTTGGGCAAACCAATGAAAAGCAATGGTAGTGCAGAATTCGAAAAATGTAGGAAGAATTTTTATTTTCTCGATAAGGCTTCTGAAAAAAGTTATTTGTTCGTGCAATTCCTCTGGAGAAATCGGAATACCATTTATTTGAAATCGTTCGGCTAAATCTATTAGATGTGGGCTTGTAAACTTACCCGTTCTAATTCCTTGTTCCCTAAAAATTCGATCAATATATGCTACAGTACTCCCTTTCCCATTTGTCCCCCCTATATGAATAGAAGGGAATTTTTCATGAGGGCTTCCCACATGTTGGAGTAGGGTATTTATATTTTCCAGCCCTAACTTAACACCATGCAGAACCAGAGTTTTAAGGAAATCAATATCTTCTTTTGGTAGCCCGTTTGAGTAGACATCCATAAAAAGTATTCTTATAATTGAACATTGGAAGTAATAGACATTTGAGGAATTTAATCTTTTGGAATAACAACTGGCTCCTGCTCATCGAGAGCCTCTGCATAGTAAAGGATTCTTCCGCAATGTCTGCATGTATGTATTTTTTCACTTGCCATAATTTCGTTAACTACCTGTGGGAGTAATTGCATAAAGCAGCCAGAACATATTTCATCTCTTAACGGAACAACCACAGGTCCTGTTTTCCTTCTTTGTTTAACCCGTGTATAGTGACTTAAAAGTTCGGCATTGACCGATTTTTGTGCTTCTATTTTTTCCTGTTCTAATTTTTTCCGCTCCTCTATAACTTCTTGAAGTTCTTTATCAATTTGTTCTTCTTGCTTTTTCAACTGCTGGATTTCCGCTTCGATTCTTTTCTTAGCTTCCAGGAAGAAGAGATTTGCTTCATCCATTTGTAGCATTATCTTGATTTGCTCCTCTTCTTTGAACCCTATCTGCTTTTTTATGTCGTCAATTTCTTTTAATAAAGCCTGATACTCTTCGTTCTTTTTTACAGCCAGCAGTTGGTTGTTATATTTTTTTATTTGCTCCTGCAACTGGGTTATTTGTCTTTCACATTCTCTCTGTTCCAGCACAAGTTTTTTATGGTTTTTTTCACTGTCTTCTATCTCCTGTCTTAATTTCTTTTCCTGTATCTTTAATTTTTCTTTTTGCTTGGGTATTTCTTTTTCTTTTACCAGTAATGCTTCTATTTGCAAATCAATGTTTTGTAGTTCTAACAATTTTTTTATTTGTGTTTTCATATCCTTTTTCCTTATATATCTAAAAAAAAAGCCACAGCAAAATTTGCTGTGGCTCTACTTTTCAATGCCGTCCCTGAAAATGGTTGTATCGGCAAGGAAGTACGCTACTATTGTAGTTACTTCCTTTTTCAGGTTTAGTTCGTTTATCACAATGTCGCATTTAGTCCACCACTTTTAGGTTCTTTTTCTATTATTTAATTATTCATCATTTTCTTCATCAGGAGTAATATTATACCCATTTGAACCGCACCGTTCAATTGCAATGGTTCCTGTCCGAACTAATTCAATAATACCAAAGGGTTTCATCATATCTACAAACGCTTCTACTTTACCTTTAGCTCCTGTAATCATAATAATCATAGCATGGGTTCCCACATCCACAACACGGGCACGAAATATATTTGAAATTTCAACAACTTCTGCACGGGTTTTACGGTCCGCTTTGACTTTTACCATTACCAATTCTCGCTCCACAAAAGCAGATTTGGTTAAATCCTGGACTTCAATGACATCTACTAATTTATTTAATTGTTTTATAATTTGGTTAAGTACATTTTCATTGCCCCGAACCGTAACTGTCATACGGGATATTTCAGGATTTTCTGTCTCGCCGACACAAAGACTATCAATATTATAGCCACGAGCACTGAATAGTCCTGAAACCCGAGCTAAGACGCCAAAATGATTTTCAACAAGAATACTAATGGTGTGTGTTTGTTCATTTTTCGTTGTCATAATCTTCTTCCTTCTTGTTATTCTCTTTCCTGTTAAAACGATTCATTGTTATTTCTATTCCGTGTAAAATCCAACTTTCAATGGCAGAACTTGCCTCCTGTATCATCTTGTCAACAACTGGCTTTTCTATCTCATCAAAAGGCATTAAAACATAGTCTGCTAAATCTATAGGTTGTGAAGGTTTTCCTACACCTAATCGTAAACGGGGGAAGGTATTTGTCTTACAACAATCTATTATGGATTGAAGTCCTCTATGTCCACCGGAACTCCCTTGAGGTCTTAATCTTAAAGACCCTAATGGCAGTTCTACATCATCAAAAATGATAAGAAAGTTTTGAGGAATAAGATTATAGTAATCCATGATGCTCTTTACGGACTTACCACTCAGATTCATAAAAGTTGTGGGCTTCATTAGACAAATTTTTTCATCTCCCATTCTACTATAACCAATACAGGCATAGAAATCTTCATGAGAAATAGGACAATTTATTTTGTCTGCTAAAAAATCCACCACTCTATATCCTATATTGTGTCGGGTTCGAGCATATTTTTTTCCGGGATTTCCTAATCCTACAATGACTTTCATGTTTTATAATTCCAAAGATAGATTTTTTATAAAGAAAAAATAAAAAGCATCTCACAACTTTTCTGTATAAGAAAAGCTAAGATGCTCTTTTTGCCATGTACCTCGAACAATATATAAAGGGGAAAACTATTCCTTTTCTTCTTCGGCTTCTTTGGTTCCTTCGACACCTTCTTCCGGTTTTTCTTCTTCAGTGGTCCTCTTAGCCTCAAGTGTTCGAGGAACATGGATAGATACAACCACACGGTCAGAATCCGTCAATATCTTTACTCCTTCTGGCGGAGTGATATCTGAAACATGTATAGAACGACCTAAAGTTAGATTGGTCACATCAATTTCAATATGAGCAGGGACCTGCAATGCAAGGCATTCTATTTCTAATTCGCGCAATTGATGGTCTAAAACCCCACCCATCTTGACACCTTCGGACTGACCTACTATAATAACTGGAACAGAAGTATGTATCTTTTGGTCTAATCGTATTTTTTGAAAATCTACATGAATCACTGAATTATTTACAGGATCCCGTTGTATTTCTTTTATAATTGCTGGAGAGTCCAGATGAGCACCGCCTTCAATTTCTAATTTGACGATAGGATGTTTCCCTTCCAGACGGGATAGCGTTTTAATAAATGTTTTTGCATCCATTTTTAAAGGAACGGATTGTTCTTTTTTTCCATATAATACGGAAGGGATATTCCCTTCTTTTCTTACTTTCTTCGTGGATGCTTTTCCTTCTTTCACTCGAAGTTGTGTCTTGATAACAGGGATTTCCATAAGTCCTTTCTCCGTAAATAATTATATATTTTGCGTTAATAAACTACTGACCGATTGTTCATCATGAATATTTCGAATGGCTTTTGCAATAAGTGGAGCCAGATTTAACACTTTGAATTTTTCACTTTTTTGAGCTTCTTCTCGCAATTCGATGGAGTTACATACGAGAATTTCCTCAATGGGGGATTCGTTGATAGACTGTACTGCTTTTCCACTGAGAACGGGATGTGTAGCACACGCACGGACACTCAGAGCACCTTGTTCTCTCAAAGCATATGCAGCTTTTACAAGTGTGCCTGCAGTATCCACCATATCATCGAAAAGGATGGTGTGATACCCTTCTATTTCACCAATAATATTCATTACCTCTGATTGATTCTCCTTAGGACGACGCTTGTCCACAATAGCCAACGGTAATCCCAATCGTGAGGCGAATTCTCGAGCACGGGCAACACTACCCATATCCGGGGAAACGACTACATAATCATCTCCGTATTTTCGCTTTGCAAATTCTTCTACAAAAACGACATCTCCCCTTAAATGGTCAAGGGGTATATCGAAAAATCCTTGAATTTGACCACAATGCAAATCTACTGTCAAAACACGATTTGCACCTGCAGCGGTAATTAAATTTGCCACTAATTTAGCTGTAATAGGAACTCTCCCTTTATCTTTACGGTCTTGGCGGGCATAACCAAAATACGGAATTACCGCAGTAATTCGGTCAGCGGAAGCACGACGAACTGCATCTATCATAATTAGGAGTTCCATTAAATGATCATTCCCCGGTGGGCAGGTACTATTCACAAGGAAAATATCCCTTCCCCGAACATGTTCACATATCTGGATATGAACTTCTCCATCACTGAATCTGTCTACAATTGCATTTCCGGGAACAATTCCTAAACACTCACAGATATTTTCTGTAAGTTTTCGGGAAGCATTCCCTGAAAAAACAAGTAAATCGCCCGCACATGTCATTTTTATTATCTCTCATGTATGAGTGTTAAAACATAATTTTAACTTTGTATAGAAAAAAATGGCTGGGGCGGCTGGATTCGAACCAACGAATGCCGGGACCAAAACCCGGTGCCTTACCAACTTGGCGACGCCCCAAACGCAGTGATTAAGTATATAAAAAAACAAATCTTATTTTCAAATTAATACCTATTTTTTAGTGATACCAAGTCCCAAAAATACTTATAAAAAAAATTGGCGTCCCCAAGGGGATTTGAACCCCTGTTGCCGCCGTGAAAGGGCGATGTCCTAGGCCAGGCTAGACGATGGGGACGCAGAATTACTAAAAATTTGGAACTAGATCATAGCAAAAATGCATTCACATTTTCAAACTGACAAATTATTCGGCGGTTACATCTTTAGAAGTCATATGCTGAAAACCATATAACTTGCAAAAAAAGCCTATTTTTGATATGCTATAACCACTGTGGGCGATTAGCTCAGGTGGTTAGAGCGCTGCTTTCACACGGCAGAGGCCACTGGTTCAAGTCCAGTATCGCCCACCATTTTTTTCTCTACTTCCCAAGGCAAAAGGAAGAGAAGATAATACCTAAGAATGCTTACCCTAGGTTCTCCACTGAAATGTATATTCCAAGTACACTAAATCATAATCTTGTTCTATTTAAATAAATACAATGATTGATTTATAATCAATTGTTAATAAAAACTTTTTAACTAAAATTATAAGACCTGTTTTTTATAGGAAAAATATGAAGAAAGAGGAAATATGTTTCAATAAAATTGATATTAGGGGTAATATAGCAAGGCATGAAATCGTTCGAAAAGTTGTAAATACTTTTATCGATTTTGAATATGACAAGAAACAAAAAGGTATTGTTTTCAAATACAAGGTCGAGGAATTACCTAATAATCAATTTTTATATATTGTAAGACCGGGACACAAAAAGAATTTTGACTTTAAAGTTGAAGTAAAAGAAGAATTTAATCTTCATGATGGAACACATAAAGATATAGCCTCTGATTTAAAAAGCAAAAAAGAAGAAAATAAAGATAAGTTTAATATTGTATTTGATGTTTTAACTGGGATTTATAAATGCGAAGAAAATAATGTCGATATATTATTAAAAAACTTATTAAATAACACAAATTTTACAAAAGGTGCTTCTGTAGAAATTCTTTTAAAGGTTATAAAATGGTTATTTATTATGGAAGATATAGTTTACTGGGATAATGAAGGAAGAGCCTTTTTATATAATTATTTAAAGTATGTAATAGAAACAAAAAGCAATGTTGATTGGGAAATAAACAATCCTGACCGGCTAAAAAGGATTATGAAAAAAAATGAAATTCAGTGGATACCTTGTGAGGAATAATGTGTATGCCAATAGAAAGCTATCTTGACAAGGTATTTAAAATGGATATTATGGATTTGTTAAAAGAATTGCCTGATAAATGCGTAGATATGGTCTATGGCGACCCGGATTATAATGTGGGAAGACGATATGGTGATAAAACTTACACAAAAAATTTCGAAGAGTACATTGAATGGTACATAGAGTTAGCGAAACAGTCGCTTCGTGTTCTCAAAGACGAAGGAAATATGTATTTGATAAACTATCCTAAACAAAATGCTTATTTAAGAGTTAAGTTCCTGGACCATGCTTGTTATGAGGTCTTAGATTATGTATGGATTTATAATACAAACATAGGGCATTCTAAACACCGTTTTACCACTGCACATCGGAGTGTGCTTCATTGCAGGAAAACGAAGAATAATAAATTCTACAAAGATAATGTTGCTATTCCTTATAAAAATCCTACTGATAAACGAATTTTAAAAAATATTGCAAACGGTTCTAAGGGCATCATGCCTTATGACTGGTTTTATTTTGACCTTGTCAAAAATGTAAGTAAAGAGAAAACTTTTCATGCGTGTCAAATTCCTCAAAAAATGTCAGAGATGCTCATTAAATCTTGCACCATGCCAAAGGACATTGTTCTCATTCTTTTTGGTGGGAGCGGCTCTGAAATTGAACTTTGCAAAATACTTAATCGTCGATTTATATCTGCAGAGATAGATGAAAAGTATTATCAAATGATTATAGATAGACTGAAAAAAGGAGAAATTAGTAAGGAATACAAGTTAACAATAAGAAATAATCATAAAGATAATGTACCCTCACAGTTTCATTTATTTTAACGTTACTTTCCGATGCAGAAGGAGGAGAAGATAATATCTAAAAGATCTTCGGTTGCGGTTTCACCGGTGATTTCACCTAATGCGTTTAGGGCTTCTCTCAATTCGAAGGCAACTAATTCAGGGGTTAGCTCGCTAAATTGAATACAGTTATCCAAACATTGTATTGCCCGTTCTAAACTATTTTTCTGATGTTCGTGTGATAGGACAATATCTTCTGAAATTTCTTGCTCGCCGAGTATGGTTTTTGCAATGAGATTTTCGAATTCTAAAATTCCTTTATTCGTAGTCGCGGATGTATAGGTTATGGTTCCTTTGGAGATCAAATCATCATCAAGCTCAGGATTAGCATTTAAGTCGACTTTATTAACTACAAGGATAATGGTTTTATTAACCCTTTCTTCTATTTCTTGGAGAAGTTTTTTGTCCTCTTCCGCAATGTTTGTAGCATCCAATACAAACAGAATTAAATAGGAACTTTCTATGGCTTTCCATGCTCGCTCAATACCTTCTCTTTCTATTGGTTCTGTAGTTTTCCTCAATCCAGCGGTATCAATCAATCGAACTGGGACTCCCCCCAATGACATATATTCTTCCAGATGGTCTCGTGTTGTTCCCGGATAGGGAGAAACAATAGCGCGATTCTCCTGGAGTAAAGTATTAAACAAACTTGATTTTCCTACATTAGGTTTTCCCACGATAGCAATTACAACTCCCTCTCTTAATATTCTCCCTTTTTCAGATGTTGCTAATAACCGCTCCATGTCTTCTAATATTGCTCTCAATTGGGACATTGATTGTTGCCATAATTCTTTGGGAATTTCTTCTTCTGGAAAATCAATAATTGCTTCTATCCATGCTAATATTGTTTTAATATGATTGGAATATTCATAAATCTTCTTTGAAAGGTGTCCATCTAACATTCCTCGTGATAATTCCAGCGATTTTTTTGTCTTTGCCATAATCTGGTCTAAAACCGCTTCTGCCTGGGTAAGGTCGATTTTTCCATTCAAGAAAGCACGCTTTGTAAATTCTCCCGGACCTGCTATTCTGGCACCTTTTTTTAAAAGTAGTTCTATAATACTTCGTAAAATCAGCATATTTCCATGAGCATGTATCTCAACTACATCTTCTCCTGTATAGGAATGGGGGGACTTCATGACTAAAAGAATAACATCATCAACGATTTTTCCTGTTTCCTCTAAAATGCATCCTGAATACATCCCCCATTTTTTTTGGGTAATATTCTGTCCTGAACATGATCGAAAAAGAGAAGAAACAATACTTATGGAATCAGGACCACTAACACGAATAATCCCTATGGCCCCTATTCCTGCAGGAGTGCAAATTGCAGTTATTGTATCATTCCTTGATCTGCACCCCATTGTATTTTTTCCTTTAAAGAATTTTTTATATTATGTATCAATCGGAAACCTGACCGGGGTCAACATCACCACCATAGGGTGACCGATTGGTCCTCCCTCTTTTCCAGTCGGGTCGGAAATCGCGTCTACCACCTTGCCTATTGGAAGATCTATTTGAGTAACGGTTATCATGAAAACGGTCTCTACGATCACGGTTATCTCTGCGATCTCTATAATCTCTATGGTCCCTATGGTCACGATTATCTCGGGGTCTTCTATCGAAACGACGATTCTTAGGGGCAATGACTACACAACGATTTTCTCCTCTACCTATACTAAAAGTTTCTACTGAGTGGTCATCCTGTAATGTTAGGTGAATAATCCTGCGTTCATGAGAAGGCATGGGCGATAATTTCATTTTTCTTCCTGTTTTCCTAGCTTTATCAGCAAAATCCAATGCTATTTGTTTTAGTGTATCTTTTCTGCGAGCAAGATAATTTTCTGTATCCACAATAAATTTCTCAACAGAATCACCCTCTTCGATACCGAAAAACATACGGTTAATTAGAAATTGTATCGTTTCAAGATGCGTCCCTTTTCTACCAATTAATAGAGCCCCATCCTGCGATTCAATTTCTAGTTTTGGAATTTCATCGTCTGTGCGAACAAATTTGACCGTGGCTTCTATTCCCATCTTTTGAAGCATCTCACCTAAAAGTGCTGATGCTTCATTTCCCTGGGCATCTGTAATACTAATCTTATTCTCTTTTTCCGATATTTCTTCTTTACTATCTTGGGGAGGTTGTTCTGCCGTCATATTCTTTCTCTCCTGTCTTGGATTTTGTTTACTTTTCACATTAGAACCGCTTGCCGATTCTGTGCTGGCATAATCTTTCTCTAACTCTTTGGTTTTCCCTTTCACCTGTTTGGGGGGTAATTTTTCTTTACCTTTTTTACCACCTTTCTCATCTGTCTGTTTTTGATGTTTCGGGTGCCTTTCAGGAATCTCTTTCTCTACCGTAACACGGACTTTAACAGGACGAGATCCTAATCCTAAGAATCCTTTACTGCCTTCGTCAATGACTTCAATGTTAGCAACATCTGCCATTTCAACCCCTAATTCTTCCAGAGCCTTTTGAATGGCTTCCTCTCGAGTTGCTCCGATTGTTTCTATCTGTTTCATATCACCATCTCCATTATGATTGTAACATGTTTTAGGTTTTATTTTTTACTAAATAACACTTTTTTATCATTAATCTTCATCTTCATTTGTTTTTCTTTGTTTCATTTTTCGTTCGCGTCGAAGTTCTTTTGCCCATTGTCGTTTCTTTTCCTGTGCCGCAGTGTAGAAGTGTCTTTTTGCGGTAGGAAGTTTACGAGGAGTAATGTCTACATCCTTCATCGGTACGACATAATTTTGAGCAATTCCTAACAGTGTACTTACTAAAATATATAAACTTAGCCCTGACGCCATATTGTAACAAATGAGGGTGAAGAATATTGGCATAATATTCATCATAATTCTTTGCTGGGGTGTTTGAACAGCGGAGGCTCCCGGGGTCCATTTTTGACTCAGATACATGGAAATGCCCATCAAGATAGGTAGTAAATTAATACTTTCTAAATGTCCTCCGCTAAAAGGAAATGGAATGGAGAAGGGAAGGTCCAACAAACGGTCCGGTTGTGACATATCCTTCATCCACAAAATAAATTCTGCGCCTCTTAATTCAACCGCACTCCATAACATTCGATAAAGTGCTATAAACACGGGTAATTGTAAAAATAAAGGGAAACAACCTCCTAATGGATTTACTCCTCGTTCGCGATATAATTCCATCATTCGCTTTTGTAATTCTTGTTGATTATCACCTATTTCCGCTTTCAACTTTTCGATTTCAGGAGCCAGTTTTTGCATTTTCTTCATGCTGACCATACTTTTCCATGTAAGTGGAAAAACAATAAGACGGACTAAAAGGGTCAGTAGAATAATGGCTATTCCATAATTAGGTATGGTCCATTCGTAGAAGAAATTCAATATAGCAAGCAATAGTTTTGCGAATTTGTCCATCACTTTTACAGAAGTAAAAAACTCCCATACCTGGTCAAGTCCTGACCATGCTTGAGCCAGCAAGGAACCCCTGTTGGGTCCTACATAGGACCGTATAAGAAACTCTTGCGTCTCATTAGGTGCAATTTGACACTGTGTTACACCTACTCCCATCCGAAAGTGTTTGGGTCCGCCTGTAATCCATCCTTGTGCCATGTTAAACTCGGGCTTTAATGCAACCACAAAGTAGGCACTCCGAATGGCAGACCATCGTATATCAAATACCCTTTCTAAAAATTCTTTTGGATTGGATTTTGGTGTAAATTTTGAGGTCACATACCTCAAAAGTTCTCCCTTCCGTTCAAAGATTACTGTTTGAACAATACCCTTATTGATATCCCCTGAGTTAACGTTGGGTCCCCAACTTACAGAAAAAACAGGGTCAACCCGATTAGGTTGGCTTTTAGGGAAAACCTCAGATGAAAGGTTTGTAATCCTTACACGAACATCCATTATAAAAGGAGTATCCTCAAAAGAAAATATCTTCTCTATTTTCATAAAATTAGGTATTGTATAAGAGAAATGAGCAGAATGTTCTTTTTCATCAATATAAACATTCCAAATTTTTGAATCCAGTTCGTCAGCCAGAGGATGTTCATGGAATCGAAGGCTATAAGGATATACCGCATCTTTATCCGATGTATTTTTCCATATAGGCACAAGTTGAACTTTATCCATACGGTTTGGTTTTAAATAAATATTAAGATATTTAACTCGTGCTCCTACCCGTGTAAAAACAATATCTATATCTTCTTTCGATAAAGTTACCTGATTTTCTTCTTCATTGATAATCTCAGGTTCATCTGGAAAAACGATTCCCATCTCTGATAAAAGTTGTCTATCATCTTTTCCATTCTTATTGTCTTGCAAAGGAATTATTTGTGATGAAGACTGAAGCGGTGCAGTATTCTCTTGAACTTTTTTAGTCACCTCATTTGATGCAACACTACCCTTATTTTTATCTGCTTTCTGTGGAGGGGGGGAAGGAATAAAAAAATAACTCCAAATTATTACAATAGCAGTCAGCAATAATAGACCTATTACCTGGTCTCGGAAGACTTTTTTATTATCATCATCACCAAACACGGATTTATCTCCATTCTTAATCCTTAATATAAGACTTTAATTTTTTTGGAGGGTTTTGCTAATTACTTCTGATGAACAAAAAAAGGGGTGCTCACTACAAAATGGAATTATTACACGAGTGATGCGTCTTGCGGGCAGGGAATTCCGTAGGAACAGGGTCATATCCACCTTTACAAAAGGGTTGACATCTTAAAATACGCCAAAAGGTTAAAATAATACCTTTAATAAACCCGTGTCTACGGAAAGACTCAATAGCGTAGTTAGAACAACTCGGATAGAATCTACAATGTTGTCCTAACCAAGGTGAGATGCCTTTTTGATATGCACGGATCATTAAAATAGCAATCTTAGCCATTGAGTATCCCCCCTGCTTTAAGTAGTCTTGCTAACTCCGCATCAATTTGTTGGTGGTTCCATTCTGAGAGTCCTACACGAGCAACTACAACCAGAGCACCGCTCTTACAAAAATAGGGACGGTTTAACCGATAAAATTCTCGAATATATCTTTTAATTTGATTCCTTTTCACCGACCGTCCTACCTTTCGGGATACTACAATCCCCAATTTGTTACTCATCTGTTCATCTGATAACCAATAGCAAACCATTCTTTCCCCGAGAATACGCTTTCCCTTTTCAAATACTGTCTCGAATTCTTTTTTTGTTCGAATACGAAACTCTTTAGGAAAACCGTATTTTTCGGGCACAAAGTATTCTTACCCTCCATAAAATTTCGTGTTAATATTTCTTTTCAACACGGTCTGAAACCGTTAAATATTTACGACCTTTTCTCCGCCGAGCACTGAGAACCGCTCTCCCCCAGCGGGTAGCCATTCTTGCGCGAAAACCGTGAGTTCTTAATCTACGGGTATTCGATGGTTGATAAGTCCTTTTCACGGATAACTCCTTTACCTTTTATAATTTATTATTTTTTTATATATTTAATAATTTTTCTCTCCCCCAACAAAGTATTTTAACAATATAGAGGTGTTATTATAAATATTTTAGATATGCTGTTGCAAATATTTTATTTAAGTTAGACCTATGAACAAATCTTTTTTTAATATCTGGATGTATTACACAATGCAACACAAGGACATTTGTTAAAAGATGTCGATTGTACATCTTTTGGTCTCATCATTTTCTTTATCTAATTAACCCGTTTTTTATTTTATTTTAGGAAGATAATCAAAAAATTCTCAGAATTCATATAAAAAATTGACATATATTTTTCAATAATGTATTATTCCTAATAAGATACTGTGGACAATAAAGTTGAGTGATACTAAAAAAGGGAATAAACTATGGCTGAATTCATCATTGGGACAGGACAAACGCCAACTGTTCGTGTTATTGTAAAAACGATAGAAGAACAAATTCGATTAAAAGAGGGGATTCCTCGTTTTATATTAGCACGAGCTAATAACATAGAATTTGAAGCGGAAAGGGATGATTTCCAAGGAAATTTTACCCGTTGGATACTTCGCATGCGTGTTCCGGAGGCGTGTCTTAACAGGATATTAGGCGTAGTCAAAGAGAATTCGGATGTATGTAGTGCAGAACGCCAACAGGAATGGCTTATTGTTTCAACAAAAGATGGAATTCCTGCAAATCTTTTACCCAAAGTTTATTCTGCTATTGATAAAGTTTGTCAATGTGTTACTTTGCCTGAAGTATGGAAAGTCCGAGGAGACCGTTACCGTATTGATAGAATAAGTCCCGAACTTCTATTCCAAGCAATGATACAGTATAAAGCTAGTGATGTCCATTTATCCCCTGGAGAATGCCCTTTATTCCGAGTAGACGGAGATATGAGACACTCTGAACTTATGGGACCTCTTTCTGCTATTCAAATATTAGACCTTATTCGTCAGATCATTCCCGACCGTTATCGTGAAGAATTTGAGAGAGCCAATCAGACCAGTTTTAGTTATCATCAGGCAGGGTTGGGCTATGCTCGTGTGTCTGCGTTTTATAAGATGGGTGCGCCTCACTGTACTTTCCGATTTTTGCCTGAAAGGATTCCTTCTTTTGAAGAATTAAATATTCCCAAAAATACCATGTTAGAAATAGCGGAAATAAACCATGGTCTTGTGTTAGTAACCGGGATGACAGGTAGCGGGAAAACAACAACTGTTGCTGCTATTATTGACTGGATAAACGCACATAAGTCTTACCATATTTTAACAATCGAAAACCCAATTGAGTATGTTCATGTGAACAAAAAATCCATAATTTCTCAAAGGAATATGGGCGATGATGTAATGACCTTTAATGAGGCGGTAACGGGTGCCCTTCGACATGACCCGGATGTAATCGTAATTGGAGAGATGCGAGACCCAGACACAATTCGTGCAGCAATAAATGCAGCCGCTACAGGACACCTGGTGATAAGCACTCTACATTCGAACACAGCCTCGGAAGTGGTTAATCGTATTGTAAGCTTCTTCGACCCCTCTGAACGAGACCTGGTCCGATTGCAACTACGAGATTGTATCAGATGTATTATTTGTCAGCGACTTGTTCCTAAAGTTGGTGGAGGCCGAATTCCCGCACTCGAAATTATGTATAATGATATAAAAGCAATTAATGATGGTATTCTCTCAGGTGATACGGACCTTATTCGTGTGGGTATGCAACAGACAGTCTCTCATTCCTTTATCTTTGAACAATATATACATAAACTCTATAAAGATGAAAGAATAACCCTTGAGCATGCCCGTGAAGCAGTAACAGACCGTAGTACTCTCGACCAATTGCTTATGGGAACTTATTCTGTACCTCGTCTGGATTCTATTAAAGGGAAGAGTGAACACGAGGCATTCCGTGTATAACTTCATAGAAGAATTGGTCGTCTATTTGCATTTATATAATCCATCCATTCAATAATAAACTGTTCATAAAATCAAAGGTGTTTAGCTACTAAAATAATGAAGAAGTTTATTTTAAATTTCCTTGCTTTTTTATTGGGGTGTTTTGTTCTTTTATGCATATTCCTGATTCTTGAAATTATTTCAAGATATTATTATGATAGAAATTTCAAAATAATTTATGAACATAATCCTCCCTTAACTATTCGTAGTGATACTGATAAAACAAGGAAACTCAACGCAGGAATAAAAGGTAGGGGGGTGATAAAACAGGGTTCATTCCCCCCTATTACATACACTTATTCCATAGATAAAAAGGGGAGAAGAATTACATATCCCGTTTCAGAAACAGAAAAAAAAGTAAATTGTTTGTTTTTTTGCTGTTCTTTTACCTACGGGATAGGAGTAAATGATGATGAAACACTACCTTCTCAGTTTGCGATTCGAAATCCCTATTGTGCGGCTTACAATTATGGACTTCCTGGAGGAGCACCTCAAGACATATATCTTGCCACATTAGAACCTGATTTTGCTGATGATATAAAAAACTTACCCACTATTGTTATATATACTTTTATTGAAAATCATTTAAGGAGATTAGTAGGGTCATGGTCTATAATCGGGAAATGGGGAAAGAAACTTCCATGTATTGAGTTAAATAATGGAAGACTTGAATATTTAGGCGATTTTGGACAAGCCAAACCTCTTTCATGTTTTATTTTTGGGTTACTTTATAAATCTAATTTTGCCTCAATTTTGCTTCAATCAATGAAAATAGATTATCCTACCTCATTTGGGGAAAAAGATTTTGAGTTACTTCATTTACTGTTAACAAAAACTCGAGAAAACCTTTCTAAAAAATTTCCCCAAGTACAAATGATTTTTTTATTTTTTCCATTTTCTGCGGATGCAGTTCCTAATTTGTATGAATTTTTTAATAAAAAAAAAGAGTATATTGTAATTGATTATCTTCATGATAACAATAAAAGAGAAATATTGTTAGAGTTGTTAAAGGAAAATAAATTTAGTTTTCCGGATACGCATCCGACACCTATAACTTACAGTTATGTTGCGGAATGGCTAACGGAAACTTTGAAAAACAGGGACTTAATACCTTAGAGTCCTTCGCCGTTGGAAAAGAATTGGTCCATGACGAGGGCAGGGGCTTCCTCCGAAGTAGGTCCAATAGGTTTTGCAGGTACCCCTGCTACTGTGGTATGTGGAGGAATATCTCGAAGTACTACCGCTCCTGATGCGACTTTTGCCCCTTCACCTACACGGACATTTCCCAATATCTTTGCACCCGCTGCAATTAACACTCCATCCCCAATTTTCGGGTGTCTATCTCCACGCACTTTCCCTGTTCCTCCTAAGGTTACTTCATGGAGCAATGAAACATTATTTCCAATCACTGCGGTTTCTCCTATTACTACACCCGTGCCGTGGTCTATTAGTATTCCTTTTCCTATTCTTGCTGCGGGATGTATGTCAATTCCAAACACTTCGGACATTCTACTTTGTAGGAATAACGCCAGGTGATACCTTTCTCGATTCCAATAGTAATGGGCAACGCGATAGGATTGTAATGCCTGAAATCCTTTGAAATAAAGCAACGGTTGGCAAAACAATCGGCAGGCAGGGTCGCGGTCATGCACCGCCACCAAATCCGCACGAATGGCTTCACTTATTCCGGCTTCATTTGCAAAGGCTTCATCGAATAATTCACGCAAACTCACGGCAGGAAGGGTGATACTCTCTAATTTGCCGGCTAAATGAAAGCTTAAAACATCTTCTAAAGTTTTATGAGATAAAATGGTCGATGAAAGGAAACTTGCGAGTAAGGGTTCTTTTTGGATACCTTCCTGGGCTTCTTCACGAATCCGTGCCCAGATAGGGTCAGCTTTCTTTCTCATATTAGATAACCTTTTTTTAACTGAAAACAACTAAATAGTCATAATTATTTGATATCATAATGTCTTATTATCGCATGCTGAATAAACAAAACTCTAAAATGTTAAGGCTGAATAAGTATACGCATTTCTGTTTTCTCACCTGCCTTTCGGAAGGCAGAAAGAGCATCCGATAGGGGATAAACAGAAGATATGTACCTTTTCACTTTAACAATTCCCTGAGATATAAGTTCAAGAGCCTGTCGGTGATGTCGTGGGACAGCCCCATGGGCTCCTGTAAGTAAGATTTCTTTGTAATGAATTATATTTGTATCAATAGGAGTAGGGGGCATATTCGGGGGTAAACCACCAAAGAAATTAACCCGTCCTCGATTCCTTACAATTTTAAGAGCATCTATTTGTGCTTCGGGTGATGAACAGGCGGTAAGAACTACATCTGCTCCTAAACCTCCCGTTTTTTCTAAAACACGAGTGTATAAATCTTCCTCAGAAGTGTATATAACTATATCGGCTACTTCTTGAACAATACTCTCTCTTTTCCTTGTGCGATTTACCGCGATGACTTTTCCTGCACCCATTTTGCGAGCCACTTCCATCAACATACAGCCAATAGGTCCTGCTCCAATAATAACTACAGTCTCACCTAAATTAATTCCGCATAGTTCCAGGGCATTTAGGCAACATGCTAATGGTTCTGCCATCGCCGATTCTTCAAAAGAAACATTATCGGGTATGTGATGAACGGGACCATGCTCAACTACTAATGGATTTAGTAGAACATATTCTGCAAAACTGCCAGGGAATTGGTAGCCCATTGCATAATTTGTAGGACAAATATTGCCTATTCCCGCTTCACAATAGACACAAGTTCCACAAGGCACATCGGAACCTATTGCTACACGGTCTCCCACCTTGAAACGGGTTATGCCTTCTCCTACTTCAACAACTTCACCGGAGGCTTCATGTCCTAATATTGCGGGTGTCTTGACCCGACTGTTTCCATAATTAACAATTCTCACATCGGAGCCACAGATGGCACATGATTTCACTTTTACCAGTATGGAACCCGGAATTACTTGAGGTTTGGGGACCTCTTTCAAAACTAATCTACTGATTTCTTCTAATACTAACGCTAACATATTTAAATCTCCTCATTTACGAACATTGCTTTTACAGGGAAAACCTTTTTGTTATACATTTCAGTTAGTAATTCTTTTAATTCTTCAATAGAAACTTTATGTGTAATCAGTTTTGCATAAAGATTATTCTCTTTCCTAAATTCTTGCAAGACTACTTGCCATTCATTTTTCGGATAAACATTTATTGATGAATTCCATATCCCTATAATTGCGATTTCTTTCCGTAGAATCGTTCCATATTGTTTTGAACCTACTCTCATCTCTTCGCGGGCAGGATTACCCACCAGAACTACTTTTCCTGAAATACAACAACTATCTATGGCTGTCTCTAACCCTGCGGGATATCCCGTTGTTTCAAAAACAATGTCAACACCATATTTACATTTCTGTTTTATCCAATCCGAAGCAGGGGTCTGGGTAGCATCCAAAAGATGCTGAAAACCTAAGGAACGAGCAACTCGGAGTTTCTCTACAACAATATCTGTCATATATACTTCTGCTCCTGCGGACTGTGCCCATAGAGCAATCAATAACCCAATAGTTCCCGCGCCGGTAACCAGTACCGAATCTCCTACACTTATTTGTGCCTTTCTCACCGCATGCAAAGCAACCGCACAAGGCTCTGTCATTGCGGAAGTAGTCCCAGGTACGCCATCCGGGACGGGAATCATATTATTTCTTGGAACCGTTACATATTCGGCGAACCCCCCATCTCTGCGTGAACCTAAATAATCATAATTCAAACATTGTGTGTATAAACCCGAATAACAAGAAGAACATTGTCGGCAAGGGATTAATGGATAAACAACCACATGCCGTCCTACCCAATCCTTTCCTGTTTCTGAACCTACTTTCTCAACAACGCCAGAAAATTCATGTCCCGGGACCAATGGATACTTATAAGTTCCATGCTCAAATATGCGGGGTATATCGGAACCGCATATTCCACACGCCAGAACTCGAATTAAAACTTCGTCAGGCTTTGGAAAAGGGATGGGAATATCTTCCAACCTTAAATCTCCTGGAGCATATAATCGTAATGCCTTCATATTGTTCATTTCCTATTAAAATCAGGCAATAAATTGTTTAGAAGTAAATTGTTTAATATCAAAGTTTCCCCGTGGATATTATACTGGAACACAATCCAATTTTTCACAAAATTATCAAAATTAAAAAGTGATAAACGTCATATAAATTCATTATACTAATCCCCTAATTAAATCTTATTTCAAACTCAAAATCTAAAAATAGAATGTTATGCATCTTTATAAACAAATACAAATATCATTGATAGTTCCCTTATTCCTGTTTTTATTCTATATATCTTCTATCCTCCATGGGCAAAGTATACAAACAGAAATAGAGGTTAAATCACAGTATCTGTGGTTAAAAATTGATCCCGCGAAACAAGGTGTTATAACACAACTGGGTTTAATAAATCCGCCTGATAATATTTCGGGACCCTTAGGTATGTTTCAGGAAGGATTTGGTGTGGGAAGTTTTTATGTCCCTAATAGAAAAATCAATGAAAAATGGGAACAAAATACACTCCCTGATGGAACAAAGGAAATTAGATATACTTATAATTGTGAAGGACCGAATATACAGGGATTGAAAGTCAAAAGGACACTGCAACTTTCTCCTCGTGAGGCAGGACTGTCTATAAGATTAGAGGTTAAAAATGAAGGGACAGAAAGTCAATGGATTGCTCCATGGGTGGCTAATTCTATCAACCCTGGGGGAAAATGGAATGAGACTGATAGGTTAGAATTGCCTACTACAGAAGGTATTGTTCCCATTACCTCAAGTCACCATTGGGTAGCCTCTCGGAATTGGTTTGCATATACAGACCAAGAACTGTTAACCAATGTATGTCTTATTTTTCATGCGGATATGCTCCATTCATTTTTAGCAGCGTGGGAACCACAAGAGAACAAACAAGGAGTACAATCATGGTTCCTCCCGTCTATACTTAAGCCTGGCGATACCTGGTCAACGATTTATAAACTATCTATTGTTCGTGGATTAAGTCATGTAAGTTTTGCTTCGGATGAAATCGCATGTCAACTGGATTATAACGAAGAGGGAAAACTTATTTTACTTCTTTCGACTAATCGTGAATTTAAAAACATGCGTATTCAGTCTCGTGTTCTGGGACCGAGTGGAAAAGTATGGCGATTACCCACAAAAAAATTCGATTTTCAACCTAATACACTTATCCGCTGTACCTATGAATGGAAAGCGCCGAATCCGGGACGGTATGATTTTCTCGCTCAATTAGAACAAGATGGAAAACCCTATTATCTTGGAAAAGAAACGGGGTCACCTCATGGCGGAATTGACACTCAATTTGTTGTAGGTACTCCTGAACCTCTTTCCACAAATGAAGATTTTTTCCCTCCCTGGACCGACGCTCCTAAATTACTGGATAAATCGCCCCGAAAATTAGAAAGAAGTTTTTTATTCCATAATTTTAAGGTAAAAATTTGGTCTGAACCCTCTCTCTTCAAAATTTTTCCGGAAGACAATCCCGAGCCTTCCCAACAACAAAACCCAGAATTAAGAATTTTTCTTGCAAGGAAAGAGAGAGAATCCATTCAAATCGCTTTAAGAAATAATAGCGATAGTCCTTGCACCGTTCAATCTATTATTTCTGAAATAAGAAATCGGCAAACGGGAATGTCTATTCCTAAAAATGTTATTTCTACTTATGAAGTAAGGTTTCACCCTGTTGTTATCCCTTCGTACTATGAAGGACCCACAGGCTACTGGCCTGATATGCTTTATCCTGGGGATACAATAAAAATTGCACCCCAGACTACCTCTGTCTTTTGGTTGACTATTTATGCCCCCGAAACCTTACCCCCCGGTGATTATAAAGGTATCCTTGAACTTCAGAGTAATTGTTTTGACCCTGTGGAATTGGAATTAAATATTCATGTGTTTGACTTTGTTTTACCCGAAATACCTACATTGAAAACAGACTTCGGTTTTTCCTGGGATAATGCATTAAGAAGTGCCCAAATTCTTACAGGAGAAAAACCTAACGCTTCGGCAATTGCATCTGCATATTTACAAAATGCTATTGAGCATAGAGTAACCCTTCGCGAACTCACTCAATTGCCCCTTCCTAAAACCCCTGATTACAATCAAGAGCTTTCAAATATATTGCCTAAAATAAAACGACTTATTAAAGAGGGGATAAATACTTTTACCATCCCGCCCCCGATAATCAATCAACCTGAACAATTAAAAACACTCTATACTTTCCTTCAAGCAAACGATTTATTGAAGTTATTTTTTGTGCCCTTATGGGAATATCCCAAAGAAAATGAGAAGGAAAAACTATTAAATGTGATTACCCAATGGAAGTCTCTTGCTCCTGAGACATCATTAATGATTACAACACGCGGACTTAATCCTGTACTCCCCGAAAATGTAGATATTTGGTGTATTCACAGCCCTGTGATGGATACCCAATACAACCGATACATATTAGAAAAAATTCAATCAGGACAAAAAGTCTGGTGGTTTGTTAACCATGCCCCGCCTCGTCCTTATGCTAACTTCTTTCTTGATTTCGCTGGTATTGAACATCGAATTTTCTTCTGGCAAACATGGATGTTAGGGATTAAAGGTGTACATTACTGGTGTATTAATTATTCCAAAGAAAAGGATCCCCAAAAATGTCCTCTTGATGTAATTCCGACAAATGGTGATGGCTTTCTTGTCTATCCGGGGAAAGAGGGGCCTCTTAACTCCATTCGCTGGGAAATTATTCGTGATGGAATTGAAGATTATGACTATTTAAGTATTTTTTCCCAACTCATAAAAGAACTTAAAGAAACGGCTCGTAATCCTGAATTATTACAACAGGCAGAAAAAATTTATAATTTTCAGGAATTCTGTCCGGACCTTGTTAACTTTTCAAGAGATCCAAAATGGCTCCTTTCTAAACGCATAGAAATTGCAGAACATATTGAGCGGATGTTAAAAGCTCGCCAAATCAGTAACGAAACGAAAATATCTACTCCACAGACACAAGTCCCATCTTTACCCTCATCAACATCTCCACGACAGGAACCCCAAAGAATTACTCCGAAACCTGAAGAAAAAAGTCCTGCCCCACAGCAAGAGATAAAAGATATTCATCAAGAAAAACCTGCTCCACCTATAAAAACACCCCTACCTAATCCCAAAAGTGTAGGATTTAAGAAGAAAATTAACGATTAATAAGTAACTGTGTATATCCCAATAAAAAGTTCGCAATTATATGTAAAAAATTTTATTTCAAATTTTTAAGAATCAGTCTTTAATATCTAATTTTACTTTCTTCTTGTTATTGGAGTATCTATTTTGCAAATAAGTCATTTACCCTCTTCTTTTCGGCACAAATAAAATTTCTTACCATCCCATTTTACATAGGTTTTATTTTCGAGCCAGTCACCTGAATTAATACACCAGCATAAACGATTGTTAACTTGAATAAGCGAGCACTCGGGTTTATGACAATGTCCTGCAATAACCGCATCACATATACCCTCCGTCAATTTTTCTATTGCATACGCTTTTATTGCTTCTACCTCTCTGTGGTGATGTGCTCCTTTATTTTCTTGCAACTTTCGACTACCTCTACTCATCCATTGAGCTATTCCCATAGCCCAATCGGGATGAATTAAACGAAAAGCGAAAATCAAAAAGGGGTTTCTTGCTAAAATCTTAAATAAGCGATAACCTCTGTCTTTTTTATTTAGTCCATCTCCATGGATAAGCAATGTTTTACAGCCATCAAAATCTATTATTGTTCCTGATTCTAAAATCTGAAATCCTATCTGCTCTAAACTTTTTCCCGCCCAGAAATCATGGTTTCCACCGATAAAAAATAACTCCACCCCACTCCGATTCAGTTCATAAAAAGCATTTAAAACTTCAAAATATCCTGAAAAGATAACATGTTTATATTCAAACCAAAAATCAAAAATGTCTCCTAAACAAAAAATTCTGCGGGGAGGATTTGTTTTCCAACTGAGTAAAAATTCTGTAAATTCTCTACGATGGGATAAATTCTTTTCCCCTACTTTTAAATGGATATCGGATAATATCAAGTCAAAACTCACAGCCAACCTATCTTATTTAAGGGCCAAAAACGAAATATCGCTTTACCTACAATTTGGTCTTCTGTAATAGGACCAAAATATCGACTATCTTTGCTAATTCTACGGTTATCCCCCAATACATAATATTCACCGGGATGCAAGAATACCATATCTTCTTCATCTGAATTTTTAAAGTTGGAATCAAGATAAGGCTCTTCTAGTAGATTGTTATTTATATACACTCTATCTCTTGAATACTCCACTTTTTTTTGAGGAACTTCACGAAAAGTATTTTCAGAAGCACTCACAATTTTACTGGGTGAGTCCGAGGGAACCATAGCAATAATTCTTTTAACATATCGGCGATCATCTTCTCCTTTTCCCTCAAAGACGATAATATCTCCCTCATGAATTTTCCATTGTTCAGGGAAGAGGGGAAATCTTTTTAAAATACAGGGAAGTTTGAATACTAAAATGCGGTCTCCTTCATTCAAAGTTCCTCTCATGGAAGGACCCCAGACTTCATAACCTTCAATAATGAAGGAATGAATAAACCAGACACAAAAAATAAATAGAAGGAGTAATTTGATAAAAGCGAATATTTCACTTAAAACAGAATCCCCTGTGTTTTTTTCTGTTTGTTGATGCTCTGAAGTATTTTTTATTTCTTCTGTTTCACTGCTCATTTTATTGTTTAAACTTATAACTTAAGTTATGCGAACCCATACGGAATCGCTTATTTTTTAAAGCTGATATAAAATTTATCTTATCCGGTGTTTCTAATTCAACATCAATCCAATACTTACCGACATAAAAAGGCTGGTGAGCATCACTTGCACAAATCTGCATTCGATTTAAATTCTTCGCCCAAAGGCTTGCTTGTTCCTGTTCTGCCCCATTCATATTTACACTCCTTACCTCCATAGCCGGGATAGGTAAGGTTTCTAAACGCTGGTCAAAATGATGATAACTTCGAGTAGGATGTGCTGCTATACAAAACCCGTCATACTCTTCAACTTCTGCAATTACTTCTTCTATAGGTACAAAATTTTTCCACTTTCTAATTATTTTATCGTTCAATCCCAAGACAAGTAAATCGCCCGCGTCCGTTGTAATTTCTGCTCCTGAAAAAATACTAAGTCCATTAGCAAATACTTTTTCCTTTAATTCTTTAATCTCTTTTTCAGTCCATTGGTAATGATGTTCGGTAATTACTATCCCATTTAAACCTGCAGATATAGCACTTTCGACCATTTCCTCGGGGTGCATTACACTACACGGGGAATAAGCATTTGTATGTAAGTGTATATCAAATTTTAAATACATAAAAGCATCCCTTCATCATTTTAGAAAACCATTCTTTCACTATCTATCAAGATAAAATCTGATGTATACTGTCCAAAAGAATTCGTTCTTCTCTCTGCCAATTATACCTTATTTCCACTGCTTCTCGCCCATTTTTTCCTAAACGAATTGCTTCTTCAGGGTTACGAAGTAAATAAATAATAGCGTTTGCAATTTCTTTAGGATTGGTTACATCTACACATAAACCACAATCACTTTCCCTAACGATTTTTGATACCTCTACTGCAAAATTGGGAACAATAACAGGTTTTTCTTCCCGCATATAGTCAAAAAGTTTATGGGGCATGGCTAAAGTATGATTTAAAAACCCCGGCTGAAAAAGAATTAAACCTATCTTCGATACTCGAATGTATTTTGGAACTTCTTCAAAAGGGACAACCCCTAACAAGTGGATATTTCTTTCTAACTTTTTTTCAGATATTGCTTGTTTATATTCTTCTTCACTTCCATACACATATTCACCTAAAACAATACAGTGCAAATCTGGAATTTCTTTTACGACTTCTTCTACTGCGTCCAACAATTGATATGAGCCACGTATAGTACCAAAAACACCCTGGTGTATAATGGTTGGGACATGAGCATATTTTTCAATTAATAATGGAGGAATATCGGAACAGATAGGTTGTAAATGATTCGTATTAAGAATTGTTATACGAGGAGTTTTTATACCTTTCCACAAGGGTTCAAAACTCTCACGTGTCACAATTATCATATCTGTCCATCGAGCAAAAAGTCGCATTACTTTTAGTGTAAAATATTCAACAGGTTTATGTAAAAATCTGGGGAAGAATTGCGCCATTTTGTTGGGATTATGTTCATGCATATCAAAAACTACTTTGCCTCCCTTAAATAATTTAATTAAGAGTGCGGAAACCCATGATTCAGGCTCGGGGGCAATGTAAATATCTGTAGGTATTTGTTTGCCTAATTTAAAAAGGGTAAAAACGGATTTAATACGATTTAGCCAACCTTTTTTATATGGGAAAACGACAAACTGAACTCCAATATCACTTTTAGGAAGTTTATTACCTGAATAGGGACAAATGGAAGTAACCTCATATCCATTTGAAACAAAACTACGGGCTAATTTGTGATACATTCGTTTGTCATAAGGCTCATGTAAAACATTTAAAAGCGTTATTTTTACTTTGGGTTGAGACATTTTTGGGAAACCTGTTTTTATATAAATACAAAAACAATTTCTTATTTATTACTAACTTTTTCCAGTATAGCCAATATTTCTTTTACAGCAGAATCCAGACCGATAAAGATAGCACGGGCTATAATATCATGTCCAATATTTACTTCTTTCAATCCGGGAATCTTTGCTACAGGTTCTAAATTTCGCACGGTTAAACCATGTCCTGCATGAACTGCTAAACCTAATTGATTTGCTACTTTTCCTGCTTCATAAAGTCGCTCTAATTCGTTTACAAGCTTTTCTTCTTCTGCATTTGCGTATGCTCCTGTATGTAATTCAACGCTATCTGCACCAATTTCAGCACTGGCATGAACCTGCTCTATATCCGGGTCAACAAACATACTTACTTTTATCCCTTTTTCATGCATTTCATCTATCACTTTTTTTAAGCCCTCTTTTTGCCCCGATACATTCAAACCACCTTCGGTAGTTATTTCCTGACGATTCTCCGGTACAAGGCACACAGTATAAGGAGTAATTCGATGAGCAATCTTTATAATTTCCGGAACCGCTGCCATTTCTAAATTCATACGAACCAATAGAACTTCTTTGAGCCTTTCAACATCTCTGTCCTGAATATGCCTTCTGTCCTGACGTAGATGAACTGTAATTTGATGTGCTCCTGCAATTTCACATATTTTTGCTGCCATAACCACATCCGGAACTCTTCCTTTTCGTGCTTCTCGTAATGTTGCCACATGGTCTATATTTACACCTAACTCAATCATATTGAATACCTCCAGATTCTAAGTTCTAAGATTCAAGCAATAATGTAATTTTTTCAATTAACTTTTTGCAATAAATTTCTGCTTTCCTTAATTCTACATGCTGTACCATCACCCTAATAATAGGTTCAGTCCCTGAATAACGAATAACCACTTTTCCCTCTCCGTTTAATTCTTTTTCAGCTTCTTCTGATAATTTATTAAGCTGTTCTTCAGGCAGTCTTTCTTTACTTTCACAAAATACTTTTCCATGTTGTTCAGGTAAAGGTTGGTAGACTTTTCCCCATTCCGAAAGAGGCTGGTCTGTCCTTATCATAATTGCCAATACTTGCAAAGCAGAGATCATTGCGTCACCTGTAACATTGTAATCTAACAATACAATATGCCCGGAAGGTTCTCCCCCCAAATTTGAATTTTCTTTTCTCAGTGCTTCCGAAACAGCCCTATCACCTACTGCTGTCCTTATGACACGACCACCATAAGGTTTTATAGCCCGTTCTAATCCGGCATTTGCCATTACTGTAGTTACCAGGGTTTTGTTTCCCAATACCCCTCTTTTCAAGTAATCTACTCCCAAAATAGCAAGAATTGCATTCCCATCTAATAATCTACCGTGAGCATCTGCCATAACCAATCTGTCTCCATCACCATCAAAAGCAATACCTACATCAGCTTTTTCACGGATAACTTGAGCTCTCATTTCTTCAGGATACACGGAACCGCATTTGTCGTTGATATTTATCCCATTGGGTTTATCACCGATGGGAATGACTTCGGCACCCAATTCAGATAAAGTGTCCGGTCCCACGCGATACATCGCTCCATTCGCACAATCTACCACAATTCGTAATCCATCTAATCGCATACCCTTTGGAAAAGTCGCTTTGACAAATTCGATATATCTACCTACTGCATCGTCAATCCGTTTTGCCGTCCCAATTTTCTCCCCTGTGGGTCGCAATTGGTCTACTTCTCCTGTCTGGATTAATCGTTCGATTTCGTCTTCTACTTCATCGGGAATTTTATAACCGTCAGGACCAAATATTTTAATCCCATTATCATGGTATGGATTGTGCGAGGCACTTATCATAATTGCCCCATCACAACGCAAACTTCGCATAATATAGGATACCCCGGGCGTAGGAAGAGGACCGGTAAGTAATACACGAACTCCTACTGAACATAATCCCGCTGTTAAGGCATTTTCTAACATATAACAGGAACGGCGTGTATCTTTACCAATAAGTATGGTATGTTGTCGGTTTTCGCACTGAAAAATTGTTCCTGTGGCTCTTCCGATCTTTAAAGCCATCTCTGTGGTCATCGGATAAACATTAGCAACTCCACGAACACCATCTGTGCCAAACAATCGTTTGCTCATACTTTTTATCCTTTCTCCATTCCATACATTATAGCCTCACTCATACGCACAACTCGAACCATTTCTTTTACTTGATGCACCCTTACTGCATGGACTCCTTGAAACACAGCCCATGCTACTGTGGCAGATGTCCCCTCTACTCTCTGGTCTATGGGTAAGTCCAAGACTGCTCCTATAGTTGATTTGTTTGAAGTCCCTATTAAAACGGGCAAGCCAAAGCGAAAAAATTCTTTTATTCTGCGAAGTAAGGTTAGGTTTTGTTCTACTGTTTTCCCAAACCCAAAACCGGGGTCAAGCCATATTTTATCCTGTTTGATACCATGTTTCTTTGCAAAGTTTAATCGTTCCTCAAAAAAAGAACATATATCCGATACGACATCGTTATAACGCGGTTCTAATTGCATTGTTTTGGGTGTTCCTTGCATATGCATTAGCACATAGTTGCAACCTGCTTCGGCTACTACTTCGACTAATTCTGGGTCAAGCCGAAAAGCAGATATATCATTAATCATTGTAACACCGTATTTTAACGCTTTTCGGGCAGTGTCTGCTCTATATGTGTCTACAGAACGCGGAACAGATATATCGTGAAGCCTTTCCAAAATAGGTAAAATTCTTCGCTGTTCTTCGTCTGACCCTACAGGTTCTGAACCGGGACGAGAGGACTCGCCTCCGATATCTATCCAATCACATCCCTCCTCTACCATCTGAATAGCATGTTTGTATGCTTCCTCGATCGAAAAAAAATGCCCCCCATCATAAAATGAATCGGGAGTAACATTTAAAATACCTATAACCTGTGTACGTTTTGACATCTTTCTATCTTTTCCCATCCCACTTCATTATAACTAAGCAAGGTCAGGTAAAGGCGGTTGAGACGGTGTTGGTAATTCGGAAAGGTCTTCCGGTTTGGTTTCCTGGGGTTTTACTTCTTGTATAATTTTCTTTTGTCTTTCTTTTTTCCATCGTTCGGGTAAAACATGTTCCCCCCCAACGGAACAGATAATTTCGTCTATTTCATTAGACTCCAGCGTCTCTTTTTCATTTAACGCATTTGCTAAAGCATCTAAAATATTTTTATGTTTTTCTAAGAGTTCTCGTGCATCCCTATAGGCATCCTCAATAATTTTATGAACTTCTCGGTCAACTGCGGCAGCGGTTTCTTCACTAAATTCACGCATACGAACAAAGTCTCTTCCTAAAAATACCTCGTCATTTTTACCAAATGCAATGGGACCTAATGAACTCATACCCCATTCACAAACCATCGAATGAGCTAAATGCGTGGCTTGTTGCAGGTCGTTGGCACAACCACTTGTAAACTCATTAAAAACAATCTCTTCTGCTGCGCGTCCACCCATAGTTACTCGTATTGTTGCTAAACACCACTTTTGAGTTAAATTATGTCGGTCTTCTTCGGGTAGGAAACTTGTAACCCCTAATGAGGGACCGCGAGGAATTATCGTGGCTTTATGTATCGGGTCTGCATCGGGCAATAATCGCCCTATTAACACATGACCTGCTTCATGATAAGCTGTTTGTAATTTCTCTTTAGCACTTAAAACTAAACTTTTACGGGCAGGACCCATTAAAACACGGTCTTTAGCATCTTCAAAATCAACCATGCTCACTTTTTCTTTGTTCCGTCTTGCAGCAAGTAATGCCGCCTCATTTACCATATTGGCAAGGTCTGCACCGGAGAAACCAGGGGTACTTCTTGCTAAAACTTCAAGGTCTACATCATCATCCATTGGTACTTTTTGGTTGCGTATATGCACTTCTAAAATCTGTTTTCTCCCTCGAATATCGGGATTGGCTACGACAATTTGACGATCGAATCGTCCTGGACGAAGTAAGGCTCGATCTAAAACATCTGGTCGGTTTGTCGCTGCCATCAAGATAACACCTTCGTTACTGTTAAAGCCATCCATCTCCACCAGCAATTGATTTAATGTCTGTTCTCTTTCATCATGTCCCCCACCTAATCCTGCTCCTCTTTGTCTTCCTACTGCATCAATTTCATCTATAAATATAATACAGGGGGCATTTTTATATCCTTGCTGGAACAAATCGCGGACACGACTTGCACCTACACCTACAAACATTTCTACAAAATCGGAACCACTTATACTAAAGAAGGGAACATTAGCTTCTCCCGCCACAGCACGGGCTAACAAAGTCTTGCCTGATCCCGGAGGTCCCACAAGCAAAACCCCTCTTGGAATTCTCCCCCCTAAACGGGAGAATTTTTTAGGATCTTTTAGATATTCTACAATTTCTTTTAATTCTTCTTTAGCTTCGTCTACCCCAGCGACATCATTGAAGGTAACTACCTTATCACTCTGATTGACCAATCTTGCCCGACTCTTGCCAAACGATAATGCTTTATTACTTCCTCCTTGCACCTGTCGAAACATTAAAAACCAGAACAGTCCCATTATAATCAATAAAGGGAGTACATTAATTAAGATACCCTGCCATAATGGGTTATCTGTTTCATATTTATACACAACGCCCTGTTCTTCCAACTGCGTTTTCCACTCTTCTTTAAAATTATCGGTGTTAAACTGAATCTTTTTTTGTCCCTCCACTTCATTTTTTAATTCCGCATATACTTGTTTAAGATTATTCCCCGATTCCCGAACAGTTACCGATTTAATATTACCTTGTTGAAGTTGTTGGACAAAATCAGGTTCTAAAAGTTCCTTGCGAGGTCCTCTAACTTTTGAAAAATTGGACAACACAAGGACCATAATAATTAAGAAAACAACCCAAAGAGAAATTTGCTTTAGAAAACTATTCATTTAGATAAGAAACCTTTGTAAATCCTTATTATTATTTATATTAAACGCTCATCTTAATATAATTAATGACGGAAAATAGAGAATTCATAAACTTATAATATATTTTTAATTAAATTAACTCACTTATATGATAACAAATATAGCACTATAAAACAATCTTTGAAATTTTTCAGTCTAACTTACTCTATTTCACAGCAATTGATATAAAAAAATTATCCGTTATTATTAGGGGAAATTGGAGTAATATGTAAAATTACAAAAAATAATACAATTTTGTTATAATAAAAACCTTAAAATTTAGAGTCAGTATTCCCCAATATAGTAAATTTCATTTGAATAAAGAATGAGGAGAAAAATTCTGTGTTACAAATGGTTCGGCAAATACCGTGGTTGTTTTCCCACGATATGGCAATAGATTTAGGAACAGCCAATACACTTGTCTATGTTAAAGGACAGGGTATTGTTTTAAGTGAACCTTCTGTTGTGGCAATCAATAAAGATACGAGGCGGGTCCGTGCGGTAGGAAATGAGGCGAAAAATATGATAGGTCGCACCCCCGGAAATATCGTAGCGATTCGACCGATGAAAGATGGTGTGATTGCCGATTTTGAGACTACTCAACAAATGCTACGGTATTTTATCCAGAAGGTCCATAATCGTCGAAGGCTTATTTGGCCTCGTGTTGCAGTGGGTGTCCCTTCCGGTATAACAGCCGTGGAACGAAGAGCCGTGACAGAGAGTGCTATACAAGCAGGGGCGAAAAAAGTATATATTATTGAAGAACCTATGGCAGCAGCTATAGGTGCAGGATTGCCCGTGCATGAACCTCAGGGCAGTATGATTGTTGATATTGGGGGAGGGACTACGGAGGTTGCGGTTATATCTTTAGGTGGAATTGTTTTTTCCAAATCGGTTCGGACGGCAGGGGATGAAATGGATCAGGCTATTATAAATCATATGAAACGCTCGTATAATATGATGATTGGGGAACGAACGGCGGAAGAGATTAAAATAGCCATTGGTTCGGCTTTTCCTCTTAAACAAGAACTTGAATTACAGGTAAAAGGAAGAGACCAAGTATTGGGATTACCTCGCATCATTACGATTACATCGGAAGAAATTCGGGAATCATTAAGAGACCCTGTTAGTCAGATTATAGAAGCGGTTCGTTTTACGCTGGAACGAACTCCACCCGAATTATCTGCGGATATCGTTGACCGTGGTGTTGTCCTCGCAGGAGGAGGTGCTCTTCTGAGAGGTTTGGACCAGTTGCTTTCTAAAGAGACCGGATTACATGTATCCATTGCTGACGACCCCCTTTCAGCTGTTGTGCTCGGTGGAGGGAAATTCCTTGAAGAACTCAAAAATTATCCAGAGGAAAAACTTTAATTTGTAATAATATCGTTATTATTTTTCGTTTGAAGTGTGAAAGAGGGTGAAAAGTTTTAATCCCTATAAAATATCAATATGTAATTGAAGAATGAATACATCGGATACCTCAAAAGCATATCGGTCAACCCTAATTTTTGTAGTTATATGTCTATTGTGTGTGATATCCCTTTTGACAGAAACTCCATCAGCCCCTATTCGAAGTTTTTTTAAGCAGGGAATGTATTTGATAACACATCCTTTGGTAAGCATAAAAGCACAAACAGGCAGATTTTTAGATTATGTGGTCACCATTTTTTTTGAGGCTAATTATTTGAAAAGTGAGAATCATTCACTAAAAGAAGAACTTGTTCGATTACGATTAGCCCTTATTGAAAGGAGTGAAAGAAATTATCAATTAGAGAAGAGATTAAAAAATACACCTCCTCCTGATGAATGGAAAACACTCAAATTGCTACAGGCAAATATTTTAGAAACTTATCAGGGCGCATTACGAATAGATCGTGGTTCGCGTGATGGCGTTATTGTGTCTCAACCGGTGATAGTGCCCGAAGGGGTCGTCGGAATAATTATTGAGACATCTTTATTTTCTTCTGTTGTTGCCACATTACATCATCGTGAGTGTCGAATTGGTGCAATGATACAACGGGAAAGATTACGCCCTTATGATGGTGTCATCTATCCTTCCGGTGATTTACGCAAAATTTGCACTATGAATTATATTGATATATATGACAAGATTCGTGTCGGAGATTTTGTTGTAACCAGCCCCGAAAGCACATTTCCACCTGGATTACCTATTGGAATTATTCAAGCAATTCATGAATCGGGTACCCTCTGGAAAAGTGCGGATATTACTCCGATTGTAGACCCTTATAAATTAGAGTATGTGTTTATTATTATTGATAAAATAGATCCATTAAATATTGTAGATTATAATAATGCACATATCAGTGAGAATAAAACATATGATGGGAAAGCAACACAAATACCTATACAGGAATTATTGGCTCCCTAATACAGGCTTAATAATATGAGTTTAAATTATTTTGTCTGGACAATAATTATTCTTATTTTCTCTGTAACACAGACCAGCTGGCCTGATATGTTGAGAATTCAGGGGGTTATCCCTGATTTTGGGTTAATCATGGTTATTTTTTTTGCACTATTTTATGGTGAGGAACGAGCCATGTTTACAGGTTTGTTTGCAGGGATATATCAAGATATAGCCAGTAATACAACATTGGGGCATCATGTTCTTTGCCTTGTGATTACCGGTTTCATTTTTGGTAAATTGTCAGGAAGATTGGTAAGTGAACATCCTGCTATCAAATCTGCTTTGGTCTTTGGGGGAGCCCTTTTACATGGTGTTTTGTTTAATATTATCGTATATCTTCAGGATCCTTACACGAATATAATTTATGTGATTTTTATAAACACTGTTCCTTCCGCTTTTTATAGTGCATTAATGACTCCTTTTATTTTCTGGATATTACAATACATTTTCCGCTTTACAGATTTTTTCTCTGCATATTCTCCAGGGAAATAATATGAGTGAGAACAACACTTCAAAAAATAAGTTTTTTTATCGTTTTATATTAGTCATATTTATTGTGGTTTCCAGTATAACTATACTTATATTTCGTTTGTGGACTATACAGGTTCGAGATGCGGAGCTCTATCGAGAAAAGGCTGAAAATAACCGTATTTGGCCTCAAAGAATTCGAGCAGACCGCGGGAAAATAATCACTCGTGATGGAACTATTTTAGCGGATAATCGTCCTTCTGCTGATGTAGTTTTCGTTCCCGGAGATTGTCCCTCTGAACATTATAAAAATGTGGCAGAGACTATTGAAAATCTTTTAAATATCCCTTCTTATTGGATTTTAGAACAAATAGAAAATTTTAAAGCAGAACCATTTACACAAATAACAATTAAAAAAGACATATCCCGTTCCGATTGGATACGAATTGAAGAAAATAGTTTCCAACTTCCGGGTATTTATGTCACTGTTCAACCTCAAAGAAGATACCCATTGGGAAATACGGCGGGGCAGATTATTGGTTATATTAATGAAACAACTCGTGATGAATTGATTTTATACGAGGGGAAATATTTTCCAGGTGATTTTATTGGTAGAACAGGTATTGAAAGATATTATGAAAATATTCTTAAAGGAATAGACGGGTACATGACGGTTACAAAATATGCGTCTGGAAGGCCCCAACTCCGAACAGACCGCTATGGGAATTTACTCCTTGTTCGGAAAGACACACGAGGACATTTATTAACTGAAGAGACAGAACAGCGACAACCCCCTATTCCTGGGAAAGACCTTGTTTTAACATTAGATATTCAATTGCAGGAACTTTGTGAAAATCTGCTTACAAGTCAGCAAGGGTCTATAGTTGTTGTGGAAGCAGATACAGGAGCGGTTCTGGCAATGGCAAGCAGTCCTAATTACGACCCTAATATATTTGTTACGAAAGGTAAAGATGCGGAGAGATTAGAATTATTACAGAATAAACAGCCCAATAGAATGACGAATCGTGCCATAAGCGAACAATACCCACCTGGTTCTATATTTAAGGTATTTCTTGCTGCAACTGCACTTGAAAAAGGTGTTATTAATTCAAAAACAACTTTTTCTTGCCCGGGGTTTTTTAAGATAGGCGGAACGGGTAGAGAATGGAAATGTTGGCAGAAATATGGTCATGGTTCGGTTACGGTTCGCGAAGCACTTGCCTACTCTTGTGATGTGTTCTTTTATAATGTTGGATTAAAATTGGGTGTAGACACTATATCAGAGTATTGCCATAAAATAGGTCTTGGTGAAAAGACAGGAATTGATTTGCCGGGTGAGGTTCCGGGGCTTATTCCTGATCGTGTATGGAAAGCAAAAATAAATGCTCATAAACCGGTGTGGGAACAAAAATGGTATCCCGGAGATACTGTAAACTTAAGCATCGGTCAGGGAAGCTGTGCCACGACCCCGTTACAAAATGCCATTTTAATGGCAACTATCATTAATGGGGGACATCGTATCTATCCTCATCTGAACGCAGATTTTGTTCCACCTCGACCGGAAGAGCAAATTTTTTCAAAAAAAACATTGGATTTAGTTATGGAAGGAATGAAATTGTGTGTGGAACCTATTGGAGAAGCACGAGCAGGAACAGGAAAACTCGCAAAGGTGGACGGAATTACAGTGATTGGTAAAACAGGGTCTGCACAAATTATGTCGTTAGAACACCATAAAAAATATAAATCAGAAGAAGAAATCCCCTGGGAGATGAAAGACCACGCGTGGTTTGTAGCAGGAGTTATAGATAAAACACCTAAAATAGCGATATGTATATTAGTTGAACACGGTCATCATGGTTCATCTGCCGCAGCACCTTTAGCACAAAAAATTATTCATTTCTTTTATAACGAGAAACCTAAAAAAGATGTCCAATTAATCGCTAAAGAACCCACAGGGGAGAAAAACTATTGAGTTCTATTGAACAATATATTCATCACCCTCCTGAAATACAATTTGAGATTGAGGATAGTAGTATTCACATCATTAACTGGAGAAGATTAGTTCGTATTGACCCCATTCTTTTCCTACTTATGCTCGTTCTGATTGCTATTGGGTGGATAAATATGTACAGTGCCAATCAGAATGAGGATTATTCTTATTTTGTAAAACATGTTTTGATTTTTTTTATAGGCCTTCCCATTCTGTTTTTTATTACCATGATTGATTATCGGATTATAATTGCTTCTGCTCCTTTTCTGTATGCTCTTTCTATCTTACTTCTTGTCACGGTTTTATTCTTTGGAGTTCAGGCAAAGGGGAGTGAACGATGGATACCATTAGGACCTGTGCGAATCCAGCCTTCTGAAATTAATAAAATTATCATCGTTTTGATGTTAACATGGTATTTTGTGAAAATTGGAGAGAATATTAAAAAGATTCATTGGTATATATTAACTTTTATTATTTCAGGTATTCCCATTATATTAATTTTTATGCAACCGAATCTTGGAACCGCTATGAGTATTGTTCCTATTACTATGATAATGTTATGGATCGCGGGTTGTCGGATATGGCATTGGATTGTAACGGTATTGGCAGGGCTTATTCTGATGGGCTTCATATTTGTAGAAGTAAATAGCCTGACACCTGAAAAAATACAAGCAGGTGAACATCCTGACTTTTTACCGTTAAAACCTCACCAATTGATGAGAATTTATACATTTTTCTATCCCGAAGCAGATATACAGGGAGGAGGATGGCAAACATATCAGAGTCGAATTACTATAGGTAGCGGAGGTATTTATGGAAAAGGTTTTCGTCAAGGTACGCAGACTCGATTAAAATATCTTCCTGAACATCATACCGATTTTATATTCTCCTTATTTGCGGAAGAACATGGTTTTTATAAATCGGCTTTACTTATAATTATCTATGGTCTTTTTCTGCTTCGTTGTTTACAACTTGCGTTGTATGCCACCGAACTACAGGGAAAACTAATAATCACAGGGATTACTATTATTTTCCTATTTCACATCTTTATAAATATTGCTATAACTATGGGTATGCTGCCTGTTACCGGATTGCCCTTACCTTTTTTGAGTTATGGTCGTTCTTTTTACCTTACTTGTATAATAGGTATAGGTTTAATATATAGTGTTCCCCGAGAAAAATCATATCTTTTTTCAGGATAAACCAATATGAAAGAATTAGTAATTAATGTAGAACCTTTAGAAACGCGAATTGCTTTATTAGAAAACCAAAAGTTGACAGAACTTATGATAGAGCGTGCCGAAGCCCCTTCGCATGTAGGAAACATATATAAAGGGAGGGTAGATTCTATCATTCCGGGCATACAGGCGGCATTTATCGATATAGGTATTCAGAAAAATGGTTTTCTTTATGTATCCGATATAGCCACTGATTTTGAGGATATCGTTCTTGATGAAGGAATGGTTCCTCGTCCCCTTCATCGAAAAACAGTAACGGGTCCGCCGCGTATTCAAAATACATTACATATGAATCAATATCTTATGGTGCAGGTAGTCAAAGACCAGATAGGAAATAAGGGGGCAAGATTAACCACATTTATTACAATCCCCGGAAGATATGTGGTTCTTTTTCCAACAATTAATGCAACCGGTATCTCAAGGAAAATAGAATCTGAGAAGGAACGGGAACGGTTACGGAAAATTATGCACCGGATTAAACCTCAAGGGATGGGCATTGTTTTTAGAACTGCAGCGGAAAACAAACTCCCCGAAGATTTGGAAAACGATGTAATGTATCTTCTACGCGTATGGGAAGATGTTAATGAAAAGTATCGCACATTAAAAGGTCCTGGACTTATCCGTGAGGATTTGAATCCAATATTACGGATTGTTCGAGACCGTTTTACAAAAGAAGTTCAACGACTAACTATAGACAATCCACAACAATACGATAAAATTATTAACTTCCTCGATATTCTCGAGCCTGCTTTAAAGAAAAGAGTGCGACTTTATAAATTAAAAACACCTATATTTGAAAAAATGAATATTGAGAGGGAAATTGACAAAATTCTCCAGCGAAATGTGCAACTCAAATCAGGAGGATATATTACAATCGATTTAACAGAAGCATTAGTTGCTATTGATGTAAATACAGGAAGTTTTACGGGGAAAAAAGAATTAGAAGAAACGATACTCCAAACCAATCTGGAAGCGGCAGAGGAAATTGCAAGACAGGTACGTCTTCGTGATTTGAATGGAATTATTGTAATTGACTTCATTGATATGGCATTAGAACAGAATAGGAAAAAATTACTAACCCATTTTATCAACCTGTTAAAGAATGACCGAGCTCGAATAACTGTGTCTGAAATCAGCGAACTGGGTATGATAGAAATGACCCGTCAAAGACTAAAACAAAATGTAATAAAAACACTCTCTCAACCCTGTCCTTACTGTTATGGACGCGGACATGTAAAATCCATTACAACGGTTCTGCTGGATATACTTCGCAAATTAAAAAGTATGTTTGTTGTAAATAAAGAGAAAAAGTTTATATTACAGACACACCCTGATATTGCGAAAAGACTACGAGAAGAAAATGAGTCTATCCTGGAAGGTTTACAAAAAGAATTTAGCAAAGAGATTATCATTGAGTCAGTATCGGATTTTCATATAGAAGATTTTCGCATTCTGAGTGCCCGAAACAGACTTATATTGGAAAGTCATATTCATCGAGATTAAAGAATCTTATACTCTCTCTACTACATTGGAGAATAGTATCTCCGTATCATAGCAATAATCTGGCTTTTGGGTGCTACTACGATATCTAATGAGCAGTTGGAAGCTAATTTCAAATCTTCAAGGGCTAAGAGATTAAAAGGATTGGAGACAGCTATTCTTAGTGTATTCCCTCGTATTTGCAATGGCATGCATTCATGTTGCCTTGCTAATCTTTGGGGAATAACTCGTAATGCCATTGAATGAATCACTTCTTTTCTCAAATCTTCAGAAAAAGGATACCCGCTCTGTTTTGCAAGAACTTTTGCAATCGTTACATCATCTACAAAACCAAGCCTTATTAACACAGTCCCCAAATGTTCCTTGAAACTACTCTGTTTCTGGTAAATTAAGGCCTGATTGAGTTGTTCAGCATTAATAATCCCTTCTTCTAATAAAATATCCCCTATTCTTGATTTTTCAGAAATATCTTCACCCTCTGGCTTATTTCCATCTCCTGACATTTCCCCTATCTGTTTGGTATCTATACTGGAAATCAAATTATTAACTTTTTGCAATTCATTTAATAACTCTTCTTCGGAAACCATCCTGCGAGGTGGTGAAGTAACACCTTTACTTATTGCGTGATTATCTTCCGGAATTCTCTCTATAAGTTCAATTGTTCTATCAAAAGCATCTTCAAAGGCAACAATGGCAGTATAACAATGAACTAATGCAGAACGGATTTCTCGAATCTGATTTTGAGCTTTCCTCAGCAATAAATTCTGTTCCTCTTGACTGGTTGCTTTTGCAAAGGAGTCACGAACCCTTTGCAGATACATGTTCAAACTTTTTCGATTTCTCAAAACCATTCGCAGACGGGGAAGTTTATCCTTTAATCGGTCTATTATTTGAGAGAAACGAAGAAAGATTTCCCCATAGTACTTTTCCCAATCAATAACTTCTTTTTCGATAGGTTCTAATGGATCCGTTTCTTGTGTAAATTTATGCAACACTTTCATAGCCTCTCTATTCTTTATGTCTATATCATAATTATTTTAATCTTTTTAACAAAATCTATTTTTCTAAAAATATTTGAATAATTCATATTAATCCACTCTATTTTATATTTTTTAATGAGTATAGCAATTATATAACATTATTATCTTTTCCAAACATATTATAACATATTTTTAAAGATTTAATAAATTATTTTTATTATCAAAAAGT
>CALLRP010000040.1 GCA_938014335.1 uncultured bacterium
GAAGGCTTTAATCTATCGAAGACCCAGCCAAAATAGGCATAACTGGCATCGATTTCATCGGAAATCCAGAGTAAACTGCCCTGATTCTGGCTCTCTTCAATTTTTCTTCTTGTGTTTGCCGCTTCTGCGTCCGAGGGACAAATGATGATATACGGGTCTGTTAAATATTCTGGGTAAAGCGTGCTTACTTGAGGTCCGGCGGCGATATGTTGTTTATTAGGACGGAGAGGGTTGTAGGTCTGCAACGGGGGGAATCGTTCACCTTTGGCTTCGTTGGAATACATCTTGAAGACCAATCCCCATTGTTTTAGATTGTTCTGGCAACTTGAACGACGTGCTGCCTCACGAGCCCGTGCCAGAGCGGGAAGTAAAATAGCAGCAAGAATACCAATAATGGCTATGACGACTAATAATTCAATTAATGTGAAACCTTTTTTACGCATATAACCATACTCCTTTGCTTATAAAAGCGGTTAGAATGTTTGAAGGGATAAACCTCCGCGCGGTTTTGTGTTCATTATATCACATACGAAAAACGATTGCAAAAAACATAAAAACAATATTAGGGTTATACTGAAAAAGTTCTTTATAAATTATTTAGAAATATATTGTTATATATTAAGAAAATTGCCGAATATATTTGAATTTTATCTCTAATCTTTTCATTTCATTCTAATTATAAATGTTATATAAAATCAAACAAAATTCTTATTACTGTTTTGTTACCATAATAAGTATTTTTGTGAGAAAAATTACGATGAAGAAAAGAAGATATAAATTTAAATTATTTTTTTATTTAGTGCTTCACATTTATAATTTTTATAGCATTATAAAGGATTTAAGAATTAGGACTATTTTGCATGCGTGCATTGACTGCGTCTAAAGCACTTTGAACCAATTCTTTAATACTGTTATCAATTTCCGTATCCAAAATATGTTTAAGTGTATCTGCATCTTCCTTATCTTTCCCATAACGACCTAATTGCATAATAGATTCTCGGCGAATAGTAAGGCTTAAATTATCGTCCTGAGCGGATGCGCGGAAAAGATGTAAGAAATGAGATACTTTAGAAGGGGGAATTGATAAAAGGATATGTTCCCGTCTGTCCGGACTATCTTTTGCACTATCCCAAAGAGATTGGATTTGTTGAATACCTTCTGGCTCGTCCCGTTTTGCTAATGCAGTTAATACTTCAAAACGAACTCGCTCCTCTGTATCATTTATTAACTTCTTCAAATGGTCTGTTACTTCCGGTTTTGGAATTAAACTTAAAAGGGCTAACGCACATACTCGCGTGTTTACTTCCTTATCAGGTTCTGTAAGAGGATGCAACCTTTCAAACCATTCCTCTTTAAGATAAGGAGTTAAAGCCATTACCGCTAAATATTTTGCCAGAGGTTTTTCTTGTTGATTTTCAAGCACACCTAAAATTTTATTTATTGCCTCTTCTCCATATAGATTTATCATTTGAGAAGAGATTGTTAAAGTGGTTTGATAGTCTATATTTTCTTTTTGTAGTGTTGTCTGTGTGTACCATACTTGATAAAGGTCATTTAAAGAGGGCTTTGTTTGGCCATCCGTCTGTTTTTCCCTGGGGGTACAGGAAAAAAATGTAGTTACTATTAACATAAAAACAAGTGGAGAAGTATTCCCTCTTAAGAAGTAATTTTTTATTGTCATATTTATTTTACCTTTCGTAAAAGTTATATTCATTAAATTAACAATATTATAAGCTACCAATGAATAGAATAAAAAAAGTAATACATGAATCCTTTCTACATTTCTACTTTAAGGCACAATTTGACGAATCCGTTTTGTTATATGACCTTCGATATAAGATAAAAGATATAGGTTTAATTATTTATCTTTCATTTATTTATTTGTAGTCACCTTTATCAATTATAAAAATGGATGATACACATTTGGGATAAAGTTTATATTTATTTTAAGACTTAATATTCCACCTGATTTTCTAATTTTATGAAGAAATAGATAATATTCTTGACAAATATTCGCCGTTTTGACAGTTTGAATATGTGTTTTTCATCAGTTTTTTATGGACTTCTTATATTATTTTAAAAATTAAAGTATTATTTGTCAATGATTTATATAAAAAAGGATTTTAAGTTTTTGCTGGCATAGATATTGCTGAAATAATAAAAGCACTTGAATAAACACAAAACACTGGAATCGGGTAGTAAAAGATAAGGAGTTTAGCTATGGGATTATTGACGATTTTGCCAAAACACACCCCTCCGCTCGAAACAATAATGAGTTCTGAGCATCCTATCCTTTTGAGAGTTCTTATGGAAACCCTCCGTGAAGATCACACAAGGGACACCACAAACACACCTCCATTGCACCGGGCTGTTCGATTGGGACTTGCCGAAGCAGTCAAAAGTTTATTGGAATTTGGTTCAGACCCTAATGAAAGAAACAATTTAGGGGAAATACCACTCCATATTGCAGTTCGCACCAACAGAGTGGATATAGTTGAAATATTGCTCCCCCTTTCGCACGTAAATTCTGTAAGTTACTATGGGCTAACTCCTCTTCACTGGGCTTGTCTATTTGGTTATACCTCCATTGTAGAATTATTACTTATGCATGGGGCAGACCCCTGGATACAGGCAATGGAAATGGATGGTTTATCACCTAAAGACCTTGCAAAAATGATGGAATACCGGGACATTATCTCTCTTATTGACAATGTAGTCCCAGCATACTAATTTTTCATTATTCCTGTAATGTATCAATCAGTGAATCCCAAGTGTGAGGAGTAACCGTATCAATAATGTATTGATAATTACTGATGTATTCAATCAATCCCGTCCAATAAATGTTGTAAGGGCTCAAACATATTGAGCCCTTTTTGTTTATTACAATTTTTTTGCTACCATTGGTCCCAAATCCAAAAAATCAAACCATTGTTTAAGGAGTAACACTGTAAAACATTATAAATCACTTTTTATTTATTTTTATCGGGTCGTTTGATATGTGTATCAATCCCATATTTGTCATACACATCAAAAATCTCTTCGCAGAACTGAATAATCCGTGTGTCCCCTTTCTCCTTCGCCTCTTTGTAAAGCCTTATAATAAACCGCTTCCCAAATTCTGTCTGGGAATAATTCTTCTTCAAAAAATTATGCTCTGAACACAAAGTCTGCCCATTTTCCACTGTATTTTTCCCTCCCTTATCCAACGGAACCCGATGGTCCGCATGAATCTCAATACCATCTTCTCTCCCTTTACCGCAAACGACACAACGATAATCGTCCCTTTTAAATATTTTCTCCTTTATGGCAGGGGGAAATTCAAATAACTCCTTTTTCTGAATAAAATCGGGGTCATATTTATAAATTCCTTTTTTTACTTTTATCAAAAGGCCTCTTTGATGAAGTTTCCGAATACCTCTCCATGTGTCTCTTGGTTTTTTGTTATACAATTTCGTATACTTTTCTTCTACCCAATCTACAACAGGTCCATGGGGTATGTCTTCCCTGGGATGGGCAATAAAATACTCCATTATTAAATCTTCAATGCTGATGTGTTTTGATTCTTCCAATTTTATTCAGCCTTCTTCATCATATCCAGTCTTAGTTGGTTAATTTCCACCTCTTTAGTTAATCGTTCTTTTGCTAATGTACAATAATTTTCATCTATCTCCACTCCAATGCCCTTTCTATTTGTTAAAACACATGCGACAAGAGTTGTTCCACTTCCCAGGAATGGGTCTAATACGGTATCTCCAACATAGGAGAACAATTTGATACACCTTCTGGGTAGCTCTATTGGAAAAGGCGCGGGGTGGCCAATTCTTGTTTTACTTTCTCCTACGAAAGTCCACACCCCATTGGTCCACTGCATAAATTCATCTTTGGTTATATCGGATATCCCACTACCACTTGTCTTCTTCCAATTTTTTTTGTATAACACGGCAATCATTTCGACGGGTGCTATCACATAGGGAGCAGAAGCGGAAAGCCATGAGCCCCAGGCGGTTCTTCTTGAAATATTTTGTTCATTCCATATAATGGTGGATTGATATTTAAATCCAATTTTTTTCGCTATTCCAATAATGTCTGCATACACACTCTGATGTCCGCCTTTATTTTTATCCAACGGAATGTTTAGGCAGAAACGCCCATCATCCTTTAGTGAATGATATGCCCTATCAAGCCAGTTCGCAGTAAAATGGAGGTATTCTTCATAGGACACCGTGTCATTATACGAATTATAAGTAATGTCGACATTATAGGGAGGGGAAGTTATGATAAGGTCTATCGAATTATTCTCCACACACCTCGTGGTTATAAAATCGGCATTGTATATACGAACATTATTTCTATCAAAGTAAGGCTTTAATAACATGAAATCCATACCTTATTTCTAATCCTTTTATTATAATAAAATTAATGTAATAAAACAGAATCTTTTCTTTTTATGATAACATTCTCTATTCTTTGATATTATCGTCTTTTTGCTTCTTTCTATATTCATCTTCGTATAGTCCGATTTTGTGGAAGGGGATGGGTTGGAAGTTAAAGGGGAGTGATTTTCGTTTTTCGGGGTCAATATCAAATTTTCCTTGAAATGCGTTTGGGAAAAGTTTGTCGTCGTTGTCAACTAAATTGTTCTCGAAGATAATATCGCAATTATCATTCCGCATGGGTTGCTGGCACTTCCAGAAAATATTGTTTCTTACGGTATTGCGGGTTCGGTTATCGAATAGGGTGGCTATTTCGGGGTATCGTTTTACATAAAGGTCGTAATCGATGTCGGGTTTATTCAGTGCTTCTTTGACGATGTTGTTCCATTCCTCCTGGGTGCAGGGCTGGAAGGTAACGCCTAAAAAACAGTCCGCAAAGATGTTATTCTCTATCAGGTTGTCTTTTCCACCGTTGACCTGAACACCGCCAAATATTCCCTCTTTCGCAGAGGCTCGATAGAACACATTTCCGTAGACTTTTACACCGGATATAGGAAAATCGAGGCGCACTCCGCCCTGTAAACGCAGACCGGGTTTGTCCCAATTGCCAATATGGTGCCAGTAGTTATAACGATATACCATTCCACGATAGGTAGGATTGCCGTAGGTATCCAGTCCGCCCTGGTCATCGGATTCCAGAACGACATGGCAAACTTCGTTGTATTCTACGATAATATCATTTCCGTCCATGCGAAAGGCACTGCTTGGGTTTTGGGTAACAAAATTATGGGAAATTATATGTCCGACACCTTCGCCGTATACCGCCGGGTTATAGGTGTGGTCAACCCGTGCGAGGTTATGGAAGTAGCAATTGTCTACTCTGAAACCACTCGGAGTTAATGTTTTTCGGTCTCCTCCGCGCATATAGACACCGCCTTTGCCCAGATTTGTGAAGTCGCATGATTGAACGCGGTGATTTTTCCCTCCGTCGATAACGACGCCATAACCACCGCTATTGGTGAAAGAACACCCTTGTATTTGAATATCTTCACCACCATATATTTCAATGATATTTCCTGAACATAATCGGAAGTTCAAACCTTGCAAATAGATATGATTTGCATTGTCAAATACGAACATGGGTCCCTCAAACCACGAGAACTCGATAGGGGCAGTTTCCATGTCTTCAGGGGGGTAGAAATATAGCAACATGTTTTCCCTGTCCAGATACCACTCACCGGGTTGGTCTAATTCACAGAGCATATTCAAAGCGTAGAATCGGGCTCCCTCTTTGTATCCATAGGCTGAGGAGGAATGTGCCAGTTTTATTTCCTGAGTTTCAGGAATTATGTGCTCTACGGTTTCGTATGAGTCTGCCCAGTCAAAATTCCAGTAGCCGTGCAAAAGGAGATTGGGTTCTTTTGACCACATATCAAGAGGACAGTTTGCTACTTTTATAGTGACATTTTTCAACAAGGTAAAACTTTCTAATTGTTCCAGAGGCTCACCTTTTATTCCAGAGATGTGTATGAAACCTTCATTAGGGTATCTTGCGAGTGTCATGGGTTTTCCATTGAAGAAAGGTTCCACGAAAGGAAATACGGTGTAATTTTTAAAACTCCGATCTTTGCGTCTTAATTCTAAATTCCCAAATCCTCCTAACTTTAATGGAGGTAACGGCTTTAATCCGTATTCTTTCAGGTCAGCTACATATAATTTTTTCTGCACATTTTTTTTGATTCTGCTATCTACAGGTTCATTTAATTTTTTGAAATTTTGTATCTGAATTCCCCCACTTATAACGGATTTATTCTTTGCTGTAATGATAATCGGTTTTCCCTCCTCCCCACTATGCTCTTTTGTGAAGATAAATTTTTCGGATATTGTGCTTTTATCATCATAAATGACAATTTTAATTCCTCTTTCAGATAACTTTCCTTCTTTTTTTAGCTTTTTTATGTATTCGAGCATTTCCTGAAAATTCTTTAGAGATGCTATTTCTTTTTCCTCTCCTTTACCTTCATCATGTAATATCTTAATTACTTGTGGAAATAATTGTAGGTTAAACAGTAGAAATAAGCATAAAAATATTGAAACTATTTTTTTTATACTCATGAACTGCCCCTTTATTAATCTATTTTATAATTCTTATCATCAACAAGAAATCATTTCCCTATTATACTCTAATATATTTCTCATATATCTTTTTATTCTATTCAGTAATGGTTTTCTTTATAAATTCGACTGTTTGGGTAAGGCCGGATGTGAGGTCGGTTTGGGGTTGCCAGCCGAGGATTTCTCGTGCTTTGTCGCCCGTTATGTAGATAGTTTGGACTTCACCGGGACGCAAGGGGGCTAATTCAGGTTCTCCATGATAACCCACTTCCTGAGCGATAATATCGAAAATGGTTCGTACGGGGGTTCCCCGGGCAGAGCCTAAATTGATTGTTTCGTTGTCGCCTTTATACAATCCTAACAGGAAAGCTTGAGCTATATCTTTTACGAAGACGTAATCGCGTTGGGGTGTGCCATAGCCGTATAAGACGGTTTTTTTACCTCTGAGCATTAATCCGGTGAGTATGGAGCATACACCGGCTTCGCCTTCAGGGCTTTGACGGGGTCCATAAACATTGGGAAGACGCAGTATGAGGTAATTTAAACCATGAAGTCGTTGATATAAGCCCAGGTAATGTTCAAAGGCTAATTTGCTTGTTCCATAAGGGGACATGGGTTTGGGAAGATAGGTCTCGGGAACGGGTAATGTATCGGTTTCACCGTATATAGCACCTCCGGTAGACGAAAAGATGAACTTTTTTACACCATATTTCACGGAATTATTTAGTAGATTTATTCCACCTAATATGTTGACTCGGGCATCGAATATGGGGTCGGTAACGCTTTTGCGAACATCAATTTGTGCGGCTAAGTGTGCTACAAAATCCGGACCGAAATCGTGGAATATCATATCGATTTGTTCCGAACAGATGTCCATTTCTACAAAATGTGCTTTCGGATTTAAATTTTGTTTTTTCCCTGAACTTAAATTATCAATTACCAGGACATTATTCTGATTTTCCACAAGTATATCTACTACATGGGAACCGATAAATCCTGCTCCACCGGTGACTAATATTTTAGACATGGGGAAAACCTTTCTCTTGTTAGATTATGGAAATTATTGAATTCTTATAATATCAGAAAGGGAATTTTATTTTCATTGTATTTCATTTACATAGAATATAGAATGATGATATTGCAGGGTGAGGTGAAGACTATTTTTATATAAGTTTCCTCGGGGAATAAAAATTAAATGTTTTTTGTTTTCTGTTTACCCTAAAAATAAATAAAATACAGGAGTTTATTTATGACAGCAACTTTTCGTCCAGCATACGGTAATATTCTTGAAGCGGTTGGAAATACGCCGTTGGTTCGGTTGAATAAACTTAATAGAGATTTGAAACCGAAGATTTTTTTGAAGCTGGAATATTTTAACCCGGGGGGAAGTGTGAAGGACCGAATTGCATTAGCGATGATAAAGAATGCGGAAGAGAGAGGATTGCTCAAGCCTGGGGGGACTATTATTGAGGCAACGGCAGGGAATACAGGGTTAGGGTTGGCATTGGTAGCGAGTGTGAGGGGGTATCGGTGTATTTGTGTGATGCCGGATAAGATGAGCATGGATAAGGTTCGGCTTCTGCGTGCGTATGGTGCGGAGGTGGTCATCACGCCGACGAATGTTCCGCCGGATTCACCCCAGAGCTATAATGGTGTAGCAGACCGTCTGGAGCGTGAGATACCCGGTGCATGGAGACCTAATCAATTTCAAAATTTGGCGAATCCGGAGATGCATTACAGGACAACGGGACCTGAAATCTGGGAACAGACCGAAGGGAAAATTACAGCATTTGTGGCAGGTGCAGGAACCGGGGGAACGATAAGCGGTGTAGGGAGGTATTTGAAGGAGAAAAATCCGAATATTCGGGTGATAGGTGCAGATATAGAGGGGTCTGTATTAAGTGGGGATAGTCCTAAGTCATGGAAGGTTGAAGGTATTGGTGAGGATTTTGTTCCGCACACTTTGAATGCGCATGTGGTAGATGAATGGATTCGTGTAAGTGATGCGGAGTCATTCCATACGATTCGTCGTTTGGCACGAGAGGAAGGGATTATGCTGGGGGGCTCCAGTGGGACAGCAATTTATGCGGGTTTGAAGTATGCTCAGCGTTGTTCCAGTGCAGATGTGATTGTAGTCATGTGTCCGGATACGGGGAGGAATTATCTTAGTAAAGCGTATGATGATGAATGGATGTTTAAAAATGGCTTTACAGATGTATCTCTGGATGAGACGGGAATTGGAAAGGTGCTTGAAATAATCAGCAGAGAGGGGCAGATATGGACTTTAAGCAAAGAGGAAAAGTTGGAGACAGCGATACAATTATTCCGAGAGAGGGGAATATCACAGATACCTATTGTTGAAGGAAAAGAGGTGGTTGGCTCAGTCGAAGAGATAACGATTATGCATGCGTTGCATCAGGGGAAGAGTATAGAAACGCCTCTCTCGGAGGTGATGGCTCGTCCTCTTCCTGTAGTGGAGGCCGATACGAAGGCGGAAGAGGTGTATCGGTTATTACTTGCAGGCAATCCCGCGGTAGTTGTTCGCAAGAATAATCGGCTGGCAGGTATTATAACGCGCACGGATTTGATATACTTTTATGAATTGCGGAGACAAAGTAACCAGGGACTTAAAGAGAAAGGGATATAAAATGCGATTTGCTACGCGAGCTATTCATGCGGGACAGGATGCAGACCCGTTAACAGGTGCAGTTGTACCGCCTATTTATCTTGCTACGACTTTTCAACAGGAGAGACCGGGGAAACATAAGGGTTTTGAATACACACGGACACAGAATCCGACACGGAAAAGTTTAGAGGAATGTATAACGCAATTGGAAGAGGGTTCTGCAACAGCATGTTTTGCTTCAGGGGTTTCTGCTATCTCTGCGATAATACAGAACTTATCGCCGGGGGATGGGATTGTTGCGGGACATGATTTGTATGGGGGAACAGTTCGACTATTCGATAAGGTGTATTCGTACTGGGGGATTGAGGTTGTTTATGCGGATGATAATCAAATTCCTTCATTTGAACAGGCTATACGAAAATTATCTCGACCGCGATTGATATGGATAGAATCGCCCACCAATCCTTTGTTAAAGATAGTAGATATGGGTGCTATAGCGGAGGTAGCTCACCGATATGGACTTAAGCTGGCCGTGGATAATACATTTGCAACGCCGTATTTGCAAAAGCCGTTGCTTTTAGGTGCGGATTATGTGGTGCATAGTAGTACAAAATATTTAGGGGGACATTCGGATGTGCTTGGCGGTGCGGTTACGGTTAAAAATTACGAAGATATAAAACCGATTCAATTTATACAAAACAGTATAGGAGCGGTTCCTTCACCGTTTGATTGTTATTTGCTGATGCGGGGGATAAAAACCTTGCATGTGCGAATGGAACGCCATTGTGATAATGCGGAGCGAATCGTTGCGTTTTTGTGTGGACATCCGAAAGTGCAAAAGGTATATTACCCTGGGCTGGAGCAATCCCCCCTCTCTGATGTGGTAAAGAAGCAAATGAAACGCTTTGGTGGGATGGTAACGGTAGAGTTAAAGGATATAGAAACTTTGAATAGATTTTGTGAACGGGTGAAGATTTTTACTCTGGCGGAGAGTTTAGGTGCGGTAGAGTCGTTGTTTTGTGTTCCTTATTATATGACTCATGCAGGGTTGTCTGAGGAAAAGAAACAGAAATTAGGAGTGTACCCGACACTTGTTCGTCTCAGTATTGGGATAGAGGATGTAGAGGACCTTTTGTCAGACTTAGAGCAAGCATTGGAATAGTTGCCGTTATTGAGTGGGTATTTATATTAATCATCCTTTTTATCGGCTTCGTTTTATAGGATTTATTGAAGTACTGAAAAAATTTGCGTTTGTAGTGGGGGCTTTTTTAATCTTACTATGTTAAAACAAAAACAAAAGAAACTTAAGGAGATGTTCAAAAAGATGAGTGCACTCGCGATATTCGGAGGAAAACCAGTACGACCTGCTGGGAAATTATGGCCTTCGTGGCCTGTGTTTGATGAACAGGAGCGAAAGGCGGTTTTAGAGGTTCTCGAGAGTGGAAAGTGGTTTTATGGGGAAAGGGTCAAACAATTTGAAGAAGCGTATGCGAAGTATCAAGGAGCACAATATTGTGTATCGTGTAATAGTGGGACAACTGCCCTTGAAATCACATTACAAGCGATAGGGCTTAAGCCGGGGGATGAGGTGATTGTGCCTCCTTATACTTTTATTGCGACGGCTTCCGCGGTGGTGCGTATGGGGGGTATCCCTATATTTGTGGATATAGATGATACATGGTGTATGGACCCTGACCTTATAGAGTCGGTAATTACACCGCGAACCAAAGCGATTATTCCTGTTCATTTTGGGGGACGAATCTGTGATATGGATAAAATTAATGCTATTGCCCAAAAATATAATCTTACTGTAATTGAGGATGCATGCCATTCATGGGGCGGAATGTGGGAAGGTAAAGGAGCAGGAACATTAGGATTGGGAGGGGTGTTTAGTTTTCAGATGTCTAAAAATATTACCGCAGGGGAAGGAGGATGTATCGTCACCAATGATGAAAATTTTGCGGATATATGTCGTTCGATAAGTAATTGTGGCCGTTCCAAAACGGGGCCGTGGTATTATCATGAACGAGTGGGGACCAATGTCCGTATGAATGAGTTCACAGCGAATATTTTACTTGCTCAATTAACACGGGCTGATAAGCAATTTCAGATACGAGAGACAAATGGGACTTATTTAACTTGTGCATTAAGGGAAGTCCCGGGGATTTATCCACAACCGTTGAGTAATCGTATCACACGGAGGGCCTATCATCTTTTGTGTATTCGGATTAAAGAAGAGGAATTGGGTTGTTCGCGAGAGCAGTTCATAAAGGCAGTGCAAGCGGAAGGATTACCGTTAACCGCAGGGTATCCTTATCCTATTTACAAACAACCTGCTTTTCAAAATGCGGATTTTTATGATTATTCCAAAACCTATTGTCCTGTGGCAGAGGATTTGTGCTATAAAAGCGGGACATGGCTTCCGCATCACATTTTGCTGGGCAATAAGGAAGATATGGATGATATTGTTAGCATTATCCGAAAGGTACAGGAGCATGCCCCTGAGCTAAGGAAGTTGGAAGTATGAGAGGTTTGTCGTGGCGGTCAGATACATCAGAAAAGTCTGACAAGTCAGCTTTACAATAAGCAAGAGGAGTTATCCTATTACGAAGCAGGTTGTATGGATAGTTTTTATTCTTCTTTTGGGTTTGGGGTTGAGGGTATTGTATTTATCCGAAGCGATTCAAAATCCGGATTTTTCAGCCCCTCTGCATGATGCGGAGTTTAAAGACTATTGGGCAAGGGCAATTCTTTCCGGGGATTATACACCTCCGCGAAATGAGGGGAATCCATTCATGGAGGGTCATCCCCTTCCCAATCCGCCGGGGTATCCTTTATTTCTTGCGTTGATTTATTGGTTTTCAGGGGGAAGTTATTATGCGGTAAGATGGGTGCAAATCTTTATTGGGTTAGTTAATATACTGCTTGTTTATCTATTGGGGAAGAAACTTTTTGACTATAAAGCGGGACTTTTTTCTGCGTTAGGTGTGGCCACATATTGGGCTTTTGTTCATTATGATTTAGAGATTAATCAAGTGGTTATTTATATAACTTTAAATTTGTTATCCTTTTATTTTCTTTTTCTTGCATATCAAAAAGAGCATTTTGTATTACTCTCATTGGCGGGTGCTATTTTTGGAGTGGGAGCATGGTTTCGTGGGGAAACTTTTATTTTGATATTTCCTTTAACTTTGTTTGTTATTTTCCTTTTTTATAGTTCGGAACGGCAAGGGCATGGGTTCAAAGCCGGGTTTTTGTTCTTTCTTTCTTCTTTTCTGATGGTAGTCCCTCTTGCTTCGTATAACTATTATCTTTGCGGGACATTTACATCGGGGTCGCATAATAGTGAATATACCATCTCGGTTGCTTTTCATCCGGAGGCGAGTGAGTATGCCCCCTATACGCCGGAGATATTGAGATGGCTGAATAAGACACCGGAGGATACTGTAGAAATTTTTGACCTTGACGGGATGACTATGGGACTTGGAAAGGAATTGGGTCTGGGACGAAGGGTTACTTATAAGGAATGGAGGGATTATCTTATCACGGGGGCAATGGATAATTTGAGAAAGTATCCATGGCTAAACATTCGAAAGTGTATTAAACGGTTTTTATGGACATTTGCACCGCAGGAATTGGATGAGAATAAGGTTGTCTATTATGAACGCGAGGTTTCAAGGGTTTTAAGATATTTGCCGCGTTTTCCATTACCTATCAGTTTGTTTATAACCAGTCTTTTTCTTATTGCCATGGGTTTCTTTAAGCGGGAGAAGGAAAGAATAGATATTCGTATTGTCTCATGGAGGTTTTTGGTTGTTCTCCTGCTTTTTGTGGGGACAAATATATGCATATTTTCTATTCTGATAGCCGGTAGCCGATATCGGGTATTGCTCATACCCTACTTTTTCATTTTTGGGGGGGTAGCTTTTTCAGGACTCCTGAATGGGTTCCCGAGTAAAAGATGGAGCGGTGTTGTTTTTATATTGGGAACATTTATTCTGTTGTTTGTGATGTTTCATATTCCGTTTTTTGATTATCAACCGAATCGTTCCCGGTGGTTAGATGAGAGGCGCAGATGTTATCAGCGAGTGGGACAGTTAGCAGAGGGGGTCGTTTTTTTTGAGGAATGGCTGGCGAAACACACGGATGCGGATGCACATTATCATGCAGGAGTTCTCTATTACGAAATGGGTAATGAAGCGAAGGCGGAGGAACATTTTCAGGCGTGTCTACGATTGAAACCTGACCATCCGTCAGCCCCGTATAATCTGGGGTTAATTTGTGCGAAAAGAAATGACTGGGTGCATGCGGAGGAATATTTTGAAGAGGCGGTGAAAAGGAAATCAGATAAAGCGGAAATGTGGTTTGCGTGGGGTTGGGCAAGGGAACATTTGGGAGATACGGAAAAGGCATTGGAGTATTACCAGCATGCATTGGAAATAGACCCGAGGCATGTACAAGCGTTAAATCATGGGGCTGTGATTTTGCTTCATACGGGAAAGCCCGATGTTGCTAAGGAATATCTGAAACGAGCTCTTACGATTGCACCCGATTATGCAGATGCTCGATTTAATTTAGGGCAGGTTTTATTAGCACAACGTAAACCTTTGGACGCATTAATACAGTTTGGGGCGATTGAAGGGAAATTTCAACCTGAGTACGAATTACTGAAAAACATGGGATTGTGTTATGTGCAGTTATTTGATTATCACAAGGCTCTGGATTATCTTATGCGGGCTAAACAGAGGGAACCGGAACAGTGGGATGAGGACGCGGTTCTTGCGGTTTGTTATGCGGGATTGGGCATGCGCAGGGAGTGTATGCGGATAATTGAAAATCTGAAGAAGAGGGATTTGAACGCAGTTGAGTGGTTTAATATTGGGCATGCGTGGGAGTTACTGGGAGAATGGGAAAAGGCGGAGGTAAGTTATAAAACAGTGCTGAATAAGGATAAAAGTTATGCGGATGCTCTTGCAGGATTGGGAAATATCTGCTTGCATCGGGGTAATCGGGAGATGGCGTATGTTTATTTTCGGAGTGCATTGGAAATAAATCCTTATCAGATGGGTGCATGGTTTAATATTATCTTGTTTACCATACAGAATCGGGAATGGGAAAAGGCGGAGGAACAGCTCATTGTTTTTTTAGGCTATTATCCCGAACATGTGGAGGGATATTATAATTTGGGGCTTGTGTGCGAAGCACTGGGGAAAATAAGTAGTGCCAAAGAGGCATATGATAAAGTTCTGAGGAAAAGTCCTCAACATGTCGGGGCATTGTTTTCACGGGCAACGATAGCCCTGTCGGAACTGGACCTTGAAACTGCACAATCGTTGTTTGAAAGGCTCGTTTTTAGCGAACCTTTCAAAGCTTTGTACCATTTAGGAATTATTTACTCGTTGAAAGAGAAATGGGAAATGGCACATGAATGTTTTTTGAATTCTTATTTTACAAATCCCGAATCTTTTTATACAGATTATTTACATGCATACAATATGGGGCGAAGTTATGACCATTTGGGTTGCTGGGATGAAGCAGAGTATTTTTATCGTGTTTCGTTAGGTTTGAACACTGGTTTTGTTGATTTAATCGATGCTCTTTCGTTTTTACTTTTTAAGCGGGGAATGATAGAGGAGGCATATTTGCTGTTGAATTCCATGTTTTTATGCCAGATACCTACGAATTGGGCATGGTATCATTATTCATTGGTCTGGGAGAAGATGAATGAGCCTGCTTTGGCTTTGAGTTTTGCAGAACAATCTTGCAAGATAATGCCCGATGAATCGGCCGTCCTTCATCAATTAGGGGGGTTATATCGTAAGTTAGGGAATTATAGTTTAGCGGAGCGATATCTGGAGCAGGCAAGAACTCTTAATCCGGATGATGCCACTATCATAAAGACGGTGGCTTTTTTGCGGTCTGACCAGGAGCGCTACAAGGAGGCAAAGGAGTTATTTGCACGATGCACGGAGTTGTTGCCACAGGATGCGGAGGTATGGGAGGGGCTTGCAGATGTGTGTATGAAGAGGGGGGAACTGAAACAGGCGGAGGAAGGGTATCGTAAATCTCTGGCGATTGAAGAGAGACCGACAGTAATAAATAAATTAGGATTATTGCTTGCGGATTTGAACAAAGTAGAGGAAAGTATGAAATTGTTGGAGATAGCAGTAGGATATTTCCCTGATGATGCGATAACGCTTACGCGTCTTGCGGATTTGAAAGTGAGTTTTCATTCGGATGCAGAAGCGAAATCTCTGTATGAAAGGGCTCTATCCGTAGATACGCAGAATTACCTGACACACCGTAATTATGCGGATTTATTGGTTCGTGGGGGGGAATATAAACAGGCAGAAGAACATTATAAACGGGCGTTAGAACTTCAACCTAAGGATGCTATTGCTCTTGCGGGGTTAGGTTTGCTCTACGCACGATTGAATCGGTATGAGGAGGCAAAACGATATTTGGTGCCATTAGCGGAGGTGAAGACGGATTTACTCCCTGTGAATCAGCAGTTAGCTCAGATATTCCTTTCTGAGAATCAGCCTCAAAAAGCGGTGAAGTATATTAAACGATGTATTCTTGCTCAACCTGACCGCAAAGAGTTTCGGGAACTTTTGCAACGGGCTATTCCGATACAGCAGTAGTGGGTTGAGGGATATTCAAAACTTTTTTTAAATAAGGGATGAGAGTTTCTGCCATAATTTTAACTTTAAGTTTTATGCCAACCTGCCGCATATGAGAGATGTCTCCGAAATATCGAGTGCTGGCGGGCATGTTTTCAGCGACGGGGACATAAAGAATACCTTTCTCCTTGCAAAAGTTTTTTAACTGTTGGTTGTATTGTTTCATTACATCGGAATACTGCTGAAAGGTAGAGTCTGCCCAACCCCATTCTTTATCGTAATAGTAATCATAATAATCTCTGTCGGTTTTATTTAACTTTTCGCGATAAGGGACGCCAATACTGGAAATACACATGTCTATGCCTCTGAATGAAAAGGCATTGTATATGCGGTCAATGTAATAAAAGATATGTCTCTGTATATATTGGTTTATTTTTTCTTGAGGGTACGGAAGAATACCTCTCATCTGTTTTCGTGCAAATTGAGATAGAAAGAAAGATTTTCTCCATAGAATTGGGGAGCTATCAAAAGCATTTGGGAATACCTCATATATCATATCGTTAATCCCCTCGTATAAGATAATTAAATCAGGTTGAAGGTATAAATAGTCGGGTAGTTTAGCAAAGTGTTTCTTTAAGATCATTCCGGAAATGCCACAATTGAATACTTCGATTTTATTCCTTCCAAAGTGCTTTTGTAGTTCTTGTTCCAAAAGTTTGGGATAAGTTTCTTGATTGGACATGCCTTCTTCTGTGGTCGACGCACCAATACAAAGGATGCGGAAAACACCTTCGGGTTTTGGAAATTTGAAATCCCTATCCCGAAAACCAAAATTATTGATTCGGAAAAGCATTTCAGTGGAGTTGAGATGGGGCAAATATGAAAAATAAATAATATTCCATAGTTTATGGATTGGCATTTCTACAAATAAAGGATTAATTAGGTCTTTTTTCCCTTTGTAGGGAAGGACAAACGAGTAGAAGGAGTAATTTTCCAGGTTATCGTGGATGGGATAAAAGAAGAATTGGCATTGTTTTTCTTGTATATCTGTTTGCCAGAGGAAAGCCCGTCCTGTTTGAAAATTTTTCAAGGGAATATTGTGAATAGGGGATAAATAGGGTTGAGTATCCATTGATGCTTGAGTGTCAGGACTGATAAGTGAACATGTGATGGTATGGTCGGTTTTATGGATATCAATTCGAAATTGTTTTATATCGTAAATAGTTCGGAAAGCAGACTGGAATGTTTCGTCTTCTGCAAAATAGATATGGAAGCGATAACTCCACATTGCTAAGGGGTCGGGTTCAGGTTCGCAATATTCATCTCCGATATACATGTTTTGGGGAGGAAATATATTTTTCCCTTCGCCATATTGTACGCTTTCCTCCGGCCCTTCATCCCATTCTTTGTAGAGTAACTCCCCACGGCGAATACGAATGAACTTGTTGTTTTTTTCGATGTATTTCCAGCGTAATCGTTCAAACAGTTCCAGCGAAAGACAAATCACAATCAGCCAGAAAAAAATAAAAATGCTATATGCAAATATATAAATTATTTTTCTTCTCTTAGATGGTTTTTCGTTCATTCTATCTCTCATCCCATAAATGTTTTATGTATTCCTGTAGGTAAGGTGTGGCAAATTCTGCTTTTTTTTGTATTCCCTTTAATTTTTGATGACACAAATCATTAAAATAGGAAGGGGACTCTTGTTGGAACATTTCATACATGGGAATATACAAGGTATCATTTTTGTGGAATTTTTCTTTCAGGCATTTATTATATATATCAATAGTATAACTATACATTCTATAATCTATCCATTCTCCGCCCCACCATTTTTGGGTTACATACTGGAAATAATTTTTTTCTCGATGGGTCATTTTTGAATAATGGGGTGCGGGCATGCTCATAATGGCGAAAGCCACATTTCTTTTCTGGAGGTAATTTTTTATTTTTTCGATGTGGCTGATGACATCATTGAGTATATTTTCTCGTATTTGGTTATCAGTCGGCAAGAAATAGAGAGGGAAAACACTGCGAAGTAACTGGGAGTGAATGAGTATTTTTTTTGCTTTATTCAAATTTTTTAGCCAGTAAGGCAATAGGATGTGCGTAATGTCGTTGGCACCTTCGCAATAGATGATAAGGTCGGGTTCCATGAGTAAAAAATCGGGTAATCGTAACCATAATTTGTTTGCAGAAATACCGGGGATTCCTGCATTAATTACCTCAATTTTATAAGGGTCCTGACTTTGTTGTTGGAGTAGTTTTTCAAGAATGTTAGGGTAGGTTTCTCGTTCCGTAGGACCTTCTTCGGTGGTAGAACCGCCTATGCATACGATGCGAAAAACATCGGACGGTTTTGGGATTAAAATATCTTCGTCTCGGAAACCGAAATTGTTGGTATGAAATTCATAGGGGAATAGTTGAGCATGTGGTTTATACTCGAAATAGGGTATTCGCCAGATAGCATCTTTGTCGTCTTTGTTCTGAGAATTGTTTGATTTATCCTCCCTATACCAACATATAAGGCTCTCATCGGTGGAATAGTATAAAAAAAAGTCTGAAAGAGTTTGTTCATTGATTGAATATGAGGGGTAATGTTTTGAAAAGGGTTTGGAGGGAGCCGTCTGGATTTCTTTATTTAGAATATTCTCTAATCCTTCATTAAAATAATTTTTTGAATGGGTTTCGGGGAGGTAGAGTGTTTTTTTGGTTTTATAAGGAGGTTGAGCAAGTATGGCTATGTGGTAGAAGGAGGCGAATAGTTGTCGGTCATGCTCATCTAATTGAAGGAAAAATTCGGCACGATTGGAATACCATTTCTCCATATCCGGAATGGGGAGTTGAGTTGTGAGTTGGGCTGTATTTTCTGGAAGAGGGTCGCTATGGCTCCATGGGGGTTGATTGTTCAGAGAGAGGATTAAGGGATTGGTTTTGCTAACTATGAATTTGTAGACGCGAATGGAAACTTCCATCAATAAAAAGGCAAGTATCAACCAAAGTAGAAGGATGAATATTTTTATTGCGCTTTTAATTAAATTGGATTTCATGGAGTTGTCGGGGCATGAGGAGTTTTATTTTGCAGTCGTTCTAATTCGGTAGCGGGTCGGAGGTCTGTGGGGTCTAAAGCAATGGCTTTTTTGAAGTATTCGATGGCTTTATCCTGATTTCCCAGTCCGAGATAGGCTCTTCCCATACAGGTGTGAGCGAACGAGTCATTGGGCAATAAATGGAGTGCTTTTTCGAGTGCAGAGATGGCGGGTTCATATTGTCCTCTGTTGATTTGAATATCCGCGATGTTAATCCAGTTCCAGGGATATTGTGCAGGTTTTAGTTCTACGGCGGTTGTGAATGCTTCGATAGCCAGGTCCCACTCTTGTAATTCTTTATAGGACATGCCTAAATAGGAATAAGCCTGGGCATAACCGGGGTCAAGTTGAATTACATGCTTACAAGTATCTACCGCAGACCCGAAATCTTTAACTCGCCAGAATTCCAGAGCCAGGGCACATAGGTCTTCTAATAGAAGAAGGGATTTTTTATCGAATGTTTTTCCGGAGGTTTGGGGAGGATATATCTGATGATACACCACGACTCTTTGTATTCCTGGAAATTCCACATAATCATAAATAATACCTTTTTCTTTTAAATATTTTTCAAAATGGTATAGAGGTGCAGATTCGAAGTAATCACTTTGAACTACTATCCATAATTTAGCGTTGGGTCTTCGTTGTGGAAAGAGTTTTGTGATGAGAAATTCGGCTATCTCGGCTGTGTTTTCAAATTGTGAGCCATAGCAGACGATATTCGGGACGGGACCTAAATTATAAAGGAAGACACGTTTCCATAACTCGTTATTTACAAGGATTATGTCTTCTGTTTTTGAATTTTGTTTAATAAACACTCCTGCGTTTTTCCAGTCTGTATGTTGAGGTTTTCCGAGAATTAAAGTTGCCTGGTACAGATAAAGAAGCAGGAATGCTACGAGAAGGGAGCGTTTTGCCCATTTCCAACGGTCCATGTTGGTGATGGCATAACCAATAATAAGATAAAGGGCAATCGAGCTGTGAAGGGTATACCGTGGCATAATACACGGACGCCAGAGATGTGAAATTAGGTATAAGAATATCGGGGGAAATAGCCACCAGAGGCAAAAGAGTATGATAAGCGTATTTCTTTCTTGTGGGGTATTATTATTTTGTAAAGTTTTATTTGCGATGTCTTTCTGGAAGTGGGATTTGATTGCCCAAATCAAGCAGAGAATATATAAAATAACCATGACACCGCCGATGAAATAGCGTTGAGCTACGATGGTGCGGGCTGTATCTTTGCTGAAGAAATTCATCCAGAAGTTTGGCTCCGCACGGAGTTGATAGGTCCAGCCGATACAATCATCGGCAAAGAGGTCGCCGGTAAATTCGCGGAGGGTCGGAATTTTCATCCAGGTGGAAGTCATGTCCGGGGACCAGAAGTTAATGGTCAGAATATATAAGACGGAGGGGAGTGAGATGATAAAGAGAGGGATTGCCCACTTTAATAAGAAAAGAAGTTCTCGTTTAAAGTTTTCTTTGAGGAAAGATTGTGATGAATTCTTTATAAAAAAATCCCATGCTTGAAGGAGGAAGCGGTCTATAAATAGGTATAGTCCCTGGACCATAATAACAAGTGTAGCAAATGGGTGTGTCCAGAGAAGGAGGAAAGTAACAATCAGGTAGTAAATGAATATTTTACGCTTTCTTTCCCGATACCAGTAGATGAATAGGAGCATGGAAAGAATAGTGAGTAAAGTGAATAAACTATACATACGGATTTCTTGCGAGAATTGTCGGTGTATGGGGGACAGAGCTACTAAAAGGCAAGCAATAATGCCTGCGGAGGGATTGATACTTGTATTCCCCAGAATGAATGTGGCATAAACCACAGTTAATCCTATGAAAACGGAAAGTAAGCGGAGGGAATAATAGGATTCATCAATGTAGGTATGCCATAAATACTCTATTGCGTAGTATAAAGGCATGGTGGCGGGGTCCATAGAACGGTTTTTTATCAGGAAATGAAGGATGTTCACAGAGGGCTCGTAATGGACACCTTGCGCCCAACGGGTGAAATCGGGAGAGGTTTCGTATTCTGCTAAGGGTTTTAAATGTACCACACTACTAAATTCATCCCACCATATTGATTCATAACTTAAACCAATAGAGCGGTATAAATAACCTGCAAGAAGGATAAGAAATAAACAAATAAATGTTTTTGTATTCATACGTGTTTTTAATTCTACATCATATATACAACTTTTTATATTTCAGATTATTTATAATAACATATCAGTACCAAGGTTAAATATCTCATAGAGATGTATGGTTGTATAGTAAACAGAATGGAGTATCTGAATGAAATCTTTTTTGAAGAATATGTTTCTGGTTGTATGTTCAATTGTCGTTGTTATCCTATTGACCTTGATACTGGACCGTGTTTTGGGGCACGCAATCCCGAAACCTTTTCCGGAGGGGACACATGATTTGATTTTTCCTCCGTTATCACATCAGGAATTTGCCTCCGTTGATTTTACATATGTGGTAGAAACGAACTCTCTGGGGATACGCGACCGTGAAGTGGAAAAACCCAAAAAGGCAGACCATTATCGTATCATAGCGGTAGGGGACTCGTATACTTATGGTTGGGGTGTGAATATTGAAGACACATGGTTACGCAGACTGGAACAGCGAATATCATTAAATGGACGAACTGTTGAAACGGTTAATTTAGGAAAGCCGGGGACGGGACCTCCGTTCTATGCAGAAATTACACGCACCGTTGTCCCTTTGTTAGAACCGGACTTAATTTTAGTGGGGATTTTACAGGGGAATGATATTGCTTCTTCCGGGGCAGAAGGTCTGGAACAGGTAGGTTCGGGACTTATCCGCTGGACAAGGTTGTTGTATCCGAATTTTGTGCGAACAGTTGAGATGATGCAATTATCGCGTTCTCTTGAAAAGCGGACGCAAGAGCGACCGCCTGAAAAAACAACGGCGGAAGATAATGCTCGCTGGTCAGCAAACACCGCAAAAGAATTTTATGAAAAAATGACGGCAGAAGAGAAGGAACGATTTGCTCAGTTGGACACGGAAGTAAAGCAGGCTTTTTTTGATGGGATGTTAAATCCTTATATGATTGACCTCGCTTTGAAAAATAAACATATCTACACATTAACGCTGAAACCCGAAGACCCGTGGATACAGCAATGTATTGGGAACATGGCAAAGGCATTACAAATTATAAAATCTGTGGCAAATCAATCGGGAGCCCGGGTTGCCGTTGTCAGCATACCGGATGGACCTTATGTCAACGAAGTGGCATGGAAGAATATACAGCGGGTCGGTTTTGATGTGGTTCCTGAGATGCTAACTTCCGAAGCCCCCGATAAAGTTATTCAAATGGCATGTGAAAAGGCAGGTATGCCTTGTTTTACGGTTTCGGAGGCATTTCGAGAACGGAGACAGGAGCCTGATTTGTTTTTCACATTGGATGGGCATTTAACCGCCAAAGGGCATCAATTATTGGCGGAGACACTTGCTCCGAAACTTCAAAAGTGGTTGAATGAAAAATGAATGAGATGGAGAAAAAGATAAGCAAATCAAAGTTTGTTGTTTTTACTTTCTTACCTCTGATTATTTTACTATTCAGTCTGGAATTTATTGCCCGCATAATAGAGATATGGGTTCCACCTATGGTTATGGACATCGGATTGGGATTTACGGAGGAATCACGACTGTTTATACCCGACCCTCGTGATAGTCGTTATTTAATAACACATCCGAATAAGACGGTTGCCTTTCAAAATCAGCGATTTCCAAGACAAAAACAAGCGGGAACGCTCCGTATATTTTTCCTGGGTGGTTCTTCTGTGAACTATGTTCACTACGAATTGCCTGATTTGGCGGAACGATTGAAGAAACAATTAACGCCTAAATACAAAGAAGTTGAAATTATTAATTGTGGGGGACTTTCTTATGGTACTCACAGGTTAGTGCTAATTGCTCGCGAGATTATTAACTATGAACCCGACCTTATAATGATATACTCCGCTCATAATGAGTTTGAGGAAATAGAACAACTTCATTTGGCTCGCGTGCAAACGACCACATTACAACGAATGTTATACGCATCTGGAATGATGCGTTTTATTCGTGACCGTTTTGCTAAATATAAAATATCTCAATTAGAAGCGGAACATAATCGTAGAATGCTTACTCAATCTCTTCCCGATGCAGGCAAAGGGTGGAATCATGTGTTTACTCCTGAAGAAATTGCTGAACGAATGGAAAAATATAAACAAAACTTAAATGAAATTATTTCACTCTGCAAAGAAAAAGGGATTAAAGTTATTATTGCCACAGTCCCCTCTAATTACATAAAACCGAATTTAATGGGAAAAAGTGCGGAGGAATATGAACAGGTTTTGCAACTTGTCAAAGAGGAAAAATATAAAGAAGCGTATGAATTAGGGAGGAAAATCATTCGGGAGACTTCTCCAAGACATCAGTCTTCAGACCTTGAAAATAACATTGTGAAAGAACTTGCTGAACAACATGATATTCCCGTAGCAGATGTTTTATCAGCAGTAGAACAGGCAGAACCCCACCATATACCTGGAGAAACTCTTTTTAACGACCATTGCCACTTAAATTCTACTGGCAATAAAATTATGATACATACCTTTGAAGAAAAAGTTATGCAAGTACTCTCGCAATAATACCGATTAGATATTTCATTTATCTTATCATAAATTTATGGTGCACGTATTCTTGTTCATTTTAATTATGAAATACAATTTGATATTGGATTGTTTTTTTATATATACTTATACATAGTATATGTATAGAAAATAAACATAAGGAGAAAAAATAATAATGAAAGAAAAGGATAAGAAAGAAAAGATAATAGAACGGCTCAATCGGATTGAGGGGCAAATTCGGGGATTGAAAATAATGATTGAAAAAGAAAGACCTTGTTTTGATGTATTAAAGCAGGTATCTGCTGTTCGGGGAGCCCTTCGTTCTTTAGGACAGGTTATTTTGCAAGAACACCTAAATGAATGTATTGTTTCATTTGGTCAGGATAAGAAAAAAATCGAAGAATTTAAGAAAAACCTTATTCAATTATTTTCTAAAATTTGTTCCCATGAGTAATTGTAATAACAAAATAATATTTAACTTAACATAAAGGAGAGTAGTTTATGAACAAGAAACGAGTCATTATCGTAGGTGGAGTAGCCGGTGGAATGAGTTGTGCTACCCGTCTTAAAAGATTAAATGATAATCTGGAAGTGATTGTATTTGAAAAAGGGGGAGATGTTTCGTATGCCAATTGTGGTATGCCCTATCATATTGGAGGCATTATTCCGGATCGCTCTTCCCTTTTAGTCCAAACTGTTAAGGGATTACAGGGTAGGTATGGATTAGATGTTCGTACTCATCATGAAGTTATTGCTGTCAATCGTGAGAAAAAAGAGGTTACAGTTCGGAATTTAACTAATAATACCGTTTTAACTTTTCCATATGATGTTCTTGTTTTAGCAACAGGTTCTATTCCTCTTGTTCCACCTATTCCAGGAGCAGATAATCCTAAGGTTTTTGTATTAAATCATTTAAGCGATATGGATAAAATCATTGCTCAACTTCCCGATAGCAAGCATATATGTGTAATAGGGGCAGGATTTATCGGATTAGAATTAACAGAGAATTTGAGACATCGAGGAATGGAGGTATCCCTCGTAGAAATGCAAGACCACGTCATGCCCCGAATGGATTCGGAAATGACCGTTCCTATTCTCCAAGAACTATTGTTAAATAAGGTTAATGTTTATTTACAGGAGACAGCCCAGAGAATTGAAGATGGGCGGGTCATTCTGAAAAGTGGGAAGACAATACATAGTGATTTCGTTTGTATGTGTGCAGGGATTCGACCCAATAGTCAATTAGCCAGAGATGCTGGGTTGGAATTATCTAAAACAGGACATATTCGTGTAAACGAATATATGCAAACAAGCGACCCGTATATCTATGCAGTGGGTGATGTGGTTGAAGTAGCAGATGTTATCACCGGTGGAAGGTGTGCTGTTCCATTAGCGGGGCCTGCTAACCGACAGGGGCGTGTTTGTGCTGACCATATCTGTGGACGAAATACTTCTTTCGGAGGTATTCAAGGAACCGGGATAGTCAAGGTATTTAATCTTGCAGTGGCCCAAACGGGTATTACAGAGAGTCAAGCAAAGGCGTTGTCTCTTCCCTATCGAAGGGCTTATATTCACCCGATGCAACATCCGCGATACTATCCGGGAGCACAACCGGTGAGTGTAAAGATATTGTTTAATGATGAAGGACATATATTGGGTGCACAAGTAGTGGGGTCTGAGGGTGTGGAAAGTATGATAAATACGCTGGCGATGGCAATTCGTCATCGGAAGACGGTTTATAACCTTGAAGATGAGGAGCTGGCTTATTCACCGCAATGGGGAGGTGCGAAGCATGGAATAAATATGGTGGGGTATGTAGCATCGAATATACTGCGAGGCGATGTAGAGGTTGTTGAAGCAGATAATATTCCTGCGGATGCATATGTTCTGGATGTGCGCGAACCTGCGGAAGCGGAGGCAGGTGCTATTCCGGATGCAACACTTATTCCTGTAGACCAATTGCGGAGCCGTGTATCAGAAATTCCGAAGGATAAGGTTATTGTAACCTACTGTGCTGTCGGTTTACGGGGCTACATTGCTTATCGTTTCTTAAAACAGCAAGGATTTCAAGTATTGAATTTGAATGGTGGTTATCGCACATGGTCATGGTTTCATAAAAAACCGGCTATGACTACCCCTCCTCCTTCTACAGGTATTCCAAAATCCGAAACCGCACCCGCGGATGATTCTGTTGTTGTTCCGGAAAAACATCGATTGGATGTTTCCGGAATGCAATGTCCGGGACCTATATTGAAAGTAAAACAAGTTATGGAGAAGCTTCGCCAGGGTGAGGTACTGGAAGTGTATGCGACTGATGTGGGTTTTACTTGCGATGTTCCAGCATGGTGTGAAAAGACGGGGAATCGAGTTTTACAGGTTCGCCCTGAGGGGAAAGGGTATTTCGTTGAGATTGTCAAAGGACAGGAACAACAGAAAAGTTCAATGGAAATTGTGAGTTCATGTGAAGTACCTGGCCAAAAAGCCATAACGATCATTTGTTTCTCCAACGATTTAGACCGTGTCATGGCGGGTTTTGTTATAGCAAATGGTGCTGTAGCAATGGGGTATAAAACTACTCTTTTCTTTACCTTCTGGGGGTTAAATGTCCTGCGTAAGGAGATGAAAGTAAATGTAAAGAAGAGTTTTTTAGAAAAAATGTTTGGAATGATGATGCCCCGTGGAGTGAATAAGTTAAAACTTTCCCGGATGAATATGGGTGGAATTGGGACACAAATGATGAAGTATGTAATGAAGACAAAAAATGTGATGACTTTACCTGAATTAATGAAAAGCGCAAAAGATGCAGGGGTCCATTTAGTAGCATGTTCGATGTCCATGGATGTAATGGGAATCAAAAAGGAAGAGTTAATTGATGGAGTTGAAATCGGAGGGGTGGGTTATTATTTGGGTGAGGCTGGAAATGCAACTATCAATTTGTTTGTTTAGTAGGAATGTATAATAAAATATAATTTATTATGGATGCATTTGAACTAAAGAAAAAATTAACAGAGAAAATACATTATGGTAGACCCAAAAGATATGCCATAGTCGCATGTCATGTTCTCTGGCGTGAAATAGCCTATTATTCTGCCCTCTCTCCTCATGTTTACGACTATTTCTTTTTAGAGCAGGGTTTACATGATGCACCTCATCTACTTCACGAACGACTACAGAAAAAAATTGATGAAATCGATATACAGAAATTTGATGCCATTTTGATAGGCTATGGATTATGTAGTAATGGGACCTTAAACATTACATCCAAATATACCCCACTCGTTTTCGTGAAAGCTCATGATTGTATAACTTTCTTTTTAGGTAGTCGTGAAAAATATCGTGAATATTTCAATCAGTTTTCTGGCATTTTTTGGTTTACACCCGGCTGGATAGAAGATAATGTAATGCCCGGTCCGGATAGAGAAAAAGCGATTCGTGAGTTGTTAAAAGAAGTTTATGGAGATGAAAATTTAGATTATTTAATAGAATCCTTAGAGACATGGAAACAACGATACCATTGTGCCGGCTATGTAGATTTAGGTGTAGGAAATCGTGAAATGGCTAAAGAATTTACCCAAAGTTCAGCCCGCCATTTGGGATGGGAATACTATGAATTTAAAGGGGACCCAATATTATTAATTCGCTGGTTATTAGGAGAGTGGACATATTCTGATGATTTTATTATTCTTCCTCCAGGAAAGAAATTAAAGCCTACCTTTGATGATGAAATTGCTGTTATAGAATAAACATATAGATTTTTATTATTTATTTGAAAATATATCATTACCAAATCCGAGATGAGCGTAGGAAAAGTATATATTGGGACTAGTGGTTGGAGTTATCCTCATTGGGGAAGAGGAGTTTTTTATCCACGGTCTATTCCTACGCAAGATTGGCTAAAGTATTATGTTTCTGTTTTTAGTTCGGTTGAAATAAATGCTACTTTTTATAGACTCCCTAATAGTACCCTTCTTCAAAAGTGGCTTCAGATTACTCCGCCGGAATTTGTGTTTTCAGTAAAAATATGGCGTCGGATTAGTCATGAGTTGCGACTCCAAAATGTTCGGTCAGCGATACAAGACTTTCATACCTCAATTACACCTTTATGTGACAGAATAAAAGTTTACTTGCTTCAACTTCCGCCTTCGTTCATTCCCACTTCGGCATTATTGCAGGAATTTTTTCGGGAGTGGTTATCTGTGTTTAATAATGTTTATCTGGCGGTGGAATTCAGGAATAAAAAGGCTTTTAATGATGATATTTATGAAGTGCTACGGCAACATAATATTGCCCTATGTTTGGAAGATTATGAGGGCAGTGCGATTGATAATATAATCACGGCGGATTGGGTATATGTTCGCAAACACGGTCCTTCGGGGAGGTATCATGGAAGGTATACGACCCAACAATTAAAAGTAGAAGCCCAGAAGATAAGTAAGTGGCTTCGTTCGGGCAAAGATGTTTATGTCTTCTTTAATAATGATTTTGATGGATATGCTCCTAAAAATGCACAAGAATTAATGAAAATATTAGTATCTTTTGAGTGAGAAGGGGATTTTAATTCTTGGGTCGTTTATTTTTTTATATGATTCTTATGATGGCCTCTTCTATAGTCTTCCCCAGATTTTTCCATATTTGTAGAACTGCTTACAAGTTTCTAAATCGGTGTAGGGAGGGAGATTGTTGCCTTCTTGAAGGATAAATCTACCTCCTTGTAGGATTCCTGAAGAGAGAATATTTTTTGTTTCTGTGAGTAAATCGTCTACACACCCTTTAAGGAATAAGCTCGCTTTGGGACCTCCGCTGATAAGGCATTCTTCGCCCAGTTCTTGTCTTAACTTTCCGAAGTCAATAGGAAAGCCGGTATCGAAAATACGGACATTAAGTTTGGATTTAATTGTTGGTAATAGATGTTGCACATTTCCACACAGATGAATATAGCGGTTATTAGGTTCAGCGAAGGTATCGTATATTTGTTTATGGTAAGGTAAAACAAATTCGCAATATTGTTCTAACGAAAGCATCTGAACGGCATCATCGGCGAACCAGTAATCGCTCATGGGAAATATAATACCCATGAAATTTAGCCACTTTTTCATACGTGTAATTAATGCTTGTGTTATGAAATCCAATAATTGATGTACATATGGCGGGTCTACTAATAGGTCTATGCATAAAGCCTCGGCACCTCTAAGTAAAGTAGCGATGGTGAAAACACCATCGGTCCAACCGAAGGGGGATTTCCATGGTATTTTAACAGGAATACCTAAAAATTCCCAGCCTGCCTTGCATTTTTGTTTGTAGTAGTCGAGATACTTTAAGGACAGTTCTACAAGTTCTCCCTGGAAAGGGTCGGGGATTCCCTGGTCAAAGAGCTTGTTTTTGTTGTCATCGTGTAAAATGGGTTGGGTTGTTGGGACCTGGCCTTCTAGGAAAAGGAGAGGACAGCCAAACCAACTGCCGTCGTATACATTCTGAAAATCGATGTAGATTTCCCATTCTTTGGGTAATCCATGTTCGTGGTCTCCGGGCAGTAAAAAGCGACGCCATAGTTCCCAATGAAATTGGACTTCTGCCATTGTATCGGGATTAAAAAAGTAATCTTTGAAAGTAATTCCTTTCCTATTTAAGGATTTGTCTAACAATAATACTTTTGAATTGGAATTAAGTCGAATGGGGACTCTTTGGTGTTTCCCATTTTCGAAATCGTGCCATAGTTGGGCTGTTTGATGGTTCTGCTCATGAAAAGAGTTATTCTGAATATCACTATCTGTAATGGGTAAATCAAATAGCCATTTCATACGAATTTTCTTGTTTTGTATCCATAAATATATGTGCGGAAATTATAAACTACGATGTTTTTTTGAATGTAAGATATGTGACTTACCATTTTGAATTGAGTTAGAGAAATGGTTTTTTATCCTTCACGGATTTCGCGTTTTTCAGCGTCATAGATTTGTCGTTTGCCGGTGTCGTAGGCAATCATCGCCATGATACAGGCAACGGAGTGCTGGTACCCTGCATCGATATTCGCATTGGGCTCTTTCCCATTACGCATGCATTGTAACCAGTCTAAAATATGGTCAGGACATTCCATCGGCTCAATTTCTATTCTATCTTTCAAAGCATCCGTTTTCTTATAAGCCCCATCGGGTAACAAAACAGGATTGTTCCAATCTTGTAAGTCCATTAAACCTTGATTGCCAAAGATTTTGAATGAATTGCCGGCGCCATTACCGAAGTTGGTGGAATAGGAGACCATAAACCCTTCCGGATATTTCCATAACACTTGAATATGGTCAGGGCAGGTAAAGTTATACTTATCTTTCCAGGTATAAATACCTCCGGCACATACGGCACTTTCCGGGAATTGTGCTCCTGTGATGTAATGAACCAGGTCAATAAAGTGACTACCCCAACCGGGGATGGGACCATCGGAGAATTCGCGATATCCATACCAGCCTGAACAAAATACAGAGTCAAAAGGCTTATCGGTCACCCCGGAAGTAAATTCTCGCCAGTTAACATCTTCAGGTTTTAAATCCTCACGAATTCGAGGATACCAATATGGACGAGAGTCATTTCGGCATTGCTCTATTCTGGCTACCGTTCCAAGAATACCCGTTCGATATACTTCGCGGGCACCTGTGAAACTGGGATAACTCCTCAATTGTGTCCCTATTTGCACGACAACTTTGTTCTCTTTTACCGCATCACAGGCAGAAATGAGTTCTTTCATATTTTTGCCTAACGGTTTCTCACAATAAGCATGCTTTTTAGCTTTGGCAGAGGCTTCCAGATGACGGCAATGTACATGGTCGGCGGAGGCAATTACTACTGCATCCACTGGCGATTTTGCTAAGAGGTCCTGGTATGATTCATATATTTGGGGTTCTTTGCCAAAGACATCCTTAATCATTTGAACCATTTTTTCTCGTTTTTCTTTCCAGGGGTCACAAACGGAGATGATTTCTATGTTTTCTTTTTCTCTATAAGCACTGAGTTGTTCGAAATGGGCATGTGCACGTCCACCACAGCCTATCATTCCGATGGCGATGCGGTCATTTGCCCCTGCAACACGGGAATAACTTAATGCGGAAAGAGTTACAGCCGTTCCGATACTCGTGGTCTTTAGAAATTCACGGCGCGTCTTTTGTTCCATAGTTGTTCTCCTTAATGTTTATCCTTCTTTAATTTCTCTGTTGATAGGGTCGTAAATCTGGCGTTTGCCGGTGTCGTAGGCAATCATCGCCATGATACAGGCAACGGAGTGCTGGTAGCCTGCATCGATATTCGCATTGGGCTCTTTCCCATTACGCATACATTGTAACCAGTCTAAAATGTGGTCAGGACGTTCTATGGGTTCGATTTCTTTCTTTTCTTTTAATGCATCTGTTTTCTTAAAAGCACCATCCGGTAATAATATTGGATTGTTCCAATCTTGTAAATCCATTAATCCCTGATTACCGAAAATATAAAATGTATTGCCTGCTCCATTCCCAAAATTGGTAGAATAAGACACCATAAACCCTTCGGGATATCTCCACAATACTTGAATGTGGTCGGGGCAGGTGAAGTTATGTTCATCTTTCCAGGTATAAATACCTCCGTCACATACTGCACTTTCAGGGAATTGAGCACCCGTAATGTAATGGACTAAATCGATGAAATGACTGCCCCATTGAGGAATGGGACCATCCGAGAAATCACGATAACCATACCAGGCTGAGCATAACACCGAATCAAAAGGTTTATCCGTAACACCCCCTGTAAACTCTTTCCAGTTAACATCTTCTTTTTTCAGGTCCTTGCGGATGTGTGAATACCAATAGGGCGAACTACCATTTCTACATTGTTCTACACGGGAAACTTTTCCCAGGATACCGCTTTTATATACTTCGCGTGCTCCGGTAAAACTGGCATAACTCCGTAATTGTGTCCCTATCTGAACAATAACCTTATTTTCTTTTACTGCATCGTAAGCAGGGAGAAGCTCTTTCATATTATTTGCCAGCGGTTTTTCACAATAAGCATGTTTTTTCATCTTTGCAGTTGCCTCTAATTGTCGGGCATGCATATGGTCTGCGGAAGCAATTACTACAGCATCTACCTTCGCTTTTGAAAGGAGGTCTTGATACGATTCGAACTGTTGAGGATCTTTGGCATAAACATCTTTTACCATCTTTGCCATTTTTTCTCGTTTTTCTTTCCAGGGGTCACAGACCGCCATAATTTCTACATTTTCCTTATTCTTATACGCACTTATTTGTTTAAAATGGTCATGAGAACGACTTCCACAGCCTATCATTCCGATGGCGATGCGGTCATTTGCCCCTGCAACACGGGAATAACTTAATGCAGATAATGTAACGGCCGTTCCAACAGAAGCGCTTTTTAAAAATTCTCTACGGGTTTTCTTATTCACGAGAAATTCCTCCAATTATAATATTTAATTGTTGATTATCATATTCCAACTCAAAGAAACTATTCCATACACTACTACATTTTTTTCTATTTTTTCAAAAATATAAGTTCTGTTCATAAGAACCCCTTAGAATTTTTATAAAGACAAAGTTTGTAATAATAATTGGGATTATTGAAAGTATTGCCTGTTTTGGATTTAACATGTTAAAATGATGTATTTTAATTCTATTCCAAGGAGTTTTCTATATGTATTTCATGAAGGAATTGTTTCAATCTTCACCCCATTTTTCATCATATTATGCAGGATATTGCGAACGGTTATGTCAGCTATTACATTGTTTAAATAGAGAGATACTAATGAAGATTGTAGATGAGATATGGAATAAAATTAGTGAAGGGGAAACGCTATTTCTTGCAGGGAATGGAGGTAGTTCCACAGTTTTATCCCATTGGGTTAATGATTTAGTAGTTGGAAACTACATAACAAACTGTGCTCCGATTCGTGCGATAAATCTATCGGATAACCAGGCTGTCGTTACCGCATTGGGTAATGATGAGGGTTATGAAAATGTTTTCGTAGGTCAGTTAAGAGCACTTGCAAAGAAAGGGGATTTATTTATAGTAATGTCTGTGAGTGGGAATAGTCCCAATATTATTAAAGCAGTCGAATGGTCAAAGGAACATGGTATTGTTACTGTGGGTATTGCAGGCTGTAATGGAGGTAAATTACTTTCTATGTGTGATTATGGACTTCTTGTGGAAAGTACAAAAGATGAATACGGTCCAGTTGAAGATGTGTTCTGTATCATTACCCATATTATCAGTACTTATCTGGCACAGAAACGAGGCAAAAATTTATACCATTAAATAGGATTCGGGAATGGATATTCAAGAATGTTTTGAACTGGCGGTCACAGCAGTGCATCGAGCGGGAATTATTTTGTCAGACCTTTTTCGAGAACCTTGTGAGGTTATTTATGAAGATGCACGCGATATCAAATTAATGGCAGACCGTGAATCGGAATCTGCAATTATTGATGTGTTGGAATCAACGCCGTTTGCTATTTTATCAGAGGAACGAGGTTGGGTTCGTGAGTATGTTTTTAATGAACCTTATTGGGTTATAGACCCGCTGGATGGGACGCTCAATTTTAGCAGGAAGATACCTTTATGTGCGATTTCGATTGCATTGATGAAAGGGGATGAATTTTTGTTGGGTGTTGTTTATGATTTTATTAGGCATGAATTATTCGCAGGGACAAAAGAGAAGGGGACATTTTTAAATGAAACATCGGTCAAAGTTTCGAAGATAAATCATGCGAGAGATGGAATTGTAGCAACGGGATTACCTGTTTTTCGTCCTTATACGGAAACGGAATTTCAGCAGTATATTCAGGAATTGCGAAAATATCGTCGTGTCCGATTCATAGGCTCATCTGCGTTATCGCTGGCTTATGTAGCCTGTGGGCGGATGGATGCTTTCATTCAGGATGAAATTATGTTGTGGGATATTGCCGGAGGTTCTGCTTTGATAAAATTTGCAGGCGGGACGGTGAAAATTTATGATATTCCTGGAGCACCTTTTACGAAGAAAATACGAACTGCTTGTAGAGAGGAGGTATTAATATCATGATAGTTGACCGATTTGAAAATTGGGAACGGTATTTTCATGGGAAGGTAGGGAAATGGGTGTTATCTCATATCAAAGGGCTCAATGAGAATAGTCCGGATACGGAAATGGAACCTTTATATGGTGAAGATATAAAAGTAAGGGTTATGTCCTACACTACAAAGGATATTTCTGAAACTGTTTTCGAGGCACATAAGAAGTACATCGATATTCAATTCACACTCTCGGGAGAGGAGGGTATTGGTTGGATACCCGAAGTAATGGCTCGGGTAAAAACTGAGTATGATCTTGAAAAAGATGTGAGATTGTATAATGTCGATACATTAAAAATTAACATCATCCAAAATGTGCCGGGGCAATTTATGGTTTTATTCCCCGGGGAAGTGCATGGCGCAGGTATTTGTCTCAATAAAAAAATAATTACTGTGAAAAAATGTGTTATAAAAATAAGTTGGGAGGCGTTTGTCAATTCGGAATTAGGATAAGCGAATTATAATTCGTATAATAGTAGAGAATAGAGCTGTTTGGAGGAAGTTATGAGTCGAGTGAATTTAATTACAGGTGGTGCAGGTTTTATCGGTTCCCATTTGTGTGAAGCATTACTGCATCGCGGTGAGGAAGTAATTTGTCTGGACAATTTTTTCACAGGCAGGAAAAAGAATATCCAGCATTTGATAGGACATCCACAATTTGAAGTTATTCGTCATGATATTACAGAACCTATCCTTCTCGAAGTGGACCGAATATTTAATTTGGCGTGTCCGGCGTCACCCGTGCACTATCAATTTAACCCTGTGAAGACGATTAAGACTAATGTTATGGGGGCATTAAATGTATTGGGATTAGCCAAACGGGTTAAAGCCCGCGTTTTGCAGGCGAGCACATCTGAAGTGTATGGAGACCCAGCGGTGCATCCTCAGCCTGAGAGTTATTGGGGAAATGTAAACCCGATTGGGAAACGCAGTTGCTATGATGAGGGGAAAAGAGTGGCAGAAGCGTTATTTTTTGATTATCATCGACAGAATGGTGTGGATATTCGTGTAATACGGATTTTTAATACCTACGGTCCTCGTATGCTGATTAATGATGGCAGGGTAGTCAGTAATTTCATTGTACAGGCACTACGAAATGAACCTATCACTGTTTTTGGAGATGGCTCCCAAACTCGTTCTTTTTGTTACATCAGTGATTTGATAGACGGTATTATACGAATGATGGATTGTGAAAACTTTACAGGACCTGTTAATTTGGGCAATCCGGGAGAGTTTACTATTTTAGAATTAGCGAACTTGGTTTGTGAAATGATAGGTTCAAAATCCGAAATTATTTTTAAGCCCCTCCCAGAGAATGACCCTTGCAGAAGGAAACCCGATATTTCCCTGGCAAAAGAGAAACTCGATTGGGAACCTAAAGTTCCTCTTCGTGAAGGGTTAAAACACACGATTGAATATTTTTCAAAAATTATATAAATATTACTCATAATGACACAGGATTTATGGCACAAAATCAGATACTATGTGGTGGTCAACGCTCTGGACGAAAAGAACAAACACAGAAAACTTTGCGGGAGAATTATCCAAAAGCATTGTTAATCGTGCCCACTCGCCAATATGCACAAAGGCGAATCATTGAACTTCTATCAGATGGCATATATGCTGTTGATAAAAATATCGTTAGTGATTTTACCCAATTTACTTATAACTTACTGATAGGACAAAATCTCCCTATATATGTACTTGAAGAATGGGAACAAATACTATTAATTCAGTCTATTATTTTATCGGATACAGGGAAAACAAAGTTTGAACAATATGAAGGATTGATTGCACCTGAAAATTTAGCCCCTTCTTTCCATCGGATTATACGGAATTTAAAGCAAGCAGGTATTACACCCGAAACCTTTGAAGAAAAAATTAGAATGCAAACCATAGAACCGTGGGATGAGGTAGTATGTTGGGTATATTCGACATATCAGGAGCAATTATTAAAACATAACTGGTATGACATTCCGGGGCTATTATGGCAAGCAGAGATTGAATGTCAAAAAGGAAACCCCGTTTATATTGAGGGGAAAAAAGTCCTCATACTTGATGGATTTGATGATTTCACCCATTCTGAACTTCGCCTTATCAAAGCTCTATCACCTTACTTTGAAAGAATGATTATTGGGATTAATTATGATGTTACTCCGAGCCGACAGGATGTATATCGTCTGGCAAAGGATACATTAATGCGCTTGCAGTCATTATTGGATGTAGAAATAGTATTTCTGGATACCCCTCCCCCTAATCATTCTATAGAATACATTTCAGATACATTATTCTGGCGTGATGAACCCAAGCCCTTCTCGCCTACTGCACATTCGATAGTCGCGGTAGAACAGTTCATTAATCGTGAAGAGGAAATCAAAAATATAGGACGAAAAATCAAACAGTTATTAGTTCAGGAGAAAGTCCCACCGCAAAGAATAGCGGTTACTTATCGGCAATTGAATTCTGTCCGACCCCTTATTGAAAAGGTATTTTCTGAGTATGGTATTCCTTATCGTATTGGGTCTCCGCGAAGTATTAAAGAAACATGGGTAGGGCAGTTTATGGAGCGATGGTTTACCCAGTTAAATGAAAAATTTTTCTCTGCTTTTACTTTTTTATTACATGACCCTTTATGGAATATCCCGATATCGCTTCGTGAAAAATTTTTCTTACTTCTTCAACATGGGGGCTTATCCACTTATATGCGGGTAGAACATATAATTTGGAAATTAGATAATAAAGAAAAGATAAAAGAAGTGAAAGAGAAACATATATCAGAAATAGACATACAACAATTTATAGATGAGATACAACGATGGCTTTCGTGGAGAGAGAAATTCCAACAAAAGAGCCGTATATCGGATTATGTTACTCTTACTCTAAATTTACTTAACTCAGTGGAAGATTCTTTGAAAATATCTTTGTCCACTGTAAAAGATAATACTGTACGGGAAAGAGAAAAAAAAGCTTATTCACATTTTGTCTCTATATTAAAAAAACTGCCGATATTTTATGAGAATCAGCCACTTTCATTAGATGAGTTCCAGAGACTTCTCTTTTTTGTTTTATCGGAAATACCTCTTTTTGAGACAGGGCATAATTATGGGGTGGTATGTGTAGACCTTCCTTTGATACGAAATATGGAGTATGACTATCTTTTTGTGGGCGGAGTAGAAGAAGGACTTATTCCCTTATCTCCTTCGTTAAATGTGATATATTCCGATAATGATATAACGAAACTGCGAGATTTAGGTTTACCCATAGATGATGTGGCAAAACAAATACAAAGAGAATGGCTATTTTTCCAGCAAATTTTTGAATCGGCACAAAAGGGGGTATTCTTTTCCCATGTGTGGTATTCCGAAACACATGAAGAACGCTCTCCAAGTTTATTACTTCGGGAATTGCAGGAGCTTCGTCAATATATTCAGGAGAATAATTTGATTAATTCTAAACAGCACCTTACAATTCCCTGCTCTCCTTCTGAATTGCGAAACCTCCTGTTTTCTTATCAGACAGATGAGGAAGTATTAAAAAAACAATATTCGGATATTTATAATTGTTGGTTTGCATACCAGAAACGAGAGGCAGGAAATGAAAATGAATATACTGGAAATTTACAGAGTGATGACATTCGAAATTACTTCACTCAACGATTTGGAAATAATCATATTTATAGTGTGGAGCAGATAGAAGAGTATATAGAATGTCCCTTCCGTTTCTGGGCACATCGAATATTAGCTTTAGAAGACTGGGAAGAAGAACTTGTTGTCCCTTCCCCTCTGATGATAGGTTCCTGGGCTCACGAAATTCTCAATATACTGCTAAAAGAATATTTTGATAAATTACAGATAGATAAACTGTCAATTATTAATGAAAAATTAAAATCCATCGTCGAGGGTGTAGTATATAAAGACCGAAAAATTTCTGTTTTTTCAAAAAAAATAGTAGACATAACAACCGACTGGTTAAACCGTATATTGACAGAATTTATCTGTTCTGAAGCATCTTTAATTGAAGAAGACTGGAAACCTGCACATTTTGAGATTGCTTTTGGGAAAACCCTGTATCAGATGGAAGATGAAAAAAGTCAATCAAAACCTTATTGTATGCAAATACAAGATAAAACCGTTTTGTTTTCAGGTCGAATTGATAGAATTGATATACATACAAATAACCCGTTATTACGAATCATTGATTATAAATGGGGAAAAACCCCGACAGGCACTGACATGGGGGTGAAAAATAAACAGTTACAGGATAAAATGTGCTCTTTCCAATTGATTATTTATGAATTGGCAATTGAGGAACATTTATTTAAGAAAGAGAATTTATCTGTTGCAGAATCCTGTTTTCTGTCTCTTACGGAGCAGAAAAAGACATCTGCTCCATGGGCAGGGGATAAAAATCTACAAGAAACAATAGTAGAAAAGGCAAAGAGTATTATTTTTGATACCCTTCAGAATATTTATCAAGGGAAATTTACGCCTATGCCCTATAAGAAGGAGTCCTGTGATTATTGTTTTTGTAAGAATGCATGCCGATACAAAAGGATAGAGCGAAGTGAAGAATCGGGAGATGAGGTCCGTGGAGAAGTTGAAACAACATAGTTATTTTACAGGGTTAACAGAGGAGCAAAAAAAGGCCATTTATTCAGATGCCTTAAGGATAGGGGTAGATGCTTCTGCTGGGTCAGGGAAAACACGTGTGTTGATAGCTCGAATATTGCGATTATTAGAGGAGAAAAAAACAGATTTAAGTGAGATTGTAGCCATTACCTTCACCGAGAAAGCCTCTGCAGAGATGCGACAGCGCTTACGAGATGCTTTTCATGAATATGCCCGAAAAGCCACTCCGGAGGAACTCAATCAATGGCGGTGGAGAGAACAACAGTTGGAATCCGCACGGATATGCACTATCCATGCCTTTTGTTCAGGGATACTGCGTCAATACGCTCTCAAATTAGGTTTCGATCCGAAATACCGTATATTAGATGAATTGCAAAGTCCATTATTTCTCGATAACTTTATCCAAAATCAAATGGATACCTGGTTAGAAAACTATAAGGAAGCGTCAGAACTATCTGTAGAAATGTCTCCACAGGGTTTTCGAAATACCATTGAAATGTTTTTCCAAAATGCTTTGCATATCCTCCCATGGCTTGAAGTAGTAAAACAATGTTTGAATATAGAAGAATATTCTCAAAAATGTATTCAACAGATACATGAAAAATATAAACAATATCTACTGAATTTCGTTCAATCTCCTATTGTGAGCGGATGGATACAAAAGTTGGAGAAATTGAAATCAGAGGTTCCCTCCGATGAAGAATCCATGAACAAGGTATGTCAGTTTTATATTTTGAAATTAAGGGATTTACAAAATGCGGATACATTGGATTATATCCTTAATAAAAAAGAAGAAATACTAAAAAATAAACCGATACTAAGGGTGAAAAATAAAGGTATATATGGTAAGTTACAAAACCAAATAATAAAAGTTCGTGATGATATTAAAAATACATTAGAAAAGGAAATTGTTGACCTTGATTGGGGTAATGAAACTACTCAAAAATCATTGGAGGTTACATATCGTATGCTTTGTCTATTCGACCCATTATACAGTCAATGGGTTCAATATAAATGTCAGCAATGTGTTGTAGATTTTGATGATTTGATACATTTAACCTACAGTTTATTAAAGAGCCATCCCGAAGTCTGTAAGGAAATTGCAGAAGGAATTAAATATATTTTTATAGATGAATTTCAAGATACTGACTACACCCAGGTGCAACTTATTCAATTATTGATATCTGCTAATCCCAATCTTTCATTCTTCTTCGTCGGCGATGCAAAACAGTCTATTTATGCTTTTCGTAATGCAGAAGTAAAAGTTTTTCAAGAACAGCGGAAGACTGTGGACAAAGAAAATCTAATTTCTTTGGATTATAATTTTCGCTCAGTTCCCGAAATACTAAACTTTGTAAACACTTTTTTCAAACGGACGAATTCCCTTTTCGCAGTGGAAGATAATTACCGTCCTATGAGAGCACATCGGAACATTTATGGGGAACCTCGCATTGAATTTTTGTTTTCCATTCCTGAAAAGGAAGATGAGAAAACATTAAAAGAAGACCATGTAGATACAGAAGCAAAAGTTATAGCAGAACGAATCCAATCTTTGGTAGAGGGAAAGAATCCTTTGATTATTATAGAAGAAAAGACAGGGAAACAACGGCCTGCTTGCTATGGTGATTTTGCACTACTATTTTGCACAAAAAGTTATATATATAAATATGAAAAAGCCCTCAAAGAGAGAGGTATCCCTTGTTTTGTTGTAAGTAGTCGAGGCTTTTTTGAGGTTACGGAAGTAAAAGACATATTAAATTTTCTTCATGTTTTGCTCAATCCATATCACGATATTGCTCTCCTTTCATTTTTGCGAGGTCCTTTTTCTGGACTTTCAGATGAACAAATTACTCGCTGGCAAATGCGGAGTCCACTTCGTAATATGCTACTGGATTGGAACCATGTCCCCGACACGCTTACCCGCGAAAATATTTATCAAAGAGTTCATTCTTTATATTCATATTTCCGTGGAAGGACCCATTTACCTATTCATGAACTCATACAGGAAATTATTGAAAAAACAGGTTATGAAACCCTTTTATTAGGACAGGGGTTTGGAGAACAGCGTATTGCAAATCTTCAAAAATTTATCTCGTTAGCCCGTGCTTATCAAGAAAATAGTCCTGTAAGTTTATATCAGTTCCATCGTTTTGTAGAACGCTCCCGAGACCGCATAATGGAAGGGGAAGCAGACCTTGCTGTGGAATCGGGAAATGCTGTGATTCTCACCACAATTCATCAGGCAAAAGGTTTAGAATTCCCTGTTGTGATATTACCTTTACTTTATGAAAAACGACAGCATAAGAAATCCTCCGGGGTAAATTATCACAAAGAAACAGGGGTAATTATTAAAATAAAAGAGAACAAAGACAAGAGAGAAAAAGACAAAAAAAATCCAATAGAAACTATCATAACATTGAAAAATACTTATGATGAATACCAGGAATATATTCGTTTGTTCTATGTCGCTTTAACACGTGCCCGTGATTATTTAATTCTATCTTCTCATAAAAAATACTTAGATGAATTTTATGATAAACAAGAAACAAATTCACGGCTTTCTCTATTGGCAAATTGTTTTCTTCGTGATGATAACCATGAGAAGGATCTGTATAGGATTGTAGAAATGAGGGGGAAAAGTATAACGACTGTAAGAAGGGATTTAGTGAAGGAAAAAATGCCACCTCCATCTGAATTTATTCCCCCCGTCCCTATCACTGTGGAATTATTTAAGACGGAACCTATTCCTGTAACACGGTTGTTAAACATTCTTTTTGTTAATCAATTTGATGAAGAAAAAGATGAAATATTAGAACATCCTTTATCTTTAAGGCATGCAGAACGCGGAATATTTTATCACCGATTATTGCAAATGTGGGATTTTCGAGAAGAAAATATAGATGTCTTTCAGAAGTATCTATTGAATATCATTACCCAAAATATCTCAGAAGAAATCATTCGGGAAGAACAAGATGTATGCATTAATAAAATAAGGAATAATCCTTTTTATTGTTATCTTAAATCTAATCCCCCTTTCCAACGCGAGTTTCCTTTTATATGGAAATTAGGTGAGTTTTTTATTCAAGGAACTGTGGATGCTATTCTTGAAGATGGAACAATTATTGATTATAAAACAGGAAATAATGCAAGTAATCATGCGGATAGATACTGGAAACAATTAGAAATATACTATTATGCAATGAAAGATTTGGGATTAAAACTCAATAATAAATTAATTTTAGTATACATTGACCAATTAAAATATGATATAAAAGATATAGAGGTTTTCGAGCGTGATATTTTAGAGGCAGAAATTATTCATGCCCTACGGAACTATATTAAAGTGATAACACAGGGATGTGAACCATGAAATTCAGTGTAACTTGTCCTTATTGTGCGAAAGAAGTACTGTTGGCTTCTTCTGAAGTAGGGCAGAAAATCTTATGCCCTACTTGTCAACGGGTCTTCATGATTACAATAATTGAACCCGTAGACACAAATGAAGGTATCGTAATCAACAAAAACAAATTACCTTTTCGTCCGGATTTAGAGCAGTTGGACAAATTAATAAAAAAAGTGGAAAAAGATCTTGAAGAAATGGAGGTAGAAAATACATTAGATTGTTTCTACGCCCTTGAAGAGTTAATTTCAGAGTATATCGAATCCGATATGAACGATAATGATGTTAAGACAGCTCTTCTTGTTATTGTTTCAAAAAAACAAATAGATATATCAAAAGAGGTAAAAGAACATCTTCAAAAAACAATGAACGGAATTCCCCTCCCTTCTCATTTGGGATATGACACCTTGTCGGATATTCGTGAACGGCAAGGCAGATATGAGGAATGTATCGCATTATGTCAGCAAGCCATAGAAGAAGGATGGACAGGGGATTGGCAAAATCGTTTGAATCGTTGTAGAAAAACCTCTATGATAAAAAGAAAAGAAATATAAATCTATCAATACTTATTTCGATAACATAATATTCTTAATTAATAAAATAATATAGATTTTTTTATATTAAATATATTTGGAAAATTCTTGACATTATTATATAGGATTAAGGTAAAATTATAAATAATTAAATTTTTATTTTTTTCAAGAAATTATTGACAAACGGTGTGATTTGTGATAAACTGTAATGTACAATTGTATTTTAAAATAGCAATTTTTTTTTTTACTCTAATATAAAAACAACTTACTAAAGGAGAAACTACGGTGAAACATGTTCGAATGATTTCAAGTAAACGACCTGTCCATGCAAGTTGGTCTGATGATGTGTGTTTTATCGCTTTTTTAATCAATAAGCTTCTAACATTTATGGGAGGAGAAAGTCCATTTTTCCTCTTCCTCGAAGATAAATGTCACATAAATACAAGTGGGAATAATACACAAACTTAAAATATAAATATTGTGAGCATTTGTAAAAACACTTTTTATTTGAGAGGTTAAAACGATGAAAGTGAAAATGATTTTCAACTTGATATGCCTTTTTATCCTGATAAGTTCATTTTCAGGATGTTGTTTTTTGCAGGGCACAAGTATTTTGTTTCCAGATAGAGCATTAGAAACAGCTGTGCGTGGTGCTCTTGGAAAACCTTTCTTCATCCTATGTACAGGAGAATTAGCATCATTAACGGAATTAACCGCTCGTGGTATGGGCATTATGGATTTGCGAGGACTTGAATATTGTACTTCTATGGTTAAATTGGACCTGCGAGATAATGAAATTATAACGATTTCGCCTCTTCGGGAATTAAAAAATTTGGTATGGTTAGATTTGGGCAATAACCGTATTACAGATATTACCCCCATCGCAGGAATGCAATATCTTGAATATCTGGACATATCGGGACCCGACAATGATATAAGAGATTGGGCACCGCTAATAGCCAATGTAAATGCCGGCGGTTTGGGACCGGGTGATACGGTTACATTAAGTCCTGAGTGGACGGTAAAAGAGGATGGGAGTATTTATGATGATTTTAAGCCTGTGTATGAGACATTGGTAAATGCAGGAGTAAATGTTATTTTTGCAGAGAAAACAAAGCAATAATAAAAGTTAAATGGTTACATAAATGTATCAATTAGAATACAGAAGGGCAATAATTTGGAAGGAGCCCCAATGAATAAACGGAAAAATCCATCTATTATTTTATTACTTCACTTTATTTTGCTTCCCCTCATTCTCGTTCTAGGCAGTGGTTGCCCCTTTACAACGGGGTTTGAGGTGTCTCCGCAAGCACTATCTTTCGGAGAAAAAGCCATTGAAAAATCGTTAAACATAAAATCATTGAGCCGTTTAGGCATAAAATGGTCCCTGGTTGAGGTTATATGGAATGCGAGCCAGAATCAGTGGATAGAGCAAGATGTTCCATGGTTGAGTGCGGAGCCTACCTCTGGTCAAACATCTACCGCCCAATTAATTCAGGTGCGTATTTCAAGAAGTGGATTACCTTCCGGTGAATATAAAGATGTGGGACTTTTATTCCGTGCAGGAAGTAAAACACAAATAGTCCCTGTTTCCATGGAAGTAAGCAGTGCTTTATCTGTATTACCACAGATTTTTACCATTCGTCCCGGTGTAACAGAAACCACCTTAACCCTTCAAAATAGTGGAACAGAAAGTATTAATTGGTCTGTTAAATATATCCCCAATTTAGCAAATCCTTCAGTCCGAACAACCCTTCCCGCGGATATTTCCGTATTCCCTCCATCAGGAGCGTTACCTGCAGGCAGTAGTGCCTCTGTAACGGTCCGTTGGGCAGAAACTTTATCAACGGATTTTGGGCTTTATTTTGAATCCTCTTTGGGAAATCAACGGGTTGAATTCCGTTTTGCAAAAATATGTGCGGAAACAAGTTTCGTAGTTGAACCCGCAGAGGTAGTCTTAACGATTCCTAAAGAAGCATTAAATTCGGATGGTACTTTAACGAATTTACCGATATCTAAATTGATATTTACAAATCGCAGTAATGTTCAATCTCCATGGAGTCTTCAAGTTGTGGGGTCAACAGGTATTCCTATTGACAGTATATCTGCAACTCCCCCGGCAGGGACAATAAATCCAAACAATAAAGTAGAGATTTCAGTGACTGTTACAAAACCCAAAGAAGTTACTTTGGGAGCGGGACAATATTCAATTATCATAAATACACAAGAGTGCTTACTAATCATTCCCATTCGGGTTGAACAGATAAGTCTTCCTAAAATAGCCATATCTGAACCTCCTCAACAAACGACCACCCGGCCCGAGATAATTCCTCTGGAAGTTCTCGATTTTGGAAGAGAAGATGTCCAAAAGGAGTTCTGGATTGCTAATATCGGGCCACGGGATTCGAGATTGTATTTCCGTATTACCCACGAAGATGAAGGGAAACCCAATCCGATTATTGCAGATGTTCGGCCCGTTGCGGGAGGGGCGAATGGTGAAGATGGTAATGCGGAAGATTTCTATCATCCAGACGAGTCAAACATGCTTATCGATGGAGTACAAATTGTAGTAACTATTAACCGTGATAATCTGCAAAAAGATATTGAATATCGAAATATTACTGTAACTGCTTTAGATCGGGACCCTATTCAATTCCCTAATCAGGCAACCCCATTAAGTAGTGTGGAATCCAAGACAATTAAGGTGCGTGTTGAAAAACAACCTTTACGAATTGAAGGGGCTTTGAATCGAAGTCGTCCCCCCTATGTAATGCGTTATGTATTTTTGTTAAGAGATTCATCCTCGCGTGCTATTCCCACAGTTACGCCAACGGATTTATCCAAGTTAAGCCTAACTATATCCGAAGATAGTATACCGTTGGATTTAAGAGAGACGAGTTATTTCCTAACCGGTCCTCAAAATATTAAAGGGAATATGATTATTTTGTTAGATTATACAGGGAGTATGTACTATGCAGGAGTAGATAATAAAGAAAATCCTCTTTTCCCAGGTGAAGCTATAGAAAAAATCAAGAAAGCAGTGGTCGATTTTATTTATGACCTCCCTTCTTCTTACCAGATTGCATTGATGTTTCACAATGACCGCCAACAAACAAAAAGATTAATTCGTTCTTTTACTACTGATAAAGAACTATTGAAAGAATCTTTAGAAACATTTTATGTTTCTCCTAACTTAATGGGTGCGTCCGATATTTATGATGCCCTATCAGAAGCGATAGATAGATTAGTAGTGGAAGACCTTAAGAATCCTTTACCCTTTGATGATGCGGATGTCAAATCGATCCTATTTATTTCTGATGGGTGGGATAATGCTTCTACAATTGATGCAAATGAGGTAAAAGAAAAAGCCCACGATAATTTGATTCGTCTGTATCCTCTCGGATTTGCTTCCGGTGGTTCTGTTAACACGGCAGACTTGATTCCTCTTGCTAACGAAACAGGCGGACATTTGTATATCGCGAACGATGTGTCAGGATTGCTTCAACTTTTAGGTAGTCAGAAATCATTAGTCCTTCGTCCTGATCCCGAAAGCCAACCTAATGACCTCACTTTCTATATTTATAATGAAGGAAAAGATAATTTAGGTTGGCAAATAGATGCAAGTAACTTACCTGCATGGATAACAAACATAGACCCGGTTCAGGGAACGATTCCTGCCGGCAGTAGGACGAAAGTTACCGTAAGAACCGACCCTGCACTTGCCGTTCCAGGTATCGTTCTGGACAAGCAAATTATAATTACCTCTAACGACGGGAATGGTTTGATTAAGTTACAGGGAGTTGCTACCACAGGTGTATGGGAAAGTATAACATCAGGATTAGAAGACTCAACAGGTCGTGTTTGGGAAGAACTCAAAAATCAGGTTGTTCTTACTTATATTACCCCCAAACAGCAAGACTTCAAATACACCATACGGTTTGAATATCAGCCCGGTGGGGGTTTGCCTGCTCTTACAGGTATTTTTGAAGAAGATGCTTTTGCTTACATTGGTGATATTCGTGCAGGTCAGTTGTCTATGGTTACCTCGGGTCTATTTTATGGAAACGACCCTAATAATCCATCACAGAGGATATGGCAAGCAGAAGTATTTGTCCGTGCAGACTATATCCCCAGAGATGTTTACTTCCTGAGAACACGCTACTTCCTACAAAAACCAGACGGTGTATCAGATGATCAGTGGAATTTACTTCTTGCAAATGTAAATATGAAGGTAGAGTTAGCCGAAGGGGGCATTATCTCGTCAACAGATGGCTGGCGATTTATTAATGAAGGAGATGGTGTATATCTTCTTTTAAATTCGGATGACAAACCATTGAAATACGGTGCTTTTGGTAATATATTCAAGATTACAATCACAGGGCTGGATGTGTATGTCCAATCTTTTGGCGATGCCGACCCTGTGTTAAACCTTGCTATGCGTGTAGATAATGAATCATTGGTAAATCCTGCAAGTGTAGGACAGGTTTCAAGGACGAAATACTTCCTGTATCCAGGAGGCCCCACATATATAGATGGTTTCTTGCTTATTACTTCATCTCCAAAAGTAGCGGGGGCCTCTACAACGGTTGCAGGACTGGCAGGATTGCCATTTGATCCCGAAGGGACTGGCGTTTGGGATAATGATAAAGATGCTGTCCCTGACTTTCAAGACCCTGTCCCTTACAATAAGACTATTCCAGGTAAATTAACTGTCCCAACAAGATTAGATGTGCCTATTGGTAATAACTCGGTTATATTTACTGTCCGAAATAACCGATTAGATACATTTAGTTGGCAAATTACATCTCTTCCATCATGGATTACAAATGTGAAATATGGTCCACTTGCAAGTTCTGATACGCCCAATTCTGAATTAGCACCGGGTGAATCTGAAAAAGTTACATTATTTATTGACCGTACAAACTTTATTCCTGGAACTATTGTCACAGGGAACATATCTATTGGCACAGATCTATTTGGAATAGAAAAAATAGAAATTGCAGTAGCAAATTAACAATAAATTCACAAATTAAGATTTGAAAAACAGGAGCCTTCGCATGAGGCAAAAGATGTTCATAGTTAAAATTTTCGCTTCCCTATTAATCGTTTTAGTCATAGCAGGATGTCCCCAGGTTAGTTTCTACATAGAGCCGGAAACGGTATCCTTTGGAGAAACTTCAGTCCGTGAAACGATCCGTATTATATACAATCGGAACGGAAACTGGTCATGGGAAGCAGAGAGTTCCACTGCATGGCTAAAATTATCAACAAATGGCGGAGTAACCAGTGCCAGTCAAATCAACGGTTCTTTATCCGGAGGAAAAATCCAGCAGTTAGATTTAATAGCAGACCGTTCCAATATTCCTAATGGGACCAGTGTGGGGGAAGTAATTATCAAAAGTGTGGGAGATACAAAAAAGGTTACAGTGAGCATTACCAAACCAGGGACAGTAAATATATCTGTAAGTCCCCAATCTTTAGGTTTTGGAACCATTACAACGGAATTACAGGCGAACTTAATAAACCAGAGCACTATAAAAACCAGTTGGGGAGTAACAATTCCTGCTGATGCAGGTTGGCTTTCGGTTACACCTGCAAATGGAGAAGTCTCCGCAGGTCAAAATGTAACATTAACCTTCCGTGTTAATCGGAGCGGATTGGGAGTAGGGGTATATCAAACTACAGTAAAAATCACTGCAGGTTCCCAAGAATTGTCTTTACCTGTATCAATGGAGGTTTCTGCTTTACAAGTAACCCCCAATGAAATGCAATTTGGTTTAGTTGAACAGCCAACACAACAGACATTAAAAGTTTCTAATTTAGGAACACAACAAGTTTCTGTCCAAATAAGTATATCGCAGGAAGCACAGTCATGGTTATCAGTTCCAAATCCACAATTGACTATACCTCCTTCTCAATCTGTGGATATCCCCGTTATAGTAAATCCGGAAAATCTACCTGCAAATGACTACACAGGGATTTTGCAAATCCGTGACACGACAACAAATTATGCAATCTCCGTAACTGTCCGTATGCGAACACGAGCATTAACGGTAAATCCAGTTCTACTAAATTTTGGTAAAATACGCGAAACGCAAACCCAGACTTTTACCATAACCAATTCTGCTCCTGGAGCATGGCGCTGGACTTCATCTATTTCGAATACGGCTAATTGGTTAAGAATTGCCCCCACCAGTGGAGATATTGATGCGGGGAGAAGTCAGGTAGTTACAGTTGAAGTAAATCCTACCATAGTGAATCCGGGAAATTATCAGGGGAATATTACAATTAATTCCAGCTGGGGTTCTTCTGTTATCAATGTGCAAATGGAAGCATCTCGTGCTCCCAAATTGGTGGTTCTGCCTACACAAATTAATTTCGGTGAAACTCGTTCTGAGGAAACACTGGCTATCTGGAACGATGGTGAAGAGACCATCGCATGGGAAATTGATACCAATCTATTTCCAACATGGTTAAGTGTTACCCCTGTTAATAATCAAGGAATTGCCTCCGGACAAGTGAGTGGTTCCCAAACAGCCACATTGAAAGTAAAAGTCAATAGAACTTTGGTAAATGAAGTAGAAGGGCCTTCTTATCAACATTTATTTGAAGTAAAAGGAAGTGTGATTGAAACGTCCACCATCTTACCTACTGTTTCTGTCCAGATAACCATGTCTGTTCCACAGATACCTGAAATAACACTTATTGGCGAAGGGGTAGATAGTGATGGAATCCCATTCCTTAATTTCGCATTTGAAGAAATAGAACAAGAATTTGTTATCCAAAATACAGGGAAGGGAACCTTGGAATGGCAGATTATTAATACGGATATTCCTTCCTGGATAACGGGAATTAATCCTGCTCAAGGTTCCTTAAATAAAGGGAAAGAACAAAAAATTAAAGTATCTATCAGTAGAAATGCCCTTACTTATTTAGGTGCTTCCTACGAATTGCTGATTCAATCAAACGACCCTGAACATCCTATTGTAAAACTTATCATTGAGGTTCAAGTTCCAAAGAAAACAATTATAGGAGCCCAACCTACCGCTCTGAATTTTGGCTCAGGTGAAATATTAAAAACCTTCGATTTGGCAAACCTTGGTGACCCCGGAACGATTCTGAGTTTCTTATTAATTCCTAATAAAGAATGGATATCTGTATTTCCAGAAACAGGTATTAGTATTGGAACAGCAGGAGCCATCAAAGACTGGAAAACTATTTCCGTATCCATTGACCGTGAAGGTTTAGAAGGGGCAAATGCTTCGGGACAGATACGAATTGTTGCCACAAAACTTGTAAATGGGCAAAAGGTTATTGACGAAACTGTTTCCCCTGTTATCGTAACCATAACAGTATCCGCTCCTTCCCTTACAGTAGAAACAGCCCCCCCGAATTTAAGAGTACCTTCATTAATGCGGTATGTCATGATACTAAGAGATGTTCAGCAAAGAGGAATATCTGTACCGGAGGCGTTTTTACCTACATTGGCATATAAATTCTCGATTACCGAAGATGACCTGCCGTTAGATATTCAGGAATCCCGCCGATTCCTTATCCCAATGGTAAAACCCGAACGACTGGTCCAACATAAGGGGACTATTCTGATCCTATTAGATGCATCAGGAAGTATGTTTAATGCAGCACAATCATTAGCTGAACCTGAAATTTCTGGAGCAGATGACCCTATTCGTGAATTGTATCTCCGTACACTACCTCCGTTTATTGATGATATTCCCGATAATTATCAAATAGGAATTGGTGTTTTTAATGAACGTGAGTGGTTCGGTAGTGCTATTCGTATGCTGGTAAATAATGATGGTGAGCCCACCTTTACTTTCAATAAAGAAGTAGCCAAAAACAGATTATTAAGTATGAATATAATTGACCATGGTGCAACTGCATTGCTTCCTGCAATTTTCAGTGGTGCGACAGAAATACTCCTTGCGGATGGGGACCACATTCCGTTTGATGTAGCGGATGACCGAATTATGTTGGTTATTACCGATGGGAGATTAACGACGCCCCCAGGACAACTATCGCCGGTAATAGATTTCTTAAAAGGGGTGCGTGTAAGACCCTTCTTTATTAGTTGGGGTGAGAATGTTAATAACAATGTATTAATACAAATGATAGAAGAAACAGGAGGGCATCTATATTCTACCCGTAACCGGAATACAGGAGAGGTGGATAGTTTAGGTAGGCCTATTTCAAAACCCACACTTTCCTCGTTAGCGGACTGGCTTGTAATGAATGCGAATGACCCATGTGATCGTTCCATTGCAAAAGATATCCAAAGCCAATTATTGTTTGAATTTGTAGCTCTAAATCAAACTTCTGGAGCCACAGTGCGAATAGATCTCTCTTTTAATGATCCTACAGATGATAACGGTGTATGTATTTCTGACCAAGGGGATATATCTACTGTCTTTGGACATACACAAATTGATTTGCTCAAATATGCCAATGATGTGCGATTAGGGCAGATAAAATTACTCACAGATGGTATTACTACTTCACAAACGGTAGATGTAATTGTATATGCAGATTACATTCAGAGAAATATCCGTGAATTACAATTTTCGGTAAGTCCAGTTGGTGGTAATCCCGCTATGACCATGTCAGTGAGACAACCTACATTAGCCGAAGGCGGATTAATACCCGATTGGAGTTTCAATCAAGTCGGCAATATCTTGCGATTTGCTTCACCCGACAATAAACCTCTGGAATACGGCACCTTTGGTTCTCTGTGCGTTTTGCATTTTGAAAATGTCACGCAAGAATTCCAATTACAATTTGATGTAGTCTTCCCGCAGATAATAGCAGCAGACCCCGAATCGAAATACTTTACCCATCCCAATCTATTTGATGTAAAGGCACAACCGAACCTTGCCCCTTCCAATCCGTATCCTCGTTTAGAAACACAACCCGCAATGGATGATAACTATGTTATTACGCTCCCCGATGATATTTATGATTTAGTAATAAACATTTATAATGATGGAGGAAGCCACAGACCTACCTCCGTTGGTTTGTATTGGGATGCTGAAGCATTAACCGGTGATTTCTTCGGGAATATCGTGAAACCCGAAGAAGAAGACCGTATTATTTATGAAAATGGAATTCCTTATGAACTGCATATTCCAATTGAGAGAGGAGAACTTCTCCCCGGAACTTATGTAGGTATATTGCAATTTTCATTTGATTCCATCTTTAATAATCCTATAAACCGATTTATATATGTTTATTGCACGATACAGCCTCCCGAAATTACAATTATTCCGACAGTACTGAACTTTAATTCGCCCAATAATATAGAAGCACAATCATTTGTTATTCGAAATACAGGACAATCCACACTTTCTTGGTCATTTGACCGATTAGCCTTGCCAACATCGGGCTATACCTTCTCAAAATTAGCAGGTGCTGTGGCTCCTTATGCACAAGGACAAACGCAAGATACAGTCATAATTACAGTCAATAAAACGCAAATAGAAGACTTTAATCCAGTAATACCCATTTTAAGTAATGCTGTAAACGGAACGGTATATCTCGAAATTAATGTAAGTAAATAAGATATAGTCCTTATCAACTTTCTATAATTTTGCTGTTTATTGTTTTATCAAGAAATGAATATACATCCGATTTTGTTCATTCTATTAAGAAAGAGACAAAAAGATGACCATAGTTTATACATTCATATTAACTTTACTCTTTGCTACTGTATTCGGTATATTATGGGTTCTTGTCCATCTATCGGCTCGCCATCAAATAGGTGAAAGAAGTGGGAAAGCCTGTGAATTTATGGGACAAGACTCAGAGCACTGCTGTCAACAGATTGAACAATGCCCTGAAGAAATCCGTAGTAAGTGCAAACATGCGGGATATAAATCATAGTATATTTTTCAAGATTAAATAGAATGAAACTCCGACACACCAGAAAAGAAAAATGGGTGATAATTTTAATAGCAGGGATTATGATTTTAGCAATAGTATTTCGTCGGCTTGTAAGAGCATTACTTCTATTCTAATTTGATGATGAATTATTTTTACTACTATTTATTCAGAGGGAGGAAGTAGCCCGAGGGCACTCTTGGCGTAGAGATATTCCTGGGAATCTTCCGGGAATCGTCTCATCATTTCTTCATATATCCAAATTTTACCACGATAGTCATTAACTGTTTCATAACATGTGGCTAATTCTGGGAAAACAGATCTAATGCCTTCCCAATCGGGAAATTCAATTACAATCTTCTCATAATAAGGAATGGCACTGGCACAATCCATTTTCCTATTCTTATACAGATTCCCCATGGCAGATAAATAAGCCGGGGTATTGGGATCTTGAGGATTTTCTTCCACTTGGGAACGATAATATTCAATAAGTTGGTCAGGGTTATTCAAATTGGTAGGGATTTGTTTCTGGCCATCTTGTTCATCCTCTGTAGTTAATGTTGGGTTTGAATCCAAAGGAATCGTATTGGTTTCCTGAGATTCTGCCATTTCCCCCATATTTGTTTTTCCAAAAATAGCCCCTACTATTCCCAACACTATTAGAATCACCGCACCCCCAACTAATAAGTATGAAAATAATTGTTTATCTTTTATATAGTCACTCAATTTATTTCCCTTTTACAATTAAAGTCCTAATTCTCTCCATGCCACCTGCTGTAACGTTGTAATAGGATAATTAGCAATCATTCCATAGGGCAGGTTATCCGCTAAAGTAGGAACTTGATAAATATTTGGAACCTGAGAACCCATGTCGAAATAATTTGCTACAATCGTTCCCATTACATCCGTCTGCTTCGAGATTTTTACCATATTTTGAGCATAAAAGGCTCCCATAATATCGCATTGGGCTGTATTACCAATAAACATATTTTGGGAACTCATTAGCCCTATAATATTATTCACGGGGAAACTATTCTGCACATTGGCGGGATTCCCATTATTGCAAGTAACAAGATCGGAATCAATATTGATGTCACCATACACAAGAATAGCGGCCCGTCCACTATAATTGATGGTTCGGTCATTTCCCTGTCCTGTAAATGTAAGGTTTCCATTAATTCGTATTTGACCGTTAATTCGTAAAACATTCGTTGTTGGGTCAAACCAAATATAATCGTGGTCATCCGGAGGCAAGGAAGCAGGGAGAGAACCATTTAGATATGTTCCTGTAGTAGCGTCCCAAAATATTTTATTGCCTTTTGCATTTAATACCATGTTTCCATTAAAAACACCATCATTTGTAATAACGGGGTCAGCCAGTAAAACTTGTGAAAAATAATCCTGAAAAGTATACCAAGTCCCTGTATTGGGGTTTGAGATTTGTGTGCCATCAGGTTCTCGCCAAGGATCTGTGAGCAGAGGGAAAGCCACACGATTTCCCAAGTCGTATAGTTCATTAAATCCATTATCACTAAATACATTTTTAGGTATCCCTCTTCCCCCATTCGGAATGGTCTGATTTCCTGTCCATCCATCATTGACAAATGTTGCATCCATCGTCTCTTTCCATCCATTGCCAGGGATATCGGGTTCTCCAATTTCAGAGTTTCCTGACAAACCAACCAAACCACGCTTTACACGAAGCTTAGCATTTAAAGTTGATACTGTTTCTCCACCAAACAAGGTGGTAGGTAACGGTGGAACCCGTCGTTGCAAAGTACCTGGGACTCCTTGATAGTTATTATGTATTAATGAAGTTCCACTTAGATCTAATGCAATAATAGCCGGATTCCCTGGAAACAGATTATTTCCTAAAATATGTACAGAACCGTGAATACTGACATTTCCATTAACCACATTCCCCGTTTGCCCATTACCAGCGAAAATTGCATTTCTCCAAACATTTACATCGCTACTATCTGTAATAACTTCTAAGCGTCGCACAACCCCATTCTTTTGAGCAATGGCGTATATTGTGAACATATCAACCTCAGTTATATCATCCACTATACCATCTCCATTATTATCAAAATTATCGTTTTCCCATGGAATTGCGACTGCAAAATACTGAACTGTCGGATCCGTTGATAATGTCCTTGGCGTTACACCTGAACTACCAAATGAAGGAAGTATTGGCTCATTATTTGAATTATAAGCTGGTGTCCACCCTGCCACACCCACCAGTCCACTACCTCCAACTTCAAGCGAACTTTTACTTTCCTGAACGGCAGAGACCACTCCCCAGAATGTATCGCGATAATCGGAATACCGATTCTGTTGTATACTTTGATTTATTATCTGAACAGAAAGGCTACTGAGAAGGGCTATAGCAACCATTACAAAAATCATGGCAATAATCATTGCCATACCTCTTTCCCTATAAGTAACCTTTATATATATTTTTTTTCCTGATAACATGATAGGTACCTCTTTTATGGATTTCTTGGAACTATACGCTCATCAACATTTATAACAAACTGATGTCCGCGGCGGGATTGTCCTACGGTATCAATAAATATCTGAATTTCATTATTCTGGCCTGTAACAAAAAAGCCTCGGTCTAATCTCCCATTCCCATTTGTATCATTAAAAGTCCCATCTGGATTTCCCGCCTCCGGTGGATTGAATAAATGGTTCGCTAATACAGTAACATTGTTCCCCTGTATCATGACCAATTGGTTATCTCTCAAGCCATCTCCATTTGCATCCTGAATATCTCGTTGAATCGTTATGGTATCACTTAACTCAAGGTTGCCATTTACATCTACACAAGTACCGTTTCCATCTAAATCCATAGGCATACGAAATCTAAGCACTTCCCCCGGAAGTTCATTCCAATTTATAGTTTGTCTCGAGGAGTGGGAGAGACGAGGAATTAATATTTGTAGGGCACGTCTTGCTTCATCTGTAGCCGTTATAGTTGCATTATAATTCTGAACTGTATCATTTAAACTTATGGATAAAGTAAAAAGGGCTCCCATCACAATAGTCATTAGCCCTACGGTCATCATTAATTCTATTAATGTCATACCTAATCTTTTGTATTTAATTTGATACATGGGTCGAACCTCTCTCTGTTATACTATACCCGCGGGTTGTCTTCCATGATAATGTAACACGAACTTCCAAAGGATTAGGCAGGTTTACATTACCCGTTGCAGGAAGACTAATGGGGGTTCCTGAAGCAGTTAAAACTTCCACTCTGAGGACTGAATTTTCGCCAGGCAAATGTTGCACCATTGGATTAAAATTTAGGATCTGGGTGGTATCTGCTCGACTAATCTGGTCTAAAATTTCATTAACGACACTCTTCGCCTGTAACCTTTGGGTATGTATTTCACGATTCATACCTACAGTAATTACAGAAGTAAAAATCATACTCAACACAAACGCTAAGATACCCGCGGCAAACATCAGTTCTAATAGTGTCATTCCTTGTTGTTTTTTATTCTTACTTTTTAATATTATCAGTTGCTGAAACATATATTTGTCTCCAATATTAAATTCAAACAAAATATAGCAATTGTTATACC
>CALLRP010000041.1 GCA_938014335.1 uncultured bacterium
AAATTAAAACACATATACTTATTCACCCAACCAGATAGTCGTTAGAAAAACATATCCAAACCTTGCCCGTATGGCTAATACCTCTACGCTTATGCAAATTAAAACACATATACTTATTCACCCAACCAGATAGTCGTTAGAAAAACATATCCAAACCTTGCCCGTATGGCTAATACCTCTGCGATTGTATAAGTTAAAACACACATACTTATTCATCCAACCAGATAGTTGTTAGAAAAACATATCCAAACCTCGCCCGTATGGCTAATACATCTTGCTTGTAAGGGACACCTTCATATACTACAAGTTTCAAAGTATAATACCATTGTTGTTTCAGTCCCTCTGTCCCCTCAAGAATCACACTTGTAAAAGCAAAGACAAAAATATTAACAATAATAAGATATAGACCTGTCAAAAAACTAAAGGAATAAAAAAAAGAGAGAGAACTTACCTCAATTAGAAAAATAAAAACAAAGACCTAAAAACCATCGGACTCATCAAAAAACAAATTGATTACAAAATATACCCCCATCTACTCATACCATACCCAATAACTCATCTTAATTACGCGTTTTAGCATATAATTCCCCTAAAGTTGTTCCTACCCTAACAAAACACAAAGATTTGTATATACCTATATTTGAAAGAAACTATTTCTTCTGCCTCTATTGACCTATTTACCGTGTGCAAAAACTATCAACAAATGCATACTTCTAGAGATATAAAAAATATAATTCTCATGACCAAATAAAACAAAAAATGATATCTACATTATAACCACCTAAGTACATAGTTCAAATAGACATATTACATATTAGTATTAAATAATTCTTTTGATGAAGAAGAAAGGAGTTAAAAAGCATTTGAGGGAAACCAAATAAAGCATTATGTTGTAATACATCACTTGTTTATACTTTCCCCCCCTCATTGCTGAGATAATTTATCCACTAATGTGTTTATCCTTTCCTGAAGGTCTTTTACCCGTTTTAAGTATCTCTCCTTCATTTCTTCATCCCCTTCTCGATTCGTCTCCCGAATCGGATAGTCCAATTTTATCCCTTCCCCTAACCTCTTTATATCCTCTATATCTTCCTTCTCCCCTATCCGCTCATAAATATTCAGCATTTTCTCACGAATCCTTAATCCATCTATATACACATATTGCATGCTCTCAATACTCCTGGTTAAACTTTCCTTATTACAGTCATCTTGTATCTTTTCTAATAATTCTTTACTTCTTTCCCCAATATTTTCTTCAAATTCTCCATAATATCCTCTTAAAGTACTTTTAATTTTATCTTTATTTTCTGACACAAAAGAAGGATTATACTTTATCATCATGCTTACAATGTTAAAAACCTCTTCCAGTTGGAAAAATTCTCCTTGTTTACGATATATGTATCTATCTTTAATGAATCCCTTTAGTATGTCATTTAGAAATTCATTAGGATAAAGTTTAGTAATATAAAAACTTAGAATATCAAAGGGGGGGGGTTCCACACCATGGATATATTTAGATAACCATAAATAATCATACATTCCAGGAAGAAAAGTACTAAGAGCAACTGTATTAAATGCTTCTATATCCTCATAAACGCCTTCGGGTTCAAATTCTCTTTCCTTTCCAAAGGGAGGTGTTAATAATTTACTTAACTCTAAATCATTAATAAAACACTCCAAACATCTATCTCCATCTTTAGATATCAATTCCTTCAAACTGTTGGTTATAAACTGTTTGTTCATTTCATGCCACTTCAGGACCCTTACTTTATCTTCTTCAGAAAGGTCCTCCCTCTCCATCACGCTCTCTCGAAAATCAGTAAGGATACTATCTTTTAATTCACATTGTTTTCTCATCTTAAATAATTCCACTAATTTCTCTTTTATCTTTTCATTTCCAATAACCAAATAACTTTTTTCCCCACTTCCATCTGATACCTTCTTTAGTAAGAAGTTACAAGCACTATGGAGAGATTTCGTTTCTGTTAAAATTTTATCTGTTTCCTCTAATATCTTTCTTTCCTCTTCTAAACTTAATTTTGGAAGTTTATCATTAGTTACTAAAAAATAAACTTTCTCCCAATTTATCTTCTCATATTCCACCATAGATTCCTGTGAATAGGAATTAATCAAAATATAAAATATTACAAAACAAATTAATGTTATGAATCTACTCATTCTTGAGAACTTTTTCATATGTCTCCTTTCCTATTTCTTAATTTATTTCCAAACTATATACCAAAATGCCCATGTTCAAAGTTATAACTATCCCATGGCTTCTGATTTTCATCAGATACTTCAGAAAATTCCACAACATATCTTTTGCCATTTTTATAATAATACAATAAAATTTCATAATTCGGGAAACATTGATATGCTGTTTTTGCAACATCCCAATTCGCTTCGGAACTGAGCTGGTCAAAATCGAAGGCTTTACCTAATAGATGCTTGCTCGTGCGTTTACCTCCTTCTATCGCATTATGCAAAGGACAACGATATACACTCGTTATTGTAATCGTTCCCGCATACGCTTGCTCTATCGCCCACCTCTACGCTGTTCCTTATGTATTCGTTTTATCTCCATTTTTTCTACCTATCCTACAATAAACTAATAAACTTTCTATATCCTCTTATCCTCCCAAAACTCAAAAAGTTCCCCCTATTACCGGGATAACTTCTCTATTAATGTGTTTATCCTTTCCTGAAGGTCTTTTACCCGTTTTAAGTATCTCTCCTTCATTTCTTCATCCCCTTCTCGATTCGTCTCCCGAACCGGATAGTCCAAATTTATCCCTTCCCCTAACCTCTTTATATCCTCTATATCTTCCTTCTCCCCTATCCGCTCATAAATTTCCAACATCGCTTGCCGTATAATTTCATCAAATGTAAATGTTAGTGTCAAATCTGCCCACTTTCCCATGTCTTTCTCAATCTCTTCTATTGAATTCCCTTTCAATATTCTATGCCGTTCCAAATTTACATCTTCTATTTTTTTATTCGTATAATATAAAAGTACTTTCTTGAGCCTCTGTTTTTCCCGTTTCACAAAATCAGGGTTAAGAGAGGTCATATCTTTGACTATTGTCATTGCTTCTTCTATTACCATACAACTACCATTTTTTCTATAAATCTTTCCTTTTTTATAGTATCCCTGCTCCAAATCTTCTAAAAAACGATTTGCATATATGGTGGCAAAACTAACACTAACAGCATATGGTTCAAACATATAAGTAAAGTCCGATACCATATGACCAAAATAATATGGGTCTACGCCAACACAAAAATACTCATATAAATCCCCACTAAAACAACTAAGTGCAACCGAATAAAGCACATTCACATTCCAGGAATAATCCCCAGGTCCCCTCTCATCTTCACCTGCATTCAATTCAGCTTTTATCTCTGCTTTATCATTTAGATAACATTCCTCACATAAATCCCCATCTTTTTCTATTAAACCCTTCAATTGTCTCTCTAATATCTCTATATTCTCCTTTAAATTCTTTATATTCGCCTGGTTTCCTTCGCTAATGGGCGGAGAAACCATTGGCTCCATTCTCTTTTTTGCTTCTCTTATCTCCTTTTTTAAGGCACATTGTACTCTCATCTTCATCAACTCTAATATTTTCTGCTTAATCCGTTCATTCCCATATAAAAGATATCCATTTTCATAATCAGCTACCATTTTAATCAAATATAAATATCCCGAAAAAAGTGATTTTTCTTCTCTTAATATCCTATCTGTTTCTTGAAGTATTTCTTCTTCCCTCTCTTTCTCAAGTAATGGTAACTTATTCTCTCGAATAAGGTGTATATATCTCTTCCAATTTTCTTCTATACCCATTATATCAAAATATTTTCTCCCCTCCGCCCAATATAAAATCAATAACATATATCCAATAAAAAAAATCAAACCTGTATTTTTTATTCTTTTATGACTTCTTTTTAACATATTTTTAATCCTTTAATATTCTTTAATTTATTCCTATATGTCCATGAGTATATTCTTTTCCTTGAGGTGGTGTTCGAGGTATTTCGTCTGGGTTAAATACTTTCTCTTTTCCATTTTCGTATAATAATATCTCCCAATTTTGATTTTTATCATATGCTGTTTTTGCAACATCCCAATTCGCTTCGGAACTGAGCTGGTCAAAATCGAAGGCTTTACCTAATAGAGGCTTGCTCGTGCATCTACCTCCTTCTATCGCATTATGCAAAGGACAACGATATACACTCGTTATTGTAATCGTTCCCGCATACGCTTGCTCTATCGCCGCATAGCATTCCGCTATCCCATCCTCTATCGCCCACCCATCGTGTCGATAGTCTGAAGAATTGTGTTTACATTGCAATTTATCGAATGGTAATAAGTTTCCTTTTGAATAGGCACTGGGATGGCCCGGTATATTTGTTACATATTTATCGCAATCGGGAGCCGGTCCCGGATACGGTAGACCTTTACATAAAACATCTGGATTTTCGTACATATCAATTATTACATCCCGGCCATCCGGACCGTTACAATACCCGTAAACAAAGTCACAATACACTCTGAATACCGGGCGGACATAAAGGTTTGTACTTTCAGTAGGTACATGTATATTGTCAGGATAATGGATGGGGTCAAATGGACCAAAATAATTCATGTATACAGTAAGATTTGGATTTATAGAATTGCGAGGGACAGGTATCCAGGTATCGCCATCCGTGGATACTTCCCAGTATAAAAATTCAGCACCTAAACAGGGAAGGGGCTCAAGTTCCACAGCATTGCATGTCGGGCACTCGTAGAGATTTTCAAATGGTCGGAATTCGTTGGAATGGGTAGAACCGTATGGTAAAGGATTCCACCCCAAAGGATATGGGTCAAAAAATGATGGTGGATATAAAAGTGAACTGGTTATTTTTGCTATACCTCCCTGGTTATATTCATAATAACTAACATGGTCTATGAACTTTAGTCCTAATGGGTCGGGGGTAATAAGATAAACTTTATCAACCAAAACCGCAGTTGCAGAATGACTCTTATTTCCATTCACCGGGAAAACTGCTTCGGCTACTTCGGAAGGGCAGTAAAGATCTTCTGGGGAACAATACCAATATGCCAGAGATTTCACAAATCCTGAGACTACTGCTACGCGAAATCTACCATAGGATAACGCAGATTCATAAGGGAATAGAGGAACATTGCAACCATTCTGGGAATATACATAGCCGCCACTTAATAAAACACCTTCACCACCGACTATACTCATGGACATTGTATGAAAGTCAAAATTATAATCGTTTATATGAATTGCAACAGGTGTTATGTTCACATCTCCTATCATTAGGACATTAATACTACTTTGATTATATCGAATACCCTCACAGATACTATTTCCGTGCCAATCTATTATGTAACCACTGGAAGGTATTACTGAAACATCTACCAATGCTCCTCGACAATATTCTACTTCATAACGCCAGGGAACTTGTTCTCCATTAATGATAGTATACTGTACTTCCGCTCCGGAAGGGACTGACAATCTGTTTCCTGTCATCAGGAAAGAAGCTATGTCACATTGAACTGTAAGTGTTACTTTGTTTTTTGAGCTGAATGCGGTCAGAAACTGCGTTTGATCTTTTATCTGAACAATTGTATATGGGAAAGGATTATTAGTAGAATAAACATCCGGTGGAGAGGATAACCAGTTACAAAAAATATAATCCGGATTGGGCCCTTCTTCAAACCATGCGTGAACTCTTTCTCCCTTTAAATAACAAGATTTTTGTGGGTATACTGAAATATTTCCTAAACCTACTTCTTCGCAATTAATACCACATGAAGTATTAGTAGTTAGGGAATTTTCTATATCACAGTAAGAATTACACACTTGAGGTAACTCCTGAGGCGGATTGGATGGGGGACAGCCCGAAATCAGAATACTTATAAGAAGAATTGATAGATAGATAGATAGATAGATAAAGAAAGTGTCAACTTCTTCATATTCTGACCCTTCTTTTTTTATTTACTAATTTTGCCGTTGTGCCTTATATGCGTTTTGTAACTCTATCACTTCACGCACTTTATCCAGAGGTGAACTTTGAACTACCTCAGTATGGTCTATATTATATTTCAGTGGTTGATTTATATCATGATTGGCAAGGAGACTTTTTAGTTCAGGATTAGGTGTATGCTTGATAATCTCATCTAAATATTTACGAATTAAATCAGGTCTCCCCCTCATATCGGATTTTATCATATCTAAATTAATTAACTCTAAACTATAGTCAACAGGGGTTTTATCTAACTTTAACATCTTACTTTTTACACCCATTTCGAAGTGACTATTTTTATATTTATCAGATTGGATTTCCAATACTTTTCTAGCAATATCATAATAACCTATTTTTACAAAATATTCCACACCTTTTTCCATTAATCCCTTCTGCTGAGCATATACATTTTTAACGCCGTGAACCGGAGGTAACACTCCTAATTGAGATATACTGAGCAAACTTTCTTCAGCTTCTCGTATCCAATAATTTTTCATGGCGTATTTTAGCATAATCATTTTTGCATACAAGACATCCGATGTTAATTCCTCTCTCGCACTCATTTCTTTTAATGCACTCTTCACAAGTTCCTGGCAATCTTTGTTCAACGCAAAACCACATTTCAAAAATGTTATAAGCATATATCTTGTATTTATGTCTGTCTCCTCTTTCAACATTTCCACCCATTTATCAAGAACCTTCTCGTTAATATCAAAAAAATTCATAGAAGGGCAGATATGTGCTACTTTATTAAAAGCGGGAAAATGGGTTGTAAGTATCTGAGTAGATATACCATAACTAGTAAATTCTGACAATAAATTTAATCTATCAGGGGTTTCAATGTAGGTTTTTACAAGTTTCCCCGCATCGGATGTCCCATATTCAGAGATAACTTTTTCTACTCCTCTATCAAGAATATTCTGGAAAATTAATTGAATAGATATGGAATCAGCATATTGTTTAAGGAATAAATCGATTAATAAGTTATTTATTTTTTTTACTAATTCCGAATTCATTTTTTGTTGTATTCTCTTTCCTTCCTCTAATGTCAAAGCATAAATACTCACAACCTCTGCTAACATCTTCACTGTCAAATTGGGTCCTTGGGTCAATTCATTAAGCCAGGTCGTAACAGGCAAATCCATGTTCACCCTTGTAATAGGATGATTCAAACATGCTAATGCCATCAGCAATTTATCAGAAGGATATTCATCTACATTCAGTATATTACTTTTATATAGAAATTCTGGACGATAAAATTCACTAATTATGAAACTATATAAGTGAATGAGTCCTAAAAGAGCATCCGCACTTTCTACACCATTATTAGGCGCAGAACGAAATAGGTCTCTAATTTTCAAAATAGCATCATTAAGTTCGTTCTTGTTAACATTATCGTAAGCTAACTTCTCAACCTCTTTTACACTTTGATAGAAATTATTATCTGAAGCATAAACAATAATAGAAAAGAACATAATGAATATACTCATTAAAATAATCTTTTTTGATTGTGTAGTGCATTTAACTATCATCTTTCCTCTCCTCTGTTAAATTTTACTTTTATCTACAATAATATATAAAAAAAAAGTCCTTGTCAATCTTTTTAAGAATTTTCTAATATAAATAATTGAGACCTCTTAACAAAAGGTTGTATAAGTTATTGTATAAAATCATACTTCAGGAAACAGCCAATTTCTCCTCTCTACTTCGCCCTTCACTCGCCCGAACAATCACACTCCTATCAACTCATTCCGAAATCGATATCATGTCCTATCTTCCGGTCCCTCTCCCTCTCTACCAAAGCCGAGCCCTCAAAATTCCCAAAACAATACCCTGTCACATATCTGTTCCTCCGTCTGCGGGTCCGATAATCCCTACCACCCCTGTAAGAATAAACTCCCTCATAATGCCCAAAAACGGTAACGATAGACATCCTCTCTGACCCTAGTTCGCTTTATATACTCCCCGTATACCTCCCCAACCCTTTTAACTATACCACTTATGAAATGATTCATTGAGAAATTTTATATATAAATTTTTTTTAATTAAAAGATCCATTTAAAATACGGAGCTCTCTGTATGAAAATACAGAGAGCTTTTATGTTGGAACAGGTTTTTTTTCTCCCTGAGGGAACTTATAATTTAGTTTTGGGTTCGGTTGTTTCTCCGACTTTGAATAAGGAGTAATCCAGAAAGAATACCTAAAATTACAATATCACCCTTGTAGGAATTATTAGGAATGTTGTTGATTCCACAAGATACAATGAATCTACGCTTTTTACCTTTGCTGACCACTAAATTCACAGGAGTATCTTTTGCGACTTGAGAACCTGCTTCAGGAGATTGGCTAATAACACTCCCTGCGGGCACAGTGTCGCTATATTCTTGTGTCACCGCACCCACTACAAGTCCAGATGTAATAATCTTTATTCTCGCATCTTGTTCAGCCATTCCAACAACATTAGGCACAGTTATAGGACAAGGACCAGAGGATATTGTAAGATTCACTGCTGTTCCTTTGTTCACCTGTTGAGCAGGTAATGGAGTTTGACTAATCACGTTACCTTCAAGAACGGTATCACTACATTGTTTCGTTATAGTACCTACTACTAAACCTACTGATGTAATCTGACTTGTGGCTACTGCTTCAGGACTCCCAATTACATACGGAACAGTAACTTTTTCTATTTCTCCTTCCGGTGTACCTTCCGAAGTACCTTCGGGAGCACCTTCCACTATACCTTCGCCTTCAGG
>CALLRP010000042.1 GCA_938014335.1 uncultured bacterium
AAGATAAAAGAGTTCCCTCCGCATCTCATTTCTCTCCCTGTTTTTTTCTCTGTGTCTCTCCGTGTTCTCTGTGGTTAGATTTTTTTTCTTTTTCACCACAGAGGGCACAGAGTAGCACAGAGGATTATGCGGTAGGAAATGTTTGTTGCCATTTTAAATCACGGATTTACATGCCGAGTTGAGGATAAATTGAGATAAAAGAGTTTTCTCCGCACATTATTTTTCTCCGTTTTCTTTCTCTCCGTGTATCTCCGTGTTCTCTGTGGTTATTTTTTTATAGACGAGTACTCGGATTTTCATTGAGAACATTGTGAAATATTAACCCATGCCAATGATTGTTAATTGAATTAATTTATGTTCATTTTTCGCAAAGAATGTGTATTATTATTTTTTTAAGCGGATAATTATATAAATATCTACATATCAGGTATTTATGGTGATGCAAAAAAATTAAAAAAGTATTGAAAATTGCCTTAAATTGTATTATTATTATAGTACAATAATACATAAGGATTGAAGGTTATGATTAAGATAAATATTCACGATGGAACACCGATATACATCCAGATTGTTCGGCAGTTCAAATATCTTATTGCCACCGGCTCGTTGAGAGAAGGTGATGAACTACCCCCTGTTCGGGTATTAGCTCAGCAGTTGTTAATTAATCCCAATACTGTGGCAAAGGCATATCGGGAGCTGGAAAATGAAGGCTTGATTTATACGCGACCGGGTGCTGGGACTTATGTGGCTCCAGAGCGAGTCCTATTCTCCGATGAGGAACGCTATCGCATCTTGCATGAATATATTGATTCATTGTTAGTTGTAGCAAAGCATCTTCATTTTTCATTAAGCCCGTTATTAAAACTTATTCAAACTCGTGCTCTGGAAATGAACTTAAACATAGAAGAGGAGAAAAATTATGAGTAAGCAAGAGGAAAAGATAAAATCCGTAATTGTTAAGGTCGAAAATTTAACTAAGAACTTTGGGAAGAGGTGTGCTCTTGACAATGTCTCGATAGAGGTATTGCAAGGACGCGTTTTGGGTTTGGTTGGCGAGAATGGTGCTGGAAAAACGACATTGATAAACCATATATTAGGTGCTTACTCCGCAGAACAAGGGGAGGTACGTGTTTTTGGGCTGAACCCGGTGATGTATCCCAAGGAAGTACTCAGTAGGATTGGCTATTTATCGGAAACGCGGGATATGCCTCGCTGGATGCGGATAGAGCAGTTTTTAGAATACATGTCTGCGTTCTATCCGAAATGGGATATGGAGTATGCGTATCGTCTATTGGAGCAGTTTGAACTGGACCCGAAGAGGAAAATACGAGCATTATCGAGGGGCGAATTAGCACGCACGGGGCTTTTAGTTGCGATGGCACATCGGCCGGAATTGTTGTTGCTGGATGAACCTTCCTCCGGGTTAGACCCTGTGGCACGGATAGATATTTTGACGGCGGTGGTTCGCTCGGTTGCAGAAGAAGGGCGAACGGTGTTGTTCTCTTCGCATCTTTTAGATGAAGTGGAGCGAGTAGCCGATGATGTGTGCATGATACATCAAGGTCGAGTTGTTATAAAGGGTGAATTGGATGAGATAAGAAGTCAGTTTCATTTGTATGAAGTTCAAAGGTCTGGGGATGAGGCAGATTTTAATCTCATACCCGGCGTCATAAATGTTCTTCGATTAGGGCATGGTTACCAGTTATTGTATGAAGGGGACAAAGAGCGAGGCAAGGAACAAATCCAGCAAAAGGGTGGAATGATTATGAACATTCGAATGCCATCATTAGAGGACATATTTATAGCCTATGTAAAACACCATAAAAAGGAGGTCGTTATATGAAACTCCATTCTCCCTGGAAAGCCTTGTTTTGGGAAGAGGTATATGTTGGGGGTCGGGTTGTTGCTGTCGTTTGGGCAGTATGTGCCTTTGTCACAGTTTTTGTTGCGATTACCAGCTCGCAGTTTTCTATCATTTGGAAAGATGTGGATATACTTTGTTATGTTGCGGTGTATCTCACTTCTTTCCTTTTACTGCTTCAGATTGGTAACACCGGGGAGATGCAGGTAGGTTTCCCGCGTAGGGTTCTATCTTTACCTGTTCCTTCTTCGGTAATTGTAACTGTTTCGTTATTGTCAAGACTATTCCTGATTATTTTCCTTACTTTATCATTACGAATTACTGTTTCACTCCTTTTATTGACTCTCATGCCAGCAGGGAAACTTATGAGTTATCCATCGCATGCTGGGAACATGGGCTCTCTTTTATTAGTTTCTGACATTGATTCTTGCTTTTTTATCCCTCTTATTTTTCCCTGTTTATTGCACAGTTTTGTTTATGTCACATTTCAGTTTCTATGCTGGGTTTTCATTGCTTCACCGTTATTAATTATGTTGGTCGCAGGCTTAACTGCACTTACAGGGTTTATTTTACTGGTAGCGGACTATCCAGCTGTTTTTGCGATTCTTTCTCTACTTATCGGGAAATCCCCTTCGATAAATTTAAGTTATGGATATCGATTATTCCTATCGATTTTCCCTTTTTTATTTATTGTATTCTACACATGGGTAATAGGTTTATTGAGTGTGAAAGTCGTGACGAATATTCGTTCGCAAAGTTATATGAAGTATGAGCGAATGCTTGCTTTCCTACGATTTTCTCTTACCTCTTCGGAGGCGGACATTTCTATTATTAAAAAATTTTCAAAACCCGGGCTTGCTCAACTCTGGTTTGAGCTTAGAGGAAATGGGTTTATTGTTCCGTTATGGACCTTTTTGATATGGGGGTTTTTATCTGTTCTTTACACCGTAACTTTACTATTGATGTGGTATGTTACTGGCACAAACGGGTCTTTGTTTATTAAACAAGGGTATTCTAATTATTTGAATGTAATATTTTTTATATGCCCCCTTGTTGCGATATTGTTTTCGGGTGTGGTCTGGTATTTAAAGGTGACACGGCGGAAGAAACGAGATTTAAAATCAGAAGTATTTCCATTATTCCATATCCCCATTACGGCCAAAGAGCGAGCCTATGCGTATTGGTTGGGCGGAAATATAAGTTTATCAATAACATTGCTTGTCGTCGGGCTGGTGGTATTTGTGTATCTTTATTGGGCATTGAAAACACACCTTATTCCGAATCCGCTTCTGCCGGGTATGGACGCCTTACTTCAACATGTTCCTTTCCTGGGGGTATCGGATTTTGTGCCGGGACTGATAAAGTTTACAACGGGTGTGGTGTTGTTAGTTGGATTGGTAGTCTGGTTTACGATGTTTAATCCATCGAGTATCTTTGTCATTGGTTTTATTATTTTGTCTGCCTCGGGTGTACTTATTAACATTATTAAATTAGTCATTGAAGTAGGTATCGATATCTACTGCTTTTTAATGGGGATATATCCAGGATTTTATATATCCCGTTTGTCGTTTCATAGCTCTTTTCCACCGTTTCTTAATTTTGTTTTCTATGTGGTGTATCTTTTTTATATTTTCTTATTTGTTGTGTATTTTTACATCACATTTCGCAGGAGATTATTAGGCTGGAAAGAACAAATCGCTATTATATCTATCGTACTGGCTATCTTTATGCTTTCTATCCCATGGAGCGCATTCAAAGGACATGCTTCGCTTATTTATTTCGGAACTTATGCCTTTCTGGCTTCCTTATTCGGTGTGACATGGCTAAAAGTGCTGTTCCAATTTCATGGACTAAATTGGAGAAGGCTCCTAACGATTATTTCCGGTGATAAAGACACAGAAACAGGTAAAGAGGATAGGGCCGAATTCTTAATTGCGGGGTATTTTTTACCCATTGTGTTTGTTCTGGTATTGTTTGCTTTTAATTTTCATGGAGGGTCCTCAATTAGAAAGGGACTTACATATTTTCGAGAGAATTCATTACCGGCAACACTTCAAGAAATGAATGATAAGTATCACTCTGTACCTGAAAATGAAAATCTTGCAAAAGGATATTATGACTTAATCCCTTTGCGAGAGAAGATAGCCAATGAGAAATTTGAATATGCGGGTGAAATAGCCAGGAGGATTTCTGCAGAATTAAATATAAAAGATGAGGAATGTTTACAGGATTTGTTAAACGATAGTTATAAAACTTTTGGGACAAAAGATAATCTCTTGCCGGAACGGATTTATCAAGGTTATAAAGAAATCCATGATAAAATTTCACGGAATTTTACAGAGGAACTGCATAAGGTTGCAGAAAGGGGGCTCAATAGGGGGCATTACCCAATCGATTTGCGTAAGGGCTACAATGTAGAATTGCCTCATCTTGCTGTTTTAAGAGATTATGTTTGCGAATTGGGTTTAGAGGCGGTTTTGTGTTCTATTGACGGTGATTATGAAGGTATGTTACGTGCACTTCGGACGGCAGTTTCTATTTTTAACTCATTGGAGAGTGAGCCGATACTTGTTTCTCAACTGGTTCGAATTGCAATATTTGGTAAGATGTATGACTACATAGAATGGATAATAAATCATCAAGAATTATCGGAAGAAGTGCTCATTCCATTGGATGATGTTGTCCGAAGTTGTTCCATACCGTTAGAAAAACGGTCTGTTTTTAGTGATGCTCTGCTTACAGAATTGTTATCCGTGCTGTCTTTGTCTTTTATATCCCAGCGAGAAATGTTTTTTGCTCCTGATGATTATCTATACAGTGAATATGGAAACAATCAAATTACAGGTATCCCACGCGCATGGTTGTCAGTGGTCGATATTTGCTATCCTGCGGACATAGAACGGTTATTGAGTCTAAACTTGTTTGCAATGATGAGAAAGTGTTTTAACGAAGTGGCAAAAGAGGAAAATATAAACCTGCCCATCTATAATGCGTTAAAGCAGTATACAGAAGGTCAATTAAAATTGGAAGAAAATAATATTTTTGTGACAAATCCACCCTATTATTTTTCTCCCATCTTTTATATAGTATATCCTGGAATAAATCGTTACGTAGAAGTGGAATTAAGACATCATGTGTTTGTAAATCTTATCCGAACGGCTATTGCTATCGAACGATTCCGTTTAAAGAATTATCGTCTTCCTGAAAGTTTGCAGGAGTTAGTTCCGGAGTATTTACAATCCATCCCCAAAGACCCCTGGAGAGATGGAGCCCCCGTTAAATATGTGAAAGAAAAAGACTATGGATATAAGATATACAGTATCGGTAGTGATAGAGAAGATGACGGTGGAACTGGAAAGGATGGGAAAGGGGGAATAATAAGTTTACTTCAAGCGGATTTTGTTTTTTCTGTGGCTCCGCTGACAGCTCGTCGTCAACCTGATGTGTCTACAGATAGGGATTTCTTCCCTATTGAGTGCCCATGATCATGTTCCCCGTGTGAGGCTTCATAAACAATAATACCGTCACCATTACAGTATATCCACAGAAATCGGATTACTTAAGAGGAGAAAGAGCCCATGCATAGTTTAATAAAGCACATCCGGATTATGATTTTTGTAACTGGCTATCAGTTCCAAACGCTATCTGCTCTTACTGTATATATGAATTATTTGGGTTCTTTTGACCAGATTAACTATCCTAACAATATCCATATAGGAAGTAAGAATATTTAAGGTTGTACAATGGTTTCAGTATCTGAATTTAATTTAAAGAAATGCAGGTTAAATTCTCATTACAAGAATTTATTAATTCGTTGTTCGACTTCGGATGCGAAGCGTTGTATATGTTGCTGGATATAAGCAAATGGGTTAAGTGAAGTGTCCTCAATTAAATGTGTTAGGTCCATACCAAAAATAAGGGAGGTGGCTGTGTCGACGCCATGGGAAGCGAAGTAGGTCGCATGGGCTTTGCGTCTTCCCATTGTGGCGAGGTCATAGCGTTTTCCGCCGGCAATCTGGGAGTCGAATACGCCTAATAGCGAAGCCTGGAGATTTTCGTGAGCTGAAACATCGAAGGGCACTTTGTCTTCGTCGATGAGCCAATCTAAATCTCGCCAGACTTCGCAACCGTAGAGTTTTTCCGGCCGGTATTGTTCGTTGATTTCTCGTAGTGCTTGAATGAGGCGTATGGCAACGCCTACATGTGTATCGTGTTTGTCGGCTAAATTGTGGGTGTAGATGATTTGGGGTCGGGTAGCGGTAAGTATCAGTTTGAGGTCTTCGATGGGGGAGCGGTTGTTTTTATCTTTAATTGCACTGCTGGGATAGTCTAAAAGAAATTGGACGGAGTATTCGCCGATGATTGCTGATTTTTTTTGTTCTTTTCGGCGGACAGCCATCATTTGTTCATCGGTATATTTTGCGTATAAGTCGGTGCGAGGTGACCCGCTACCGTTGGTAACGGTTACGGCGGAAAACCATAGTTCGGGGTTCTGGAAGCAGGTCAATATGCCGTGATATGCCATAATCTCGATGTCGTCTTGATGTGCTCCTACTGCCAGATGTGTTGTGCGACGCAATGCAGTTTCCAGGGGAGTCCCATCCGGAATGAAGATTTCAGAATTGGGCTGATTGAGTTTCATTACTGACACTCCTTTCATTTCGGGGATATTTTTATTCATGAATTATAACGGACGAATGCGAAGGTTCCGAAACTCTAACCGTGTTCCATGGTTTTGCAAGCCGATGTAGCCTTTGGTGCGTTTCAAACCGGGATGGTCTTTTATTTTATCAAGGTGGTCGTTCAAATCGGCATCGATAATTTGAATGCCATTCAAAACGACCTTTACTTTAGAACCGACACAAGAAATATGATATTTTTGCCATTCTCCTGCAGGACGGGTCACTCTGCGGGATGGAGCGACTGTGGCATAAACACTACCACAAAATTGCCACGGTTTTAGGTCTTTGTATTGGTCTGCGTAATCGTCGAGAATTTGTATCTCACTCCCTTCGAAGGCAGGGTTCCCTTCCTGAGGGGCACGAATAAAAACTCCACTGTTACCACCTGGAGGTAAGCGGAACTCAAGTTCTAATTCGAAATCGCCGTATTCTTCTGTAGTAGCAAGCCAGCCACAACCTTCTCCTCCTTCGGTTACGAGCATGCCGTTTTCCGCTTTCCAGCAGTCTATGTTTCCACCGAATGCTTGCCAACCTGTCAGGTCTTTGCCGTTGAAAAGTTTTTTCCAGCCATCACCGCGAGGGATTTCACGAATAAAAATATTCTTAAACCATAAGGGGGAATGGTGATGTTGAAGTTCTATCGAACCGCTGGTGAACAGAGGTTGCGAACGGTCCCAGTAATTTTCTAAAACAGTTTTGTTGACTACAAGTTTGTCGTTGAGATAGACGGTAACACGGTCGCCGATAATGCGGATAAAAAAGCGGTTCCATTCTCCGACGGGATTATCGGCAAAAACCAGCGGTTTGCTTGGATTTTTCTCATTGTTATATAACCCGCCAGAGCCGATACCATCTTTATTATCCCAGATTTGAACTTGCGGTGTTCCACGAAGATAGATACCGCTGTCGCCACCCGATTCAATCTTCCAGTCTACTAATAATTCATAATCTTCATAATCCCTGCCCGTGCAAAGGCTGTTCCCCTGACCATCATAAGTGAGCACACCATCCACAACTTTCCAGTGAGCCTGCATTTCTTCGTCCGCTTTCTGTTGTGCGGAGGCTAATTCTTCTGGCGACATCTGTGCTCGTTTTATGGGGTCGGCTACCAGCCCTTTCCAGCCGGTTAAGTCCACACCGTTAAATAATGGGACAAAACCGACAGGTGGTTTTTCGGGTGTATATTCGCCCAACAGTTCGGCAATTTTCGGTTCTACGGCGGAAGCCCAGATTGCATACCCTCTGGCATTGGGATGGAGCAAGTCAGGCATAATGGTTTTTGGGAGATTTCCATTCTCGTCTAAAAATTCTGTCCCTATATCATAAAAGTGAACAAACGGTTTGCTTTTCGGGAGTTCTGCAATCCGTTTATTGGCTTCAGCAATGTTACTCAATTTTTCAGGTCCCACATCCGCGCGTGGGAAAATCGCAAGAAGGAGAATTTTCATATCGGGGAAGAGGGTGTGCAGTTTATCAACGATTTTTTCTATGCCCTGAGCAATTTGTTCACCGGTATGATGATGGCAATTGTTTGTGCCTATCATAATCATAGAGAGTTTTGGCTGGGCATTTCCCCATTTTAAGTTTTCAAGTCGCCACAGGACATGTTGTGTCTGGTCGCCGGAGAAACCCAGATTCACAACATTTCGGTCGGCATAGTATTCATCCCAGGTATTCTTGCCAACATTATCCCAGCCATGCGTAATCGAATCACCGATAAATAAGACATCAACATTTCCCTGCTGAATACGTTCCTGATTTGTTTGGAATCGTTCTTGCCACCATTTATCCGGACGGGGCACTGGAGTAACGGCGTCCTCCTGGGCATGGAGTAACGGCATCAAAACAAGAAGAACAGTGAGTAAAGAAAATAAAAACCAGCGTTTTCTCATAGAAAAAACATCCATCTTTGGTCTCCTTAAATTTTAAAAAAAGTTAAAATAGTTGCATTTTTGGAAACAGACAAAAATAGTATACTCCATACATAGCAAACAAGCAACTTGAGTGCTATTAACTTTAACTATCCGATAACCCTATACAGATAAGAAAAACAATGATTATTTTAATTTGTGAATGATATAAACGCAAGCCTCTTCTTTGTGTATAGAGTAGGGCCAGATATCCTTAAATGGTGTAACTTTTTAAGCATAAAAGAGTGTAGAAGATTTTATAGAAGGGAGAAAAGAATAAAACAGCTAATATTGCATTTCTTTTCTTTTAAATAAATGGGATTAAGATGAGGCATGGTTTTATTGAACGCTATCCAGTGGTGCTACCGGTTCGGTAGCCAGCAATGTCCACAGTAATGAAACGATAGCCTAAACTTTGGAACTCTTGGAGTATTTTTGAACGAATGGGTTCAGAGACCAGACGGGGGAGGTCGGATATTTCTACTTCGATACGGGCGAGATTTTGATGATTGCGAACACGATATTGTCTAAAACCTAATTCTTTTAATATTTTTTCTGCATGTTCTATTCGTTTCAGGTCTTCTATTGTGATGGGCGTTCCGGTTGGAATACGTGATGATAGACATGCAAAACTGGGTTTGTCGGCGGTAGGTAATTGACGAAGTTCGCTGAGTATGCGGATTTCCTGCTTGGTCATACCTATTTCGGATAAGGGTGTAACTACTCCAAATTCTTTCATGGCTAATTTCCCGGTTCGGGTTGTATCTAATAAATCATCGGCATTTTCACCACAGGCTATTGCGGAGATATTGTTTTGCTTTGTAAACTCCATCATTGTCTTAAACAATTCACTCTTACAGTAGTAGCAACGGTAGGAATCGTTTCTTAAGAAGCGTTCGTCTTTGAACTCTTCGGGGTATATGATAGAAACGTTCCAGTTTTGTTGCTTTGCTAATTCGATGGCTTCTTTCAATTCTTCACGGGGTAAGCTGGGTGTATCTGCAATGAGTAAAACACATTTATTGTTTAAAACCTCGTGTGCAACAGCAGAAAGATATGTTGAATCCACACCGCCAGAATAGGCTATAGCGAGAGAAGAGAACTGTTGTAAATATTTTTTCAAATTTAGTTCTTTTTGGAGTGCAGTTTCTTTAAGTAAAGACATAACATTCCTTCGCTAATATTAATTTAATTTATTATATTTAAAACAGTGCCGTTCATGTGGTCTATGAAGATGTTTTCCAATCGGACATGACATAATTTGTTTTCCAGACATTCAGGATTTCGGGATAAGACCCGAATATAGTTATCGGTGTATCCTTGCCAATGTTCGTTCTCTTTTTCTTCGAATAAAACGGGTCTTACTGTATTTTGAGATTTTTCATAGAATATTTTTCTTTTTCTTTTACTTAATTCAATTAACAAATCTACACGGCGGTCAATTTCCAAGTTTGGAACTTGCTCTGGAAATGAGTAAGCGGGAGTGCCTTCACGAGGGGAAAAGGGGAAAATATGCATAAAAAATAGGGGAAGATTTTCAAGAAATTTTAGAGTTTCATCGAACAATAAGGGGGTTTCTCCGGGGAAACCAACAAGGACATCAGTGCTGATACCTATATCTGGAACAGTATCTACCGTTTGTAAAACAAAATCTCGATAAAATTCTCGCTCATACTGACGATTCATCTTTTTTAATATAGTGTTGGAGCCTGATTGGAGAGGGATATGAAGGTAAGGAACTAACGGATAATCATTGTCTTTCATTCGAATTAAAAAATCTTCGTTTAAGGAATTAATTTCTATTGAACTCAATCGAATTCGTGCTTTGTTTCCAAATTGCTCATAAATTCGGTCTAAAAGAGTAATCAAATTTTCTCCCTCAAAATTATAATTTCCTATATTCACACCTGTTAAAACAATTTCTTTTACTCCGGCCTGAATTCGCCACGATATTTCTTGCAAAATATCATTTATATCGCGTGAACGAGAAGGTCCACGAAGGTAAGGGATAATACAATAGGAACAGTAACAATCACAGCCTTCCTGAATTTTGATATTTGCCCGATGAAAACCAGGTATAGTAATTGGTTTTGTGGATGGACAATGACGGATTGAGTGAAGCTCCCATGTAGTCCCTGTAAGAATAGATAGTGTTTTTTGCTTTGCTCCTTTTATGTAAGGAAGCCAGTCCATTTTTCGTTTGTTATCCACAATCAGGTCAATGCCAGGGATATTTTTTAAAGTTTCAATGTCTTTTTCAACATAGCAACCGATAACAACAATTTCTGCATTCGGATTTTGACGGATAGTATGACGGATGACTTTTCTACATTTAACTTCCGCCTCGTGTGTTACCGCACAGGTATGAATAATACATAGATCAGCGGGATGCTCTCCAGATGTAATTTCATACCCTAACTCGTATAATTTCTGGAGCATTACATCGGATTCAGCCTGATTTAGTCTGCAACCGAGTGTATGTATATGCATATATTTCATGAGAATAATAAGTTTATTGATACATTTTGTAATTTAAAAATTTATTTAAGAAGTTCAATACCCTGAGGATAGTTTTCGAGTAAACGTGAAAGGTATAATTCTGCGGATTCTAATTCTCTATAGGCTTTTTGAACATCAGCAGGAGAGACTTTACGGTTTAGAGATTTGCTTTGAATTTCTTCATACTTATATTTCGCTATGGTTTTGTTCTGATAGGCAAAGATTAGTTCCAATTCTTTTAGAAGTTTTTGTTCGGGAGGGAGTGTTTCTATTTCTGCCTCCTCTGTTTCAATGTTTTTTTCGGAAACTTTCACACAATTTTCGATAGCTGATTTTAATCTGGATATATTTGTAGTCGCTTTTTTGAATAGGACCGTATCTGAAATTTCTATTGTTTCTTCTTTATGGGGGGATAGTCGAGGATTGATACCAATAAAAATAAGCATCAGAGTAAGAGAGCAAACGATTAAGAAAAGGATGTATCGCATATTTATTTCCTTTAACCTGTATTCCTTTTGTAGTTCTTTAAAGTCCAGTGGGTAAGTAATCGTACACCAAACCCTGTGGGATATTTATTATCCCAGTAAGGGATATGTTTCACGCCCCAGGCCGTTCCAGCAATGTCAATATGTGCCCAGGGGATATTATTCTCGACAAATTGTTTTAAGAAGACTCCACCTACGATGGTGGAAGCCTCTGCCTTCGGACCTATATTGGCGATGTCAGCGAAATCTGACTGTATAAGTTTATCATAATCCTCCCATAGGGGAAGTGTCCAGAGCCGTTCGCCTGTTTCCTGTCCTGCCCGAACAAGTTCTTCTGTTAAGTCATCGTTATTGGAAAGAAGTCCTGCCGAGAAATGCCCTAAAGCAATAATACATCCTCCTGTGAGAGTTGCCATATCTACAATTCGTTGCGGAGAGTAATTTTTTTGTGCATACGTTATCGCATCGGCTAAGATAAGCCGCCCTTCTGCATCGGTGTTAAGTACTTCTACGGTTTTCCCGCTATATGTTTTGATAATGTCACCGGGGAGGAGTGCAGACCCCCCTGGCATGTTTTCTACCAGTGGGATAATTCCAACTACTGAGACATCGGCTTTTAGTTCGGCAAGGGCATAAATTGTGCCCAAAACGACACCCGCACCGGCCATGTCATATCGCATGTCTTGCATATCCTCTCGTGGTTTTAAACAAATTCCGCCTGTATCGAATGTAACACCTTTACCTATGAGAGAGAGCGGTTTTTCTTCTTGGGAGGAGATGTTGTACTCCAGGACAAGCAAAAGGGGTTCATTTTTTGAGCCTTTACCTACAGCAAGGATACTGTTTAGTCCTTTTTCTTCTAAAGATTTTTTGTTTAATATATAAGTCCTTATCTGGGTTTGCTGGCAGATATCCTGTGCAAAATCGGCAAATGACTGCGGAGTTAATTCGTTTGCAGGGGAACAAATCAGGGAACGAATCATAGATACGGTATTGCAAATTGTAACTGTTTGTTGGCTTTGCTTTTGAAGATGTGAAATATCCTGCTCTTTTGAAACGATAAATGTCAGTTGCACAAGAGATGTCTTTTTATCCTTTTGTAAATTATCAGGGCTTTTATATTGTTCAAATGTATACTGGCAAAGCATAATCCCCTCGATAAGAGGAGGTATATAGTCAATCGAAATTTTTGTCCAGTCACAAATCCATTCCTTAATTTTATTCGCTTTCCCGCATTCGACTATTTTTGCAGAAGTTCGACGCACCTTTTCCGAATGGATTTTATCCTGAGGCCCTAACCCCAAAAGGAGTGTCCCCGCAAAGAGAGTATTTGTGAAGGGAACAAATAGAACCTCATTTTCCTTACCGTGGAACAAATCACGGTCTATCAAAGCCTGGACGATTAATTCCTGTTCTTCGGTAAGCAAGGAGCATTCTACGGGTAAAATATTTTCAAATACAGGGATAAGTAAGGCAGAGTTCCAGTTCCATTCTATTGTGGATTGAGGATGAATGAAAGAAACTTTCATAGTTTTATCCCTTCTTTTATTATGATTTATTCAGAGGTGAATTTTTTACGGTTTTTATATATTTGGCTTCTAACCAATGTCCACGAAAACCTGTAACACGAGCAATAATTAAATCACCCATGGTTATATTTTTGCCTGACACCGTAATAGAACGATACGAATGGGTTCTCCCGTTCCAGAAATTTTTATTTCTCGGATGGGGCTCTTCTATTAATACTTCCTGCTCGGTATTAATCAACTGTCCCATAGTAGATTGATTTATCTTTTCTTGTAGTTCAATAAGTTGAGCCAATCTTTCTTCTTTCACTTTTCGAGGAATGGTATCCCCTAATTTTTCTGCGTATGTCCCAGGACGAGGGGAATATTTAAATGGAAAAATTTGGCTGAACTTTATCTGCTCAACCACTTTAAGGGTTTCTTCAAATTCTTCATCTGTTTCTGAAGGAAACCCGACAATTAAATCCGTGCTAATCTCAATACTGGGAACTTTTTCCCGAAGATATTCAATTTGCTCTATATACTGTTCAATCGTATGTTTCCGTCGCATGAGTTTTAAGATTCGGTTTGAGCCTGATTGCAAGGGTAAGTGGATGTGTCGTCCGATATTGGGACGCTCTGCAATCAAATCGGTTAATTCTTTGTTCCAATCGTGCGGGTGAGGAGAAGTAAAACGGATACGCCATAAGTCTTGTACATCGGAAACATCTCGGAGGAGATGAACAAAAGAATAATCCTCCCGATATTTATAGGCGTTTACATTCTGACCTAACAGCCATATTTCACGGATACCTTCTGCGACGGTAGATTTTGTTTCTTTAAGAATATTCTCCGGAGTACGGTATATTTCGCGTCCTCGTGTTTTCGGGACGATACAAAAACTGCATGCATTATTACAGCCCTTACTAATCACAATATATGCCTTAACCCCTTCACGGTGTCCCTTTTCGAGCCATTCCTCTGGAATAAAATCAAATACAGGCGGTTTGGGATAGAGCCGTTGAGTGACACAAACTCGCTCTCCGTTTTGAACCCGTTCTATGAGTTTGGGCAGTTCAAAATAATGGTCAGGACCGATGACCATGTCCACGGCTGGTTCCCGCTCTAAAATGGTATGCCCTTCCTGTTGAGCGACACATCCACATACCGCGATAATCGTGTCTGGGCTTTTCTTTTTAAGAGTGCGGAGTGTTCCTAATAGACTGTAAACCTTATTTTCAGGATTTTCACGCACGGAACAGGTATTGATGAGAATTAGATTTGCTTCTTCTGGTATGTGCACAGGCAAAAAACCTAATTGTTCAGTAATAGATAAAATACGAGCACTATCATGCTCATTCATCTGACAACCGAATGTCTTAATATAAACTCGATTCATTTTCTATCCCGTATAACGATGGTATAATTTTTTTGAAAATAGAATTATAAAGAAATAAATAGAAAATACAAAATCTATGTTTTGTTAAAAACCCTGATATTAGAACGATTGTAAAAAGAAGGGAACATACAAGTTATACAAGTCTGAATTTCTTCTGAATATAGTCGGTTACCCTTTGTATGATAGTTTCCAATGATGTTTGAGGCGTATACCCGATGGCTTTTCTTATCTTTTTCAGGCATGGCACACGATGTCGCATGTCTTCATAGCCTTCGGGATATGCTTCATTATAAGGAATTAATTGGATGATAGAAGAACTTTTTGTGAGTTCAATAACTTTATGTGCAAGGTCAATAATACGAACACTTTTATCATTCCCTAAATTGAATACAGTTCCACATAAATCAGGTCGTTCGATGATTTGAACCAGTGGGGGGACAATATCGCCCACATAAGCGAAAGAGCGAGTTTGTTGTCCGTCACCGAATACTCGTAAGGGTTCTCCTTTTAATGCCTGTGTTATAAAGTTCGGTAAAACCATGCCATATTGTCCTGTTTGGCGAGGTCCCACAATATTGAAAAGACGGACAATATATACAGGGTGTCGTTTTTCTTTCCAATATGCAAGAGCGAGAAATTCATCGATTGCTTTCGATGCTGCATAGCACCAGCGATGACGATGAGGTGGTCCTATAATCTGGTCATCTTCCTCTTCGAACACCTCTTTTGTACTCTTCCCATATACTTCACTGGTAGAGGTAATTAATAAAGGACGACGATAACGACAGGTTTCTTCTAAGACAGTTTCTGTTCCCTGTATGTTATTAACGATTGTCTGAATAGGATGATTGATCACCAAGTTTACACCCACTGTCGCTGCCAAATGGAAAACCATATCTACATCTTTAACCAAATCACGGACAATATCCTGATTTAATGTAGAATCAATGATACACTCAACACCTTTAATATGCTCGATATTCTCAAATTTGCCGGTGCTTAAATCATCGAGAACAATAACTTTATCACCTCGTTGAGTTAGAAACTCGCATAAATGTGAACCGATAAATCCTGCCCCACCTGTAATTAGAATTCGCATAAAGATTCATTCCTGTATTTGTAAAGAAAATGAGAATATATAATTATTATAAAAGATTATACCTACTTGATAAAAATAGGAGAGTAAGTGTTTGTGATGTTTAGCCATGAACTACTCAAATAGATACAGATATAAAACTGCAGAAATATTAATGTTATGTACGGGAACTGCTATTAGCTCGGTAGTAGGATGCTCCTATTACCTTGAATGATGCGAATGGGTGCAAATAAAATAATATTGAAAAGGGAGAGCGATACGATTCCCAATACTTAAACATTAACATTCTAACCTTTTGATTTAAGTATCGTCGGCATCTTGCCGATGGGAAAATTAACACAGGAATTTTTGCCTGTGATGAAATACATCTGTTCTTTTTCTACTCGCCTATTATAATTTACTATATAATCTAAACAGAAAAAAGAATTCTTTATAGGCATTATCCCTATTTAAAACAGATTTCTTTTTTTAAGAATAGTTGTATTTGCAGCAACAACATTTTTTTGTATTATTATGATAATCCTCTTGACAAATATATATTAATAATGTAAAATATTATTTAGAAAACTTTTCGAAGAAGTACACATATAGATGGAAGTTTGTAACTTAAAAAAATTAATTAAAAGGGTTTTAGCAGTGGACCAGGCAGTATCTTCATCGTCTCCCGGCATCCGATATGTCGGTAAGGTTAAGTGGTTCAACGACCGCAAAGGATATGGGTTTATTATTAATGAATTGGGCGAGGACATTTTTGTCCATCACACCGAAATACGCATGAGAGGTTTTCGCACCCTTCGTGAAGGCGAAAAAATAACTTTTGAATTAGTGCAAGGACCTAAGGGATTACTTGCTAAAAATGTGACCCGAATACGAATGTAAATCTGACATCCGATTTTTAAAGGTAGTTATAGCGGGGAGCAAGGTGGGGTTGTATTTTTTTGTATGAGTGAGTAATAATTATATTCTGTTTACTAAAAATCTATTCAGAGTGAATCTATTTTAGAAAGGAAAAAGATATGGGTATATTTATTTTTATTATGGGTGTATCTATGTTTGCACAGGCAAGTGATTGGGTATCACTTATTGAAAATAATACATTGGAGGGATGGAAACCTTTAGGCGGAGAATGGACTATTCAGGATGGGGTCATAAAAGGGAAACTAACAAAGACTCCAGAAGAGAAGGATAAACAGGTTAACATATGGCTTCTATATACGAGAAAAGAATTTGCTGATTTTGAATTTGAATGTGAATTTCGCACAATGAAGCCAATCAATGGCGGAATTCAATTTCGAACACAATGGTTGCCTTTATTACCTGTACCAGACAATGTTCCCATTGAACAAGTAAAGTATGATTGTTATGGCTATCAGGCGAACATTGAAACACGGGAACGATTTGGAACGGGCAGAATCATTGAAGAAAATGGACGGGGACTTCTAAAAGAGCCATCTCGTGATGCGGTGATGACCTTGAAACAGCGGGAATGGAACCGTATGAAAGTAGTTGCTATAGGTCCAAAGATTGAAGTATATATTCACGATATATTGGCAGGTAGTATTGAAGATGATAATTACATCAAAGGTTACCTTCTTTTACAGGTGCGTGCAGATGAAGTGATAGAGGAGACCGCAGAGATAGAATATAGAAACATACGCATAAAGGATATGGGTCGTTCCGGGAACTGGCAAAGTCTATTCAATGGCAAAGACCTTTCCGGCTGGCAAAATTATGGTTCAGAAGAATGGGTTGTTGAAGAGGGGATTATCGTCGGTAAGAGTGGTCCGAAGAAATCCGAGGGCTATCTGGCAACAGAAAAAAAGTGGAAAGATTTTCATGTGCGTGGACAGTTCAAAATGTTGGGCGAAGGAAATTATGGTTTGTTCTATCATTCCAGCATAAAAATGCGTGATGATGGTTATCCGCTGATTTCCGGTGTCCAGGTTGAAGTAGAACCGGGCTATCCGACAAAAACAGGCTTCCTCTATGAGAGTTATAAACGAGGTTGGTTAACAGAACCTCATGTAAAAACTCCCGCTGCGTGGGCTCTTCGTAAAGGTGATTGGAACGAGATAGAGGTTAAAACTGAAGGGAATAGAACTATATCATGGCTGAATGGGGTGAAAGTAGTTGATTTTACTGACCCCTCTCCCAATTTATTTGAAGGTTTCTTTGCATTACAACTACACACGGGTGGAGTTGCGGGTATCCAGTGGAGAGAACTTTACGTTGAGGGGGAACCTTTACCGTAGAATAAATTAGGAACATATAAAATTTGTTATATTTTTTTATTTTTAGTGTATAATTAGTGTTATGTTGAATATAAACAGAATAAATTTTCAACCTTAAATTAGGAGGGTGGAATATGATACTCAACAATTTCTTTCAAAAGGTAAGTATTCGTAATCTTATCTTGGTCCCTGTAGTGTGTTTTATCCTTTCGGGTTGTATTGGAGGATGTTTTGTCATTTCAGATATAAAATTTACAACAAATCTAATAAAAGGAACGACCATACCGGGTGGACCGGATACATATATAGATAAAGATATTGGATTATCCAAAGTTTGTGGGCAATTTGATGTAGAGAAGATAAAGGAGGAGGTAAAGATAGCAATACAAAAATTGCCGATTTCTCGAATAACCACACGTATAATGTCAATGTTAATAAATAATATAAAAATAAAGAATTTGTGGATTGAAAAAATTACAATAACAGCTACAGAGGGAGATTTTTCAAAAATACAAAGTTTTACACTCAAAATTAAAATAGGGAATGGAGAAATTGATTTTGGAGAGGGTCAATTTAGCGATGATAAGAAATCTATTGTATTCCAAAAAGATTCGAAAGTAGATATTTATCCATATGTAAAAGATTTAGAGGATGGAGGATGTGTGGAAGGGAATATTCATGTCAAAGGATATAATAGTCAAACGGATATTAAGTTTGATGTTGGGTCGAATGTCTCCACGAAGATAAGTTTTTAATTTCCATCCCATATAAAAATTCGTTGTTAGTGTTTAATCTAATGAGGTAATAAAGAATTTTTATGTCTTTTGAGATATTAAAATCTAAAATTTTTGAACAACTAAAGACAGTTATTGACCCGGATTTACGCACCGATATTGTTACTGCGGGCTTTATCAAATCGGTTTCTGTTACGGAAGAAGGGCGTGTTGATTTAACTATTGAACTCACAATACCTACCTGCCCATTACAATCAAAGTTCAAGACAGAAATTGAGCGAAAACTTCTGTCTATTGAAGGTATCCAAAAAGTTAATATTCAATTTACTTCACGAAAACGGGGTGGAGTTTCTGTTCCACAACAAAATTGTTTAAGCAATGTCCAATCTGTTATCGCTATCTCTGCATGTAAGGGGGGGGTAGGGAAATCTACCCTTGCATCTTTTTTTTCACGAGCATTACAAAGAAGTGGTTTTAAGGTAGGGCTAATGGATTTGGATATTTACGGTCCTTCACTCCCGACACTGATGAATCGACCTCATGCAGATGTTGCCATTATTGACGAGAGAATTATGCCGGTTGAAGTAGATGGACTATTAACCATGTCGTTAGGCTATATCTTAGGAGATGCCCCAGCCGTATTGCGTGGCCCTTTGGTTTCCACCTATACTTCCCAATTGATACACCAGACAGAATGGGGACCTCTGGATTTTCTAATTATAGACCTCCCTCCTGGCACAGGAGATATTCAACTAACATTGCTTCAGCAGGTTCAATTAGATGGGGCGATTATCATCACCACTCCTCAAACATTATCTCTTGTAGATGTAGCACGGGGAATTTTAATGTTTGAGAAGCTACATGTCCCGGTGTTAGGCATTGTGGAGAATCTGTCCTATTTTATCTGCGATGGTTGTGGTAAACAACATTTCTTATTTGGAAATGGCACGGGGGATTTACAAAAGCGATTTGGGCTACCGATATTAGCGAAGATTCCCCTCCTTTCTAATTTTCAAAATGCCTCAACTCGAACTGCGGGGGCTGATTATGATGATATATGGAAACCTTTGATAGATCAGATACAGCGTGAAATTGGGAAGCGAAGAGCAAATGCTCTATCTGCTCCGGAATTAAAAATACAAGAAAACAAATTAGTAGTAGATTGGAAAGATGGAACCTATTCGTCTATTCCACTGATCAAGCTCCGGCGGGCATGCCAATGTGCTTATTGTGTAGATGAATTGACAGGGGAACCGGTATTAAAACCCGAAGAAGTACCCGAAGATATAAAAATTGAACAATTTCAAATTTTAGGTCATTACGCAGTAAGTATTTTCTGGAGTGATGGTCATACATCCAGTATTTATCCCTGGGACTTCTTAAAAAAACTTTCCCTCACCATTAGTTAGTTTATTTAATGTGTTTTTGTCCTTTTTTAATCGTTATGGATGCCATCTTTAGAGCTTATTTTTTTGTATAAAATTAGCAATAAGAAATTATTAAATATGGGGATAACATAATTATTCCTATATTTGTTTTTTTATTTCAATAAATTCTATAATAAGAATAAGATGTAGTATTAAAAAGTCATTAAAATTAAAATAAAAAGGACTATGTTATGTTGAAATCTTTTCGTCTTTCCACTAAACTTTTTTTATCGTTTGGACTAATGGTCTTTATTTTGGCTCTCACATCAGGAATGGGATGGTATGGTCTCAGCAGAATTTACAGGAGCATGTCTTTATCCAATCAAGCAAATGAAGTTTACAAACAGGTAGATAAATGTGCAAAACTACGCAGGGATTTTTCCTATCTTGCACAAACAGGACAGGCTTTTGTTGCAGAGGAGGGTAAAAAAACAGTAGATGAGCAACTCCGTGACGCACAGAAAGAATTAGTTTCTATGATAAAAAGGCTTCAACAAACAAAAGGCATTTCTTCGGAGATGATTCAACAAATGGAAACTGCTCAAAAAATAGCCAGTGACTATCTTTCTGCATTTGAAGAATTGGTCTCTGCGACAAAAGAAAAGGATTCCGTTTTTAGTATATGGAGGGACCTGGGCTGGAAAATAACCGAAGGAATAGGGAAAGCTGGAGAGCAGGTAATAAAGCCTGCTTTAGCCACTGCATTAAGCGGTCAGGATTTTGCAAATTATCAAAAGTGGTCTGAAATACAGGCAGGTTTAGACCAAAAAGTAATCGAACCCTATTTCCTGTTGCGGGTTACAGCACTATATTTGAGAGCCTATCAGGGGGACAAAGAGTGGGAAGGGTTTCAAAAACAAGCTCAAACTCTTCAACAGTCGGTAGGAGAATGGAAGAAGATGGTGCAGGGAATTTCTGAATTAGAAGCGATTGTGGCTGATTTAGAAAAGAATTTTACTGACTATCTCGCTCAAGGGAACAAGTATTACCAGGCAATCCTGGCAGACCGAAAATCCACTCAAAATTTAGTTACTCATGCAAATAATTTAGTTAAGGAAATTACGGCTTTTACGGAGGCTATAGAGCAAAATTCACAAATCATTATGAACACAGTGCGTTTAATGGTCCTGGTATTTTCAATCATAGGAATTGTTTTTGGGATAGTTCTTGCTTTATTAGTGACATGGGCTATAACCAAACCTCTGAATGCAGTTATCACCAGTTTGAGTGATGGAGCCAAACAGGTAAATCAAGCCTCAGGACAGGTAGCCGCCTCCAGCCAGGCGATGGCAGAAGGAGCAACAGAACAAGCATCGAGTTTAGAGGAAACTTCGGCATCTTTAGAAGAAATGTCCTCGATGACCAAACAGAATGCGGATAATGCTCGACAGGCAAACAATACCGCAACCGAAGCACAGCAATCTGCGGAGCATGGTCGTGAAATCATGATGAAAATGTCGAAAGCAATTCAACAAATAAAATCATCCTCAGATGAAACGGCAAAGATTATCAAGACCATTGATGAAATTGCTTTCCAGACGAATCTCCTTGCTCTGAATGCAGCGGTAGAGGCGGCTCGTGCCGGTGAAGCGGGAAAAGGTTTTGCCGTTGTTGCAGAGGAAGTTCGGAGACTGGCCCAACGCAGTGCAGAAGCGGCAAAAACGACCGCACAGTTAATAGAAGAATCTCAGAAGCATGCAGAAGAGGGGGTGCAGGTAAGTCAGGAGGTAGCCAATGTGTTAGAGCGAATTACACAAAGTGTTGAAAAGGTGGCAACACTCATTGGTGAAGTTTCTGCAGCAAGTAACGAGCAATCTCAGGGTATTGAACAAATAAATCAAGCGGTAGGACAGATGAATCAAGTTATTCAGTCTAATGCGGCAAACTCCGAAGAGGCGGCTGCGGCGAGTGAAGAATTATCTGCTCAGGCAGAAGAATTAAATCGTATGGTAGGTGTCCTCCGAGGAATATTGGAGGGTAGTAAAGGAAGTAGTGAGGTAAAACCCAATATGGCGTTACCGGAAAATAAAACCGTTCACAGAACTCCTGTGACCAAAAGTTTGCCTCCCACTTCACAGGGAAAAGGTATGAAAGAGCGCAGAAAACTAACGCCTACAGCATTGCCTCATCATTCTGGGAAAGCAGATGTGGTCTCTCCAGAACAAGTGATACCATTAGATGATGAAGATTTGAGAAACTTTTAATAAAGGTGGAGGTGTCCGACAGGTCAAACGCGTTAGACCTGTCAGACACCTTTGAAGGGTTTGATATTATTTTACCACTGAGTTGTAGTTCGGTTCTGCTTGGGTTTCGCCTTGACCGCTTGCCCAAAGGATATTTGCTTTTAATAATTCTTGAAATTCTTTGCTATCCCAAACATCTTCACGATGTCCTAATCCATTGTAAACGACCCGACCTTTTCCATTCGCAGAACACCACACAATAGGATAACTGGGAATATTGTACATTTTTTGCTTTTGCCGTTCTGCTCCCGGGTTCAGTAAAACAAGGACATGCATTGTTTCTTTGTTTAAATTTTTCATAACATACCATTCTTCTTCGGTTTCCCAGCCATCCGGAAAACTTCCTAATGCAGGATGTCCTTTACTTACCACTTCTAATTTCCCCTTAAATTGTTTCCCATGTGTTTCGAATTCTCCGCCTAACATCTTTACATAATCACTTATTTTGTCTCCTTCAGAGTGAAAACTATCATTTGCTGGATGAATCCCTACGAATCCGCCACCATTTTGTATCCATTGGATTAATTCTTGTTCACCTTCAGGTTTCATAGGGGGTTGTCCATCGGTCCCGGCCTGCCTTAAATCACCGGAGGTATAAAAGATGACCACATTGTAATTTTTCAGATTCTCTGCATTGATTTTAGAAGCATCTTTTGTGCATTCTACTTGCCAACCATTCTTATTTCCCAATTCTACGAGGATTTTTTCAGAATAGGAAAGTTGATTGTTTTCCCTCTTTACGACGCTATGCTCAAATCCAGAGGATTTGGTGAGATACAAGATTTTTAATGGTTCTGCATATAGATTTGATGATAATAGCACTGCAAATACCATAGCAATAATAAATAATGTTTTCATATATTTGCTCCTTTTGTATTTTTATTAATGTTTATTTGATTTGGACTTTTTCTTATCCTTTATTATTACTACGAACAAGTCAATAAAATCAAAAGGTTTTCTCTCTTTTTGGGTTTGACTATTAAAAAATGCCACAAGGTCTTGATAATCCTCTTGGTGTTTTAGGTCTTCTTCCCAAATTTTTGCCAGATGGTCTGTGTAAACGATTCCATCACGATGTTTAGGACAGCCTACATCTTTATGCAAAGAAAAAGAATGTACCTTACCCGTTCGACTTTGTCTTAATTTGAATGGGAATAATCTACATAATAAAGGCCGATGTTCATAAATTTTGCAATTTCCTTTTCTCCTATCTCGGAAAAAGCACCCCTTTGAGGTTCTTTTTAAAGCCATCATGTATTTTTTGCCATCCATTTTTAGCCAGGTGGGATCAGATTTATTTACTCCTTCGATATCTTGGGGTTCAATAAAAGTCAAAAACTTTTTAGGATGAAGATGGGTTCCCTTGACAATCTGACACACATCGAATGGAGTGGGACAGCAAATAACATCCGTGCAACAATGACCACAATGATGACAACAGAAACGAACAATTCTTTTTCCCATAGATTGAAATTATACCTTGGTTTTCGTTATTGTTTTTTAATTACATAAAATAGGAGATTTGTAAGACATTTGTATCCTTAATAGTTTACTAAGTATAGTCATTAACAAACGTTCTCTATTTTATTTTTATTTTATTATTCTGGATACATTCCTTATTACATTCGGAGAATAATATTTACACGATCTATTTAAATTTTTCACATATTCACAAATTTTAAGGTATAATTTATAATAAAGATAACATCAAAGAAGGAGCGAAGTTCATGGACTTTTTATTAATTCTTGACGCCATACTACAAATTATCAATATTATCGAAGCTTTGTTCCGCCTTGTAGGATTGTTTGGCTCGGGAGCATAATTACTCCTTAGACTCTAACCAACGCGTTGCTTCGATTCCCGCCATACAACCACTTCCGGCAGCTGTAATTGCCTGCCGATAGTAGGAGTCTTGGACATCACCACATGCGAATACGCCTTCTATATTCGTGGCGGTTCTATTCGGTTTGGTAACGATATATCCTTGTTCATCTAATTCAAGATAATCTTTAAACAAACCCGTATTAGGTGTATGTCCAATTGCACAAAAATAACCTGAGCAGGGGATTTCTCTTATTTGTCCTGTTTGCATATTTTTCAGTAGAACTGCAGTAACCCCCTCTTTATCATTTCCTAAAATATCCTCAACCACAGAGTTCCATTCTACAACAATTTTGGGGTGAGTCAGGACGCGGTCTGCCATAATTTTACTGGCACGGAATTTATCTCTACGGTGGACAACATGCACTCGTTCGGCAAAACGGGATAAAAATAAGGCTTCTTCCATTGCACTATCGCCACCCCCTACTACAACCACGGGTTTGTTACGAAAGCGAGGAAGTGCCCCGTCGCAAGTAGCACATGCAGATACTCCATGGTTCAAAAACTTTTGTTCCGCAGGTAAGCCTAAATATTTAGCACTGGCACCTGTAGCAATAATAATAGATTTTGCCTCAATCTTTTCATTACCCACATAAATTATAAAGGGATACTTTTTCAAATCAACAGATGATACTGTTTTGTACTCGAATCGTGCACCAAATCGTTCCGCTTGTTTTTTTAGATCTGCCATTAATTGAGGTCCCGATACGCCATTGGGATAGCCCGGGAAGTTTTCAACTTCGGTGGTGGTCATTAACTGTCCTCCGGGGAGGATATCATCACTGGGTTCCCCTTCTAACACAAGGGGTGCGAGGTCTGCACGTGCCGTGTAGAGTGCAGCGGTGCACCCTGCAGGTCCACCACCTAATATAACAACATTTTCCATATAGATAAGTTTCCTTCTCTTTAGATTTACCTGTAAAAAACAAAAGATTTTTATGTAATATTTTTTGTATGTTTATACTGCTAAAGGTCTATATTTTCTTCCGCCACCGGCTTTAATCTTACGCACTTCGGCAATGTTGTCAACCACTTTCTTGACTGCTTCTGCTACCTGGTCCATTACGGAACGCGGATTCATCAACATAACATGGTGAACAACGACACCACTTCGTGTATGTGCTTCTGTGCATATGGGCAAATTATATTGTTTCGGATCAATTGCCTTCCAATATTTATCGTTTAATTGATGGCGTTTTTTGGTAAGGGGCTTATACAATCCGCAGGCATTTAACGGTTCATACGGAGGCTCAAAAGCATCCCCGAGACTTAACTCAGCATTGAGTGCCGAACAGAATTGGGAATTTGTTACCTTTAATTCTTCGGGGTCAATTCGGAAAGCAAAATTGAAATAACTCTGTTGCGTAATCTGGGGACGGCGTATCATCGGTTTAATTCCTGGAATTTTTGCAAGAAGAGAATTTAAGTAAATGGCATTTGCATCGCGGAATTTTACCTGCTTATCTAAACGCTCCAACCCCCCTAATAATATCGCCGCTTGCCATTCTGTAAGACGGAAATTACCCGATTGCAAGGTTGTTTCCATACCCACAGGTTTCTTTAATCCAAAAACCGCAGGGGAAGCAGGATAGGGTCTTCCACAATTCCTCAAACTGTAAATCTTATAGAATATATCTTTTGTTTTACACATATTGAAACCGCCCTCTCCGCAGGAGAGTACTTTCGATTCCTGAAAACTCCACGAACTTACATCTCCAATTGAACCGACCCCTTTTCCCTTCCAGAATGTCCCATGCTGATGAGCACAGTCTTCAATCAGAAACAATTTATGTTTTTTACAAATTTTCTGTAAGCGGTCTAAATCCGTAGTGGAACCATAGAGATGAACTACAATAACCGCTTTTGTTTTCGGTGTGATGTTGGCCTCCACTGCATCTAAATCTAAGTTCCATGAATCAGGTTCAATGTCTGTCAAAACGGGGACAGCATTTACATCCAAACATGCCGCTGCAGTAGCTTGCCATGTCATTCCCGGGACAATTACTTCATCATACGCTCCGATACCTAATGCTTCTAATGCTAACTGAATACCTACTGTCCCATTGGCACAGCACAATCCATAATTTGCGCCTTGATATTTCGTAAAAGCCTCTGCAAATTTCCATTCATACTCACCATCAAAAGACCACCGATTGGATAATGTTATTTTTTTCACCAGTTCCCCATCTTTCTTATCACTGATAGGCCAGGTCGCTAATTTCTGATTCTTTGAACGAACTGGTTTCCCGCCGAAGATTGCTAATTTTGACATGTTTGACACTCCTTATTGTTTCTGCTTTTAACTTTATTTCCAAAAACAACCTTCCAAATATTTAAAAAGCATATCATTTTATAATGAAACAATTCCATTTAAGATTTTTTCAAGCAGGATTCACTATTAATTAATGTAAATATGGTGTATGATATTTCCCGAAAAATATATGAAGGCTTCCATTTTATTGAGAAACGCCTCTACGGATATTAAGCAGTTCCTTCATAACATTGGCAAGGTTACCTTGGTATTCCTTTGTGCCAAAGGCATCATGTAATTGGCGGTATAATTTGTATAGTTGATTATATATTTGTTGATTTTCAGGGTTAGGTATATATTTTGTCGGTTGAACCCCGGTCATTGCTTTTACAGCTGAATCAAAATTATCATGTCCCCCGTTTGCTGAGCCTGCTACTACTGAACCACAGATAGCAGAACCAAGCGCACATGTTTGCTGACTGCGAGAGATTTCCATAGTTTTGCCCATTACATCAGCAAGGATTTGCATAACAAGCGGATTCTTCATAGCAATACCACCACAATTAATGACGCGCTCTGCTCTCACTCCATATTCTTCAAAGCGTTCCATGATGACTCGTGCCCCAAAAGCGGTTGCCTCAATCCAAGAACGATATATTTCTGCAGGTCGGGTAAGAAGTGTTAATCCAATAACGGCCCCTGTCAGTTGCGGGTCAACAAGTATTGTTCGATTCCCATTATGCCAGTCTAATGCTAATAGTCCACTCTCCCCAGGTGTAAGTTTACCTGCTTCTTCGGTAAGTTTTTCATGAGAACCTTCGATGGGACCACCCGGCTGAATGTATTGGACGAACCAGTTGTAAATATCGCCAAAAGCGGACTGACCTGCTTCCAATCCGAACATATCTGGCAAAATAGATTCCGGGACGATTCCACATAAACCGGGAATATCGGGTAAGGAGGTGTCCATTGGAGCGACCATCATGTCGCAGGTTGATGTGCCTATAATTTTTGTCAATATACCTGGAGCAATACCACAGCCGACTGCACCCAAATGTGCATCAAATGCTCCTACCGCTACGGGAATGCCCGCTCGTAAGGATAATTTTTCACTCCATTCTGGCGTTAATTCCCCCGCTTTATCCTTTACACAAAAGAGTATATCGGGTAGGGTCTGACGAATTCGTGCTAATTCGGGGTCGAGGGAACCTAAAAATGTTTCATCGGGATAGCCATGCCATGAAGGATTTGCCATAGCTTTGTGTCCCGCTGCACAAATACATCGTTTCATTTTATTCGGGTGAGTTGTCCCTGTGAGGACAGCAGGTATCCAATCTGCACACTCAACCCATGTATAGGCAGATGTGAAAATTTTAGGGGCAACCCGACGACAATGTAGCAATTTTGACCAGAACCACTCAGAAGAGTAAGTCCCACCACATTTAGCGAGGAAATGAGGTCTTTGCTGTTTTGCTTGCTGTGTAATTTCATCTGCCTCCGTATAGGATGTATGGTCTTTCCAAAGCCATGCCATAGCGTTAGGGTCATTTGAAAATTCATCATAGAAAGCCAATGGTTTGCCCTCACGGTCCACAGGAAGAGGAGTACTGCCTGTAGTATCCACACCTATGCCAATGATGCTTTCAGGATGGAACCCCGTGTTATGCGATTGGGCATCTTCTATAGCCTCTTTGACAACTTGTTCCAGACCGATAATATAATCTTCGGGGTGTTGGCGAGCCAGATGGGGGTCTTTCTGAGATAAAATAATACCCTGTTCCCCATGGGGATAATTGAACACTGCAGTACCGATTTCCTCGCCTGTATGAACATTAACAATTAACGCTCGAACCGAATTGGTTCCATAATCCAAACCAAGAGCATAAGTGTCCTTCATATTTTTATTGCTCCTATTATTCAAATAGTTAAATTATTCCTAATTATCTTACCTATTTAAACATATTAATTTAAACCTGAAATAGTACCTATCAGAAACGATACCTTTTTATTCGAGGGATTTAATCTCATTTAGGTTAATTTTTAAGCCACAAATTACACAAATATACACGAATAAAGCAGTTCAAGTAAGATATTTGAACTAAAATAAAGAAAGCAAGATACTCTCTAATCCATTACTACAAGTATAAAAAACTATTAAACTTTATTTGTGTCGCTATTTTCTCTCTAAAACTAAAAATAAATTCTAATGAATATTTGTAAATGAATATTCGTATAAGATATTGATGTAATATTATAAATCTGTTTAAATCGTTAAATCGATTTGCTATTGGAATAGAATTGTTATAATTAGCAAATGGAGGAACTGGTTATATGGAATGTAATTGGATTGACAGATTTGCAGAAGTGTGGAAACAGTTTAAAGAAAGGGTATTTAATTCAGAAGTAAAGATACTCGATAGGGAAGAAGTTTCTGTATGGGAAGATCTTTTTATAGGTAAGATTTTGCCCCATTTAGAACGGGAAGGGTGCCTGGTTATTGCAATAGCTGGAGGGACTAATACGGGTAAATCTACTATTACGAATGTGTTGATGAAAAAGGAAATCACAGCAACGGATTATAAAGCGGCAGCGACGAAGAGACCTGTACTTATTGCTTCGGAGAGGAAAGCGAGAGAGTGTTTGAATAATAGTATGTTCCTTGAATTCGAGGCAGTGCGGATGGAAAACAAGGAAGAGGCAATTGCTCCATCATTACCTAATAATATTCTTTTAGTTAAAGAAGAGGAATCTCTTCCCGATACCTATTTATATTTAGACACACCGGATATTGATTCTATTGCAAAGGAACACTGGAAAATAGCAGAGAAAATAGTATCTGCGGGAGATATTATTGTTGCCGTTATAAGTGATTCGAAGTATAAAGACGATGCCGTAGTAAAGTTTTTTCGACGGGCCCTTGAGGAAGGGAAGATTGTTATTCCAATAATGAACAAAGTAGAGAGAGATAACCCCAAATACCATCAAATTGCAGAGGAACAAATAAAAGATTTCTTAAAAGAAATAGGAATTCAAGAAAATTATCCTTGTTTTTATTTTCCGCGCTGGCCTTATGGTGAAAATATTTTAGAAAAACCTATTAAATCATTTACCGATACTGTCCCTGATTTAAGGGAATATATCCATTCTTTCCCAGTTCAGGAAACAAAAGCCCAAATTATGAAAAAGACTATTCAAAGATTTGAAGAAGAACTTGGGAGGTGGTATCAAAATATATTTATTGAGTCTTTGAACCACCTTATTTTTAAGGTTCGATACTTCGAAGATTATTTAGAGAATAGAATTGTTAAGGAAAAATTCGTCCCATTTCAGGGGCTTCGATTACTGGAAGATATTAACTATGAGTTAAGAAGACAAATAGGCTATTTTAAATACCTTATTTTCTTTCCTACGCACATATTTTTAGGACATCGTAGTAGCTTTGCAAAGGTAATAAAGGATAAAGAAAAGACAGAGATTGAAATCAAACAAAAACACCGTTGGATGATAGAAGAATGTTTTAATGCATTTTTAGATTGTTTACTAAAGTCCGAATTAATAGCGGAAATGGGGCCTTTAGGTGAAAAAATCAATGAACGATTACATAAGTTGCATACTCGTCGAGAAGTTTTACTACAAAAGATTATTACCGAGATGGAACCCCTTCTCTCCATGAAGCTTGAATGGATGCAGAAAGAAATCGAAAATATCGTAAGCGATATCTTAAGCTCACTGAATTTATATAGTTTGTATGGGAAAAGGGTACTTTCTCTCTTACTATTGGGTACGGGTTTGATTTCAATAGTCTATGGTATGCCATATATGGGTCCCTGGGTAGAAATATTAGCAGGGGGTGGAATATTAAGTAGTGCTGTGTTCATTGATAGGATTGGACATAAGGAATTTCAGGCAAGTATTAATTTACTCTATGAGAAGTGGGTTTTAAGTAAACAAGCAGAGCTGACCCAAATACTGAAAGCAGAAGTGTTAGAAGATGTGTTTCAAGATATATATAAATACATCGATTTTGCAGAGCAGTTTGAAGAGGAGGTTCAGAAAATTTTTAATGATAAGTTTTCTTTGCTTGGGAAAGGAATAAAGAACTTACCCACAGAAGATCGTGTTAATCCGAGGGAAGATCGGGTTGTGGAAAAACATTAATGAGCGAGGATAGGAACATGCTACCTAAATCAAAATTAGACAATGTTATAAAACAGTTAGAAGAGTTAACAAACTACAAAGGGAGTTGGGAGCGTTTCGAGTTCTTAGCAGGAGAATTAAAAGGAAGTTTAAAAGAGTTAGAAGAGCGAAGTAACAAAATCGAATCGCTTTTAATTGTTGCTATTGTAGGTGGTACAGGTGTTGGAAAATCAACACTTATTAATGCTATTGCTGGCGATAAAATTGCAAAGACTTCTGAAATGCGACCCTGTACCAATAAACCTATTATCTATCATCCCCCTAACTGGAACCCTGATTTAGAATTTAAGGAGATGTGTGAATTATATGCTCGTTCTGCACTGGATAATATTGTTCTTATTGATACTCCCGATACAGATACTGTTATAAAAGAACACCGTAATTTTACAAAAAAGATGGTCGAAAAATGTGACCTAATACTATTATGCGGTAATGAAGATAAATATCTTGAAGAAGCAACATGGAGTATTATACGCGAAGTTAATAAAGAACGGGGTTTTGTCTTGGTGGAAACAAAAATAAGTGCAGACAAACCCTCTATTATGGGAGATTGGCTGGAGAAATTAAAACAAAATGGAATAGAGCCTATGGCTTATTTCCGGGTGAATGCTCTTCGTGCATTGGATAGAAAATTGGGGATAAAATCCGAAGGGATGGATACAGATGAGTATGATTTTCAAAAATTGGAGGAGTTTTTTGCTCGTCAACTTACCGATGCGAAAATCCGCCAGATAAAAACTGCTAATGTTCATGGATTAATAGAAAAAATAATTCAAAAAATAGATACTTTTTTAGATAAAACAGAGCCCGCCGTCGAAGAACTAAAAGAATTTATGGATAGGAAAAGGAGGGAATGGGTAGCTCAAAATAGCCTCATCATTCAAAGGGAACTTAAAAGGGAAACAGGGACATTTTATCATTTACTAAAGGACGAAATTTCACTCGAATTGCATGGAATTTTTCTTGTAATTGTACAGATAAGAGATTCATTTAAAAATATGTTAGCAATAATTTCTAAAGTAATTCGTCCATGGAGATTATTTAAAGGAACATTTACATCTGAAAAAGAAGAAAGCACCTATTTTGAAAAGAAAATTGGCGAAATGGTAAGGGGGATAGTTATACCCATTTCGAGTAAATGTATAAGTGAAATAGAAAAAGCCCAATATGAACTTGCTTTTGCACTTGATAAAGCTAAAATTAAAAAAGATACGGTTCCTTCTATATCTGAAAATTTTATGCTGAACTTTAAAAATAATGGAGAACATTTTTTAACAGAGAAAATTGATTATTATCTCGTTAAAAAATCAAAATATTTAGCGAATTATTTTTTGATTGAATTGTTTTATGTGCCAATGTATGCAGTCTTTGGATATTTTTTGTGGCAGATTATTCCTGGATATTTCCTGGGCTATTACCAAGGGAAAAATTTTATATTCCATTCTTGCATCGTGTTGATTATGAGTATATTAGGTAGTTTCTGGTTATATGATAAACTTGTCTATTTCAGTGCCCGAAGATTACGGAAGAAAATAACAGAAGAGTTTATTCAATACTTACCGGAGATTATGAATCCGTTTGTAGAACATGAAAAATTGGTAAAGGAAGTGGAAGAACAAATCCAAAAGATTAAAAATTTGAAACAAGATGTCGAGGAAATGAAATAGTTAGTATTTGACATTTGAATTCAATTTTGTTTATAATTATTCCTCTTTTCAATTTTACATTATGGAATCATTTTTATCTGAAGAAAAGGATTATAAATATATTTATGGGTAAAGGTGACCGTAGAACAAAACGCGGTAAAATTTGGCGCGGTTCTTATGGCAAGACCCGGCCAAAGAATGTGAGTAAAAAAACAGAGAAATAATACGAAGTTGAAATCGTATATCTGTTTTTGATATACTATTTTGCCCACAGCAAAAAATGAGTTATCCATAAAAAATGAAGCGAATAATTCTGTTTTAACGAACAGGAGGATTATCATTGCCAACGATAGGTCAATTATTAAAAAATGCTCGTAAGCCGAGACCCAATCGGACGAAAGCCCCAGCATTAAAGGCGTGTCCGCAAGCCTCAGGCACATGCACGCGTGTATATACCATGACACCGAAGAAACCCAATTCCGCTCTGCGGAAAGTGGCGCGTGTGCGTCTAAAGAATGGATATGAAGTAACTGTATATATACCGGGTGTGGGTCATAATCTACAAGAACACTCTCAGGTATTGATTCGTGGAGGTCGTGTAAAGGACCTTCCCGGCGTCCGTTACCATTTAATCCGTGGTGTATTAGATGCCATGGGTGATATGGGGGGGACGGCTAGTGTTAAGGATGAAGGTGGGAAAAAGGTCCATGCCGGTCGTTGGGTGAGTCGTTCCAAGTATGGTGTAAAGAAACCGAAACAATCATAGTTGCGAAGGATGAGCAATGCCAAGAAGAAGAGAAGTGCAAAAACGAGAAATTTTGCCCGACCCAAAGTATAACAGTACTTTAGTGGCTAAATTTATCAATATCGTTATGACAAATGGTAAAAAAAGCGTAGCAGAAAAGATTGTATATAACGCGTTAGAAATATTAAAGAAAAAAGTACCGGATAAAGACCCTTTGGAAGTTTTTTCAACTGCGGTCGAAAATGCGAAACCATTGGTGCATGTAAAATCACGCCGTATCGGTGGTGCTACCTATCAGGTGCCTGTAGAAATTGAACCAAACACACGAACATCCATCGCTTTCCGTTGGATTCGCAGTTATGCGAGGAATCGTGGTGAAAAAACCATGCAAGAACGATTGGCGGCGGAGTTAATGGATTGCTATAACAAACAAGGAAATACAATAAAGAAACGCGAGGATACACACCGCATGGCAGAAGCCAACAAGGCGTTTATCCATTTCCGATATTAGCATATGAGTTCTAAAGAAGAACATAGGAGAATGAGAACAACAGGCTGAGCAACGCGCTCCGTAATATCGGGGCGTTGCACAGCTGTAATAAGAAAAGATTGTCCTGCTAAGATAGACAGGAAATCATACTTGAAAGTTGAATACAGCATGTGCCAGGGCCCTGGGTATAAGCGGAGCAAAAGATGCTAAGGAACAGAATTATATGCCACGCAAATACCCGTTAGAAAATATCCGAAATATAGGGATAGCGGCCCACATAGATGCCGGCAAGACCACCGTTACAGAACGCGTCTTGTACTACTCCGGCCGGGTGCACCGCGTGGGCGAGGTCCATGACGGTGCCGCTACCATGGACTACATGGAGCAGGAACGGGAGCGCGGTATCACCATAACCTCAGCAGCCACTGCCTGTGAATGGAATGGCCATCGGATAAATATCATTGATACTCCGGGACACATAGATTTCACAGCAGAAGTAGAACGCTGTATGAGGGTTCTCGATGGAGCCATCATCGTTTTTTGTGGTGTTGCAGGCGTTCAACCTCAGTCCGAAACCGTGTGGAGACAAGCGGAAAAATATAAAGTTCCGCGGATTGCTTTTATTAACAAGATGGACCGGGTTGGCGCCAATTTTTTTCAGGCGGTTGACTCTATCGAACATCGCCTCCACGCATTGCCCCTTCCTGTTCAAATTCCCATCGGTAGTGAAGAAAATTTCCGTGCGGTTATTGACTTGCTCAATCAAAGAATGATCACTTGGGTCGGAGAAACTGTGAATTGCGTTCAGGTATCCGAAGAAATTCCAGAAGAATATCGCGATGACGCTCACTTCTGGAAAATGCACTTAATCGAAGTGGTTGCCAACCATGACGAAGAGGTTCTTGAGTTATATTTAGAAGGTAAAGAAATTCCTGTAGATATACTCAAAAAAGCTATTCGTCGACTTTGTATTAACCGAATTGCTACGCCGGTACTATGTGGTAGTGCACTTAAAAATAAGGGAATACGGTTAACACTGGATGCGGTGGTAGATTATCTGCCATCGCCTATAGATTTACCTCCGTATGAGGGGACTTTACCCCAGAACCCAAATAAAAAAGTGCTACGCCATCCTTCGGATGATGAGCCATTTTCTGCATTAGCGTTCAAAATTTTGAGTGATCCGCATGTCGGTAAACTAACCTTTGTGCGAGTATACTCCGGTGTTGTTGAAACAGGACAAACCCTCCTCAATACACGAACCGGAATAAAAGAACGCTTAGGCAGAATTGTTGAACTCCATGCCGATGAACGGTCTGAGATCAAAGAATTGAGGACCGGTGACATTGGTGCAGTTATTGGTTGTAAAAGTGTTCTAACGGGCGATACACTCTGTGCTCCAAAACATCCGATTGCACTTATGCCTCTGACCTTTCCGGAACCGGTGGTTTATATTTCCATCGAACCCAAGACTAAGGCAGACCAGGACCGTTTATCCAATGCATTACATCGTTTTGCCGATGAAGACCCCACATTCCGTGTTCGGGTCAATGAAGAAACCGGACAAACAATTATTGCAGGCATGGGCGAATTGCACCTCGAAATTATCATAGACCGAATGAAAAGAGAATTTAATGTCGAGGCTCATGTAGGAAAGCCCATAGTAGCCTATCGTGAAACGGTTCGTCAGTCTGCTACCGCGGATAAAAAATTTATCCGTCAGACAGGTGGTCGTGGACAATACGGACATGTCGTATTGACCATTGAGCCTCTGCCTCGAGGTTCGGGATTTATTTTTGAAGATAAAACCGTAGGTGGGGTTATCCCGAAAAACTATATACCAGCTATAGAAAAAGGGTGTAAAGAGGCCCTTGAAACAGGTATTGTAGCGGGCTATCCCATGGTAGATGTGAAAATTACTCTTACCTTCGGTTCTTATCACGAGGTAGATTCTTCTGATTTGGCATTCCAAATAGCCGCCTCAATGGCAGTCAAAGAATCGGTTATGAATGCGCGTCCTATCTTGCTCGAACCAATTATGCGATTGGAAATAGACACGCCACCAGAATATACCGGCGATATTATTGCCGATTTAGACCATCGCCGTGGACGAATGCTCCATATGGAAGTAGATGGACAAAGGCAGGTGATACATGCCTTGGCACCTTTGGCAGAACTCTTTGGCTATGCTAACGACCTTCGGTCATGCAGTCAAGGAAGAGCCAATTATGCAATGGAATTTGAACGATACGAAGAAGTCCCCATTGAAGTGGGAAATCGTATCATGGAACGAATGGGTAGCAGTTACCGTTTCGAACCGTAGACCTAAACTACAGGGTAAATAAACTCTGTTTAATATAAAAAAATAAGAACAGTTAACAAAAAGTTAAAAAAAACAATATAAGACATAGGAGATACAGCGATGTCGAAGCAGAAATTTGAGCGGAAGAAGCCGCATGTAAACATTGGCACGATAGGACATGTGGATCATGGGAAGACGACATTGACGAGTGCCATAACGAAGATATTGGCGCGGCAAGGATTGGCGGAGGTGA